>CAXTEL010000012.1:66464-74045 GCA_964243365.1 uncultured Roseomonas sp. | reverse complement strand
GCAGCCGCAGCGGCGCCGGGTTCAGCGGCCAGGGTTGCAGGAAGGCGGCCGCCGGCTCGCCGGGCGCGGGCTCGTCGAAGGGGGTCCAGCGCAGCGCGTCGAACAGCGCGGCCTGGGCGGGCGGCAGCGGCGGCCGCGCGTGGTCGAGCAGGGCCACGGCGCGCACGGCGCGCGGGCGGCGGCGCAGCAGCGCGGCGAGGTGCCGGCCCAGCGCGCCCCCGCGCTGCGCGGCGTCCTGCAGGCATCGCGCGTCGATCAGCAGGGAAGCCGGCATCCCGGTTCCTTGCCCCAGCCGAAGGGTCGCCACAAGCCAGGCCGTCCCGGCCGCGCGGCGGGGGGCCGCCCCACCGGGACCGGCCGGCGGCGGTGCTCAGGCGGCGGGGGTGGTCACGGCGCGCAGCAAGGACAGCACGTCGGCCGCGCCGGCGCTGCGCAGCGGCCCGGCGAGGCGCGCGAAGGAGGCGGCGTCCTCCGGCACCACGCCGACGGAGGCCATGGCCCAGGCGGCGAACTCCCGCCGCGGCACCGGCCCGGCGTCGAGCACGGTGACGTCGGCGTGGCGCCGGTCGCACTGGATGCGCTCGAACACCTGCTCCACCTCCGGCAGCGGCCCTTCCAGCACCTGGGCGAAGCAGTCGCCGTTGTAGAGCAGCGCACCGGTGACGCGGCAGGTGGGGTTGTTGCGGCGCGACGAGCGCAGGATGCGGCCGGCCGCATCCTCCACGCCCTCGCCTTCCTCGCGCGAGGTGTTGCGGCTGACGTAGACCAGGCGGAACAGTTCGTCGTTCATGCGGTCTTCCCTTTCTCGCTCGCGTGAGGGGCGCGCGGGGTGCTTGCCCGCCCGATGATCGCGTCCAGCGCGTCGCGCGGCACCGGCCGGCCGAGCAGGTAGCCCTGCACGTCGGTGCAGCCCATCGCGCGGACCCGCTCCATCTGCTCGGGCGTCTCGACCCCCTCGGCCGTGGTACGCATGCCCAGCTCGGCGCCCAGCGCGGCCACGGCGCGCACGATGGCCGAGCCGGCGCCGCCCGCCGCGTCGTCGGCGCCGGTCGCGGCGCCGGACACGAAGGAGCGGTCGATCTTGATGCGGTCGAAAGGGAAGGAGCGGAGCTGGGTGAGCGACGAGTAGCCGGTGCCGAAATCGTCCATCGAGACCTGCACCCCCAGCGCCTGCACCGCCCGCAGCGAGGCCAGCGTGGCGTCGGTGTTGCGCAGCAGGGCGGATTCCGTGATCTCGATCTCCAGCCGCGCCGGGTCGAGGCCGCTGGCGGACAGGGCGTCGCGCACCGCGCCTTCCAGCTCGCCGTCCTCGATCTGGCGGGGCGCCACGTTCACGGCGACGGTGAGCGGCGCCGGCCAGCGCGCGGCCTCGGCGCAGGCTTCGCGCAGCACCCACTCGCCGATGGCGCCGATCAGGCCGGTTTCCTCTGCCAGGGGGACGAAGTCCAGCGGCGACACCAGTCCGCGCTGGGGGTGGCGCCAGCGCAGCAGCGCCTCGAAACCGGCGAGCCGGCCGCTGCCGGCGTCGTGCTGCGGCTGGTAGAACAGCTCGAACTGCCGCTGCGGCAGGGCGCGGCGCAGGTCGCGCTCCAGCGCCCGCCGCGCTTCCGCCCGTTCCTGCTGCTCGGGCGCGAAGCGGCGCCAGCGGCCGCGCCCGGCGGACTTGGCAGCGTAGAGCGCGAGGTCGGCCCGGCGCATCAGCAGCGCCGCGTCGTCGCCGTCCTCGGGCAGCAGGGCGACGCCGATGCTGACGCCGACCAGCACGACCTGGCCGGCCAGCAGGTAGGGGCGGGACAGCAGGTCCACCAGCCGCGCGGCCAGCGCCTCGGCCGCCTCGCGCCCGCCCGCCGCGCGCCGGCCGCCGGCGTCGAGCAGCACCGCGAACTCGTCGCCGCCGAGCCGGGCGGCGAGGTCGCCGCCGCGCAGCGCCCCGCGCAGCCGGTCGGCCACGGTGCGCAGCAGCGCGTCGCCCACCGGGTGGCCGAGGGTGTCGTTCACCGCCTTGAAGCGGTCCAGGTCCAGGGCGAGCACGGCCCGCGGTTCGCCGCCGTCCACGGCCTCGCGCAGGGCTTCCCCGAAGGCTTCCCGGTCGGCCAGCCCGGTCAGGCCGTCCAGCCGCCGCTCCAACGCGGCGGCGGGCGTCAGGCTCAGCCCCCACAGCCCCGGCGACAGCGCGAACAGGTGGGCGGCCAGCGCGCCGAGCCGGGCGCCGCCGGGGGCGTCCGCGTCGGTCCGCGCCAGCGCCAGCAACGCGTCGCGGTCCCCGCGCGGGAGGCGGCAGACGCCCAGCAGGTCGGCCAGCGGCAGGGGAGGCGACAACGAGGGCGGCAGGCCGAGCAGCGCGGCGAGGGCAGGGTTCCAGCCTTGCACAGCGCGACTCGCGTCGAGCACGAGCAGGCCCGGCCCGGCGGACGACGGCGCGGCGCCGGCGTGCTGAGTCGCGTTCATGGCGGCAGGATGCGCCGCGAAGGTGTTGGAATGGTGAAGGCAGGGCGGCGCGGCCGGGGCGCCGGGCGGCGCGTCTCACGCGGTTCCGGGCCCGGCCGCCCTCCGCGGCTCCGGCCGGCTCAGTCCGGCGCGGACAGCCGGGTCGCGAGGCGGCGGGCGAGGGCGTAGCCGAGCAGCCCCGACACCGGCGCGGCCGGCAGCGCCAGCAGCCAGCCGATGTTGGCGCCCTGCACCGCCATGCCCAGGCCGACGCCCAGCATGAGCCCGCCCACAAGGCTGCCGACCACGCCGGCGGTCAAGCCCAGGACCAGGATCTCCTCGCGCGTCACGACCATCGCCGCGCATCTGCGTCGGCGTTCGCGGTTTGGCAAGCCGGGAACCGGCGGGCCGGCGTTCCGGCCGGCCGGGTTTGACAAGCGGCCCAACCGGCCGCTACACGCCCTCCCTTCCTTCCGGGAACGTGGACGCGCTTCCCCGAGCGATCGGGGATCGGCGCGCGCCCGCCCGCATCCCTTATCTCCGCCGCTTCGCGGGGACCGGGCGCGGGACTACCGGGACAATCCGCGCGCCGGACAACCGGACGCGCAGCAAGCACGAAGGGCACGCCGCATGACCAAGCGCGCGGAAAGTAAGTACAAGATCAACCGCCGGCTCGGCGTTAACCTGTGGGGCCGCGCCAAGTCGCCGATCGTCAAGCGGGAATACGGGCCCGGCCAGCACGGGCAGCGGCGCAAGAACAAGCCGACCGACTTCGGCATTCAGCTGATGGCCAAGCAGAAGCTCAAGGGCTACTACGGCAACATCGGCGAGAAGGCGTTCCGCAAGTACTACGAGGAGGCCGTGCGCCGTAAGGGCGACACCTCCGAGAACCTGATCGAGTTGCTGGAGCGGCGGCTGGACACGGTGATCTACCGCATGAAGCTGGCGGTGACGCCGTTCGCCTCGCGCCAGTTCGTCAACCACGGCCACGTGCAGGTGAACGGCCGGCGGGTGAACATCCCCTCCTTCCTAGTGAAGGACGGCGATGTGATCGAGGTCAAGGAGAAGTCCAAGCAGATGACCGCGGTGCTCGACGCCGCGCAGTCGGGCGAACGCGACGTGCCCGAGTACATCCAGGTGGACCACCGCCAGATGAAGGGCTCCTACGTCCGCGCGCCCAAGCTGGCCGACGTGCCCTTCCCCGTGCAGATGGAGCCCAATCTGGTGGTCGAGTTCTACTCGCGCTGAGGTCCGGGCTGCGCTGAACGGGCGCCGCTTCCCGTTCGCCGTGCCTCCCCTCGGGGAGCCGGCGCGGGGGCGCGGGCCGTCGGCTTGCCCGGTCGCGCGGCACGCCGTAGAAATGGAAATCCGATCGCCCCGCGAGGGCGGTCCCATTCGGCGGCGCTTCCCCGCGCGAACCGGCGGCCGAGGGCACGTCATTGAGTGAACTCGATCTCGCCGGCCCGGACCAGCGGGCGCGCCCGGCGGGGGAGGAACTGTCTGCCGGCACCGCCTTTCCGGCGGGACGGCCGGGGCGCGCGGATCTGTTCGACGCTCTGGAGGGCAGCTCGGCCCGGCAGCGGTTGTGGGTGTTCGCGCTGCTGCTGCTCGCCGTAGCGTTTGCCGCGCGCGCGCCCGTGTTCGGCAACCCGGTGCTCCACGTCGACGAGCAGTTCTACCTGCTCGTGGGCGACCGGATGCTGCACGGCGCGCTGCCGTTCGTGGACATCTGGGACCGCAAGCCGGTCGGGCTGTTCCTGATTTACGCGGCCATCCGGCTGCTGGGCGGCGAGGGTATCGTCCAGTACCAAGTGGTGGCGACGCTGTTCGCGGCTGCGACCGCGCTCATTATCGCCGCCATCGCGGCGCGCTTCGCGCGGCCGTTGGCGGCGCTGCTCGCCGGCGCGGCGTACCTGCTGTTCCTGGGGATATTCGGCGGCGAGGGTGGGCAGTCGCCGGTCTTCTACAACCTGCCGGTCGCGCTGGCGGCGCTGCTCTCGCTGCGCGCCGTGGCCAGGCCGGGCGACGCCGCGCGGCTGCTGCGGCTCGGCGCAGGCGCCATGCTGCTCACCGGCGTCGCGATGCAAATCAAGTATACGGCGGTGTTCGAGGGCGTCTTCTTCGGCGCCGCGCTGCTGTGGTGCGGCTGGCGCTCCGGCCTGGGCGCGGTTCGCCTGCTGGGGTTCGGGGCGGCCTGGGTCGCGCTGGCGCTGCTGCCCACCGCGCTGGCGCTGCTGTGGTACGTCGCGCTGGGGCACGCCGACGCCTTCGTGTTCGCGAACTTCACCTCGGTGTTCCAGCGTACCACGGCGATCTCGGGCTCAGCGTCCGGTCGCTTGGCGCAGATGACGGGTCTGCTGCTGCCGCTGGTGCTGTGCGCCGCGTCCGGCCGCTGGCCGCGCCGCGCGCCGGGCGTCGCCGGGCGGCCCGAGCGCGTCCGGGCGCACGACTTCGCCGTCGGCTGGTCGCTCGCCGCGGTCGCCGGCGTGCTCGTCTTCGGCACCTTCTACGACCACTACGCGCTGCCGCTGCTGGTGCCGCTGGCGGCGGCTTCGGCGCCGCTGCTCGGGGACCGGCAGGCCGGCCTGGGGGCGTCCTCGGGGTCGGGCGGCTGGCACCTGCCGTTCATGGTGTTCGTGCCACTGTTCGGCGCGATCGCCTCCACGGTGGTAGTCACGCGCCACGTTTGGATCCGCGGCGACGGCAGCCAGGTTAGGGCGATCGCCGACTACCTCCAGCCCCGCCTGCGGGACTGCCTGTTCGTCCACCAGAACGACGAGCCGATCCTGTACCACCTCACGGGAAGCTGCCTGCCGACGCGCTACGCCTTCTCGGGCCACTTAAACGACCTGAAGGAGTCCGGCGCCACCGGCGCGGACCAGGAAGCCGAGGTGCGCCGGATCCTGGACGGCCGCCCCACCTACGTCGTCTCGACCGGGTCCGCCATGCCGCGCAACACGTCGCAGACTTGGCAGATGGTGGTGGACGAGCTGGACCGGAACTACCGGCCGGTGTTCGGCGTGCCGGTCCACGAGCGCATGCGCTACGTGTACGAGCGCCTGCCGGGCCACTGATCCGGGGCGCGGGACGCCCGCCCCCGCGACCGGGAAAGCCGGCGCTCCACCGCGCGCGCCGGGCTTCGAGGGGGGGCCAGCATGCCGACGACGCCGATGACCGCCGACGGCCTCAGGCGCGCCCTGTGCCTCGCGCTGCCGCCCGTGCAGGTCGGCGTCGCCGCGCTGCCGGCGCTGGGGTTGGGACGATCCATCGGCGTGGCGGCCGCCGCGAGCCGGACGCCCGCCGAGCCTGCCGGCTACGCTTTTCCGACGATGTGGGGGGTGATCTTCCTGTTCTCGCTCGCCTACGGCGCGTGGCAGGTGCTGCCGGGGAGCCGGGACGCGGTTCTGGCGCGCCGCGTCGGCTGGCCGCTGGCCGGGGCCTTCGCGGCCAACGTCGCCTGGATGCTGGTGGCGCAGTTCTCGGCCACGGTGGGCTTCGGGCTGGTGGTGATCATCGGGACCGGGCTCGGCTGCGCCCTGGTGGCGTTCCTGGCGGCGCGGGGTTCAGGCGAGAAGGGCGGGGCGGCGCGCTGGATCGTCTACCCGCTGACCGGGCTGCTCGCCGGCTGGCTGTCGGCGGCGGCCTTCGCCAACGTTTCCGGCGCGGCGCGGGCGGCGGGGATGGTGCCGGCGGAAGGCTTCGGCGCCACCCTGGCCGCGGTGCTGGTGCTGCTGGCGGTGGGCGGCTTCGCGGGCGCCGTGGCTTGGGCGTCGCGCGGCAGCGGCTGGTACGTGGCCGGGGTCGGCTACGCACTGCTGGCGGTGGTGCTGGCCAACCTGGGGCTGAACCAGCTCGACCCGCTGGCGGCGGCCACGGCGGCGGCGATGCTGGCCCTGGTGGCGGCGGTGGCGCGGGCGCGGCGCGTGCCGCCGGCCGCCGCGCTCGGGACGCGGGCCGCGCCGTGACGCGGACGCGGCGGGTCGGGGTTGGTTCCGGATGGCTCCGCGGTCGCGTCAGAGCGTCGGGTCGAGCGCGTCCGCGACGGCGTCCTTGCGGTGCTGGGGCAGCAGCTTCATGGCCAGGATGAAGGCCGACAGTAGTAGGCACAGGCCGTTGGTGGCGATCAGCGGCCATCGTTCCAGCAACAGGCCGTAGGTGAGCCACAGCGAGAAGCCGACCACCGTGACGGCGTACATGCGGGTGGAGATGGCGGTGGTGTCGCGGGTTCGGATGATCTTCCAGGCCTGGGGCAGGAAGCTCACCACCGAGGCGAGGGTCGCGAGCGAGCCGACCAGCGCGGTGATGTCCAAGGGGCGGGGCTTCCGGCGTCAGGGGCCGGCGGAGAACGCCGTCCCGCGCGGCGCGTTGCGGCCGGCGTCGGGGGCAGTGGCGGCAAGAACGTCCGGCGCGGCGAAGTCGGTGAGTTCGATGCCGGCCGCGCGCATCGCCGCGAGCGCGGCGTCCAGGGTGGTGCCGCCGCCGGGGGCGGGGGCGGCGATGGCGCGGCAGGCGTCGGCCAACACGAAGGTCGGGAAGCCGAGCCCGGCGGCGTCGAGCGCCGTGGCGGCGACGCAGTAGTCGGTGGCCAGCCCGCACACGAACACCCGCCGCGTGCCGACGCCGCGCAGGTACCCTTCCAGCCCGGTGCGGGTGCGGCGGTCGTTCTCGGTGAAGCCGCCGTAGCTGTCCACGGCGCGCCGGAAGCCCTTGCGGAACACCGCGCGCAGGCGGTCCCGGTCCAGGCCCGGGTGGAGGGCGGCGCCCGGCGTGCCCGCGACGCAATGGTCGGGCCACAGAGTCTGCGGGCCGTAGGGCAGCGCGACCGTCGAGAACAGCGCGGCGCCGGGGTGCTGGCTGGCGAAGGACAGGTGGTCGGGCGGATGCCAGTCCTGGGTGGCGACGGCGTGGCCGAAGATGCCGAGCAGACGGTTGACGACGGGGAGCACGGCGTCGCCTCCGGGCACCGGCAAGGCGCCGCCAGGCATGAAATCGGGCTGCACGTCCACCACGAGGAGGACGTCGGCTTCCGGGTCGAGGGGCGGGATCACGCGGCGGGCGCGGGGATGATGGGCCGCGCGGGCGGGGGCAGGGCCCGCCCGCGCGGCGGGGATGGTTCAGGCGGCGGCGGAGGTGGCGACGCCCTTGTCGCCCAGC
>CAXTEL010000012.1:21975-66364 GCA_964243365.1 uncultured Roseomonas sp. | reverse complement strand
CGCGGCGGGGATGGTTCAGGCGGCGGCGGAGGTGGCGACGCCCTTGTCGCCCAGCAGGGTCTTGAGCTCGCCGGACTGGAACATCTCCATCACGATGTCGCAGCCGCCGACGAACTCGCCGGCGACGTAGAGCTGCGGCACGGTGGGCCAGTTGGTGTAGGCCTTGACGCCCTCGCGCAGCTCGGGATCCTCGAGCACGTTCACGCCGCGGAACGGCACGCCCATGTGGGACAGGATCTGCACCACGCGGGCGGAGAAGCCGCACTGCGGGAAGGCCGGCGTGCCCTTCATGTAGAGCACCACGGGATTCTGCGTGATCTCGGCCTGGATGCGGGCGGCGGTGTCGCTCATGGCTGGGTGGTCCTTCGGGAAGCGGTGGGTATCACTCGGGAGCGGAGGTTTGCAGCGCCAGGGCGTGCAGCTCGCCACCCATGCGGCCGCCCAGGGCGGCGTAGACGAGTTGGTGCTGCTGCACGCGCGAGCGGCCGCGGAAGGCCTCGGACACCACGGCGGCGGCGTAGTGGTCGCCGTCGCCGGCGAGGTCCTCGATGGTCACGCGCGCGTCGGGAAGGGCTGCGCGGATCAGCGCCTCGATCTCGGCCGGCTGCATCGCCATCGGGTTCAGCCCTCCATCATCGCGGGCAGCGCGTCCTCGTGCGCCGACCGCAGCGTGTGCAGCGATATGGCGGTACCGCCGGGCAGAACCAAGTCCCGGCCGCCGGCGCGGCCCAGCACGGCGGCCGGCACCCCGGCCGCGCGCGCCGCCGCCAGGATCGGCGCCGGGTCGCGCACGGCGACGACGTAGCGGCCCTGGTCCTCGCCGAACCACCAAGCGTGCTCGGGCACGCCGTCGTGCAGGCCGGGGTCGAGAGGGATGCCGACGTCGCCGGCCAGGGCCATCTCGGCCAGCGCCACCAGCAGCCCACCGTCGGACACGTCGTGGCAGGCCAGCACCTCGCCGGAAAGGATGCGCGGGCGCACGAAGTCGCCGGTGCGCCGCTCGGCGGCGAGGTCCACGGGAGGCGGGGCGCCGTCCTCGCGGCCCGCGACCTCGCGCAGCCACAGCGACTGGCCGAGGTGGCCGCGCGTGGCGCCGAGCAGCACCAGGGCGGCGCCGGGCGGCGGGGCGAGGCGGGCGGCCAGCGCAGCGTCGGCGATGACGCCCACGCCGCCGATCGCGGGGGTGGGCAGGATCGGGTGGCCCTCGGTCTCGTTGTAGAGCGACACGTTGCCGCTCACGACGGGGAAGTCGAGCGCCGTGCAGGCCGCCGCCATGCCGCGCACGGCGGCCGCGAACTGGCCCATCACCTCGGGCTTCTCGGGGTTGCCGAAGTTCATGTTGTCGGTGATGGCGAGCGGGGTGGCGCCTGTCGCGGTGATATTGCGCCACGCCTCGGCCACCGCCTGGGCGCCGCCGCTCTCGGGGTCGGCGAGGCAGTAGCGGGGGGTGCAGTCGGTGGTGATGGCCAGCGCCCGGGTGCCCTCGCCGATGCGCACCACCGCCGCGTCCGCCGCGCCGGGGCGGCGCACGGTGCCGCCGCCCACGGTGCTGTCGTACTGGTCCCAGATCCAGCGGCGCGAGCACAGGTCGGGCGAGGCGAGGAGCCTGAGCAGGGCGTCGGCCGTGGCGAGCGGGGCGGGGATGTCGCGCGCGTCCAGCACCGGCTGCCCGGGGGTCTCGGCGGTGGGGCGGCGGTACAGCGGCGCCTCGGATTCCAGCGGCGCCAGGGGGATGTCCGCTTCCACGCGGCCCGCGTGCGTCACCACGATGCGGCCGGTGCCGGTGATGCGGCCGACCACGGCGAAGTCCAGCTCCCACTTGCGGAAGATCGCCTCGGCCTGCGGCTCGGCGCCGGGGCGGAGCACGATGAGCATGCGCTCCTGGCTCTCGGAGAGCATCATCTCGTAGGCCGACATGCCCGCCTCGCGCTGCGGCACGTCGTCGAGCACGAGGTCGATGCCGACGCCGCCGCGGCCAGCCATCTCGACGGCCGAGGAGGTGAGCCCCGCCGCGCCCATGTCCTGGATGGCGACGATGGCGTCGGTGCTCATCAACTCCAGGCAGGCCTCGATCAGCAGCTTCTCGGCGAAGGGGTCGCCGATCTGCACGGTGGGGCGCTTCTCCTCGCTGTCGGCGGAGAACTCGGCGGAGGCCATGGTGGCGCCGTGGATGCCGTCGCGGCCGGTCTTGGAGCCGACGTAGACCACCGGGTTGCCGATGCCGGCGGCGGCCGAGAGGAAGATGCGGTCCAGCGGCGCGATGCCCACGGTCATGGCGTTGACCAGCGGGTTGCCGTCGTAGGCGGGGTGGAAGTTGACCTCGCCGCCGACGGTGGGCACGCCGACGCAGTTGCCGTAGCCGCCGATGCCGCGCACCACGCCGTCGAGGATGCGCCGGGTGCGCGGGTTGGCGGGGTCGCCGAAGCGCAGGGCGTTGAGGTTGGCGACGGGGCGGGCGCCCATCGTGAAGACGTCGCGCAGGATGCCGCCGACGCCGGTGGCGGCGCCCTGGTAGGGCTCGATGAAGGAAGGGTGGTTGTGGCTCTCCATCTTGAAGATGGCGGCCAGGCCCTCGCCGACGTCGATCACGCCGGCGTTCTCGCCGGGGCCGTGGATCACCCACGGCGCCTTCGTGGGCAGCTGGCGCAGCCAGTGGCGGGACGACTTGTAGGAGCAGTGCTCGCTCCACATCACCGAGAACACGCCCAGTTCGGTGAGCGTCGGCGCGCGGCCGAGGATGGCGAGGGCGCGCGCGTACTCGTCGGGCGCGAGGCCGAACTCGGCGGCCAGTTGCGCGGCGCGGGCGGGCTCCAGGGGCGGCACGCGTGGCGGGTCCTGCATGGGCGAAGTCCATGCCCAAGCCGCCGCGGCGTGGCAAGCCGGCGCGTCGCCCTTGCGTTCGTTCCGGGAGCCGTACAGCATGGTCGGGCGATCAGGGAGCCAGTGGGCCGCCGCGATTCACGGTACCGGGATCGCGCCGCGCGGCGTAGGACCGGACGGCACCGGCTCGGGGGATTCGCCATGGGAACGCTCGCCAGGACCGCCGCGGCGCTGCTGCTGTCGCTGACGGTCGTCGCCCCGCCCCGCCCCGCCGCCGCGGCCGACGCAGTGACCGAGTGGACGCTGCTCGCCGACCGGCTCGGCCAGGGGGCCGCGAACTTCCGCACCCTCGCGATCATGCACATGGCCATGCACGACGCGCTGAACGCGGCCAGGCCGGCCCACGCGCGCTGGGCGCCGCCGGAAGCGGACGAGCCGGCGGCCGAGGGCGCCCTGCCGGAAGCGGCGATGGTGGCGGCGGCCGTGCGCGCGCTGTCGGCCCTGCACCCCGAAGCGTGGCCGGAGATCGACGCCGTCTTCCGCGTCGCCTTCGCCCGGCTGCCGCCCGACGAGCCGGCGCGCGGGGCCGGGCTGGAGCTGGGCCGGGCGGTCGCCGACACCGCCGTGTCCCGGCGCCGCGGTGATGGCAGCGACGTGGTGATCCCCTTTCCCGTCGGCGACGGACCGGGCGAATGGCGGCCGGTGCCGCAGGATTTCCTGAACAGCAGCACCAGCAGCATGCTGCCCTTCCTGCTCGACGCCCGCGAGGTGGCCGACGCGCCGACGCCGCCCGCCCTGGGCAGCGAGGCCTTCCTGCGCGACCTGGAGGAGGTGCGGTGGATCGGCGGCGAGGACGCGCCGGGGCGGACGCTGCCGCAGGTGGAGTCCGCGATCTTCTGGGCGTTCCAGAGCTCGCAACGCGGCTTCGTAAATCTCGCGGTCGCGCTGCTCGACGCGGCGCCGCGCGCGGGGGGCATGCCCGAGCACGCGCGGATCATGTCGCGGCTGGCCGCCGCGATGGCGGACTCCGCCGTGATCATCTGGCGCGAGAAGGAGCGCTTCGGCTACTGGCGCCCGATCGCGGCGATCCGGTCGGGCGGCCCCGGCTTCGCGGCCGACCGGGGCTGGCTGCCGCTGCTGGAAACGCCGCCGCACCCCGAGTACCCGTCGGGCCACGCCGCAGACTGCTTCGTCGGCGCCACCGTGCTGCGCGACGCGCTGCCCGAGCTGGGCGAGGTGACCTACTTCGCCCAGCCCAGCACGGTGCGTTCGGCCGACCTGGTGATGGGCATGGGGCAGCACGAGCAGCTCGGCGACACCGGGATCAGCCGGGCGCGCCGGTTCCCCTCGATCGAGGCGGCGGCTGAGGAGTGCGCGGAATCGCGCATCCTGGCGGGGGCGCATTTCCGCTCCTCGGTGGAGGAGGCCCGGCGCGTGGGCAGCGTGATCACGGCGCGGGCGGCGACCCGGGCGGGGCCGCTGCCCTGAGGGGTGCGGCCGGGGCGTTCCCGGCGGAGGCGCGTTCCGACCTGGAGTGGGCCCGCTACGCGGCGAGTAGGCTTTCCGCCAGCCCGGCGAACAGCGGCAGGCCCGCCTCGCCGCCGGCGAGCGGGTCGGACGCGTTCTCGGGGTGCGGCATCATGCCCAGCACGCGCAGGTTGGGCGACAGGATGCCGGCGATGTCGCGCGCCGCGCCGTTGCGGTTGCCGCCCGGCCCGCGCGCGCCGCGGTCGTCGACGTAGCGGAAGGCGACCAGGTCCTCGCCCTCCAGCCGGTCGAGCGTGCTCTCGTCGGCGAAGTAGTTGCCGTCGCCGTGCGCCATCGGCACGCGGAAGGTGCCACCGCGCCGCCAGCGGGCGGTGAAGGGGGTGGCGTCGCGCTCGACGCGCAGGGTGGCGTCCATGGAAAGGAAGCGTAGCGCGGCGTTGCGCAGCAGGGCGCCCGGCAGCAGCCCGGCCTCGGCGAGGATCTGGAAGCCGTTGCAGATGCCCAGCACGTGGCCGCCGCGGCCCGCGAAGTCGCGCACCGCGCCCATGACCGGGGAGCGCGCGGCCATCGCGCCGCAGCGCAGGTAGTCGCCGTGGGAGAAGCCGCCGGGCAGCACCACGAGGTCGAGCCCGTTGGGGAGGGCAGCCTCGGCGTGCCAGAGCATCGCGGGCACGCGACCGGAAGCGCGGCGCAGGGCCAGCGCCACGTCGCGCTCGCGGTTGGTGCCGGGGAAGACGACGACCGCGGCCTTCATGCGCCGATCTCCTGCGAGGTGCCGGGGTGGGGGACGGACGCGGCGCTCACGGGCCGAGCAGCCGCAGCCAGTGCAGCCCGCCGAGGATGGCGATGGTGGCCACCGCGGCGATCGCCGCCGCGGTCACCCAGCGGTCCAGCCCCGCCTGAGCGCGCGCCAGCACCCCGCGCTGGGCGAGGGCGGCCACCGCCGGCACCCGCCCCTGGCGCCAGCGCAGCCCCACGGCCACGAGCACGGTGAGCAGCGTCATCAGCAGGAGCGAGGTCTTGATCATGGGCGCGCTCCCCGCGCGACGATCACGGGCGCGCGCCCGGTCGGGCCGCCGCCGGCGCGCCTTTCCGCGGGGCGGCCCCCGCGCGCGACCCGAGGGGCCATCAGCGGCGCGCCCGCGGTGCGACGCTCACCCGCCCAACACCTCGACCCGGAAGCTCTCGATCACCGTGTTGGCCAGCAGCCGGCGGGCCATCTCCTCGGCCGCGGCGCGGGCGGCGTCGGGGTCGGCGCCGGGCAGGTCCAGCTCGATCACCTTGCCGGCGCGGACCTCGCCCAGCCCGGCGTAGCCCAGGCCGGCGAGGGCGTGGCCGATTGCCTTGCCTTGGGGGTCGAGGACGCCCGCCTTGGGCATCACGGTAACGCGGACGCGCGTGCCGACGGCGTCGCTCACTGCATCAGCTCCGGCCCCTTGAGGTCGCGCACCCCCGCCTCGGGGAGGATGCCCAGGCGGCGGGCGACCTCCTGGTAGCCTTCCTCGACGCGGCCCAGGTCGCGGCGGAAGCGGTCCTTGTCCATCTTCTCGCCGGTCTTGCTGTCCCACAGCCGGCAATTGTCGGGGGATATCTCGTCGGCCAGCACGATGCGCATGTCGTCGTTCTCGTACAGGCGGCCGAACTCCAGCTTAAAGTCCACCAGCGTGATGCCGGCGCCCAGGAACAGGCCGGACAGGAAGTCGTTCACCCGCAGCGCGAGCTGGACCATGTCGTCGAGGTCTTGCGTGCCGGCCCAGCCGAAGCAGGTGATGTGCTCCTCCGACACCATCGGGTCGTTCAGGGCGTCGTTCTTGTAGTAGTACTCGACGATGGAGCGCGGCAGGCGCTGGCCCTCGGGCAGCCCGAGGCGGGTGGCGAGCGAGCCGGCGGCGACGTTGCGGATCACCATTTCGATGGGGATGATCTCGACTTCGCGGATCAGCTGCTCGCGCATGTTCAGCCGGCGGATGAAGTGGGTGGGCACGCCGATGTCGCCCAGCTTGGTCATCAGGTGCTCGCTGATGCGGTTGTTCAGCACGCCCTTGCCGGTGATGATGCCCTTCTTGGTGCCGTTGCCGGCGGTGGCGTCGTCCTTGAAGTACTGGACCAGGGTGCCCGGCTCGGGTCCCTCGAACAGGACCTTCGCCTTGCCTTCGTAGAGCTGCCGCCTGCGGGCCATGTTCGCGTCGTCCAGAAGCCGTGCGCCGCCGCCGGTTCCCGCCCGCGGGTGCGGGGGCCGAGGCGGCGCGCGGGCGGGGTATAGCAGCCGGCGCGCCGGGGGAACACCGCCGGGCGCGTGGCCCGCCGACAGGGCTCGAGGGCGGGGGCGCGAAATCTCCTCGCGGCCGCGTCAACGATCCGTGACCCGCGTCGTTAAGCCTGCCGGGCGGCCCCGGTCGCCACGTCACACGGGACAAGGATAAACACGGCATGAGGTCCACCACCGCTAGCTTGGCGCTGCTCGCCACCCTCGCGGTCGCGCCGATCGCCTTGGCGCAGACCCCCCGGCCCTCGGACCAGGGCACGACCGCGAACCCCAGCGGCGGCACCACCGCCACGTCGCCGGGCACGGTGGCCCGGCCCGGCACCCCCAACACCGCGGTCCCGGGCATGGCGAACCCCGGCATCGAGGTACCTGCCTCGGGCGTAGCGCCCGGCGGCGGCGCCCGGCCGGGCGCCGGCACGGGCGCCACCGCCCCGGGCACCAACAACCCGCCCACCACGGCGTCGCCCGTGGCCGGTTCCAACAGTTTCACCGAGGGGCAGGCGCGCTCGCGCATCGAGGCGGCCGGCTACAGCGACGTCGGCCCGCTGACGCAGGACGGCGCCGGCGTGTGGCGCGGTCGGGCGATGCGCAACGGTGCGGCCGCCGAGGTCGGGCTGGACTTCCAGGGCAACGTGGTGACCGGCGCGGCGCGCTGAGCGCCGCCGCCGGGCGAGGATGGGCCCGGCGGCAACGACCCCGCCCAGCGGCGCTGACCCGAGCGCCGCTCCGTAGCGACGAGCTTAGCGCCGCTCCGCAGCAACGAGCCTAGCGCCGCTTCGCGGCGACAACCCCAGCGCCGCCGAGGCGGCGAAGAGCGAGGACAACCATCATGGCGACCACCACCATCGCCCGCATGTTCGACGACCACGACACCGCCCTGGCGGCGGTGCGCGAACTGGAAGCGTCCGGCTTCTCCCACGACGATGTCAGCCTCGTCGCCGGCAACGCCGACAGTCGCCACGGCGGCACGGCCGCCACCGACGTTCCCGAGGAGGCCGAGAGCGGCACCGGCATCGGCGCCACGCTGGGCACGGTGCTCGGCGGCGGCGCGGGTCTAGCCGCCGGCCTCGGCGCGCTGGCGATCCCCGGTCTCGGCCCGATCGTGGCGGCGGGCTGGCTGGTCGCGGCGCTGACCGGCGCCGGCGTCGGCGCGGCGGCGGGCGGCTTGCTCGGCGGCCTGACCGGCGCGGGCGTGAGCGAGAGCGACGCCGCGGTGTACGACGAAGGCGTGCGGCGCGGCGGCAACCTCGTTACCGTGCGCGCGGAGGAGGCCCGCATCGCGCAGGCCGAGACCATCCTCGAGCGGCACGGTCCGGTGGATGTGGTCGCCCGCGACGCCGACTACCGCGCCGGCGGCTGGACGGGCACGGGCACGGGCACTGGCACGGGCACTGGCACCGACACCGCCGCCGGCATGGGCGCCGGCCTGATGGGCGCGGGCGCGCTGGGCGCGGGCGCTGGCGCCTTCGGCACCGGCGCGCTGACGAGCGACAGGCCCGACGGCACGCCGGGCAACCCGCCGGGCACGATGGCCAGCCGCGGCCTCGACCAAGTCGCGGGCACCAACACCTCGGGTGCCTACCCCGGCCAGTCCGAGGGCACCGCCGCCAACTCGTCCGGCACCGTGGCCGGCCGCGCGACCAGCCGCATTTCGGGCGGCGAGGGGCTGACGGCCTCTACCCCCGACGGCACGCCGGGCAACCCACCGGGCACGATGGCCAGCCGCGGCCTCGACAAGGTGGCCGGCACCAACGTGTCCGGCGCGCATCCCGAGAACGAGGACGGCGCGATGAGTGGCCGACCCGGCACGGGCGGCCGCACGGCGGACGAAGAGACCACCGGCGTCAGGCCGGTATCCAAGCCGGTCTAAGAAAGCGGGCCCGACCGGGGGGCGCGGATCCTCCGGTTGCTTCGAACGGGCGCCGCCCCCGTCACTGCGGGGGCGGTGCCGCGCTCAGGACCCCAAGCGGCACGTCGTGGAACGGCGCGGTACCCGCCGGCCCAGCCGCGAAGCGCCAGCGCCGCTCGCCGCCCGCACCCAGCGCCAGCAGGCTCGCGCACACCGTGCCGAAGCCGTCGGTCGTCGGCACGCGCAGCGCGGCGGCGACATCTCCCGCTTCGTCCGGACCATCGTCGGCCAGCAGCGCTTCCCAGCCGCGCCAGTCCCGGGCATCGGGCTCGGGCGGGACGGCGGCCCGGAAGCGCGGCAGGTGCCGGCGGACCCGAGGTGAGGCGAGGTCGTCGGGGTCGTGGGCGGTGATCATGGTCAGCCCGTCCGGCAGGGCGCGGCATTCCGGTCGGCCGGCCCCCAGGCCGCGCACGAAGTAGGCGGCGTCGCGGTCGGCGACCACCGCGTTGAAGGGGCGCCATTGGCCGGCGTCAAGCGCCGCGAGGCACCGCGCCCCCGCCGCCGCGTTCCCAGCCCCGGCCGCCAGCAGCGGCAGCTCACCGCGGGAGCGCCGGCCGGCGGCCGGACCCAGGCTGCCGACGCGGTTCAGCACCGCCACCACCACGTCGCCGCCCAGCGCCATCCAGGTGCCGCCCGCGAGGCGGTCGCGTCCGGCCACCAAGCCCTCCGCCGGTGCGCCGTCCCCGGGCCACCAGGGGCCCGGCGGGTCCCAGGGGCGGTCGAGCCGCTCGTCGCGGTTGGCGGCCAGGAGCAGCGGCCAGGCATGGCCGCCCCGGCGCAGGATCACGACGGTGCACATGCCCGCGGGCCGCCGTACCTCAGTAGCGCCGGTAGGAACCGCCGGGCGGGCCGCCGTAGTAGCGGAAGGCCGACGGCGGCGGCGCCGAGTGTCGCGGCAGGGGCGCGTAGTACACGCGCGGCGGCGGCTGGTAGTACTGCCGCGGCCCGTCGTAGCCGCGCGGGTCCCGGTAGCGGGGCTGGGCGTAGTACGGCGGCGCGAGGTAGGGCCGGTCGAAGCCGCCGCGATAGTAGCTCTCCACCGGGATCGGGTCGCCGGCGGCGAGGACCAACCCCGCGTCGGCGGAAGCGGCGAGGACGGGCGGCGCGGCCGAGAGCAGCGCGGCGAGGGCGACGGCGATGGTGCGGATGCGGGACATCCCTGCGTACCTCCCGGGGGAGATCCGATATTGGGTGCTGCGAGGGGCGGGACGAGGGCGGCGCGCGCCGTCATTCCGCCCCGAAGCGACGGCATCCCGCCCGGCCCGCGGTGCTGCCTCCCCGGCGCCGCTCCCCGCCTCAGGCGCCGCCGCCCGCGAACACCCGCGCCAGCGTGGTTTCGACGTGCCGGAAGTCCTTCTCCGGATCCATCGCTGCATCCATCGCCGCGGCGTCGAGGCGGGCGGCCACCGCCGCGTCGGCCAGCAGCTCGGCGCGGAAGGAGCGCCCCGTGGGGTCGCCCAGCGCCGTCCAGGTAGCCATCGCGGCGCGCTGCACGGCCGCGTAGGCGTCCTCGCGCGCCATGCCGGCCCGGGTCAGGGCGAGGAGCACCTTCTGGCTGTGCACCACGCCGCCCAGCGCGTCGAGGTTGGCGCGCATGCGCTCGGGGTAGACGGTCAGCTTGTCGATCATGCCGGCCAGGCGGGCGAGGGCGAAGTCCAGCGTGATCGTGGCGTCGGGGGCGATCACCCGCTCGACGCTGCTGTGGCTGATGTCGCGCTCGTGCCACAGCGCCACGTTCTCCAGCGCCGGCACCGCGTAGCCGCGCACGATCCGCGCCAGGCCGGTGAGGTTCTCGGACAGCACCGGGTTGCGCTTGTGCGGCATGGCCGAGGAGCCCTTCTGGCCGGGGTGGAAGTATTCCTCGGCTTCCCGGACCTCGGAGCGTTGCAGGTGCCGCACCTCGGTGGCCAGCCGCTCGACCGCGCTCGCCACCACCGCCAGGGTGCAGAAGAACGCCGCGTGCCGGTCGCGCGGGATCACCTGGGTGGAGATGGGCTCCGGCCGCAGCCCCAGCCTGCGCGCCACGTACGCCTCCACCCACGGGTCCACGGCGGCGAAGGTGCCCACCGCGCCGGAGATGGCGCAGGTCGCGACCTCGGTCCGCGCCGCGACCATGCGCGCCCGGCAGCGCGAGAACTCCGCCCAATGGCCGCCGAGCTTGATGCCGAAGGTGGTGGGCTCGGCGTGGATGCCGTGGGAGCGGCCGATGGTGGGCGTGCGGACGTGCTCCTCGGCGCGCGCGCGTAGCGCCGCCAGCACGGCGTCGAGGTCGGCAATCAGCAGGTCGCTCGCGCGGGTGAGCTGTACGGACAGGCAGGTGTCGAGCACGTCCGAGGAGGTGAGCCCCTGGTGCATGAAGCGCGCCGATCCGCCGATGCCCTCGCCCAGCCAGGTGAGGAAGGCGATCACGTCGTGGCGGGTTTCGCGCTCGATGGCGTCGATGCGCTCGAGGTCGGCGGCGGTGATGTCAGCCACCCGCGCCGCGCCGTGCGCCCGGATGTCGCGCGCGGCCTCGGCCGGCACCGTGCCCAGCTCGGCCATCGCTTCCGCCGCGAGCGCCTCGATCTCGAACCAGGTTCGGTACCGGCCCTCGGGCGACCAGATCGCCGTCATCTCGGGGCGGGAATAGCGCGGGACCATGGATGCAGCTCCTCGGGTCGGCTGCGTCAACCCCGCCGCGCCGGCTGCGTCAACCCGGGCCGGGGCCGGACCGGTCGCGCGCGGCGAGGCTCGCGCCGCGGGGTCCGACCGAGCACCGACCGGCGCGGGGCGTATGGACGGGAACTGACGGGTTGTTTATGCGCGCCGCCTGAACGGCTTCCCGACATGCCCGCCGTGGAACCTTCGGCCGCGCTTCGGCGCTGCTGCCCGAGTTGCCATCGTCGCGTCGTCCGGCGCGGCCACCCCAGAGGAAGGTTTCAAAGAAGCCCATGTTTGGAGCCGACTGGTTCATAGCCCTCGGGCAGGTTCTGCTGATCGACTTGGTGCTGGCGGGCGACAACGCCATCGTCGTCGGCATGGCCGCGGCCGGCCTGCAGGCCGACCAGCGCCGGAAGGCGATCTTCTGGGGCATCGTCGCCGCCACCGTCATGCGGATCGGCTTCGCGGCGGTCACCACGCAGCTGCTGGCGATCGTCGGCATCACCCTGATGGGCGGTCTGCTGCTGCTCTGGGTCTGCTGGAAGATGTACCGCGAGCTACGCCAGCCGCAGCACGAGGCGCACGGCGCCGACGCGATCGAGGGCGACCCTGCCCCGGGCGCGCCGCGCAAGACGATGCGCCAAGCCATCACCCAGATCCTGGTCGCCGACATTTCGATGTCGCTCGACAACGTGCTGGCGGTGGCCGGCGCGGCCAAGGATCACCTCGACGTGCTGGTCATCGGCCTCGGGATCTCCGTGGTGCTGATGGGCGTGGCGGCGACCTTCATCGCCAAGCTGCTGGAGCGGCACCGCTGGATCGCCTGGGTCGGGCTGCTGGTGATCCTCTACGTCGCCGGCAATATGATCTACTCCGGCTGGGGCGACGTGCAGGTGTGGTGGGGCGGCACCGGCGCCGGGACCGCGGCGCCGCCGCTGCCGGGCGGCAACGTCGCCCCCGGCGCCGCGCCCGCCCCGGAAACCGTGCGTTGACCGCGACCGCATGCCCGCGCGGCGCGGCCGCGTGGTCGCGCGGGGCCGCTCGACCGGCGCCTCGGGATCGCCCACGCCGACCCGGCGCTCGTCGTTCGCGCCGGGGCCAGCTGCTGCGGGAGGGGATGACGACCGACGGCGCGAACCTGGAGCCGGTCCCGTCCCGACGGCCCGCGAGGCCGGAGGCGGCTCCGGACGGCGCGCCGTGACTCCCGCGCGTTTGCTGCTGCCGGCGCTGCTGCTCGCCGGCTGCACCGCCCCGAACGCGACGGGCGACGCCACCCTGTCCCCTCCCGGCGTGCCGCGCCCGGCGCTGGCGGAGCTGCTGCGCCGCCTGCCGGCCGAGGCGGCGGGCTTCCTGCGCGGCGGCGCGGCGGAAGCCGGCGCGCTCGGCGAAGCGCGGGTGGTGGACTACGCCACCCCGTCGCGCGCGGCGGCGGCCCAGGTAACGCTGTATGATCGCGGCCTGCCGGCGGTGAGCGAGGCCGCCGTGCCGGGCGAGCTGGACGGCGCCGTGCGCGAGGCCACCGGCACGCCCGCCGAGCGCACGGGGCGGAGCCTGTCCGAAACGTCGCGCCACCAAGTCGCCGCCCCGGGCGGGGCCGCCCTGTCCTGCGCCGTGCTCGACGGCCGCTTCGGCCGCAACCCGGTGGAGCGGCAGGTCTGCGTCGGCGCCGCCCGCGGCCGGTTCCTGCGCGTCCAGGTCACGATGCCCTACGCGGCCTCGCGCAGCCCGCTGCCCGCCGCCGACGCGGACGGCTTCGCCCGGGCGGTGGCGGCGGCCCTGCGCACCGGCTGAGGCGGCCGAGCACCCGGGAGGCTGCGCGCCCCCTGGGCAACTCCCCCCGTTGTCCGTCCGGGCAAACCGGCGGTGGGAATCCGGAGGCCTCCCCGGCTCCCGGCGGAGGGTACGAGGGGCGGCGCCTCCCGCGGTGCCGCGCGACGCCGTTCAGCGCAGGCAGCGCAGGAACAGCACCGAAGGGTCGGCCACCTCGCCGACCTCGGCCGGGGAGCGGGGACGGGCGCTGTCGACCAGACGGGGCTGGACGCCGTTGCGGCGGAGGAACGCCACCGCTTCGTCGCCCTTCACCGCGAAGTTGACGTTCTGGGGTATGTCGCCGGTGCGCTGGGCGATGCGCTGGGCGTTGAGCTTGCTGACGATCACGCCCACGACGTTGCCCGAGCTGTCGAGCAAGGGGCCGCCGGAGTTGCCGGGCTGCACCGGCGCGCTGATCTGGAACTGCGACGGGTTGTCGGCCAGCCCCGCCATCGCCGAGATGTCGCCGGTGGTCAGCGTCGGGCCCGACGACAGCACGCCGGCGAGCGGGAAGCCGTAGGTCACCACGCTCTCGCCGCGGCGCACGTCGGGGCCGCGGCGGAAGAACAGCGGCGGGCCGGCGTCGGCGCCCAGTTCGAGCAGGGCGAGATCCTGCCGCTCGTCGGTGGCGCGCACGGTGACCGGTATCTCGCGCCCCTGGGCGTTGCGCGCCCGCACGCCGGCGCAGCTCCGCACCACGTGGTGGTTGGTCAGCGCCTGGCGGTCGCCCACGAGGAAGCCGGTGCCCGAGGACACCTCCTGCTGCGGAGGACCCTCGCCGGGGCGCAGCGGCGGCGGCTTGCCACCCGGTCCGGCCTGCGGCGCCGCGGCGCGGCCCCCACCCGGTGGGGCGGCGCCGGCGGGCGGCGGCCTGCCGCCCCGCCTGGGCGAGGGATCGCCGGGCTCCGCTTCCGGTGCGCCGAGCGGCGGCGGCTTGCCTTGGGACCAAGCGGGGGCGGGCACCGTCGCAGCGGCCGCGAGCAGGACGAGGACGGAAAGGGCGAGGCGCATGACTTCACAGGGTGCGCGGGCGCGACCGCCGAGGCAACGACCGCCCGGCGCAATCCCGCGCGACGGCGAAGGGCGGTCCGGGGCCGTGACCGGTTCCGGGCGAACCGATGGCGGGGGGCCAGGGGCAGGGCCCCGGGCCCGACCGGCGGAAACCGGAGCCAGCCACCGCGGGCTGCCCGCCACGGGTCGCGACCCGGCAGCGTCCGTATCAGCGCGGGACGGCGATCGCCTCGACGTCGGTCGGCACCTTCCGCCCCGGCCGGTCCACCCCGGCGAGGCTGTCGAGCGACAGCACCTCGATCGGCGTGCCGCCGCCGGGCGGAGGTATGCCGGCCAGCGGCGACGGCGCGGTGTCCTGCCAGCCGCCGCCGAGCGCCTTGTAGAGCGCAACCGCGTCGGTGGTGAACGTCATCGTCGCCTGCACCAGCTGCTGGCGCGCGTTCACCAGCGTGGTCTGGGCGATGAGCACGTCGATGAAGGAGGACAGCCGGTTCTCGAAGCGGTTGCGCGATAGGTAGAGCGCCAGTTCCCCCGCCGTCACGGTCTGGGCCAGGGAGTCGCGGGCGCGCGCGTCGGTGCGCAGGGCGGTGAGGTTGTCCTCCACCTCGCGCAGGGCGTTGAGCACGGTCGCGCGGTAGGCCAGCGCGGCTTCCGCTTCCTGCGCGCGGGCGAGGCGCAGGTTGGCGGTGAGCCGGCCGCCCTGGAAGATCGGCAGCGAGACCGAGGGGCCGAGGGAGTAGAAGTGGTTGCCCCAGTTGGTGATCGAGGAGGCCGTGATGCCCCGCGTGCCGAGCGAGCCGGTGAGCGAAACGTCGGGGTAGAAGTCCGCCACCGCCGCGCCGATGCCTGCGGTGGCGGCGTGCAGGTTGGCCTCGGCGCGGCGGATGTCGGGCCGGCGCCGCGCCAGCGTGGCGGGCAGGCCCACGGGCACCGCGGGCGGCACCGGCGGGATCGGCGCGGCCGTCGCCAGCTCGGCGTCCAGCGCGCCCGGCGGCTGGCCGAGCAGCACGCTGAGACGGTTCATCGCCTGCTGCGCTTGGCGCTCGTACTGCGGCAGCTGCGCTTCGAAGTTGGTAAGCTGAGCGCGCTGGTTCGCCACGTCCAGCTCGGTGGCCAAGCCGTTGCGCTGGAGGCGCTGCGTCAGGTCCAGGACGCCGCGGGCGGAGGCGACGTTCTCGCGCTGCACTTGGTCCAGCGCCTGGGCGCCGCGCAGTTGGGCGTAGGCTTGGGCGACCTCGGCTTCCAGCGTCACTAGCCCGTCGCGCGCGTCCTCGACCCGCGAGCGGGTCTGCGCGCCCGCCTGCTCGGTGCGGCGGCGGACGCGGCCGAACAGGTCCAGTTCCCAGCTCGCGTCGAAAGTGGCCTGGAACAGGTCGAACGGGTTCGACAGCCGCTCCACCAGCCCGCTCGCCTGGCCGTTCCCAGAGCCGCCACCGCTGCCGCCGAGATCACCGACCTGCCCCAGCGAGCGCCGCAGGCCGAGCTGCTGGCGCGTGTAGCTGGTGGTGGCGTTGAGCATGGGTAGGCCGGCGGCGCGGGCGACGGCCTCGTTCTGCCGGGCCTGGGCGATACGTAGCACCGCTTGCTGCACGTCGAGGTTGCCGGCGGCAGCGCGCTCGATCAGCGACGTGAGCACCGGATCGCGGAAGCCGTCCCACCAGCGCGGGTCCGGCTCGGATTGCATGGTCACGGCACCGGGTGCGGCGCGCGCCGGATCGTTCCAGGCGGGCGGCGCGTCGATACGCGGCGGGACGAAGTCGGGCCCAACCGTGCAGGCGCCGAGCAGGGCTGTGAGCAGCAGCGTGGGGAAGGGTCGGCGAAGGGCGCACACCGGCGTTCAATGGCCCCCGCCACCACCCTGGACCTTCGCGCCCGTGAGGAACAGCGCGAGCGGGATGATAGTGAAGGAAAGGAGGGCGGTGATGACGAACACGTCGGAATAGGCGAGCACGGCCGACTGCCCCAGCAGCATCTGGTTCATCTGCCCCCGCGCCAGGTCGGCCGCCTGGGCGACGGAATAGCCGTAGTCCACCAGCGCCTGCTGGATGCGGGCGAGGGTGTCGACGTAGGGCTGGCTGAGCGGCGTCAGGTGCTCCACGAGGTAGGACTGGCGGACCTGCTCCTGGTTCTGCACCAGCGCGGTGGCCACCGAGATGCCGACGCCGCCCAGCACGTTGCGGAACATGGTGAACAGCGCCGCGGCGTCGCCGTTCAGCTCCTTGGGCAGCGTGGCGTAGGCAACCGTGCTGATCGGCACGAACAGAAAGGCCAGGCCGATGGTCTGCGCGGCGCGGATGATCACGAGCTGCTCAAAGTCGATATCGGGGGTGATGCGGGCGGAGTAGATCAGCGCCGCGCCCAGGCTGAGGCCGCCGAAGGCGATCAGCCACTTGGCCGGTACCACGGCCATCAGCCGCCCCACCACCGCGATCAGCAGCACCAGCACGACCGCGCCCGGCGCCAGCACCAGCCCCGCCCAGGTGGCAGTGTAGCCGAGTTGCTCCTGCGCCAGCTGCGGGATCAGCACGGCGGAGGCGTAGAGCACGAAGCCCATGACGCCGATCAGGGTCGCCCCGAGCGCGAAGTTACGGTCGAGGAAGACGCGCAGGTTCACCACCGGCTTGGCGGCGAGCAGCAGCCATGTGATGCCGCCGACGAAGCCGAACACCGAGATGCCGGCGGTGACGCGGATGAAGTCGGAATCCAACCAGTCGAAATCCTCGCCGCGGTCCAGCGCGATGGTCATACCGCCGAGCGCCAGGGTGATGAAGCCCAGGCCGACGTAGTCGAAGCCGGAGGACCGCTCGCGCTCGGCTATCACGTGCGGCGGATCCTTCACCAGCTGCAGCACGCCGAAGAGGGTGGCGAGCCCGATGGGGATGTTGATCAGGAAAATCCAATGCCAGGAGTAGGTGTCGGTGAGCCAGCCGCCCAGCACCGGCCCCAGCACGGGGGCGATGATGGTGGCGATGGCGGTGACGGAGAAGGCGGTGCCGCGCTGGGCGGGGGGGAAGGTGTCGAGGATGATCGCCTGCTGGGTGGGCTGCAGGCCGCCGCCGAAGAAGCCCTGCAGCGCCCGGAACAGCAGCAGCTGCCAGAACTCGCCCGAGATGCCGCAGGCCAGCGAGCAGGCGGTGAAGCCGCCAATGCAGATCAGGAAGTAGCGCTTCCGGCCGAGGAGCCGGCTCAGCGCCCCCGAGATGGTCAGCACGATGCCGTTGGCGACGAGGTAGCTAGTCAGTGCCCAGGTGGCTTGGTCGTTGCTGACCGACAGCGAGCCGGCGATGTGGGGCAACGCCACGTTGACGATGGTGGTGTCGAGCACCTCCATGAAGGCGGCCAGCGTCACCACCACGGCGATCAGCCACGGGTTGGGGGCGGCCTTGCCGGCGGCGCCGCTCAACGCACCGTCACCGTGGGAATCACCGACAAGCCCAGCGGCAGCGGCAGGTTCGGGTCCAGGCCGCGCTCGATGGTGATCTTGACCGGCACGCGGCGCACGATCTTGACGAAGTTGCCGGTGGCGTTCTCGGCGGGGAAGGCGGAGAAGCGCGCGCCCGAGCCCATCTGCACGCTGTCCACGCGCCCGCTCAGCTCCAGGTCGGGGTAGGCGTCCACGGTGATCTTGACCTCCTGGCCGGGGCGCATGCGGTCGAGCTGGTTCTCCTTGAAGTTGGCGGTGACCCAGATCTCGGGGGTGACCAAGTTCATCACCGTGGTGCCGGTCTGCAGGTAGCCGCCCTGCTCGACGTTGCGCCGCGTCACGCGGCCGTCCTGGGGGGCGCGTATCTCGGTGTAGGACAGGTTGACCTCGGCCTGCGCCAGCTGGGCTGCCGCGTCGTCCACCTGAGCCCGACGCTGCTCCACCGTGGTCTCGGCGTTCTGCACGTTCTGCTGGACCAGCGAGGCGGTCTGCAGCTGCGCCTGCGCCGTCTGCACGGAGGCGGTGTTGCCCGACAGCGTGGCGGTGGCGGTGTCGACCTCGGTTTGCGTGGTGGCGCGCGGGTCCACGGCGCGCTGGCGGCGGTACTGGGCCTGCGCCTGCGTTTGGTTGGCGCGCGCGGTTTCCAGCTGCGCCTGGGCCGTGCGCAGGTTGGCGGGGAACTGCACGCGGGCGATCTGGAGGTCGATCTGCGCGCTCTCGAGCTGGGCGCGGGCCAGGGCCAGGTTGGCGCGCGACTGGTCGCGGGCGGTGAGGTAGTCGCGCGGGTCGATCCGCAGGATCAGGTCGCCGGCGCGGAGGAACTGGTTGTCGTCTACGTGCAGTTGGGACACGTAGCCCGCCACCTTGGGCGCGATGGTGACCGCGCGGCCCTCGGTGTAGGCGTCGTCGGTGGACACCAAGTTGCGGGTGGACCACCAGTACGCGACGCCGCCGGCGATCACGAGCACGAGCGCGGCGATGCCCAGGACCAACGGCCAGCGCTTCTTCTTGCCGCCCTTCCCGCCCTCGGGCTTGCCTTTCTCGCCACCCTCCTCGCCGTCGGACTTGCTGTCGGCGTTGCCAGCCTTGCCGCCCTTCGCGCCGCCGTCGCCCCCGGCATCCTTGGAATCCTCGTCGCCCCTGCCCCGGCGCACCTTGGCGCGGGCGCGGCGGGGATCCTCGGCGTGCTCGGCCGCCACGGGGTGGTTGCCGCCGTGCGAACGCCCCTCCGTCGCCGTGTCCCGCTCCTCGTCCGCCACGCGCCGCCTCGCTCCCAGGAACCGGACCCCCACGCCCGGGGTCCGCGTTTACATACTGTTCGGAATGTATGCCAGGGACACTTCGCCGCCCCGCGCCCGCGCCCGCGACGTCGTCAGCAGCCGGCACCGCGGATGGAAGCCAGCAGGGCGCGTGCCACGGGGAGGCCCTCCTCCGACAGGCTAGCGTCCGCGTCGCCACGCAGCCAGTTCAGGATCACGCCGCGGATCAGCGCGAACAAGGCGCGAGCGGCGTTCTCCGGGCGCCAGGGCCAAGCGAGGGGGCGGTGCGCGTCGGCGTGCTCGAGGATCGCCCGCAGACGCTCCTGGAGCGCGCGGTCGGCGCGCAACTGCCGCTCCACCACCGGCGCCATCTCCCCCACGTACTCGCAGCGCTGGAACAGGATGGTCAGCAGGCGACGGTGCCGGTCGTCGGCGTCGAAGGCGCGCCACAGGGAGGCCATCGCCTCCTCCACCTCGGCGAGCGGGTCGAGGTCGGGGTTGGCGGCCAGCCGGGCGGCGAGGACCTCGTGCGGCAGGTGCAGGCGCTCGTTCAGCGCCATGAACAGGTCCGGCTTGTTGCGGAAGTGCCAGTACACGGCGCCGCGCGTCACGCCCGCGCGCCGCGCCACCCCCTCCAGCGAGGAGCGCGCCACGCCGCGCTCGAAGAACACGCGCTCGGCGGCGTCGAGAATGGCGTCCCGCGTCTGCAGCGCGTCCTGCTTGGTGCGCCTCACCCGGGAACGCCCCCTCCGATCCGTGTCCAGACCTACGGGGACGCACGTATAGGGCGCGCCCCACCCGGGCGCACGTCACGCCCGCGCCTGGGCCGCGAGGTTCTCGAAAGCGCCGCTGCGCTCGTCCAGCACGCACAGCGTCCCGTCCGCCACGTCGAACCAGGCGCCGTGCAGCGCCAGCGCGCCTTCTCGTTCCCGCGCGGCAACCCAGGGGAAGGAGCGTAGGTTGAGCAGCGACTGGCGGATGGCGGCGAACTCCATCGCCTGCTGGTCGCGCAACGGGTCCACGCCCTCGCACACCAGGGCGGTGGCGGGGGCGATCATGTCCATCCAGCGCGCCACGAAGTCGCCGCCCGGGTCCATGTGCGCCGCGTCCAGCCCGCTCTGCCGGTTCAGCCGGAAAGCGCGTATGCCGCCGCAGGAGGCGTGCCCCACCACCACGACGTGGCGGACGCCGAGGTTGCGCACCGCGAACTCGATGGCCGCCGAGGTGCCGTGGTAGCCGGCATCCGGTTGGTAGGGCGGCACCAGGTTGGCGACGTTGCGCACCACCAGCATCTCGCCGGGGTCGGCGTCGAACACCATCTCGGGCGCCACCCGGCTGTCGACGCAGGCGATCACCAGGACCTCGGGCTGCTGGCCGGATTCCGCCAGGCGCGCGTAATGGTCGCGCTCGCGCCGGAAGCGGGTGTGGCGGAAGCCGAGGTAGCCCTCGACGAGGCGGGCGGGGAAGCCGCCGTCGGGCGCTTCGCTCACCCGCCGCGGCCGGCGGCGCGCCCCGGCGTCGCGCGCCCGGTCCTCGCGCGGCCCGCCTTCACGCGGCGTAGGGCGGCTTGTGCAGCCCGGCGGGCGAAAGGGTGAACACCTCCGCCCCCGTGGCCGTGACGCCGACCATGTGCTCGAACTGGGCGGAAAGCGAGCGGTCGCGGGTCACCGCGGTCCAGCCGTCGTCGAGCACCTTCACCTCCGGCCGGCCGGCGTTGACCATCGGCTCAATGGTGAAGAACATGCCCTCCCTGAGCACCGGCCCTTCGCCGGGGCGGCCGAAGTGCAGCACGTTGGGCGGCGCGTGGAAGGTGCGGCCGATGCCGTGGCCGCAGAAGTCGCGCACCACGGAGAAGCGGTGCTTCTCCACGAAGGACTGGATGGCGTGGCCGACGTCGCCCAGCGTGGCGCCGGGGCGCACCGCCGCCACGCCGCGCATCAGCGCCTCGTGGGTCACGTCGAGCAGCAGCCGCGCCCGGGTGGAGGGCTCGCCGGCCACGTACATGCGCGAGGTGTCGCCGTGCCAGCCGTCGAGCAGGGGCGTGACGTCGACGTTGAGCACGTCGCCGGCCGCCAGCCGCCGCTCGCCGGGGATGCCGTGGCAGACCACGTGGTTGATCGAGATGCACGAGCTGTGGGCGTAGCCCTTGTAGCCCAGCGTGGCCGGCGTCGCCCCGCGCGCCACCATGAAGTCGTGGCACAACCGGTCTAGTGCGTCGGTGGTCACGCCGGGGACGACGTGGGGCGTGATCATGTCGAGGCATTCCGCGGCCAGACGGCCGGCCCGGCGCATGCCCTCGAAATCCGCTGCCCCGTGCAGCGGGATCCGCCGCGCTTCGCCCGCACTCTGCTCCATGGGGGCGAAAATGCGGCCGGCCCGCGCGCCTTGCAAGGCCGCGCGCCGCGGCGCATGGCTGCGCGGTGTCCAGCCCACGCTCCGTTTGGAGCGATGATCCCCGCGCCACGGCCGCGATCGTCGCCAGCGCCCTGTTCATGCAGAACCTCGACGGCACGGTGGTGGCCACCGCGCTGCCGGCCATGGCGCGCGACCTCGGCCTGGAGCCGCTGCACCTGTCGGTGGCCATAACCGCCTACCTCGTTTCGCTCACCGTATTCGTCCCCCTCAGCGGCTGGGTGGCCGACCGCTACGGCGCCAAGCGGGTATTCCTGTGGGCGATCGCGGTGTTCGTGGCCGCTTCCGCCGCCTGTGGCCTGGCGCGCGACCTGCCCGAGCTGGTCGCGGCGCGCGCGGTGCAGGGAGCGGGGGGGGCGCTGATGGTGCCGGTGGCCCGCCTGCTGCTGCTGCGCCGGGTGAGCAAGGAGGAGCTGATCCGCGCCACCACCTGGCTCACCATGCCCGGGCTGCTGGGCCCGGTGCTGGGGCCGCCGGTGGGCGGGCTGCTCACGGACGCCTTCTCCTGGCGAGCGGTGTTCTGGATCAACCTGCCGGTGGGACTGATCGGCCTGGCGATGGCGTGGCGCTTCATCCGGGCGCCCGAGCCGGTGCGGCCGCCGCCGCTGGACGTGGCGGGCGTGGTGCTGGTGGGCGCTGCGCTGGCCGCGCTGATGTTCGGGCTCGAGACCGTCGGGCGCGGGCTGGTGCTGCTGCCCTTGTCGGTGGGGTCGCTCGCCCTGGGCGCCGCGCTCGGCTGGGCGGCGCTGCGGCACTGCGCGCGGGCCGAGAACCCGGCGGTGGACTTCTCGCTGCTGCGGCTGCCCGCCCTCAACGTCGCCACCCTGGCGGGCACGCTGTTCCGGGTGGGCGCCGGCGCCACGCCCTTCCTGGTGCCGCTTTGCCTCCAGCTCGGCTTCGGGGCGTCGGCCACCGTGTCGGGCGTGGTGTCGTTGGCCACCGCGCTGGGCGCCTTCGCGATGAAGCCGCTGGTGCAGCCGGTGCTGCGCGCCTTCGGCTTCCGGCGCGTGCTAGTGTGGAACGCGATGCTCGCCGCGGCGGCCATCGCCGCCTGCGCGCTGTTCCGCCCGGGCTGGCCGCTCGCGGCGGTGTTCGCGATTCTCGCGCTGGGGGGCCTGTTCCGGTCGCTGCACTTCACCGCGCTGAACACCCTGGCCTACGCCGAGGTGCCGCAGGGGCGCTTGTCCGCTGCCACCAGCCTGTACGCCACGGCGCAGCAGCTATCGCTCGCGCTGGGCGTGGTGGTGGGCTCGGGGGCGCTGACGCTGGCCACGTCGCTGTCGGGCCGCGCGGGGCCGGCGCTGGCGGACTTCTCGGTGGCGTTCGGGGTGGTGGCCGCGGCGGTGCTGCTGTCCGGGCCGCTGTCCGCCCGCTTATCGCCCGACGCGGGCGCGGCGGTGACCGGGCACGTCGCCCGGGGCCGGCCGGGGCCGCGGGACGGTGGCTGAGGCGCGGCGCGTTCCGCGGGACGGACGCGCGATCATCGGCGGGCAGCGCACGGTGCCGATGGAATCCGTCGGGGTGGCCGGTGTTTCGCTGAAACGGGAGCTCGAGGCGGCTCCACCGTCCCGTCAGGGTCGACGTCGACCCCCCGGCACGTCACCCCTCCCGGGAACGGCCTCCCCGTGCTGCTCCTCGGCCCTGCTCATCCGAGTTCCGACAGCCCCGGTGGGCTGGGGCCCACCGCCCTCGCCGCTCGCACCGCGTGCTGCACCGCCGCCGCCACGACGTGCGGCACGATGGCCCCCAGCGCCATCATGTTCCCGGGCAGCCCACTCCTGCCCGTGGCCAGCGTGAAGATCGTGTCGCCGTCCAACATCGTGTGGATCGGGTCGATGCTGCGCGCCAGCCCGTCGTGTCCCGAACCCGCCAATCGCTGGCATTGCGCCTTGGTCAGCGTCGCGTCCGTGGCCACCACACCGATGGTCGTCGCCATGCCGGCCTGCATCGAGGCCGGGAGTTCCCCGCCCAGAATGCGCTGCGTGGCCCCGGGGCCGCGATGGCCCTGGGCGTCGCGCGCACCGGCCAATACCTGGCCCGTGGCGAGGTCGATCACGTCGCCCAACGCGTTCACCGCCACGATCGCGCCGACCGTGACGGCGCCCACCTTCAGCGCCGCCGTGCCGATGCCGCCCTTGGTGGCGCCAGCCATGCCGAAGAGCTTGCCGACCGTCGCGCCCGTGCCAGCGCCGACGCTGCCCATGGCCGGGGCTTCGGTGCCGGCGGCCTCGCAGGCCGCGTAGCCGGCCGCGGCATCGGGGCGGACGCGGTGATCGCCCAGGTTCAGGTCGAACAGGACGGCGGCGGGCACGATCGGCACGCGGGCGGGACCGACGGGGTAGCCCACGCCGCGCTCCTCCAGCCAGCGCATCACGCCCGTCGCCGCGTCCAGCCCGAAGGCGGAGCCGCCGGACAGCAGGACGGCGTGGACCTCGTCCACCAGGTTGATCGGGTTCAGCAGGTCGGTTTCGCGCGTGCCCGGTGCCGCGCCGCGCACGTCCACGCCGGCGGTGGCGCCTTCCTCGGTCAGGACCACGGTGCAGCCGGTGGGGCGGCGCCCTTCGGTGAAGTGGCCGACCTTGATGCCGGGCACGTCGGTGATGGCGCCGCCGATCGGGACGAGAGTTGGCATCTGGGCCATGGCGGCTCCGGCGAGGGTGGCGGCGCCGAGCCCGGTGGCGAGAGTGCGGCGCTTCATGCGGTGGCTCCGGTCCGGCGGCCCGGACCGAAGGCGCCGTCACGGCGCTTCAGGTTCGTTGGCGCGCAGGATGAACCCCGCCGGCTCGGCTGCACAATCGCGCCGGGGCCCGCGCGACCCGATGATGGAACCGGCGGAAACCCGGCCGGCCACGGGACGGCCACGCGTCAGCCCTTCCGCCAGCCGCAGGCCGTGAAGCCGGCGCGCATGGCCTCCGGCACCGGCGCCAGGGCGGCGCGCCCGGGATCGAGCGGCAGCCGCAGCGCGCGGGCCAGCAGGTGCATCCCGCCCAGGCCTGGGGGCCGGTCGCGGCCGTACAACGGGTCGCCCAGGATCGGGCAGCCTAGTAGCGCGCAGTGCACCCGCAGCTGGTGGGTGCGCCCGGTGGCCGGGCGAAGCTCCAGCCAGGCGCGCCCATCGCCGCGCCCGAGCACCCGCCACGCGGTGCGGGCGGGCTGGCCCGACGCGTGCGCTTCCATGCGCCAGCCGTCGCGCGCCGTGCTGCGCTTGCGCAGGGCGGCGTCCAGCACGCCCGTGTCGCCGGCGGGCGCGCCGTCCACCACCGCCCAGTAGACCTTCTCCACCAGCCCGGCCGCGAACAAGGCGCCCAGCGCGGCCAGCGCCGGCTTGGTGCGGCCCAGCGCGAGGCAGCCGGCGGTGTCGGCGTCCAGCCGGTGCGCCGGCTGCGGGTCGCGTCGCTTGCCGTCCCGCAGCAGCGGCAGCCAGTCCTCCAGCGTCGCGATGCCCCCGCGCGGGCCGCGGTGCACCGGCAGCCCGGCCGGCTTGTCGAGGATGATCACCTCGGCATCGCGGTGCAGCAGGCGGGCGGTGAGCCAATCGGGCGTGGGCGCGTCGTGGTCGGGCGGGCGAGGGGCGGCGCCGCGCCCGGGAAGGCGCGCGGCCGAACCGCGCGCGACCGGCATCGGGCGGCCTTGCCGGGCGCCGGGCGCGGCCTCGCCGCGCGGGGCGCGACCGGGCGGCATCCTCAGGCCACGGATTCGGACAAGCGCGCGAACAGCGACTCGACCTCGGCGCGAACCGGGCGCGCGGTGCCCTCGGCCGACACGGCGGCGGCCCCGGTCGCCATGCCCCAGGCGAAGGCCGTCCGCGGCGGCTCGCTGCGCGCCAGCGAGAGCGTCATCCCCGCCAGGAAGCTGTCGCCGGCGCCGACCGAGCCGCGCGCCACGACGTCCAGTGCCGGCAGCCGCCACGTGCCCTCGGCGGTGGCCAGCACGGCGCCGTCCTCGCCCAGCGTGAGCGCCACCATAGCCGCCGCCCCCGAGCGCACCAGCTCGGCGGCCGCGTCCTCCTGCGCCGCGGGCTCGGGCAGGGCGCGGCCGACCAGCCGCTGCAGCTCGTTCAGGCTCGGCTTGATCAGCGCCAAGCGATGGCCCAGGGCGGCGCGCAGCGCGGCGCCGGAGGTGTCGAGCACGAAGTGCTGCCCGCGCCGCGCGGCCACGTCGGCGGCGCGGACGTAGAAGTCCTCCGGCACGCCGCGCGGCAGGCTGCCGCTGGCCACCACCCAGTCGCCGTCGAGCGTTTCGAGCGCCATGAGGGCGGCGCGCCATTCGTACTCGGCCACCGTCGGGCCCTCGGGCACGAAGCGGTACTCCTCGCCCGTGGAGCGGTCGTACACGGTCTGGCTGACGCGGGTGCCGCGCTCGGTGACGATGGAATGGCGGTGGACGCCGAAGCGGTCGAGCAGCTTGTTCAGGAGCTGCCCGGTGACCCCTCCCGACAGCACCACGGCCAGGGCGTCGCCGCCCAACTCGGACACCACGCGCGCGACGTTGATGCCGCCGCCCCCCGGGTCGCGCCGCTCGTTGAAGGTGCGGACCTTGCTGACGGGGTTCACGCGCTCCGCCTCGCAGAACACGTCCACCGCCGGGTTGAGCGTCAGGGTCAGGATGCGGGGGGTTACCACGGCCACCGGTCTAGACCGCCGACGCGAGCCGGAACAAGCGCGTCGCGCCGGGTCGCGGAAAATCCGCGGCGGCCCGGGTCGTCCCGTGCGGGCCGCATCGTTCGGACGGACCGCCGGTGCGGGCGGTCCGGGCGGATCCTTCCCCGGGCGATCCCTTTCAGGCCGCCGCGGGCAGGATGCGCGAGCCCTCGGCCCAGTCGAGGTACAGTGCGCGCGCCTGGGCGGCCACCGGGCCGGGCTGGAGGTGGCGCTCGCCGAAGCGGGTGCAGGGCTGCACCTTGCCGAAGTTGCCGGTGGCGAAGATTTCGTCCGCCGACTCCAGCATGGCGGGGGTGACGGCGCACTCGCGCACCTCGCGCCCGGCGGCGCGCAGCAGGTCGAGCACGCGCGAGCGGGTGATGCCGGCCAGGAAGGTGCCGTTGGAGGCTGGCGTCATCACCACGCCGTCGCGGACCAGCATCAGGTTGGCGGTGGCGAACTCGGCGACGTTGCCGTCGGGGCCGAGCACCACGGCGTTGTCGAAACCGTGCCGCTTGGCCCAGGCCGTGGCGCGGGCGGAGTTGGGGTACAGCGCCGAGGCCTTGGCGTCGGTGGGCGCCATGTCGGCGGCGGGCCTGCGGTACGGCGCCACGCAGGCCGAGAAGCCGGTGGGCGGCGGCAGCGGCGCCTCGTAGACCGCTAGGATGAACTCGGTGGTGGCGGGGTCGGGCTGAGCGGCGCCCAGGCCGCCGCGGACGAAGAACATCGGCCGGATGTACAGCTCGGCGTCGGGGCCCATGCGGCACACCCCCTCGCGGCACAGCGCCTCGATGGCGGCGGGCTCCAGGGTGGGCTCCATCAGCATGTTGCGCGCGCTCTGCACCAGGCGGGCGCAGTGGCGGTCGAGGTCGGGCACCGTGCCGCGTATGGCGCGGGCGCCGTCGAACACCACCGAGCCGAGCCAGAAAGCGTGGTCCATCGGCCCAAGCACCTTGGGCTCCTCGTCGAGCCAGCCCCCGCCGTGCCAGAACACTCCCGCCATGAACGCTGCCTCCGCGCCGGGTGAGGGTTCTTCCTCGCACGCCCGACCGGGCCGTTGAAGCCCCCCGGGCCGCGTCGTCGCGCCGGGACCCGGACCCGGCGGAAGGGCGCCTCGCGCCGGTTCGGCGGTCGCGCCCGCGAACCCGGCCCGGCGCCGCGCGGGAGGTTCCCGGGCGGGGACGGCGCGGGTATTTCGACGCTTCCCGAAGGGGGCACGGAGCGGCTTGGACATCCTGGAGCTGGAATCGGTGACGAAGTCGTACCCTTCGCGCGGCGGGCCGACGACGCCGGCGGTGGACCGCGTTTCGCTGTCGGTGCGGAGGGGCGAGTTCCTGTCCATCCTCGGCCCATCGGGCTGCGGCAAGTCCACGCTGCTGCGGATCGCCGCCGGGCTGCTGCCGGCCACGTCGGGGATCGTGCGGGTGGCCGGGCGCCCGGTGACCTCGCCCCCCCCCGAGGCCGTGTACGTATTCCAGCAGTACGGCCGCTCGCTGCTGCCCTGGCGAGATGTGCGCGACAACGTCGCCTTCGCCGTGGAGCACCGGCGCGGCATGTCCCGCGCCCGCGCGCGGCGGCTGGCGGACGCGCAGCTGGAGGCGGTGGGGCTGGCCGGCCTGGGCGACCGCCGCACCTGGCAGCTGTCGGGGGGGATGCAGCAGCGCGTGGCGCTGGCCCGCGCCCTGGCCGCCGAGCCCGCCATTCTGCTGCTGGACGAGCCGTTCTCGGCAGTGGACGCGCTGACCCGGCTGGACCTGCACCGGCTGGTGCTGGACCTGTGGGTGCGGCGCGGGCTGACCGTGGTGCTGGTGACGCACGACGTGGAGGAGGCGGTGGCGCTGTCTGACCGCGTGGCGCTGCTCACCCATCACCCCGGCCGCGTCGAGCGCGTGTTCGAGACCGGGCTGCCGCGCCCGCGCGACCCGGTGGCGGTGCGGGAAACGCGGCCCTTCCTGGCGCTGCGGCACGCGCTTCTGGAGCGGCTGCTGACCCGGACGCCGGATGCGGCCTGAGCGGGTCCGCGGCGCGGGGCTCGACCGGTTCCGTCGCATGCGGCCCGAGCGGCTCCTGCGCGCTCTGCCAGGCCCGCTGTTCCTGGCCGCCCTGCTCGGCGCGCTGGAATGGGCAGTGCGGGACGGGTTGATCCGCCGCGCGCTGATGCCCCCGCCCACGGCGATCTGGGCGGTGCTGCGGGAGCTGGTCGCGTCCGGCGAGGTGCTGGAGCCGCTGCTGCTGACGCTGCGGCTGGTGTTCCTGGGCTTCGCCGCCGGCGCCGCGGCGGGCGCCGCCCTGGGGCTGACGATGGGCTGGTGGCCCGCCGTTCGCCGCCTGCTGGAGCCGCTGGTGGAAATGGTCCGGCCGGTTCCCAAGGCGGCGCTGGTGCCGCCGCTGATGCTGTTCCTGGGCATCGGCGACGCCATGAAGATCACCGCCGTCGCGCTCGCGGCGTCGTTCCCCGTGCTGGTCAACACGCTCCAGGGCGTGCGCGGGGTGGACCGCGTGCTGCTGGACAGCGCCCGCACCCACGGCTGGGGCATGGCGCGCACGCTGCGCCGCGTGGTGCTGCCGGCGGCGCTGCCCTTCGTGCTCGCCGGCGCGCGGACCTCGCTCGGCCTCGCGCTCGTCGTGGCCGTGCTGTCCGAGATGCTGACGGGGCAGGGGGGGCTGGGTTCCGTCATCCTGGACATGCAGCGCGGCTTCCTGATCCGGCAGATGTACGCTTGGCTGGTGGTCCTCGCGGTGGTGGGGTCGGGGCTCAACGCGCTCCTCAGCTTCGCGGAGGCGCGCGCCCTGCGCTGGCAGCAACGACGTTGAGGACACCCCGCCGCATGACCGCCACCACCCGACGCGCCGCGCTCGGCGCCGCCCTGGGCATTCCGTTGGGCGCGACCCTGGCCCTGCCGCTCGCGGCGCCACCCCTGCTCGCGCGGGCGCCGACGCGGCTCCACATCTCCGTCATCCCGGTGCTGGACGTGGCGCCGCTGCACGCCGCCATCGCGCAAGGGTACTTCGCGCGGGAGGGCATCGGGATCGACACCTCCACCACCGCTGGCGGTGCCACCGGGCTGCCGGGGCTGGTGGCCGGGCAGTTCCGCCTCGCCTTCTCCAACACGGTATCCGTCCTGCTCGGCGTCCGCGAGGGGCTGGAGTTCCGCTTCGTGTCTGGCGCCTCGCGCGCCAACGCCGCGCCGCCGGACCCGATGGCGGTGCTGGCGCGTAGGGGCTCGGGCATCGCTTCCGGCAGGGACCTGGAAGGCAGGCGGGTCGCGTCGAACACGCGCGGCAACATCGTTTGGCTGCGCGGCCAGGCCTGGATCGAGAGCACCGGCGGCGACCCGCGCCGCGTCGCCACGGTGGAGGTGCCCTTCCCGCAGATGGCCGACGCGCTGGCCGGCGGGCAGGTCGACGCCGCGGTCGTCTCCGAGCCCTTCGTGACCGCGGCGCTGCGGACGCACGGCGACCGGCTGGAGCGGATCGGCTGGCCGATCAGCGACACCGCGCCCGGCTCTGCCATCGCCCAGTACGTCGCCATGGCCGAGGACTTGGCCCGCGACGCGGAAGTGTTCGACCGCTTCGCGCGCGGCCTGCACGCGGGCGTGGACTGGGTGAACGCCGAGCTGGGCCGGCCGGCGCTGCTCGACCTCGTGGCCGCTTTCACGCGTATGCCGGCGGAGCGGCTGCGCGGCTGCGCCTTCACCGGCTACCCCAAGGAGGTGACCGCCGCGGAGCTGGCGGAGGTGATCGCAACCATGGGACGCCATAGGCTGGGCAATCGCTTCCCCGACCCCGCCGCGCTGATCCACCGCACGGCCGGCGCCTGAGTGGCGCGCGTCGCGGTCCCGCGCCCGACCTCCGGCGCGGTGCTGGTCGCGGTGCTCCTGTTGCTGTGGGAGGTTTCGGCGCGCGCGGGGCTGGTGGATTCGCCGAACTGGCCGCCCTTCACCGCTGTGCTGGCGGCGCTGGGCCGAGACGTCCTGTCGGGCGAGATCCCGGCGCTGGTGGTGTCCACCCTGGCGCGCATGGCCGCCGGGCTGGCCCTGGGTGCGGCGGCGGGCGTCGCGGCGGGGATGCTGTTCGGCGCTTCGCGCTGGGCGGCGCGCGCGCTCTCGCCCGCGGTGGAGCTGGTGCGACCGATCCCGGTCCCCGCGATCATTCCGCCGCTGGTGCTGTTCCTGGGGCTCGACGACGCGATGAAGGTCACGGTCGTGGCCGTCACCGCCTTCTTCCCGCTGCTGACCAGCACCGCGCAGGGGCTGCGCGCGGTGGAGGCCGACCAGCTGGCGATGGCGCGCACCTTCGGCGTGCCGCCCGCCCGTCGGCTGCTGCGCGTCACCCTGCCCGCGATCCTGCCCTACGTCCTGGCCGGGCTGCGGGTGGCGCTAGCGCTGGCGCTGGTGACGGCGGTGGTGGCGGAGATGATAGCCGGCGAGCAGGGCGTCGGGCACTACCTCGTCACCATGCAGTTCGCCGGCCGGGCCGAGGAGATGTACGTCGCCATCCTGGTCCTGGCCGTCCTCGGCTACGCGCTGAACCGCGGCTTCCTGGCCCTGGAGCGGCGGCTGATCGGCTGGTTCCTCGCCGCCGGCGCGCGGGACTCGGCCTGACGCGGGCGGCGCCGGACCGTGGCCTGCTTCGGTTTCCGCTGGTTCGGCCTGGGGCCAGGGGCTCCGCCCCTGCACCCCGCCGGGGACCCATGGGGGCCCCCGGACCCCCGTCGGTGGTGCCCCGGCGGACGGGGGGTGCTCTCGACGCGGCTACGCCGTCGTTGAGCACTCCCCCTGTCCGCCGGGGCACCTTTCCCATGGATGTGAGGTCGAGGGACCTCGGGGTCCTCACCGGGTGTTCAGAACGGCGAAGCCCTTCCGGTTCCACGCCCGACCAGCGGCGGCCGCGGCGGTTCCATCCCGCCGGCGCGCCGTCAGGACTGCCCGCGCACGGCGCGGCGGGCAGCGAGGCCGAACAGGGCGAGGCCGACCGCCGAGCTGCCGAGGATCGCCAGGGCGGCGCCAGGCGCCCCCAGCAGCGGCAGCAGGCACGCGAGCAGCACGGCCAGCACCAGTGACGTCGCGAGCCGCAGCCGGAGCGCCAAGCCGGCGCGGCCCGTGGCCATCAGCGCCGGCTCGAAGCCGACGCCCCCGAGGTCCAGCGCGGCCGCGGCGCCGAGCAGCACCAGCAGGGGATAGGCCGGCGCGTAGTCCGGGCCAGCGACGAGAACCAGCGCGGGCTCGCCGGCCAGCAGCAGGATCAGCACAATGGCGGCGCCGCCGACCAGCGCGATCCGCGAGGTTCCCCGCAGCAGCAGCGGCAGCCCGGCGGGATCGCCGCTGTGCGAAGCGCGGTTCAGCTCGGCGTAGGCCGAGCGGGCGAGCATGTCCGACACCCGCGCCAAGGACTGCCCGAGCTGGTGCGCCAAGCGGTAGCCGCCGGCCGCGGCGGGGCCCGCCACCAGCCCCACCAGCAGCACCGGGAGCTGCTTGCCGACCGTGCCCAGCGTCGCGCCGAGGTTGGTGACCGTCGTGAAGCGCAGCAGGCCGGGATGCTCGCCCGGCACGCGGCCGATCCCGCGCAGGCGGCCCGGACCGCGCGCGAGGCCCGGGCCGGCGACGCGGAGCGCGAGGACCCAGTAGGCGAGCGCGGTGGCGATCTCCGCGGCCCCCCAGGCGAGGAGGAAGCCGGTCAGCGAGGCGCCGAGCCGGACCGCGACCAGGGCGCCGACCAGCCGCGCCGCCGCCTTCACGCCGTCGGCCAGGGCGCCGATCCCGAAGCGGTCGAACAAGCGCAGGACGCCCATCGGCGTCGAGCGGATCGAGAGCAGCATCACGACGCAGAAGACCAGCGCCTGCCGCGCCACCTGGGGGCTCCAGCCGAGGTAGGAGGCGAGCAGCGTCGTGGTTCCCCAGGCGAGCAGGCAGCCGGCGAGCGCGCCCCCGAGGTCGAGCGCGGCGCAGAAGCCGAGCAGCCGCCCGAGCGCCGCCCCGTCGCCGGCGCGCAGGGGGGCGAAGCCGTAGCGGACGACGATTTGCCAGCTCTGGAACGAGACGACCGCCACCATCGCCTGCGCCAGCCCCAGGATCAGCGCGAAGGCGCCGAAGCCGGCCACGCCCAGGCCGCGGGTCGCGAGCGCGAGGTAGCCCAGGCTGAGCACCGCGCCCACGCCCTTGCCGGCGAGCAACCACAGCGCGTTGGCCACGATGCCCGACAGCGCCGCGCCGCGCGGGGCGCCCGCGCGGGTGGGCGGCCCGGCACGCAACCGAAATGGCATCGAGGGGATTCCCGAGACGGGCGGGGAGGCGCTAGACCCGCGCAGTCATGCGCGTCGCCTTCCTCTACATCGCCGAGGCCTACCAGTGCTACCACGCCGCGGCGGTGGCGCTCGACATGGCGGCGCGGCCCGGGATCGAGGTCGAGATCTTCTACAACGACCCGGAGACGCCGCATCACCTCGAGCGCATCCGCCGGGCCTGGGACGGGCCGCACGTGCCGGCGCACCGGCTGCGGCGCTCGGCGCCCGTGCGCCTGCTCCAGTCCGTGCGGGTGCTCGGCATGATGAAGTCTCCCGTGATGCGCGAGAACGCGGCGCTGCTCGGCCGCTTCGACGCCATCGTTTCCGCCGAGAACACGGCCGCCAAGCTGCGGGCCTTCGGCGTGCGGCGGCCCGTCCTGGTCTACATCCCGCACGGCTACGGCGACCGGGCGGGCGGCTTCCTCCCGCGGATCGCGGCGTTCGACCTGACGCTGCCGGCCGGCCCGAAGACGGCGCGGCGGATGCTCGAACTCGGGCTGATCCGGCCAGGGGGCTACGCGCTGCCCGGCTACGTGAAGCTGGAGACGGCCGAGCGGCTGTCGCGCGCGGCCGCGCTGCCGTTCGACGGCGCGCGGCCGACCGTGCTCTACAACGCGCACAAGGCGCCGGGGCTGGAATCCTGGAGCCGCTTCGTCGAGCCGATGCTGGCGCAGTTCGCCCGGCAGGACGCGTTCAACCTGATCGTGGCGCCGCACGTGAAGCTGTTCCGGCGGCGTTCGGCCGCGACGCGCAGGCGGTGGGAGGCGCGCTCGAACGGCCGCGTGCTGATCGACCTGGGCTCGGACCGGTCCGTGGACATGAGCTACTCCAGCGCGGCCGACATCTACGTCGGCGACATCAGCAGCCAAGTGTACGAGTTCCTCGCCCGCCCCAGGCCGTGCGTGTTCCTCAACGCGCACGGGATCGACTGGAAGGCCGACCCCAGCTTCCGCCACTGGCACTTGGGCGACGTCGTGGACGACCCGGCGAAGCTGATGGACGCGATCCGCGCCGCGCCGTCGCGCCACGCCCTGTACCGGGACACGCAGGAAACGCTGGCGGCCGAAACCATCGGCGATCGTTCGCCGGGCGCGGCGCGACGGGCGGCGGCGGCGGTCCTCGACTTCCTCGCCCGCGCATGACCGCCGCCGGGCCCGAAGTCGCGTTCCTCTTCAACCACGACGCTCCCCACCAGGTCGCGCACACCGCCCCCGTCGCCTCCGCGCTGGCGGAGCTCGACACGGCAACGCGGGTCAGCGTGGTGTCCTCCTCCGCCACGCAGGAGGAGCGGGCGCGGGCGCTGCTGTCGCCGGCTGCGCGGGAGCGCGTCGCCTTTCACCGGCTGCGGCCCGGGCCGGCCGTGCGCGCGGTGGGGATCGCGGCGCTCGGCATGGCGCCGCTGCGCCGCGCGGCGCTGCTGCGCGACAACCGGGCGCTGCTGGACGGCTTCGACGCGATCGTCGCGCCGGAAACCACCACGGCGCTGCTGCGCACGCACCTCGGCGTGCGGCGGCCGGCGCTGATCTACCTGCCGCACGGCGCGGGCGACCGGGCCGTGGGGTTCCGCGCCGTGACCGGGCGCTTCGACCTGGTGCTGCTGGCCGGTGAGAAGGTTCGCGACCGCATGCTCGCCGCGGGCATCGTCCGTCCCGACGGCCACGCGGTGGTGGGCTACCCGAAGTTCGACACGGTGGAGCTCGACGCCCGCCCGCGTTTGTTCGAGGGTGACCGGCCCGCCGTGCTGTACAACCCGCATCCTGACCCGCGCTTGTCGTCCTGGTGGCGCTGGGGCGAGGCGGTGCTCGACTGGTTCAGCGGCCAGGATCGCTACGACCTCGTCTTCGCCCCGCACGTGATGCTGTTCGGCAAGCGCCTGCACGCGTCCGTCGAGCACGCCCGGTTGCGCTGGCGCCGGGCGCTGCCGGCCCGCTTCTCGGGGCGGCCGCGGCTGCTGATCGACACCGGCAGCGCGCGGTCGGTGGACATGACCTACACGCTGGGCGCGGACATCTACCTCGGCGACGCGAGCAGCCAGGTGTACGAGTTCCTGGTCCGGCCGCGGCCCTGCGTCTTCCTCAACGCCGCCGGAGCGGCGTGGCGGAGCGATCCGGACTTCGCGCACTGGCGACTGGGGCAGGTGGTGGACTCCCTGGCCGGGCTGCCCGCCGCGCTCGACCGCGCCGCGTCGGTGCAGCCCGGCTTCGAGCCCGCCCAGCGGGACGCCTTCGCCGCCACCTTCTCGTTCACCGCCGCGGCGTCCACGGTCCGCGCGGCCGAGGCGATCATCGCGTGGCTGCGGGCGCGGCGTCCCGCGTGACCCGTGCGCGCGGCCCCGCGCCGGCGCTTCCCGCCGCGGGAAGGGTCGGCGGCCCCGTCGGGCAGGTCGGGCCGGAGCACCATCCGCGGCACCCTGGGCCGGCTTGACGCGCGTCCCGTGGCACCCCCGCATGCGTCCCATGCCGCAGCCGAAGCCCGCCGGGGCTCGCGACCCCCGAGCCCACGCCCCGCGCGCCGCCGGCGCCCCGCCCGTCGCGACGGGAAGCGTCGCGCGCCCCCCGGCGGACGGCTGATGCGGCCTCCCGCGACCGGACGCGACGCCGACCCCCGGCCGCGCGGCCCATCCCGGCCCGAGCACGACCGCGCCGCTCCCCCTGGCGCCGGCGCTTCCCGCGCCAGCTCCTCCCGCGCCAGGCCGCTGCAGCCGCGCCCGCCGGAGCCGGATCGCGTGTGCGGCCGCGCCGCGGTAGCCGCGCTGTTCGGCCGTCGCCCCGCCGACGCGCTGCGGCTGTTCTACCTTGCCGCGCTGCGGCCCGAGGCGGGACCGTTCTGCGCCGCCCTGGCCCGCGCCCGCCGGCCCTACCGCGAGGTCGGCCCCGACGAGCTGGCCCGCATCGCCGGCACGCCGCACCACGGCGGCATCGTCGCCGTCGCGGTGCCGCGACGGGTGCCGCCGCTCCCCGTTCCGCTGCCCGCCGCGCTGCTCTCGCCGCGCGGTGCCGCGCCGGTGCTGCCGGTGCTCGACGGCGTGGGCAACCCGCACAACCTGGGCGCCATCGCCCGCTCGGCAGCCTTCTTCGGCTGCGCGGGCTTGGTGCTGTCGGGCGACTCGCGTCAGGCCGGGCTGGGCGAGGCCGCCTTCCGCACCGCCGAGGGCGGGCTGGAGGCGCTGAGCCTGTACCGCGCCGCCGACCTGCCGGCCGCGCTGCGGGCCGCGCGGGGCGAGGCGCTGACCGTGGCCGCCGTGGCCGCCGGCGGGGTGCCGCCGGAAGCCCTGCCGCGCGGCCGTGCCGTCATGCTGGTGCTGGGCAACGAGGAGCGCGGCTTGGCGGCCGCCACGGCCGACGCGTGCGAGGCGCGCGTGACCCTGCCAGGTTCGGGGCGGGTGGAGAGCCTGAACGTGTCGGTCGCCGCGGCGGTGCTGATCCACGCGCTGTCGCCGAACCGGCGCGGCGCCTGAGCGGGCCGTCCGCCGGTTTCCGGCGCGCGTCCCGGGCGTCGCCGCCTCGTCGCTTGCGCGCCGGCGCGGGGGCGGGCGACATGGCGGCTCGTAACGAGACCGGGATTCGCGATCCGATGACCCCACGCCGCCGCGTCCTGCTGGCCGCCGCCACCGCCGTGCCGACCCTCGCCGCGCCGGCGTCCCTCCGCGCCCAGGGCGCGGGCCAGGCGGCGGGGGACTTCCCGTCCCGTCCCCTGCGACTGGTGGTGCCGCTGGCTCCCGGGGGCGCGGTGGACATCACCGGCCGCCTGCTGGCCGAGCGGCTGCAGCCGATCCTCGGCCAGAGCGTGGTGGTGGAGAACCGCGGCGGGGCGGGGGGCAACCTGGGCGCCGACTACGTGGCGAAGTCCGAGAAGGACGGGCTGACGTTGCTGCTGGGCTCGGCCTCGATCCTGGCGGCGAACAAGTTCCTGTACCGCCGCTCGATGCCGCTCGACCCAATCCGCGACCTGGCGCCGGTGTCGCGCACCTCCGCCGGCACGGTGCTGCTGGTGGTCAACGCCGAGCGGCCGTGGCGCTCCTTCGCCGAGCTGGCGGCGGCCGCGCGCGCCGCGCCGGGACGCGTCAACATGGGCTCCTCGGGCGCCGGCACGGTGAGCCACCTGACGCTGGCGGCGGTGAACAAGGCCGCCGGGATCGATATCACCCACGTCCCCTACCGCGGCGGCGGGCCGGCTATCCAGGACCTGCTGGCCGGCAACATCGACATGATGTTCGACGTCATCCCGGCGCTGATGCCGCACGTGCGCGAGGGCCGCTTCCGGGCGCTCGCCGTGGGCAGCGCCGGGCGCGTCGACTACGTCCCCGAGCTGCGCGAGGTGCCGGGGATGGGCGAGCTGCTGCCGGGCTCGGGCATCGACGCGCAGTCCTGGTACGGCGTCGCCGTGCCCGCCGGCGTGGCCCCGGAGCGGATCGCGGCGCTGCACCGGGCGGTAGTGCGCGTGGTGCGCTCGGACGACTTCAAGGCGCGGTTGGAGCCCAACGGCTTCACCCCCGTCTGGGACGAAACCCCGGCCGCCTTCGGCGACTACTGGCGGGCGCAGGAGGTTGTGTGGAAGAACCTGGTGGAAACCTCCGGCGCCACGCTGGACTGACGCGCCGGGCCGGCGTTGGCGAATGCCCGCGAGCGCTCGCGGGACCGGCCACAATTCATCGCGGGTTTACGGGACGCTGGCACGCTCGCGCCATGCACCGACGCCCGTTCCTTCTCGGCTCCCTCGCGCTGGCGTGCGCGACCGGTTCCGCCCGCGCCGCCCCGGAGGGCGCGCTGAAGGTGAGTGGCAGCAGCATGGCGCTCGCCGCCGTGCAGCGGGTCGCGGCGGTCTTCACCGCCGCCGGCGGCCCGGCCGTGCGGGTGCTGCCGAGCCTGGGCACCTCCGGCGGCTTCCGGGCGCTCGGGATCGGCGCGATAGACCTCGCGGTGGCCTCGCGCACCGCCACGCCCGCGGAAGCGGCAACAGGCATCACCGCCGCGTTCTTCGCCAGCACGCCCCTGGCCTTCGTGACGCGAGGGGCCGAACCGGCCCGCGCGGTGACGCGCGGGGAGGTGGAGCGGATCCTCACCGGGGATCTCGCGAGCTGGCCGGAAGGCACGCCGGTGCGGTTCGTCCGCCGACAGCCCTCCGACTCAGACTGGGATCTCCTCGAGGCCCTCTCGCCCGGCTTCGCCCGCGCGGTCGCCGTCGCGCGCACCCGACCCGGCGTGCCGACCTCCATCAACGACCAGGACCACGCGGAAGCGCTGGAACGCCTGCCCGGTGCCTTCGGCGGCCTGGCCCTCGGACAGGTGGCGGCGGAAGAACGGCGCCTGCGCCCCGTCGCGCTCGACGGCGTGCTTCCCACGATTGCTGCAATGGAGAGCGGCGCGTGGCCTCTCGTGAAGCATCTCTTCGTCGCCCACGGCGCGTCCCCGCGGCCCGAAGCCCTGGCCCTGGCGTCGTTCCTGCGCGGTTCCGAGGCGGCAACGATCCTCACGGGCCTGGACCACCTGCCAGCCGGTGCCTCGCGTCCGGACGGGCTTCCGGGCGAGCGCCGCGCTCCCTCGTCCGATCCGCGGTCCTGACGTGGGGACGGGGAAGCGAGGAGACGCCGTGCCCGCGTCGGCGCCCGCGTCCGCCCCGGCGCGGGCGATCACCAGCTTCGCGGTCGGCGTGGCGATGCTCCTGGCCCTCGCCCCGCCGGTCACCTGGTACCAGTCCGGGCGGGCGAGGCTGGAAGCGGAGCTCGCCGCCTCGGCCCTCGTGAAAGCGGCCGTCATGTCGGACCGCATCGCCCTGAACCCCGACCTGTGGCAGTTCGAAACGGAACGGCTGGCGAGCCTCCTGCTGCTGGGCGAGGTGGACGAGCCGGAATGGCGCCGCGTGCTGGCGGCAGACGGGTCGGTCGTCGCCGATACAGGGGTCGTGCTGCCCGCGCCGCACGCCGTCGCTCGGCGGCCGTTGTTCGATGCCGGCCGCACCGTGGGCTGGGTTGAGGCGCGCCGGTCCCTCATGCCGCTGGTCCGGCAGACCGCGCTCATCACCCTCGGGGCGCTGGCGCTCGGGGCAGCCGCATTCCTCGCGCTTCGCGTCGCGCCGATGCGGCTGCTGCGCCGCGCCGTGGCGCACGCGTCCCACATGGCCAGCCACGACGTGCTGACCGGCCTTCCGAACCGCGCGCTGCTCCAGGACCGGCTGCGGCAGGCGGCGGTGGACTTCCGGCGACGCGGCGGCGGCGCGCTCGCCGTGCTCTGCCTCGACCTGGACCATTTCAAGGAAGTGAACGACACGCTCGGCCACGGCGCGGGCGACCGCCTGTTGTCCGAGGTCGCGCTCCGCTTCTCGGCCTGCCTTCGGGAATCGGACACGTTGGCGCGCCTGGGCGGCGACGAGTTCGCGGTGGTGCTGGCCGACGTCGCCCAGCCCGGCGACGCGGCCGCCCTGGCCGAGCGCCTGCGCGACGCCCTCGATCAGCCCTTCGACCTGGACGGCCACCAAGCCGTGGTCGGCGTCTCGATCGGCATCGCGGTGGCGGAGTCGCCCGGGAGGGTGGACCCGGCCCGCCTCATGCAGGAAGCCGACTTGGCCCTGTACGACGCCAAGGCGGAAGGGCGGAACGGCTACCGCTTCTTCGCGTCGCACATGAACGCCACGCTGCAGGCCCGGCGCGCGCTGGAAGCCGACCTGCGCGCCGCGATGGCAGGTGGCGAGCTGCGGCTGCACTTCCAACCGCAGGTGGACCTGCCGTCCCGCCGGCTGACCGGAGCGGAAGCCCTGCTGCGATGGGAGCACCCCACGCGCGGTAACGTGCCGCCGAACGCCTTCATCGGCTTGGCGGAGCGCACCGGCCTGATCGTTCCCCTGGGTGCCTGGGTGCTGGAGGAGGCGTGCCGCGCGGCGATGGGCTGGGAGCAGCCGTTGAAGGTCGCGGTCAACGTTTCGGTGGTGCAGTTCCGCCACGCCGGCTTCCTGGGCACCGTGCGCCGCGTGCTCGAGCGCACCGGGCTGCCGCCGGCGCGGCTCGAGCTGGAGGTGACAGAAAGCCTGCTGCTGGTCGACACCGAGGAGATGCTGCTGACGCTGAACCACCTACGCGACATGGGTGTCGCCGTCGCCATGGACGATTTCGGCACGGGCTACTCCTCGCTCAGCTACCTCCGGCGCTTCCGTTTCGACAAGGTGAAGATCGACCGCGGCTTCGTCCAAGGCCTGGGCGACGACCCAAGTGCCGCGGCCATCGTGCGCGCCATCATCGGCATGACGGAGGCGCTGGGCATCCGCGCCAACGCGGAAGGGGTGGAAACCGAGGAGCAGGCGGCGCGGCTCGGGACCGAGGGCTGCGGCGAGGTGCAGGGCTACCTGTTCGGCCGTCCGCTGGAAGCCGCCGAGTTCGCGACGCTCGCCCGGGCCGCGCGAGCGGCTATGGCAATTTGAGGCCGACGATTGCTCGTGCCGGCCGGAAGGTCCAGCGGGGGCGGCACGGCTCCCGCGGCCGCCGCTAAGGCGCCCAATGTATGGGGTCCACCCAGGGCACTTTCTCCGGCTTCTCCGCCGGCTCGATGTCGAGGTTGACCACCACCGCCTCGTTGTCCGAGCGCACCAGCACGCATTCCAGCGTCTCGTCGGTGGACGCGTTGATCTCCTGGTGCGGCACGTAGGGCGGCACGTAGATGAAGTCGCCCGGCCCCGCCTCGGCCACGAACTCGAGCGCCTCGCCCCAGCGCATCCGGGCGCGGCCGCGCAGTACGTAGATGACCGACTCCAGCGCGCCGTGATGGTGCGCCCCGGTCCTGGCGTTGGCGCGTATGTGCACCGTGCCGGCCCAGATCCTCCGCGCGCCGACGCGGGCGAGGTTGATGGCGGCGGCGCGCTCCATCCCCGGCGTCTGGGCGGTGTCGGTATCCAGTTCGCCGCCGGGGATCACCCGGACGCCGGAATGCTTCCACCCATCCCCGGGCGGGTCGGGGGCCGGTTGGCCGTCGTGCGGCATGGTGGCGTTCCTTCTCGTGCTGTACCGGGCCGGAGGCGATCGCGGGCGCATTCTCGTCCCGCTGCCGTATTCCACCCGCGACATTCCCGTCCGGCAACGCTCGGCGGGAATTTCTCCGCGCTCCCGGGAAGCATTCTCAGCTTTCGCTCGGAGTTTACCGGGAGGTATTCGCATTCGCGTCCGAACCGATAACGCCTCTCAGTACAACCCAACGATTTCGGTGATTTTTCCGTGCGGACGCGATGACGCGGCTTGCCGCCGTTCCCGCTCCGGGTTGTTACGTCACGCGGATGCCGGGACGTGCCCGACGAGCATCGGATGGTTCCAGACCGCCCAGTTCCCGACGGTGAGAAAGGGGTCGTTTCCATGGCCGCCAAGCTAACCTCGCAGTCCACGTCTTGCACGAACTGCGCCTTCTACGACGACCATGTCGGCAACACCGCCGGCCAGCCCGGCGACGACGCCGGACTGTGCCGCTTCAACCCGCCGGTGTCGCAGCCGAGCCCCGACGCGTACGGACTGTGGCCGGTGGTGTCGGCCAGCGACTGGAGCGGCCACTTCTCGTCCGAGGGCGCCGTCGGCGCGGACTGACGACCCGGCACGCGCCGGACCGGAGCCGGCATCGCCCGGTCCGGCGCGTGCCGTGCCCCGTGGTCCTGCTCAGCGGAACAGCGGCGACCACATCAGCCCGCCCTGGGCCGCGAGCCGGTTCTGCCTCCGCTCCACGCCCAGCGGGGCTTGGTTGCGCTCCCACACCTCGCCGTAGTTGCCCACGGCGCGGACGGCGTTCAGCGCCCAGGCGTTGTCCAGCCCCAGCGCGCGGCCGAACTCTCCGGAGGTGCCGAGCAGGCGCTGCATCTCAGGGCTGGGATCGTTCCGCCGCGCCTCGGCGTTGCCCTGGGTCACGCCTTGTTCCTCGGCCGCGACCAAGGCGTTGCCGACCCACCTCACGATGCCGAACCAGCGGAAGTCGCCCTGGCGCACCAACGGGCCGAGCGGCTCGCGCGAGATCGTTCCGGGCAGGATTATGAAGTCGCCGGCCCGCGGCCCCTGGCCGGCGCGGGTGGAGGCCAAACCCGACAGGTCGGTGGTGTAGACGTCGCAGCGCCCGGCGAAGAAGGCCCCCTGCACCTCGGCGAAGCTCTCGATCACCACCGGGGTGAAGCACAGGTTGTTGGCGCGGAACCAGTCGGCGAGGTTCAGCTCGGTGGTGGTGCCGGGCTGCAGGCACACCGTGGCCTCGTCCAGCGCCCGGGCCGAAGTCACGCTGAGCTCACGCTTGACCATGAAGCCCTGGCCGTCGTGCAGCGTGACGTCGGTGAACACCAGCCCGATGCCGACGTCGCGCCCGATGCTTCAGATCGTGTTGCGGGCCAGCAGGTCCACCTCGCCCGATTGCAGGGTGGTGAAGCGGTTCTGCGCCGTGGTGGGCACGAAGCAGACCTTGCCCGGGTCACCGAGCACCGCCGCCGCCACGGCGCGGCAGAAATCTGCGTTTAGCCCGCGCCAGACGCCCTGGCTGTCCGCTTGCGACAGGCCCGCCACGCCGGTGGACACGCCGCAGGCCAGGGTGCCGCGGGCGCGCACGGCGGCCAGCGTGTCGGCGGCGGCTGCGCCCGGGCGTCGTGGGCGCCGGGAGGAGGGCTGTGATGCTCCCGAGCAGGGCGGCGAGCGCCGCGATGCGCGTCGGTCTCGGCACGGGGCGAGTCTTCCTGGTTCCTCGACGTGACAACGCCGGGAGGGGTGCGGTGTTGCCGCCCACCGCCCCCGGCCATCACCGCCCCCGGCCGTCACCGCCGGCGGCCGTCCCCTCGACAGCGAACGGACCTCGCGGCATGTCGGCGCGGATGCTGCCCACCAACCCCGACGTGCTCATCCTCGGCGCCGGCGCCGCCGGCATCGCCGCGGCCCGGGAATGCGCCGCCCTGGGCCTGACCTGCGCGGTGCTGGAAGCCCGCGCCCGGGTCGGCGGCCGCGCCCACACCGACGCCCGCTCGCTCGGCGCGCCCTTCGACCTCGGCGCCACCTGGCTGCACGCGGCGGAAGCGAACCCGCTCGCGCTCCTGGCGCGCGCGCTGGGCTTGCGGACCGTCAACCACGACGCGGTGGCGGCCCGCCGCCGCCACCTCGGGCATGGCTGGGCCACGGCGGCGGAGGACGCCGCGTTCGACGCGGCCTACGACGCCTGGCTTGCGGCGCTGCGGGCCGCGCATGCCGCGCCCGACCCGGCCGTGGCCGCCGTGGCTCCCCGCGGGGGGCCGTGGGACAGCACGATCGCCACCTGGGAAGGGCCGACCATCGCCGGCGCCGAGCTGCGCGACCTCGGGCTGCGCGACTTCCTCGACAACCAGCTCGACCCACCGAACCTGCTGGTAGAGGCGGGGCAGGGCGCCCTGCTGACGGCGCTGGCGGAGGGCCTGCCGGTGTCGCTCAACAGCCCCGTTTCTCGGCTTTCCTGGGACAGGGGCGGCGCGCGGGCGGAAGGGCCGCGCGGCACCCTGGCCGCCCGCGCTGCCATCTGCACCCTGCCGGCGGGCGTGCTGGCCGGGGGCGGACTGCGCTTCGACCCGGCCCTGCCGCCAGAGATCGGCGAGGCGCTGCACGGGCTGCCGATGGGGACGCTCGCCAAGATCGGGCTGCCGGCGGCGGGAGCGGACCGCCTGGATCTGCCGCCCTTCGCCAGGCTGGACCGGCGCGTCGCGGAAGGCGAGGGGCGCATGACGTTCGTTGCCTGGCCGTTCGGGCGCGCGCACCTGGAGGGCTTCGTCGGCGGCGACCTCGGCCGGACGCTCGAGCGCGAAGGGCCGGCGGCGATGGCGGCCTTCGCGGGCGACGAGCTGGCGCGGATGTACGGCGGCCGGGGGCGCGCGGCGATCGACCCGCACCGCGCCGTCGCCAGCGCCTGGGTCGCCGATCCCTGGTCGCGCGGCGCCTACAGCTACGCCCGGCCCGGGGCGGCCCTCGCGCGCCGGGTGCTGGCCGCGCCCCTGGCCGGGGGGCGACTCGCCTTCGCCGGCGAGCACTGCCACCCCACCCTGGCCGGCACGCTGGGCGGCGCCTGGGAGACCGGGCGCGAGGCGGCGCGGCGGGTGGCATCCGCCCTGCGGGGGATGTATGCGCCCCCCGCCGTGGCCAACTAGGACCTCGCCGCCGGGGATGACGGCTCCGGGGGATAACCCCCGCGCGCGACGGGGCGAGCCTTCGCGGAATTCGGCGCGAGCCCGCTTCCGCGCCTCGGCGACACGATACCGGGAACGGGGATGCGGGACGCGAACAGCGAGGTGGTGGGAGAGGACCCCGGGGTCGGCGCTCGGGACGGCGAACGGGACGCGGCGCCGGGGATCGAGAAGCGCGACGGCGCGCTGCGCTTCACTGGCGCCCTGACCACCGTCACCGCCGCCCCGCTCTGGGACCGCGCCCTGCGCGAGGCGGCCGGCGTGCGCGCCTTCGACCTGTCCGGCCTGACCGCGCTCGACACCACCGGCGCCACGCTGCTGCTGCGCGCCGCCGGCGACGGCGATCCGGCAATCCGGATGGACGGCGCCAACCCGCGCGTGGCGGCGGTGCTGGAGCGCGCCCGCAGCGCCTCCGCCCGGCCGCGCCCGGCCGGGGCGCCGCGCCGGCGGTCCTTCGTGGGGTCGGTGGGCGCCTGGGGCGTGGGCCTGACGCGGGGCCTGCGCGACGGCGCGTCCTTCCTGGGCGAGGCCGCGGCCACGGTGTTCAACGCCGCCCGCCGGCCGCGCGACCTGCGCCTGGCCGAGCTGCTGCGCCACCTCGACGAGGTCGGCACCCGCTCCTTCGCGCTGCTGCTGCTGCTGGGCCTGCTGGTCGGCATGATCCTGGCCTTCCAGTCCTCGGTGCCGATGCGCCAGTTCGGTGCGGAAGTGTTCATCCCTCGGCTGGTAGGGCTGTCGCTGCTGCGCGAGCTGGGGCCGCTGTTGGCCGGGGTGATCCTGGCCGGGCGCACCGGTTCCGCCTTCGCCGCCGAGCTGGGCACCATGACGGTGAACGAGGAGATCGACGCGTTGCGCATCATGGGCATCGACCCGATGGTGCTGCTGGTGCTGCCCCGCCTGCTGGCGGCGACGCTGGCGATGCCGGCGATGACCCTGCTGATGGACCTCGCCGGCCTGCTGGGCATGACCGGGGTGATGCTCAGCCTCGGGTTTCCCACCGCGCTGGTGAGCAACCAGCTGCTCGCCGGCGTCAAGCTGGGTGACCTGTGGCAGGGGCTGTTCAAGGCCGCCGCCTTCGGGCTGGTGATCGCGGGGGTGGGCTGCCGCGCCGGCCTAGCCGCCGGGCGCGGGCCACGCGCGGTGGGCGATGCCGCCACCGCGGCGGTGGTGGGCGGCATCGTCGCCATCGTGGTGCTGGACGGCGCCTTCGCCGTGTTGTTCTACCGGTTGGGGATCTGAGCGGCGTGGCGGGCGGGCGGGCGGGAGCACCCGGCGCGGTGCCGGCG
>CAXTEL010000012.1:0-21875 GCA_964243365.1 uncultured Roseomonas sp. | reverse complement strand
GCGCCGGGGGACGCCCGAGCGGACGCACCCGGGACCGCCCCGGGGAACGCGCGGAATGATGCTCCCGGGGACGCGGTGGTGCGCGTCGAGGACCTCGCCATGCGCTTCGGCGACAACGCGCTGTTCGAGGGCGTGGGTTTCGCGGTGCGCCGCGGCGAGGTGTTCGTGATCCTGGGCGGCTCCGGCTGCGGCAAGTCCACGCTGCTCAAGCTGCTGATCGGGCTGCTGGAGCCCACCGCCGGGCGGATCGAGCTGCTGGGCCGCGACCTGCGCGCGGCCGAGGGCGAGAAGCGCCGCGACCTGCTGCGGCAGTTCGGCGTGATGTGGCAGTCCGGCGCGCTGTTCGGTTCCATGACCCTGCTGGAGAACGTGATGCTGCCGCTCGAGGCACACACCCGCCTGCCGGCCGAGGCGCGCGAGGCTGTGGCGCGGGTCAAGCTCGGCATGGTGGGGCTGGGGGAGGCCACCGGGCGGCTGCCGGCCGAGATCTCGGGCGGCATGGCCAAGCGGGCCGGCATCGCCCGCGCCATGGCGCTCGACCCGCCGCTGTTGTTCCTCGACGAGCCTTCCGCCGGGCTCGATCCCATCACCTCGGCCGGGCTCGACGGGCTGATCCGCGACCTCGCGCGCGACCTCGGCACCACCTTCGTGGTGGTGACCCACGAGCTGCAATCCATCCTGGCCATCGGGGACCGCTGCATCATGCTCGACAAGACCGCCCGCGGGGTGATCGCGACCGGCGATCCCCGGCGCCTGCGCGACGATCCGCCCAACGACACGGTGCGCCGCTTCTTCCGCCGCGAGGCCGCCTGATGGCCGCGCCGGGGGCCGGCAGGTCGGCGCGCCTGTACGTCCGCGTCGGCGCGCTGATCCTCGTGGGCGTCGCGCTGGCCGTGGGCTTCGTGCTGTTCTTCACCTCCAACCGGCTGAACAACAAGAGCGCCCAGGTGTTCGAGACCTACTCGCGCGAGAGCGTGCAGGGGCTAGAGGTCGGCGCGTCGGTGCGCTACCGCGGCGTCGCGCTGGGGCAGGTCACCGAGATCCTCCTGGCCAGCGTCGCCTACCGCCGTCCCGAGGGCACGCCGTTCCAGGGCGCCTTCCAGCTCGTGGTGGTCCGCTTCGCGATCGACGGCAGCCGGGTCGGCGACGAGGCGCCCGACCCGGCGCGGGCGGTGGAGCTGGGACTGCGGGCGCGGCTGTCCACCGCCGGCATCACCGGCGTGGGCTACATCGAGCTGGACTTCGTGGACCCCGAGCGCTTCGCCGCCGCCGCGCCGCCGTGGGAGTCGCTGCACCCGGTGATCCCGTCGGTGCCCTCCACGGTGGCGCAGGTGCAGGACGCGGCGCAGCGGCTCGTGCTGCGCCTGGAGAAGGTGCCGCTGGAATCCATCCTCGCCGACGTCGGCGGCATCCTCGCCGACCTGCGCCGGCAGACTGCCGAGGGCGGCGACGTGACGCGGGTGCTGGCGGGAGCCGCCGACCTGCTGGGCACGCTGCGCGAGGCGACGGGCAAGAGCGACCTGCCGGCGCTCACGGCCGAGCTGCGCGGCGCGGTGGCCGAGCTGCGCGGCACCGCCGGGGGGCCGGACGTGCGTGCCACCCTGCGCGCGGTGCGCGAGGCCGCCGAGCAGGCGCGGCTGGCGATGGCCCGGCTGCCGGACGCGGTGGCGTCGCTGGAGCGCACGGCCCGCGCGGCGGGCGGCACCACGGCCAACGTCAACGCCGACCTCGGGCCGATCCTGCGCGACCTGCGGGCCACCGCGTCGAACCTGCGCGACACCACCGACCTGCTACGCCGCGCGCCCTCGCAGGCCATTCTCGGCGCGCCGCCGCCGCCGCCGGACTGGGCCGCGCGCAACCGATGACGCGCCCCCCGAGGGAGACCCGATGACCACGAGACGACGCCTGCTCGCCACGCCCTTGGCCGCTCCCTTGGCCACCCTGGCCGTGGCCGCGGCGCTGGCGGCCTGTTCCGCCGTGCAGACGCCGTTCGTGGAGCCGCTGCGCTTCCCGCTGGCGCCCGTGCGGGCGGGGCCGCCGGCGGCCGGGCGCGCCCGGCGCACGTTGCTGCTGCGCACTGCCCGGGCGGCGCCGGGCCTGGAAGAGCGCCTGCTGCGCACGGTCCGCGCCGACGGCACGGTGGGCGTGGAATACTACGCGGAGTGGACGGCGCCCCCGGCCGAGGCGGTGGAGGAGGCGCTGCGCCGCTGGCTGGTCGCTTCGGGCCTGTACAGCGCGGTGCTGGCGCAGGGCACGCGCGCGAACCCCGACATGACGCTGGAGATGGAGCTGTCCGCGCTGCACGCCGACCTCGGCCGCGGCGAGGCGCGGGCGGCGATCTCGGCGGTGCTGCTGCGCGAGGGCGCGCTGGGCGCCACCGTGCTGGCGCAGTCGGTCAACGTCGGCACTGCGCCCCTGCCCCCCGAACGCCCGGTGCCGCCCGGGGTCCAGGCGCGCGCCACCGTCGAGGCGCTCGGGGGTGCGCTGGGCGGGCTGGAACTCGTGCTCGCCCGCCACGCGCGCTGAGCCGGCCGGAGGTCGCCCGGCGCGCGAACCCGGGCGGGGCTGTCATCGAAGCTTCACCGATTTGCAACGCGGGAGTCGCTCCTCCCGCCTACGCAGGGCACCTCGGGGAGGGGCGTTGACGCCCCGTTAACAGGTTTTGGAGAGACAACGGTGAACAGACGCACCCTCGCCCTCGCGGCCGGCCTCGCCGCGCTCGCGGCAATCCCTGCGGCCCATGCCCAGCAGACGCAGATCACCGGCGCCGGCGCGACCTTTCCCAACCCAGTGTACCAGCGCTGGGGCGAAGACGCGAAGACCGGCGCCAACATCCAGCTGAACTATCAATCCGTGGGCTCGGGCGCGGGGGTGAACCAGATCACCAACCGCACCGTGGACTTCGGTGCCACGGACGCGCCGCGCACGCCCGCGCAGCTCGCGGAAGCCAACCTGATCCAGTTCCCGGCGGTGATGGGCTCGATTGTGCCGATCGTGAACCTGCCCGGCGTGGAGTTGGACCAGCTGCGGCTGACCGGCGAGATGCTGGCCGACATCTACCTGGGCAAGGTCACCAAGTGGAACGACCCCCGCTTGGTGGAGATGAACCGCGGCGTGAACCTGCCCAACCTAGCAATCGCGCCGGTGTACCGCGCTGACGCCTCGGGCACGTCGTTCGTGTTCACCTCCTACCTGTCGGCGGTGTCGCCGGAATGGAAGGAGAAGGGCGGCGCCGGCACCTCCGTGCGCTGGCCCACCGGCGCCGGGGCGCGCGGCAACGAGGGTGTTGCGGGCACCGTGCGCAACACCCGGGGCGCCATCGGCTACGTCGAGAACGCCTACGCCACGCAGAACCGGCTCACCACCACGCAACTGCGCAACAAGGCTGGCCAGTTCGTCAAGCCGACCACCGAGAGCTTCGTGGCCGCCGCCGCCAGCGCCGATTGGTCGGCGCCGGGTATGGCCGCGAGCCTGATCGACCAGGGGGGCGCGGCGTCCTGGCCGATCGTTTCGCCCACCTTCATCCTGCTGCCCACCAACCCGACTGACGCCGACAAGTCGCGCGCCGTGATGCGGTTCTTCGATTGGGCCTTCAAGTCGGGCGGCGACGCCGCGCGCCGGCTGGAATACATCCCGCTGCCGGAGAACGTGCAGACGCAGGTGCGCGCGACTTGGCGCCAGGTGATGGCCGGCGGCCGGCCGGTCTGGACTCAGCAGTAGAGCGCGACGAAGCGGACGGGGCGGCATCGCGGCCGCCCCGCCCATCCCCGCGGACCCCATCGAAGGTTTCCCCTTGCAGCAGGTCGCAACCGCCGCCATCGGCGCCGCCGTACCGCCCCAGCCGGTTCCCGCCACGCGTCGCAGCGGCAGCCTCGGCGACGCGGTGTTCGCGGCGCTGTGCCAGGGCGCGGGCATCCTCGTGCTGCTGCTGCTCGGCGCCATTATCGTCGGCCTGTTCGCAGGCGGGCTGCCGGCCTTCCGCGCCTTCGGGGTGGGCTTCGTGTTCTCCACGGAATGGGATCCGGTGCAGGAGGTCTACGGCGCCGGCGTGTCGATCTACGGCACGCTGCTGACCGCAATCCTGGCGCTGGTGCTCGCCGTGCCGCTGGCCTTCGGGGTCGCCTTCTACCTCACCGAGCTGGCGCCCGCTTGGCTCAAGCGCCCGGTGGGCACGGCGATCGAGCTGCTGGCCGCGGTGCCCTCGATCATCTACGGCATGTGGGGCTTCTTCGTGATCGTGCCGGTGATGGCCTCGACCATCCAGCCGGCGATCATCGACACGGTGGGCGAACTGCCGCTGATCGGCGGGTTGTTCCAGGGGCCGCCCTTCGGCACCGGCTTGTTCACCGCAGCCCTGATCCTGGCGGTCATGGTGCTGCCCTTCATCGCGGCGACCATGCGCGACGTGTTCGACCAGGTGCCGCCCGTGTTCAAGGAAAGCGCCTACGGGCTAGGCGCCACTACCTGGGAGGTGATGCGCGGCGTGGTGCTGCCCTACACCCGCACCTCGGTGGTCGGCGGCATCATGCTCGGCCTGGGGCGCGCGCTGGGCGAGACCATGGCCGTGACCTTCGTGATCGGCAACGCCAACCGGATCGCCACCACGGTGTTCGGGCCGGGCAACACCATCGCCTCGCTGGTGGCGCTGGAGTTTGGCGAGAGCGCGGCGGGCTCGCTCAAGTTGTCGGCGCTGCTGGCGCTAGGCTTCATCTTGTTCGTGATTTCCTTCGTGGTGCTGGCGGCCTCGCGCTACCTGCTCCGCTCGCGGCTGAAGGGCTGACCCCGATGAGTGCCGCCCTGCCCTCCACCGGGGCCGCCGCCCCGCCCGCCGGCGGCGCCGGTCCGCGCAAGGACGCCGCGACGGCGACCGCCCTGGGCCGCCGGCGCAAGCGGGCCGACCTGCTGGTGCGCGGCTTCTGCTTCGTCGCTACCGTGCTGAGCCTGCTGTTCCTGCTCTCGATCCTGCTGACGCTACTGGTGCGCGGACTGGAAGGGCTGTCGTTCGGCGTGTTCACCGAGCCCACGCGGCCCCCGGGTTCGGGCGGCGGCCTGCTCAACCCGATCGTGGGATCGCTGATCCAGGTAGTCCTGGCCACGCTGATCGGCACGCCGATCGGCATGCTGGTGGGCACCTACCTCGCGGAATACGCGCGCGGCTCGCGCCTGGGCTTCGTGGTGCGCTTCGTGTCCGACATCCTGCTCTCGGCGCCGTCCATCCTGATCGGCCTGTTCGTCTACCAGCTGCTGGTGCTGCCCTTCGGCGGCTTCTCCGGCTGGGCCGGCGTCGCGGCGCTGGCCATCATCGTGGTGCCGATCGTGGTGCGCACCACCGAGGACATGCTGTCGCTGCTGCCGAACACGTTGCGCGAGGCGGTGATCGGGCTCGGTGCCCCGAAGTGGAAGATGATCGTGCTGGTGGGCTGGCGCGCCGCCGCCTCGGGCATCGTCACCGGCGTGCTGCTGGCCATCGCCCGGGTCGCCGGCGAGACGGCGCCGTTGTTGTTCACCTCGCTGGGCAACCTGAACTGGTCGATCAACCTCGCCCAGCCCATGTCCAGCCTGCCGATCACCATCTATTCCTACGCCGGGTCGCCGTTCGAGGACTGGGTTTCCCTCGCCTGGGTCGGCGCCCTGATCACCACCCTGAGCGTGCTGGGGCTCAACGTCCTGGCCCGCGCCGTCCTCGGCGCCAAGCGCTGACGCTGCCCGGAGAGAACGTCCCATGAGCGGAACCGCGCGATCCCAGGCCGCGGCCACCCTGGCTTCTTCCCCGAACCCGGCCGCGGGCGGGCCGCCGCCGGGCGCCGCGGCGGAAGCGGCCAGGATCGCCGCCGAGAAGGCCGGTTCGGGCAATTCCGGTTCGGGCAACTTTGGCGGTATGTCGGCGCGCTCGGCCGAGGCGCTGAACGAGGCCAGCGTGCGCATCCGCGACCTCGACTTCTTCTACGGCGAGAACCGGGCGCTCAAGAAGATCAACCTCGACCTGCCGGCGCGCCAGGTCACCGGCATGATCGGTCCCTCGGGCTGCGGCAAATCCACGCTGCTGCGCGTGCTCAACCGCATGTACTCGCTCTACCCCGGCCAGCGTGCCGAGGGCGAGGTGCTGCTCGAGGGCCGCAACATGCTCGACCCGGCGGTGGAGCTGAACGAGCTGCGCTCCAAGGTCGGCATGGTGTTCCAGAAGCCGACCCCGTTCCCGATGAGCATCCGCGAGAACATCACCTTCGGCATCCGGCTGCACGAGAAGCTCACCCGCGCGCAGATGGACGAGCGCATCGAGTGGGCGCTGACACGCGCCGCGATCTGGGAGGAGGCCAAGGACCGCCTCGACAGCTCGGCGATGGGATTGTCGGGCGGCCAGCAGCAGCGCCTGTGCATTGCCCGCACCATCGCGGTGCGGCCGGAGGTCATCCTGTTCGACGAGCCGACCTCGGCGCTCGACCCGATCTCGACGCTCAAGATCGAGGAGCTGATCGACGAGCTCAAGCGCGACTTCACCATCGCCATCGTCACCCACAACATGCAGCAGGCCGCGCGCTGCGCCGACCAAGTGGCGTTCTTCTACTTGGGCGAGCTGATCGAGGTGGCGCCGGCCGCGCAGATCTTCACCGCGCCGCGCGAGAAGCGGACCCAGGAATACATCACCGGCCGCTTCGGCTGACGCCGGCGCGAGGGAGCCTCACCGCCATGTCAGCCGACCAGAACACCGGAACGCCCGGCCACCTCGTGAAGTCCTACGGCGAGGATCTCCGCCGTCTGCGGGAGTTGATCGCCCGCATGGGCGGGCTGGCCGAGCGGCAGGTCGCCGACGCGTCCGCCGCGCTGGCCCGGCGCGACGCGGCGGCCGCGGGCGAGGTGGTCGCCCGCGACGCGCCGATCGACGCGCTGGAGCGCGAGGTCGAAGCCTACTGCGTCCGCCTGCTCGCGCTGCGCCAGCCGCTGGCCGCCGACCTGCGGCTGATCATCGCAGCGATGAAGGTCAGCCAGGACCTCGAGCGCGTCGGTGACTACGCCCGCAACGCCGCCAAGCGCGCCATCGTGGTTTCCCAGCAGCCCCTGCTCGTGGGCCTGGGCGGCTTCGGGATGATGGCGACGCTGGTGCAACGCAACCTCAAGGACGCCATCGACGCCCTGGTGAACGACGACGCCGAGGCCGCCAAGCGGGTGTGGGCGGCGGACGCGCCGGTGGACGACGTCTACAACGGCCTGTTCCGCGAACTGCTGACGCACATGATGGAGGACGCGCGCAACATCACCGCGGCCACCCACCTGCTGTTCATCGCCAAGAATTTCGAGCGCATCGGCGACCACGCCACCAACATCGCGGAAACCGTGTACTACGCCGTGGCGGGCGAGAACCTGCCCGAGGATCGGCCGCGCGCCGATGTGTCGGCCTACGCCGTGGTGCGGGCTTCCGGCGGCGAGTTCGGAACCGCCTCGGGCGGCGCCGCGGCCGCGGCCAGCGACGGGCGGGCTGCGGAATGAGTCTCGCGGTCGAGGGTGCTGGCAATCGCCCGACCATTCTGGTGGTGGAGGACGAGGCGCCGCTGCTGACCCTGCTGCGCTACAACCTGGAGCGCCAGGGCTTCCGGGTGGAGGAAGCCACGGACGGGCAGGAGGCGCTGCTGCGCGTGGCCGAGGGCCGGCCCGACCTGATATTGCTGGACTGGATGCTGCCGGCGCTGTCGGGCCTGGAGGTGTGCCGCCAGCTGCGACGCCGACCGGGAACGCGCGACCTGCCGATCATCATGGTCACGGCCCGCACCGAGGACCAGGACGCGGTTCGCGCGCTGGACACCGGCGCCGACGACTACATCGCCAAGCCCTTCGCCATCGAGGCGCTAATGGCGCGCATACGCGCCCTACTGCGCCGCTCCGGCGCCTCGCCGGCGCGCGGCGTGTTATCGTGGCGTGAACTGAGCATGGACCAGGACGCCCACCGCGTGACCCGCGGCGGCCGGACGCTGCACCTCGGCCCCACCGAGTACCGGATGCTGGAGTTCCTGATGCAACACCCCGGTCGCGTGTTCTCGCGCGAGCAGCTGCTCGACTCCGTGTGGGGCCGCGATATCCACGTGGAACCGCGCACGGTGGACGTGCACATCCGCCGCCTGCGCAAGGCGGTGAACGGCGACGGCGAGGAGGACATCATCCGCACCGTCCGCTCCGCCGGCTATGCGCTGGATTCGGACGGCTGAAAGGGCATCCCCCCGGCCCGCGCCGACTTTAGCCGGTCGGGCGCGGGATCGGGAGGCGCCGTCCCTCCGGTGTCCGCCCGGGCACCCGAGCAAACCGACGGCAGGGTTCCTAGCCTAGCACCGGACCAGCGAGGACCGGAGTCGGCCCAGGGCCACCCGTGATCCACCACGGCTCGGCGACCTGCCGCATCAGCCGCCCCGGCCGGCGTCGAAGCCCAGGAAGCCGGCTTCCGGACGGGGTGTGCCGCCGCCGCCCGGCGGGGCGCGCTCGGCACGGGCCGGCAGCCGCTCGACGGCGGGCCGCTTTCCCTGCGACGCCTCGCGCGCGGGGCCGCGCTTCGCCGCCGGCCGCGATGCCTCACGCCCGCCGGACCGCGCGCGCGGAGGCGGTACCACCGCGGCGGCCTCCTCGGGCCCGGGGGCGGGGCGGGAGCCGGCGCGGGCCGAGAGCAGGTAGAAGGCGATGTCGTTTCGCCCCTGGTCCACCGCCGCGTCCACGGGGGCGAGGCCTAGAGCGTTGCGCGAGTCCAGGTCGGCGCCGCGCGACATGGCTTCCCGCGCCGCCGCCATGTCGCCGCGGTTGATGGCGTCAAACAGCGCGGCGTTGGGCGACAGGCTGGCGGACGGCGCGTCGCCGGGGATCGGCTCGGAACGGGGGCGGCCGGCGAGGCCGGGCAGCGCGGCTGGCGGCGGACGGCCGCCAGGCCCCGCCTGGCTGGGCGTCATCGGTCCGCGCGGTGCGCTGCCGCCGAACTGGGCCAGGGCCGCGCCCCCCGGCGCGCCGAGAACGGGCACCAGGACCCCCAGCGCGATGAGGAGCGGCAGGAGCGGAACGACGGTCGGGTGGCGCATGGCGATCCATCCTAGCGGGCGGGCGGCGCACCTGCCATCCCGCCGCCTCAGGCGCAACCCTCGCCGCGGTAGGTGAAGCCTTCCACCCGCGCGTCGCGGAGCGCGAAGGTCACGTCGCACCCCACGAAGGCGTAGGAGGACGGCGCGTAGCCCAGCCCAAGGCCGCCGAAGCTTCGCCCGCGGCCCAACCCCAAGCCACCGCCGAAGCTGCTCCCGTAGCCATAGGAATCGCCCGGCAGGGTCACGGTGCGCCGGCTCTCGAACTGCAGGAACTTGCGGCCGTCGGTCTCGTAGGTCCGCACCGGCACGCCCAGGGCGGAAACGAGGTCACCCTCGCCCTGTCCCACGAAGGTCGCCAAGCGCTGGTCCAGGGTGGGGCCGGTGGCGCAGGCGGCGGCGAGGGTCGGCAGGAGCAGGGCGAGGCGATGCATGCGGCCAATCTGGTCGCGCCGACGCCGACTTGGAAGTGCGGTGCGGGGCGGGACGCGAGGCCTCACCGTCCTTCCCGCCGCCAAGCCAGCAGCACCGCGCCGCCCACCAGCAGCAGCGCCAACGGGGGCGGCAGCAGCGGCAAGGCGGCCACGCCGACCACCGCGCCGTCCTCGCGCCGCACCAGGCCGATCCAGCCCGGCCCCTGGGCGTCGCGCCCCGCCGCCACCCGGCGCAGCTCGGGCAGCGCCGGCTCGGCGCCCGCGCCCAACCAGCGGACTGCCCCGCCCGAAGCGCGCGCCAGTGGCAGCACCGGCTCGGCGCTGGCGCGCAGGTCGGCGATCTCGGGCGGGTTGGCCGCAGCCGCCGCGGCGAAGGCGGTGCGGCGGCCGTCGGAGGCCTGCCACACCCCCGGCGCGGCGGCGGGCAGCGTCGCCACCGAGCGCCCGCCGCCGGCCGCCGACAGGGCGAGGCGCGTCACGCTCCCGTCCGGGGCGGTGACGGCGACCTCGGGCGGCGGCCCGAGCTCCACGCTGCGGCGGATGACGGTGAGCGCGCCGTCGGCCACCGCCGCCGACAGGTCCTCCTCCTCCAGCTCCGGCTCGCGCATGGACCAGTGGGCGACGCGGCGCAGCAACTCGCCCTGCGGCCCGCCGCCGTCGTGGCCGCGCGCCCACAGCCAGATGTGGTCGGACAGCAGCAGGGCGACGCGCCCCTCGCCGACACGGTCGAGCAGCAGCAGCGGCGCGCCGTCGGGCGCCTCCATCGCCGTGATGCCGCCGCGCGGGTCGGCCAGCACGTGGCGGTGCCAGCGGCCCCACGTCGCAGCCGCGGCGGCGCCCCCCCCGGCCGCGGGCGCGGCGTTGGCCCCTGGCAGCCCCACGGTGACGGGATGGCGGCCGCCGCTCTCCGTCACCCGGGCGCGGAAGGGACCCTCGACCACCGCCCGCGCGCCGCCGGGGGGACGGACCGGCAGCACCTGCCCCAGCGGCGTCAGCGCCAGCGAGGCGGGGCCGGCGAACTCCGGCCCCACCGAGAGCAGCAGCGCACCGCCCGCGCGCACGTAGTCCGCGATGTTGCGCAGGTACTGCGGCGGCAGGATGCCGCGGTTGGAGAAGCGGTCGAACACGATCAGGTCGAACTCGCGCAGCTTCTGCGAGAACAGCTCGCGCACCGGAAAGGCGATCAGCGCCAGCTCGTTGAGCGGGGTGAGGTCGTCCTTCTCGGGCGGGCGCAGGATGGTGAAGTGCACGAGGTCCACGTTGGCGTCGGCCTTGAGCAGGCGCCGCCAGGTGCGCTCGCCGGCGTGCGGCTCGCCCGAAACCAGCAGCACGCGCAGCCGGTCGCGCACGCCGCGCACCGTCACCACGGCGCGGTTGTTCAGCGCCGACACCTCGCCCGGCCGCACCTCAGCCTCGATCTCCACCACCGTGTCGCCGCCGCGCTCGATCGGCACGGCGATGCGGTGCTCGCGCCCCGGGGCTACGCTCTCCACGCGCGGCGGCCCACCGTCGCGGCGGACGCTCAGCCGCACTGCGCCGCCGGCGGCGCCGGTCGCCCCGAGGTCCTCCACCGCCACGCGCAGTTCCACCGAGCGGCCGACGATGCCGAAGCCCGGCGCTTCGATCACCCGCAGCCGGCGGTCCACCTCGCCGGGACGGCCGGGCAGCAGCGCGTGGAAGGGTGCGTCGAGCGCGGGGCCGGCGGGCATGTCGTGCGCCTGCCCGTCGGTGAGCGCGATCACCCCGGCCAGCCGGGAGCGCGGGATGTCGGCCAGCGCCCGCTCGGTGGCCGCCCACAGGCGGGTGCCGCGATTGCCGCCTTCCGGCACCTCGACGGTGCGCAGCTCCAGCTCCGGTAGCCGGGCGGCGCGCGCCTCCACCGCCACGCGGGCTGCCTCGATCCGCGCCGCGCGCTCGCCCAGCCCGGCGCTGTCGGAACGGTCCACCACCAGCAGCGCCACGTCGGGGCGCACCTCGCGCGTCTCGTTCACCAGCCGCGGGTTGAGCAGCGCGCCCAGCACGAGGGCGAAGGCCAGCCCGCGCCACCACGCCCCCCGCGCGCCCCGCCACAGCGCCAGCGCGAAGGCGGCCAGCGCCAGCGCGGCGAGCCCGGCCAGCAGCCAGGCGGGCAACGCGGGGGCGAGGTCGACGCCCGAGAGGGTGCGCGTCACGCCAACCGATCCGCGGCGGAGCCATCGCTTGCGCCCGCGTCGCGCGCGAGGATCGCCATCCCGTCCTCGTCCACCGCTTTCTCGAGCAGCCCCCAGCCGCGCGTCTCGTAGAAAGCCCGGCGGTGCGGCAGCGCGCACAGGAACAGGCGGGGGAAGCCCAGCGCGAAGGCGCGCCGCGCGGCTTCCGCGACCAGCGCCGCCCCGATCCCGCGCCGGCGGTGCTGCGGCTCCACCCAGAGCCCCGCGACCCAGGGCGTGTACTGCGGGCGCGAGGCCACGTCCGAGGCGATCACCAGCACGCTGCCCAGGTACGCGCCGGCGTCGCGCGCGACGAGGGAGAAAGGCACGCCTCGCCCGGCGAGGTGCGCCCGCATCGGCTCCAGCACCCGGGACAGCGGGTGCCCCCGGTCGCGCCAGAAAGCCCGCCAAACGCGGTCGGCGATCAGGTCGAGGTCGCCGGGCCGCTCGGAAAGGTCGCGGATCGTGGGCGCGCCCGGCAGCCCGGCCTCCCCCGGTTGCCCGCTCCCCGTCGGCCGCCCCGTCATCCTCAATTGCCCAGCCTTTCCAGGATCGCCGGCACGTGCACCTGGTCGCCCTTGTAGTTGCCGGTCAGCGCGTAGATCACGAGGTTCACCCCGAAGCGGTAGGCCAGGGTCCGCTGCCGCGCCCCCCCCGGCACCACGGCGTGCGGGTTGGCCCCGCGCGCGTCCACCGCCCAGGCCGAGGCCCAGTCGTTGCCGCCGACGATGGCCGGGCTGACGCTGTCGTTGGCGCGGTCTTCGTCGCGCGCCACCCACACCGTGCCACCGGCCCAGCGCCCGGGCAGATCGGGCAGTAGGTAGAAGGCGCGCCGCAGCACGTGGTCCTCGGGGATCGGCGCCAGCGGCGGGATGGCGAGGTCGCGCGTCACCCGGCGCAGCGCGGCGGAAGCGCCGGGGGCGGTGCCCTGGCCCGAGCCCTCGTCGCGGGTGTCCAGCAGCACGATTCCGCCCTGACGCATGAAGCCGTTCAGCGCCGCCGCCGCCGCCGGGTCGAGCGCCGGCGCGTCGGGCAGCACCACCCAGTAGAGCAGCGGGTAGTAGCTGAGGTCGTCCTCGCCCGGCCGCACCGCCGCCGGCTCGGCCAGCGAAGCCGCCGTGCGCCGGTTCACGTAGTCCGACAGCCCCGCCAGCCCGGCGCGCGCGGTGTCGTCCGCGCCGCCGTCGCCGGTGACCACGTAGGCCAGCCGGGTGGCCAGGGCCGGGGCGCCTTCCTCGCCGGCGGACGCGATCCCGCCGCCGGCTCCCCCGCCGCCGCCCTGGGCCAGCGCCGGCCCGGCGGCGAGCAGCAGCCCCGCCACCGCCGCCCGCGCCGCGGCGCCGAGCAGCCCGCGCTGGAACAGCGACAGCACGAGGTCGGCCAACAGCAGCAGCAGCGCGGCCCCCAGCAGCCACGGGCCGAGGTCGCGCTCCAACGGCACGCCGCCGATCCCCAGGAGGCGCGCCCCCGTCGGCAGCGGTCCGGCCAAGCGGGGCGCCGGCAGGGTGGCCGACAAGTTCAGCGCCCGCCGCTCGCCGATCTCGCCGGGCGCGCCGTACCAGCCCGGCGGGTGGCGCGGTCCCGGCAAGGTCGCCTCCACCCGGTCGGCCGGGATCGCGCTCGCGGCCGGCGGCGGCGGGCTCAGCCGGCCGAAGCCGTCCAGCGTCTCGATCGGCGCCAGCGGCTGGCTCCCCTCCGCTCCCGCCACCCCGGCCGAGAGCGACACCAGCCGGCGCAGCATGTCCACGAACAAGCCCGACAGTGGCAGGTCCGACCAGTCGGCGTTGGCGGTGACGTGCACCAGCACCACCCGACCGGCGCCGCGCGCGGCACCCGTGACCAGCGGCGTGCCGTCGGCCAGCGCCGCCCAGGTGCGCTCGGCCAGCCGCGGCGCCGGCTCCGCCAGCACCTGCGTCGTCACCGTCACCTCTGGCGGCACTGCCAGCCCGGCGAAGGGCGAGCCGTCGGGGAAGGGGGCGAGGTGCTGCGGCCGCTCCCACGACAGCGAGCCGCCCAGCTGCCGCTCGCCGACGCGCAGCGTCGCCGGCAACAACGGGTCGGGGTGCTCGGCGGTGCGCGGCCCGGCGAAGCGCAGCAGCAGCCCGCCGCCTTCCACGAAGCGCGTCGCGCTCGCCAGCTCGCGCGCGTCGGTCAGCGGCCGGTCGGCCAGCACGAGCACCGCCAGCTTGCGGCTCAGCAGCGCGTCCATCGTGCCGCGCCGCACCTCGGCGAAGGGCCCCAGGGCGCGTTCCAGGTAGAACAGGTCGCCGGTCAGCGGCGCGTCGGCGCTATCGCCCCCGGCCAACAGCCCGACGGGGCGGCGGCGGAAGCGCTCGTCCAGCAGCACGATGCCGGCGGCGCCGGTGCCCTCGGCCAGCTCCAGCCGAACCACCTGCTCGCGCACCTCCACCGGCAGCTCCAACGACCCCTCGGCTTCCGCGGCCCCGGCCGGCACCGGAACCGCCGCGCGCGCCAGGGTGCGACCGTCGGCGGTGCGCGCCAGCACCCCGGCTTCCCCCGCCACCGGGGACGGCGACTGCCGCACCGTCAGCACCAGCCGGTCCGCCTCGGCGCGCGGCGGCGGCAGCACCCGCACCGGTCGCCCGTCGTCGCGCCGCGCCACGCTCAGCGATCCCATCTCCGCCAGCGCGGCGGGAAGCGGGTCGGCGCTTTCCGCCCCGTGCGCCAGCCCGTCCGACACCAGCAGCACCGCGGCCCGGTCGCCGTGCGCGGCGCGCCAGGTGGGCAGCGCGGCGGCGGCGGCGGCGCGGTCGGGCGCCCAGGGCTTGGGGCGCAGCGCGGCGAGCCGGGCGCGCGCCTCGGGGGCGGGCAGGGGGGTGGTGGGGCGCGGCGACTCACCGCTCTCGTTCGGCGCGGTGGCGAGCAGCGCCACGGCGCGGTCCTCGCGCGCGGCGGCGTCCAGCGCGGCGCGCGCGGCGGCCACCCGATCCGGCCAGTCCGCGGCCGAGGCCCAGCCGTCGTCTACGACGATCAGCAGCGGTCCCGCCCCGCCGGCGCCGGCGGCCGCGTCCCACACCGGCCGCGCGAAGGCCAGCACGATCAGCGCCGCCGCGACCAAGCGCAGCAGCAGCAGCCAGAACGGCGTCCGCGCGGGCGTCTGCTCGGCCGTCGGCAGGTCCAGCAGCAGCCGGGCGGGGGGGAAGGATTGCCGGCGCGGCGCCGGCGGCGTGACGCGCAGCAGCCACCACAGCGCCGGCAGCGCGGGCAGCGCCAGCAGCAGCCAGGGCGCTGCGAACAACAGCGGGCCGAGGCTCAAGCGGCGCCCCGCGCCGGGGCCATGCCCTGCCACAACGCCAGCAGCGCCGTGCCGGGCGGGTGGTCGGTGCGGTGCGACAGCAAGCGCCAGCCAGACCCCGCCGCGATCGCGGCCACGCCCGCCCGGTGCGCCGCCAGTCGCTCGGCGTAGAGAGCGCGCACGCCTTCCGTCCGCGGCACCAGCGCCGCCGCGCCGCCGGCGGGCGCCTCGAAGCGCACGCGCCCGGCGAAGGGCAGGGTTTCCTCGGCCGGATCCAGCACCTGCACCAGGTGGCCCCGCACGCCCCGGGCCGCCAGCGCCGAGACCGCCCGCCGCGTGTCCTCCAGCGGCGCGAGGAAATCGCCGAGCAGCACCGCCCGGCTGTCGCGCGGCAGGCGCGGGTCGGCGGCCGGGCCGGCGTCGCGCCCCAGCTCCCCGGCCAGGGTCGCCAGCGCGCCGCGCCCGCTCAGCGACCGCGTGCCCCCGAACAGCCGTACCCGCTCGCCGCCGCGCAGCAGCAGCGAGGCCAGCGCCAGCAGGATCAGCTCCGCCCTTTCCCGCTTGCTGGGGCGCGCGCGGTGGCCGGACCAGTCCATGCCCGGCCCCCCGTCGCGCCACAGCGCCACGGTCTGCGCCGCCTCCCATTCCCGCTCGCGCACGTAGAGGCGGTCGGTCTTGGCGCTCTGCCGCCAGTCCACCCGCCCGGCGCCGTCGCCCGCCAGGTGCGGCCGGAACTGCCAGAAGGCGTCGCCCTGACCGGCGCGCCTGCGGCCGTGCTCGCCGCCCATCACCGTGGCGGCGACGCGCTCGGCGGCCACCACCAGCGGCGGCAGGGCGCCGGTGGCCGCCTCGGCGCGGGCGGCGACGTCGCGCGGGAGCGCGCCGGGCGCGCCGCGCGCGGAAGCACCGGTCCCGCCGGACGACGGGCCGCCCGGGGAGCCGCCCGCGGCCGGGCGCGGCGCCTCAGCCAATCCCGCCCCTGAGCGCGGCGATCACCTCGCCCACCCGCACGCCGTCGGCGCGCGCCGCGAAGCTGAGCGCGATGCGGTGGCGCAGCACTGGCTCAGCCAGTGCGGCGACGTCGTCCAGCGAGGGGGCCAGCCGGCCGTCCAGCAGCGCCCGCGCGCGCGTGGCCAGCATCAGCGCCTGCGCCGCGCGCGGACCCGGTCCGTAGGCGAGGTGCTGTCGCACCGTGGCAGGGCCGGCGGTTTCGGGCCGGGCGCCGCGCACCAGCCGCAGGATGGCGTCGAGCACGCCCTCGCCCACCGGCATCCGCCGCACCAGGGCCTGCGCGGCCAGGAGGTCGCCCGGCGCCAGGATGCGGGCCGGGCGGGCCTCGCTGGCGCCGGTGGTGGCGAGCAGCATGGCGCGCTCGGCCGCCTCGTCGGGGTAGCCGATCTCCACCTCCAGCAGGAAGCGGTCGAGCTGCGCTTCGGGCAGGGGGTAGGTGCCCTCCTGCTCGATTGGGTTCTGCGTGGCCAGCACGTGGAACGGCGCCGGCAGGTCCAGCACCTCGCCGGCCACCGCCACGCGCCGCTCCTGCATCGCCTGCAGCAGCGCCGACTGCGTGCGCGGCGAGGCGCGATTGATCTCGTCGGCCATCAGCAGCTGGCAGAAGATCGGGCCGCGGATGAAGCGGAAGGCCCGCCGTCCCCGGCTCTCGCCCTCGTGGATCTCCTCCAGCACCTCCGAGCCCAGGATGTCGGCCGGCATCAGGTCGGGGGTGAACTGCACCCGCCGGGCGTCGAGCCCCAGCACCGTGCCCAGCGTTTCCACCAGCTTGGTCTTGCCCAGGCCGGGGACGCCCACCAGCAGCGCGTGGCCGCCGGCGAGCAGGCTGACCAGGGTCTGCTCCACCACCTCCGGCTGGCCGAGAATGACGCGGGCAACCTCGTCGCGGGCTTGGCCCAACCGCGACGCGGCGGCCTCGGCCTGCTCGGGACCCCAGGGTGACGCGCCCCACGCCGCGGCGCCACCACCACCGGAAGCCACACCCGGGGCCCCGCTCACGCGCGCGGGAGGCAGATCGTTCGGCACCACTTCAACCACGACCGGCCCCCTTCCATATGAACCCCGTCGGGCTCCGAACCCGGCAGGGACGCCAAACGCCCACGAACCGGCCAGAAACCCCAGCGAGGCGTGGACCAGCCTATGACCCCCATGGCGCGCGAGGAAACAACGAAACCGCTACCGTCGGTAACGGCTGCTGACGGACGACCGAGCGAGGGCTGCGGCGACTTCAACATACGGATCAGCCGCGACGGTACCTGGCACTACCGGGGCTCGCCGATCAACCGCAAGGCGCTGGTGTGCCTGTTCGCCAGCGTGCTCCGGCGCGACAGCGACGGCGGCTACCTCCTAGAGACCCCGGTGGAGCGCGGCCGAATCGAGGTCGAGGACGCCCCCTTCGTGGCGGTGGAGCTGTGCTGGCGGCATTGCGACTGCGACCACGGTTCCGGCAAGCAGCAGTGCCTGACCTTTCGCACCAACGTCGACCAGGTGTTCTCCGCCGGCCCCGACAACCCGATCCGGGTCGCCACCTGCCCGCGCACCGGCGAGCCGCGCCCCTACGTGCTGGTGCGCCCCGGGCTGGAAGCGCGCATCAACCGCGCCGTGTTCTACGAGATGGTCGCGCTCTCGGAGCCCGAGACGATCAACGGGCGCGACGTGCTCGGCGTTTGGAGCCAGGGCGTGTTCTTCCCCATTGGCGAGCCGGAAGCCGACGAGACCCTCGGGGCCGAGGACGAGGAGGATGGGTTCCACCTGCCCGCGCCGACGCCCGCATCGGGCCGCCATCCCGAGTGAGCGGCGCGGCCGCGTTCGCCCCGGCGGCCGACGCCGCGCCGCTGCTTAATGCCGCCGAGGTCGCGCGACGGCTGACCGCCGGGCTGGCCACCGGCCTCAATCCCCGCCTCGCGGTCGCGCGCGACGACGGGGGGAAAGCGCCGGGCGAGCTCCGCCGCGCCGCCGTGCTGGTGCCGATCCTGCTGCACGCGGCGCCACGTGCGCCGGCCGTGCTGCTGACCCTGCGTGCCGCCGCGCTGTCCTCCCACGCCGGCCAGGTGGCGCTACCCGGCGGCCGCATCGAGCCGGGCGAGACGCCGGAGGCAGCGGCGGTGCGCGAGGCGGCGGAGGAGGTGGGGCTCGACCCGCGGCTGCCCGCCATCATCGGCCGCCTGCCGGAATACAGCACCGGCAGCGGCTTCCACGTCACCCCCGTGGTGGCGCTGCTCGGCCCGCCGCTGAACGTGGCGCCGGATCCGGCCGAGGTGGCGGAGATCTTCGAGTACGACCTCGCCCAGCTGCTCGACCCCGCCCTGCCGGAAGCGCGCAGCATCCACTCCCGCGGCCGGGACCGCCCGTACTGGGTATGGCCGCACAAGCGGCACCTGATCTGGGGCACCACCGCCGCCATCCTGCGCGAGCTGGCACTGGTGCTGCGCGGGGACGACCCTTCCTGCCCTGGCTGAGCGAGGCGTTGCTGTTCACGGTGCCCTTCGCGCTCGCCGCCCTGTGGTGGCAGCTGCGGCCGGCCGTCGCGCCGCTGCCCGGCCGGCTGTTGTGGCTGGCGCTCGCCGGCCTGCTGCTGGCCGCCGGCGGCGCCGTCGCCTACGGACTGTCGCGCCGTGACCCGCCCGGCGAACGCTACGTGCCGGCGCGGGTCGGGCCGGACGGGCGGGTGGTGCCCGGCCGGGCCCCGCCGTGAGCGGCGACCCGACCCCGGCACCGCTCGCCGACGCGTCCGGGGCGCCGGGGGACGACGCGGCCGGCGACGCCCCGCACGGCGTCGCGCCGGTGCCCGAGCGGCTCCGTCGCGGCACCCCCCGCGCCGTGCTGGCGGCGCTGCCGGGCGCGCGCGCCGTGGGCGGCTGCGTGCGCGACGCCCTGGCCGGCCGGCCGATCGCCGACGTGGACGTGGGCGTGCCGCTGCCGCCCGAGGACAGCTCGGCTCGGCTGCGCGCCGCCGGCCTGCGCGTGTTCGACACCGGCCTGGCGCACGGCACCGTGACGGCGGTGCTGAACGGCGAGCCGGTGGAGGTCACCTCGCTGCGCCGCGACGTGGCCACCGACGGCCGCCGCGCCACGGTGGCCTGGACCCGCGACTGGCGCGAGGATGCGGCGCGGCGCGATTTCACCGTCAACGCCATGTCCATGGACGGGCAGGGGCGCTTGTGGGACTGGTTCGGCGGCCGCGCTGACCTCGCCGCCGGGATCGTGCGCTTCGTCGGCGACCCCGCCACCCGGCTGCGCGAGGACCACCTGCGCGCCCTGCGTTTCTTCCGTTTCCAGGCGCGCTACGGCGCCGGCCTGCCGGACGCAGCGGCGGTGGCGGCGATCCGCGGCGCGGTGCCCGGACTGGCGGCGCTGTCGGCCGAGCGGGTGTGGGGCGAGATCAAGCGCCTGCTCGCCGCCCCGGAGCCGTCCGACGCGCTGGTTCTGGTCGCGGATACCGGCGTGCTGGGGGCGGTGCTGCCCGACGCCGACCCGGCCGGCCTGCCCGGGCTGCGGCGGGCGATCGCGGCGGGGATGCCGCCCGACCCGGTAGCTCGGCTGGTGTCGCTGCTGCCGCCGGGGCGGGACGGGCTGGGCGAGCGGATCGCGCAGCGGTTGCGCTTGTCGGGTGCCGAGCGCGACGCACTGCTGTGGCTCCAGGACCGCGCGGTGCCCGACGGCGGGCCGGCGTCCCCCGACGACGACGCTCTGCGCCGCTGGCTGGCGGCGCGGCGCGATCCCGCCATGCCGTGCCGGGAAGCCTGGGCGATGCAGGCGCGAGACGGTCGCGACCGCGCCGCGCTGCGCGCCCGGATCGCCGCCACCCCGCACCCGGTCTTCCCGCTGCTGGGCCGCGATGCGCTGGCGCTCGGCGCGCGGCCGGGCCCGCTGATGGGCCGCCTGCTGCGGGACGCGGAAGCGTGGTGGCTGAAAGGCGGCTGCACGGCCGACGCGGAGCGCTGCCGCGCGCACCTCGCGCGCCTCGTCGCGGCCGCCCCGCTCCCCGGCGGCTGAGGCGGCGCCGTTGACCGCGCCGATCGTGGTCATCCCCGGTTCGGCGCTTTCCCCGCCGGGCGGTTCGTCCTAACCGGGGTGTCCTCCGGAACGGGAACCGAGCCATGGCCGAACGAGACGTCGTCCTCCAGACCTGGGCGCCGCGCCTGCTCTCGGTGCTGCGGATCGTCGCGGCGCTGATCTTCATGGCGCACGGCACGCAGAAGCTGCTGGGCTTCCCCGCCCCGCCCGCCAACGGCCTGCCGGCCATGCTGACCCTGGCCTGGTTCGCCGGCGTGCTGGAGCTGGTCGGCGGCGCCCTGCTGGTGGTCGGCCTGTTCACCCGGCCGGTGGGCTTCGTGCTGTCCGGCCAGATGGCCTTCGCCTACTTCATCGCGCACGCGCCGCGGAACCTTTATCCCGTGCTGAACGGCGGCGACGCGGCGATCCTGTACTGCTTCGTGTTCCTCTACGTCGCCGCCGCCGGCGGCGGCGCCTGGAGCCTCGACGCCGCGCGCCGCCGCGGCAGGCTCGTCGGGGCCTGACGCGCCGCGACGAGGGGGACGGCGCGCTCCCGTCCCTCGCGTGCTAACGGGCGCGTCATGCCGGCTCCCGCCCCCCTCGCGCCCACGGGCGACACCGTCCGTGCCGCATCCGGCGCCGCCGCCCGCGCCGCGTCCGGCGACACCACCCGCGCGCTGCTGCGCCGCCTGTGGCGCGACCACCTCCGCCGCCACCCCCGCGGCATCGCCCTCGCGCTCGCCTGCACGGTGGTGGTGGCCGGCCTCACCGCGCTCTACCCCGTGGTGATCCAGCAATCCTTCGACCTGTTCACCGCCGGCGACCCGCGCGTCACCTGGCTCGCCCCGCCGGTGATCGTGGTGCTGACGTGCCTCAAGGCCTTCGCCCAGTACGGGCAGGCGGTGACCGTGCAGGGCATGGTGCTGCGGGTGATCGAGCAGATCCAGAACGACCTGTTCCGCGCCCTGACCCGCGCCGACCTGTCGCAGGTCGCGCGCGACGCCCCGGCGCGCAACGCCGCCCGCTTCACCGCCGACGCGAGCGCCATCCGCGAAGCGCTGACCAAAGCGATCAACGGCTTGGCCGACGTCCTCAGCGTCGCGGGCTTGGTGGCCTCGATGGTCTGGCTGGACTGGCGGATGAGCTTGGTCGCGGCGCTGCTCTACCCCTTCGCGGTGATGCCGGTGCTGCGGCTGGGCAAGCGCGTGCGCCGCGCCTCGGGGGGCGTGCAGGAGCGGGTGGGCGAGCTGGCGGCGACGCTGGCGGAATCCTTCGCCGCAGCCCGCGTGGTGCGCGCCTTCCGGCTGGAGGACGCCGAGGAAGCGCGCGCGGGCGCCGCCTTCCGCCGCCTGCGCGACGGGCTGCTTGGCATTAGCCGCACCCGCGCCAGCCTGGACCCGATGCTGGAAGCGCTGGGCGGCTTCGCGGTGGCGGCCGTGCTCGGCGTGGTGGGCTGGCGGGTCAGCACCGGCGTCGGCACGGTGGGGCAGTTCACCGGCTTCGTGGCGGCGCTGCTGATCGCGGCGCGCCCGGTCCGCGCCCTGGGCTCGCTCAACGCCGCGCTCCAGGAAGGGCTCGCCGGGCTGGCGCGCGTCCTCGCCGTGGTGGACAACCGCCCGCGGATCGCCAGCCCGCCCGGCGCCCCCGCCCTGCCGGCCGGCGGCGGCCGGGTCCGCTTCGAGGACGTGGCGTTCCGCTACGACGGCATCGCCGACGCCGCGCTGCGCGGCGTCAGCTTCGTCGCCGAGCCGGGGCAGACCGTGGCGCTGGTCGGGCCGTCGGGGGCGGGAAAGTCCACCGCGCTCGCCCTGCTGCCGCGCTTCCACGACCCCAGCGCCGGGCGCGTGACGCTGGACGGCGCCGACCTGCGCGCGGTGTCGCTGGACAGCCTGCGCGACGCCCTGGCCTACGTCGGGCAGGACGCGGTGATCTTCGACGACAC
>CAXTEL010000011.1:0-76927 GCA_964243365.1 uncultured Roseomonas sp. | reverse complement strand
TTGGCGTGCTTGATGATGCCGCCGATGTAGTACAGGCACATCTCGCTGAGGTCGGCGTAGCCGTTGCCGGCGAAGAGCGGCTTGCCGTCCTTCCAGATGGACTGGTGCACGTGCATGCCCGAGCCGTTGTCGCCGTAGATCGGCTTGGGCATGAAGGTCGCGGTCTTGCCATAGCTGTGGGCGACGTTGTGGATGACGTACTTGTAGATCTGCATGTGGTCGGCCTGCGTCAGCAGCGGGCCGAACTTGGTGGCCAGCTCGTGCTGGCTCTGCGCCACCTCGTGGTGGTGCTTCTCGCCCACGAGGCCCATCTCGATCATGGTGGACAGCATCTCGGCGCGCATGTCGCTCTCGGTGTCCACCGGCGGCACGGGGAAGTAGCCGCCCTTGACGCCGGGGCGGTGGCCCATGTTGCCCTCGGGGTAGTCCTTCAGGCTGGCCTGGGGACCCTCGATGCTGTCGATTTGGTAGGTGCCGTAATTGCCGCCCGTGCCGAAGCGTACGCTGTCGAAGATGAAGAACTCGGCCTCGGCGCCGATGAAGCAGGTGTCGCCGATGCCGGAGGACTTCACGTAAGCCTCGGCCTTCTTGGCCGTCCCGCGCGGGTCGCGCGTGTAGGCCTGGCCCGTGGAGGGCTCGATGATGTCGCAGAACAGGATCATCTGCGGCTTGGCGGAGAAGGGATCCATGCACGCGTTCAGCGTGTCCGGCATCAGGATCATGTCGGACTCGTTGATCGCCTTCCAGCCGGCGATGGACGAGCCGTCGAACATCACGCCGTCCTGGAAGATCTCCTCGTTGATCGTGGAAACGTGCTGCGCCGTATGCTGCCACTTGCCGCGCGGGTCGGTGAAGCGGAGATCGACGTACTCGACGCTGTTCTCCTTGATCATGTCCATGACCTTGGAGACGCCGTTCGGGCTGACGGTTGCTGCGGGCTTCTTGGCCATCGTGTCGGGTCCTGTTCCCCTCGTGGTGTCGGTATTCGCCGGGCGATCGCGCGCGGCGCCCCCGCCGGCAGCCGGTGCGGTCGGTGGCGGAGATCCCCGCGGCCGACCGCGCCGGAATCCCTCGCGGCTCAGACCGCGTCGTCGCCCCGCTCGCCGGTGCGGATGCGAATCACTTCCTGGACGTCGGACACGAAGATCTTGCCATCGCCGATGCGCCCGGTGCGGGCGGCGGCGGTGATCGCCTCGATCGCGCGCTCCGCGAGGTCGTCGGGGCAGATCACCTCGATCTTCACCTTGGGCAGGAAGTCCACGACGTACTCGGCGCCGCGGTACAGCTCGGTGTGGCCCTTCTGGCGCCCGAAGCCCTTGGCTTCCACCACGGTCAGGCCCTGGAGGCCGATCTCGTGCAGCGCATCCTTCACCTCGTCGAGCTTGAAGGGCTTGATGATGGCCTCGATCTTCTTCATCGGTTCCGCCGTTTCCGTTGCCCGCGCGAGCCGGCGCGGCAGGCCGCCCGCGTTCCCGGCCGTCGGCCGCGCCCGCCGCCGCCCGCCAGCGCGAGCGGTTTCCGGTGTTGCACGGCCCGTGGCGGACCGGCAATGGCGCCGGGGGCCGGTTTCGCCGTCCCTCGCGCTTCGGTCCGCCCCCGGGCGGGGCAGCGTGCCCGTTTCGGGGGCAGGCCGGCGATCCGCGCCGGTTGCGCGCAGGGTGTGGGGAGGCCAGCTTCGTGGCGACCCGCGGCGCCGGGATCGGGGCGCGCGTGGGCGTCGCGGATCGGGTCGGGGCAGGCGGCGGAACGAGGAGCGGACGCGGATGATCTCGGGTAGCCAGCCCGCGAAGGGGCTCAACGCCGTCCTGTCGGGGATGGAAACCACGGTGTTCACCGTGATGTCGGCGCTGGCTGCCCGGCACGACGCCATCAACCTCGGCCAGGGCTTCCCCGACACGGAAGGGCCGGCCGACGTGGTGCGCGCCGCCGCCGACGCGCTGGGCGACAACCGCAACCAGTACCCTCCGCTGACCGGCCTGCCCGAACTGCGCGAGGCCGTGGCCGGCGCCAACTGGCGCTTCTACGGGCTGGAGATTGACCCGGCGGCGGAGGTGGTGGTCACTTCCGGCGCCACCGAGGCGATCACCGCCTGCCTGATGGCGCTGCTCGATCCCGGCGACGAGGTGGTGCTGATCGAGCCGCTCTACGACACCTACCTGCCGGTGGTGCGGATGCTGGGCGCAATCCCGCGGCTGGTACGGTTGTCGCCGCCGGGCTGGGAGCTGCCACGCGCCGAGCTGGCCGCCGCCTTCGGGCCGCGCACCAAGGCGATCCTCCTGAACTCGCCGATGAACCCTTCGGGCAAGGTGTTCACGGCCGCCGAACTGGGCTTCGTCGCCGACCTGGTCCTGCGTCACGGCTGCTACGCCGTGTGCGACGAGGTGTACGAGCACCTCACCTTCGACGGCTGCAAGCACGTGCCGCTGATGACGCTGCCGGGCATGCGGGAGCGCTGCCTGCGGATCAGCTCGGCTGGCAAGACCTTCTCGCTGACCGGCTGGAAGGTCGGCTACGTCACCTGCGACCGCAGCCTGGCGCCGAACGTGGCGAAGGCGCACCAGAACCTCACCTTCACGACGCCGCCCAACCTCCAGCGCGCCGTCGCGATGGGGCTGGCCAAGGACGACCGGTACTTCGACGGGCTGGCGGGCGACCTGGCCCGCAAGCGCGACCGCCTTTCGGCCGGATTGTCGGGGCTGGGCTTCGGCGTGCTCCCCTCGCGGGGCTCCTACTTCGTCACCGCCGACTTCCGTCGGCTCGATCCGGTGCGCGACGACGCGGCCTTCTGCCGACACCTGACCGAGGCGGCGCGCGTCACCCCGATCCCGGTCAGTGCCTTCTACGCGCCGCGCGCGCGCGGGGAGAACGGCGAGGCGGGCGTTCCGGACCACTACGTCCGCTTCGCCTTCTGCAAGCGCGACGACGTGCTGGACGAGGCGCTGCACCGTTTGGCTGCCTGGAGGGACCGCGGGGAAGAAGACGCGCGCGCCGCGTCTTGAGCAAACGGGGCGAGGGCGGCGCCGCCGGGCCCGCCTTCGACGACGCGTTCCGGGCCGGGCTGCGCGACCTGTTCGCGTGGCGCCGCGACGTGCGTCACTTCCGGCGCGATCCGGTGCCGGCCGCCACCCTCGACTCGCTGCTGGCGATGGCCGCCTTCGCCCCGTCCGTAGGCCTCAGCCAGCCCTGGCGCTTCGTGACGGTCGACCATCCCGCCCGGCGCGATGCGGTGCGCGCGTCCTTCGCGCGCTGCAACGCCGACGCCCTCGGCAAGCAGCCGCGCGACCGTACGGCGCTCTACGCCGGCCTCAAGCTTTCCGGGCTGGAGGAGGCGCCTTGCCAGTTCGCGCTGTTCGTGGAGCCCGACCCGGCGCAGGGGCACGGGTTAGGACGCTCCACCATGCCGGACACCGTCCTGTTCTCCGCGGTGATGGCGCTGCACACCGTCTGGCTGGCCGCCCGCGCGGCCGGGCTGGGCCTAGGCTGGGTTTCCATCCTCGATCCGGCGGCCGTCGCGGCGGCGCTGGACGTGCCGGCGGACTGGCGCCTCATCGGCTACTTCTGCCTGGGCTTCCCCCGCGCCGAGAGCGACACCCCGGAACTGGAGGCCGCCGGCTGGGAACGGCGGCGGTCCCCGGCGACGCTCCGGCGCTGAGTGCCCCGCGGTTGACGCCGGCGGGGCGGGGGCCCTAAATCCCGCCCGCCGGGTGGCGGCCATAGCTCAGGTGGTAGAGCGCCAGTTTGTGGTACTGGATGTCACGGGTTCAAGTCCCGTTGGTCGCCCCACCCGGCTTCCCCGGTCCGCTCGCGTCGGGCCCCTTCGTCGCCGCCGGCATCAACGCTGGGCGAGGAGGCAGCCGCTTCCTCCCGCGGCCGTTCATCTCCCCGAAGCATCGCGGAGCACGACTCGTGAACAACGTATACGCCCCCATCGGCGGCATCGGCCTGATCCTCGCGAGCGTCGCCTTCGGGCTCATCAGCAGCCGGCGGACCGGTCAGCCGCTCGCGGCTGGATTGTGGCTGGGCGGCGTGGCGCTGGGCTTGGCGTTGATCGTCGCGGGCTTCGCGACCAACTAGCTGCCCCACTCCGACGTACTCTTCGGGAAGCCGGTCCTGATTCCGCGACGCCGGCCGGACGGGTCGGGACGACGTGGCATCCGATGCCGGCCAGGCTAGTGTCGCCGCCGGCACCGTGCATCCGGGACGCGACCATGGTTGGAACGTCGACCGTCGGCATCGCCGGCCTGGGGGCGATTGGCGCCTACCTCGCCCGGTCGCTCGACTTGGGGGTGGAAGGATTGCGCCTAGTCGCGGTGGCGGCGCGCGACGAGGACAAGGCCCGCGCCTTCCTGTCCGCGTTTCGGACGCCGCCAAGGGTAGTGGGACTGGGTGACTTGGCCGAACACGCCGAGATCGTTGTGGAGGCCGCGCCGGCCGCGGTGTTCGACGACGTGGCGCGCCCGGCGATCGCCCGCGGTCGCGTGTTCGTGCCGTGCTCCGTCGGCGCGCTGCTGACGCGCATGGAGATGGTGGAGGAGGCGCGGCGGACGGGGGCGCGCATCGTGGTGCCCACCGGCGCCTTGCTGGGCCTCGACGCGGTGCGCGCCGTCAGCGAGGGACGGGTGGACAGCGTGCGGATCGAGACGCGGAAGCCGCCGCGCGGTCTCGCCGGGGCTCCCCACCTCCTCGGGCACGGCATCTCGGTGGAAGGGCTCACGGCGCCGCTGCGCGTGTTCGCCGGCAACGCCCTGGACGCGGCGCGCGGTTTCCCGGCCAACGTCAACGTCGCCGCCGCCTTGGCGCTGGCCGGGATCGGACCCGGGCGCACGCAGGTGGAGATCTGGGCCGATCCGGGCGTCACGCGCAACATCCACACCATTCGGGTGGAAGCCGAGGCGGCGCGCCTCACGATGACCATTGAGAACGTGCCCAGTGAGGAGAACCCGCGCACCGGCCGGATCACTCCGCTGTCGGTTCTGGCATGCTTAAAGGGGCTGGTGTCGCCATTGAGGGTTGGCAGCTAGCCCGTACGGTCCTTCGCCGACGGGGAAGTCGACCGGCGCCGGCCGGATCGCGCGCTGGCAAACGCCCGTCCGGGCGCCGGTCGGATTTGCCAAGGGGTACCGTCGCCGGGCGCGTGGACGTTCATTCCCGGCGCGGCAGCAGCTGTTCCGCCAGCATCGCCCACCAGGACGCGCCGATCGGCAGCACGTCGTCGTTGAAGTCGAACATGGGGTGGTGCACCTGCGGGTCGTGCGGGGTGCGGCCTGTGCCCAGCATCAGGTAGGCGCCGTCTCGCACGTTCAGCATGAAGGAGAAGTCCTCGCCTCCCATGGTGGGCTTCGACATCTCCGCCACCCGCTCCGCTCCGACCACCGCCGCCGCCGCGCGGGCGGCCAGCCGGGTGCTCTCGGCCTCGTTCACGGTGGCGGGGTAGGCGCGCTCGAAGCGCACGGCCGCGCTCGTGCCGAAGGCGGCGGCCACGCCCTGCGCGACCTCGCCGACCCGTCGCTCCAGCAGGTCCCCCACCTCCGGTGCGAACCAGCGCGCGGTGCCGAGCATGCGGACGCTCTCGGGGATGACGTTGAAGGTGTGGCCGCCCGCGATGTGGCCGATGGTGACCACCCCGGCCTCGACCGGCTCCACGTTGCGCGCCACGACGCTCTGCAGCGCCGACACGATCGCTGCCGCCGCCACGATCGGGTCGGCGCCGTTGTGCGGCATGGCGCCGTGCGCGCCACGCCCGGTCACGGTAATCTCGATGTTGGCCACCGCCGCCATCACTGGGCCGACCCGCCAGCGGAACTGCCCCACCGGCTCGGCGGGCCAGTTATGCAGGCCGAACACGCGGGACGCCGGGAAGCGCTCGAACAATCCTTCCCGCACCATGGCGCCGCCACCGCCGAGGTTCTCCTCCGCGGGCTGGAATACCACGTTCACGGTGCCCGAGAAGTTGCGGGTTTCCGCCAAGTACTTGGCCGCGCCCAGCAGCATGGCCGTGTGCCCGTCGTGGCCGCAGGCGTGCATGACGCCGGGGATGGTGGAGGCGTGCGGCAGGCCCGTTTCCTCGGTGATCGGGAGCGCGTCCATGTCGGCGCGGAGCGCGATCGCGTCGCCGGTGCCGCGGCCGCGGATCACCCCCACCACGCCGGTCCGGGCGATGCCGGTCACCACCTCGTCGCAGCCGAAGGCGCGCAGCTTCTCGGCGACCAAGCCGCTGGTGCGGACCTCCTCGTAGGCGAGCTCGGGGTGACGATGGAGGTCCTGGCGCCACGCGGTCATCTCGTCGTGGAAGTCGGCGATGCGGTTCAGCACTGGCACGGGACGGCTCCACTCTGCGGTCCCACCGTGCCGCCCGGAAACGGCGGGCGCAAGGCGGGCGCGGGGTCAGCAGCGCCCGAAAGTCAGCGCCAGCCCCCGGTCTAGCCCGATCGGCGAAACGCCCAGCACGGTCCGCAGCGGACCGACGTCGAAGGCCTTGTCCTCGGTGAGGCGGCGCAGTTCGGCCGCGCGCACCGCCGGCAGTCCGGGCAGCAGGCGCGCCAGCGGCGCGAGGGCGAGCAGGGGAACCAGGGGTACCGGCAGCACGGGAGGGGCCGCGAAGCCAGCGGCACGGCACACCGCGCGCAGGAAATCGCGGTAGCGCATCGCCTCGGGCCCGGCCACGACCAGCGCGCGCGCCGGGCCGCGCCACGGCGTCAGGAGCGCGGCCAGCAGGGCCCGGGACACGTCGGACTGGTGCACCGGCTGCACGAGCGCCCGGCCGCCCCCGGGCAGCGGCGCGACGGGGAGCCGGCGCATCAGCGCGGCGAGGCGCTGGACGTTGTCCTCCCCCTGCGCGCCGTAGATCATCGTCGGGTGCAAGATCACGCCCTGCCTGCCGCTCGCCAGCAGCGCCGCCTCGCCGGACCGCACGCCGTCGCCGTGCGGGTCGCGCCAGCGGGAATACCGCCGCGTGCTTCCCATCAGCACCAGGGTGGCGTCGGGCCGGGCCGCGGCGATCACCGCCGGCGCGTGGCGCGCGTGGGTGCAGGAAACAATCCGCCCGGCCCCGTCCAGGGCGCGCCGGAGCGCGGCGGCGTCGCCGAGGTCCGCGACGCGCGGCGTTCCGGGCAGTCCGGTGGCCATCCAGCGCGCAGGATCGCGCACCAGGGGGACGAACGGCTCGCCCGCCCCGAGCAGGGCGCGGCACAGTGCGGCGCCGGAGCGGCCGGAAGCGCCGATCACGGCGATCAGGCCCGACGTCACCGGCAGGTCCGCCAGGGTCCGCGGTCCAGGTGGAAGTGGTCGCGGTGCAGCGCGTCGTGATCGGGGCCCAGCACAGCGCCGAAGAAACGGCAGGCGCCGTCGCGCGCCGCGCGCAGGAAGGCGCCGCGCTCGCCGGGGTCGTCCCAATCGCGCGCCAGGGCGACCTCCCGGCCGTCGGCCAGCACGAAGCCCGCCACGTCCAGGGCGTTGGCGGAAGCGTGCTCCGAGCGGCGCGCGCCGCCGCGCACGTTGCGGCAGCTGTAGGTGCCGAGGTGACGCACCCTCGCGACGGGTTGGCCGAGGTGCCGCCGCGCCGCCGGTTGCAGCGCGTGCGCGTCGAACAGCGCCCACGCGGCGGCCAGTCGGCAGGTCGCCACCGGCCCCGGCGGCGAGAAGGCGGCACCAGCCGCGAGCCGCACGGCGTCCAGCACGGGGCAGTTCTCCTCGGAAGCCCGGTCCTGCACGCGCGTCACCGCGATGCCCGACGCCGCGAAGGCCTCGAAGCAGCTGTCCGGATGCCATCCCATGCGGGACAGCTTCCAGGGGGTGAGGGGGTTGGGCGCGACGCGGAAGTCCAGCGGTGCCCAGGGGTCCCATTCCGGCGGCAGGCGCAGGATGCCCGAAGCCACCGTGCCGGCGAGCAGTAGCGCGAACAGCAGGACGGGGAACAGGCGGCGCACGCGGTGCGATCTGGCGCTCCGGCCCGGCGATGCCCAGGGTGGTGCGCGCGGGGGATGCCCGGCCGCCGGCGCGACGCGCCAAAACCCTTGTGCGGTATTACGATACCACCAACGAGAAATGCCTGTTTCGCTTGACTTCGGGAGGGCTCGCGCGGATACGGGGCGTCGAACCACCAAACATTTCCGGATCATCATGCTCGCCACGCAGACCCGCTCGATCAAGCCGGCGGAGGTCAAGAAGAACTGGGTGCTCATCGACGCGGAGGGCCTCGTGCTCGGCCGCCTCGCTGCCATCGTCGCCAATCGCCTCCGCGGCAAGCACAAGCCGACCTTCACCCCGCACGTCGACTGCGGCGACCACGTCGTGATCGTGAACGCCCGCAAGGTCCGTCTCACCGGCGCCAAGGCCGAGCAGTCGATCTTCTACTGGCACACCGGCTTCGCCGGCGGCATCAAGGGCCGCTCGGTCCGCGAGCGGCTCGACAGCCGCTTCCCCGAGCGGGTGATCGAGAAGGCGGTGGAGCGGATGATCACGCGCGGGCCGCTGGGTCGGCAACAGATGCGCAACCTCCACGTCTACGCCGAAGGCAAGCACCCGCACGCCGGCCAGGCTCCGGCCTCGCTCGACGTCGGTGCGATGAACCGCAAGAACGTCGCCGACGGCGGCGCGAACACGAAGGCGGCCTGAACGTGAGCGAGCAGATTTCCACCCCCGGGACCGGCCCCACCACCGGCACCTCCCTGGCCGACCTGCGCGAGCTGGTGGCCGGCACCCCGGCCGCCGCGGGCGTCGAGGCCGCACCGGTTCGCGAGCCCAAGCGCGATGCCCTCGGCCGCTCCTACGCCACGGGCAAGCGCAAGAACGCCGTGGCCCGCGTCTGGGTGAAGCCCGGCAAGGGCACGGTTGAGATCAACGGCAAGCCGCTGAGCCGGTACTTCGCCCGTCCCGTGCTGCGGATGCTGATTGCCCAGCCCTTCCTGGTGTCCGACCGCTACCAGCAGTTCGACGTCACCTGCACCGTGGTGGGCGGCGGGTTGTCCGGCCAGGCGGGCGCGGTGCGCCACGGCATCAGCCGCGCGCTGACCTACTACGAGCCGGGCCTGCGGCCGATCCTCAAGAAGGCGGGATTCCTCACCCGCGACTCCCGCGTCGTGGAGCGCAAGAAGTACGGCAAGGCGAAGGCCCGCCGGTCCTTCCAGTTCTCCAAGCGCTGACGGAGCGCGAGGACCCGACGCCCGGCTTCGGCGGAGGTTCGGGGGCGATCCCGTGGGGATCGCCCCTTGCTTTTTCGGCCCACATCGCGCCATCCCATCGCGCGGCCGGGACGCGCGTCGCGCCCCTCCGAAGCAGGGAGTCCGAGCGTGGCGAAGTACGCTTCCCCGTCCGTGTTCGTGGACGGCGAGTCCGGCACCACAGGGCTGCAGATCGTCGAGCGCCTCGGCGGCCTGACCGGCCTCGCGCTGTGCTCCCTGGCGCCGGACCACCGCAAGGACCCGGCGGCGAAGCGCGACCTGATGGCGCAGGTGGACGCGGTGGTGCTGTGCCTGCCCGACGCCGCCGCGCGGGAGGCCGTGGCCGTGGCGGCCTCGCTGGGTGCCGACGCGCCGCGACTGCTGGATGCGTCCACCGCCCATCGCACCGACCCGGACTGGGTGTACGGCTTTCCCGAGCTCTCGGCCGCGCAGGCGCGGGCGGTCGCCGGCGCGCGTCGCGTCAGCAATCCCGGCTGTTATCCCACCGGCGCGATCGCCCTGTTGCGGCCGCTGGTGGATGTCGGGCTGATCCCCCCCGACCATCCCGTCACCGTGAACGCCGTGTCCGGCTACTCGGGCGGCGGGAAGGCCATGATCGCGGAGCACGAGCGGCCCGGCGCGCCGAACTTCGAGCTGTACGGGCTGGCGCTGGAACACAAGCACGTCGGCGAGCTGCAACTCCACGCCGGGCTGACGCGGCGGCCGATCTTCGTGCCCAGCGTCGGGCGCTTCCTGCAGGGGATGCTGGTGTCGGTGCCCCTGCACCTCGACGCTCTGCCGGGCACGCCGTCCGGCGCCGACCTGAGCGCGGCGCTGGAGCGCCGGTACGCCGCTTCCCCCTGGGTGAGGGTGGTTCCCCCGGAGGCTTCGGGCAAGCTGGAACCCGAGGCGCTGAACGACACCAACGTCCTGGAGCTGCGGGTGTTCGCGAACGAGGCCCGGCGCCATGCGGTGCTGGTGGCCAGGCTGGACAACCTCGGCAAGGGCGCGTCGGGGGCGGCGGTGCAGAATCTCGGCCTCATGCTGGGCGTTAACGTGAGCGCCGTGCAGGCGCGCGTCGCGTGACGGGCGCCTCCCCCCGAGGTCCTTTCCTGCCCTTCGAGGGCAGGATGCCGCGGGTCCATCCCGCGGCGTGGGTCGCGCCCACGGCCGTCGTGGTGGGCGACGTCGACATCGGGGAGGAGGCGAGCGTCTGGTACCACTGCGTCCTGCGCGGCGACTCCGCCCGTCTCACCGTCGGGCCGCGCTCGAACATCCAGGACGGCGCGATCGTGCATCTCAACGCCGGCGAGCCCACGGTGATCGGCGCCGAGGTGACGGTCGGCCACGCCTGCATCATCCACGCCTGCACGCTGCACGACCGCGCCTTCGTCGGCATGGGGGCGACGGTGCTGGATCGGGCGGTGATCGAGGAGGGCGGCATGCTCGGTGCCGGGGGCCTACTGGCGCCCGGCAAGCGGATCGGCCGCGGCGAGCTGTGGCTCGGGGCTCCCGCGCGCCTCGCGCGCGTGATGGACGCGGAGGAGCGCGGCCGTCTCGATCGCGTCGTGCCGCACTACGTCGAGTTCGCGAGGCGCCATCGCGCCAGCCTGGGAGGCTAGGGAGTACGCCATGCGCTCGGCCCTCATCACCCTGTTTCTCCTGTCGGGCTGCGCGGCCGCGTCGGGCGGGCCGCCCACGACCGTGCCGGCTATCGTCGGCGCCGGCCCGCAATCGAGCCTGCTGAACATCGTGTACGGGGCGCAACGCTCCTTCCGCGACACCCGCGCCCTAGCCGGTCAGCCGGCGGACGCAGCGGTGGCGGTGGCGCGGCTGGAATACTTGGCCAAGGAGGTTCCGCGCGACCTCACCTTCTACAATCTCACTAACCTCACCGGTCCGGCGCTGGGCGCCGCGCGCGGCGACGCGCGACGGGCGGTGGGCATCGCGTCGGACGCTCCGACCCAGGCGGTGGTGGACGGGCTGGGCATCGCCGCGCAGCGGCTGGTGGACGGCGACGAGACCGCCGCGCGCGCCGCCCTGCCGTCACCCACCTTCTCGCCGGACACGCTCGCCCGGCTGGGGATGCTGCCCGACCTGCCGCAGGCCAACGCGGCCCTGCTGCTCCTGACCCGCGGCCTGGAGTTCGGCCGCGACGACGAACTCGCCAGCCTGGGACGTCCCGGCCTGGGACGCCGGTGACGACACCGTCCTCGCGGCGCCTGCTACTGCTCCTGCCGCTGTCCGCATGCGCCGAGTTGCGTACCCCGCGCGGTCCGTTGGCGCCGCCGCCGGGCCTCCTGGCCGACGCCGATCCGGGACGGGAGGCCGTCGGCGAGCTCGCCGCCAGCCTGCGGGACGGCGGGCGCGCTCTGCGCGGCGACCCGGCCCGCACCGCGCGCTCGGCGGCGCTGCTGGAATGGCTCGCCGCCGATCTTGTTTCCAATCCCCGCTGGGCGCCCATCCCGGCGACGCTGCGTGTCAGGGTCGGTGCGGCGCGGGACGAGATGCGCGACGCGGTGGGCGTGCTGGCGGGCACTCCGGCGGCGAACGCGGCCGCGGCGCTCGCGACGGCCTCGCGCGCGCTGGCGGCGGGGAACCGGGTTCGGGCGCGGGAGGCGCTGGACGGGGGCGCCTTCCGCTACGGCGGCGAGCGCACTCTCGAGCGCCTGGGTGATCCCGGCCCCACGCCGAACGGCGAGATCGCGCTGGGCGACCTTTGGCAGGAGGTCCAGCGCCTCGACGCCACCGAGGGCTGGATCGTTCAGCCCGCCGCCGACCCCGGGATCACCGGCACCCGCGTTCTCAGCCCGGGGTTCTGAACTTCCGCCGTCGGCTGCGTCGAGGGTGGAGGTGGGCCGGCGCGCCCACCTCAGGCGCCCGCCATGACGCGGACGTAGCTGCCCGGCGCCTCGGCCAGGGCCGGCAGCGCCGCCGAGCCCGGGGCGCGCGCCGGGACCTCCGTCCTGTCGAGGGCGGAAACCCATCGGTGCCAGTCCGGCCACCAGGAGCCCGACAGTTCGGTCGCCCCCTCCAGCCAGGCCTCGGGCGAGGCGGGCAGCTTGCCTCCGACCCAGTGCGAGTACTTGCCGCTCTCGGGCGGGTTCACTACGCCCGCGATGTGCCCCGATGCCGCGAGCACGAAGCGCACGGGACCGGCGTAGAGCTGGGTGGCCCGGTAGGTGCTCCTCCAGGGCGCGATGTGGTCGTCGCGGGTGGACAGGACGTAGCACGGCAGCTTCAAGCGCCGCAGGTCGAGGGCCTCGCCGTCGAGCTCGATGCCGCCCGGCTTCACGAGGTCGTTGGCCTGGTACATGCGGCGCAGGTAGAAGGAATGCATCCGCGCCGGCATGCGCGTGCTGTCGTCGTTCCAGTAAAGCAGGTCGAAGGGAAAAGCCTCCTTGCCGAGCATGTAGTTCTGCACCACGAAGCCCCAGATGAGGTCGTTGGCGCGCAGCATGTTGAAGGTGTTCGCCATCTCGCCGCCTTCGAGAAAGCCGCGCGCGTCCATCTTCTGCTCGATGGCCCGGATTTGGTCCTCGTCGATGAACACGCCTAGTTCGCCGGCTTCCTCGAAGTCCACCATGGTGGCGAGGAACGTCGCTGAGCGTACCCGGTCGTCGTCCCGCGCCGCCATGTGCGCCAGGGTCGTGGCGAGCAGCGTGCCCCCGAGGCAGTAGCCAATCGCGTTGACCTCGCGCTCGCCAGTCGCCCGCGCGATGGCGTCGAGCGCGGCGTAGGGGCCCTCGCGCATGTAGTCGTCGAAGCCCTTGTTGCATAGCGTCTCGTCCGGGTTCACCCAGGAGCACACGAATACGGTGTGGCCCTGCGCCGCCGCCCAGCGGATCAGCGAGTTCTCGGGCTTGAGGTCGAGCACGTAGAACTTGTTGATCCAGGGCGGCAGGATCAGCAGGGGGCGCTTCAGCACCTTCTTCGTGGTGGGGGCGTACTGGATCAGCTCCATCAGGTCGTTGCGGAACACCACCTTGCCGGGCGTGACCGCGATGTTCTCGCCCACGGCGAACTTGGACCGGTCCGTCATGCTGATCCGCAGGTTGCCCCGCCCGCGCTCCAGGTCGGCCAGCAGGTTCGACAGGCCCTTGAGCAGGTTCTCCCCCCCCGTCTCGGCGGTGCGGCGCAGCACCTCGGGGTTGGTCAGGAGAAAGTTGGTAGGGCTCATCGCGTCCACGAACTGCCGCGTGTAGAAATCCACCTTCTGCGCCGCCTTGGGGTCCAGCTCCCCCTCGGCGCCGCGCACGACGTTCTGCATGTAGCGGGCAGAAAGCAGATAGGTCTGCTTGATGAAGTCGAAGACCTCGTTCTCCCGCCAAGCACCGTCCTTGAAGCGCTTGTCGCGCGCTTCCTCGGTGATCACCGGCCCGGCGGTCTCGCCGCCCATCATGCGGCGCGTGGTGTTGCCCCACAGCGTCAGGTAGTCCTGCCAGAAGCCGATCTGCACCTGCATCACGCGCGCCGGATTGGCCATCAGCCGCGCCGACATCTCCGTGAACGCGCCGGCGACGTTGAACGGGTCGATGTTGCCGCCGGCGCCCGCGTCGCCCTGCCGGCGGAGGAAGTCAACCACGATCCGCTGCCCGCGCTCGGCGACGTCGGCCATGGTGCGGCTGACGAGGGCCGGGTCCGGGAGGCGCGATCGTGCGCCATCGTCCGACGCCCGAGGTTTCGGCGTTCGGGGCTCTGCCTCGTTCATGGCGTTCTCGCGCGCTCCCTGCCCGCGAAGTCCCCCCGGCGCTTCACGCCCCCCGCGTTCTGCGGCAAACCCCGGGGTTCCAGGGCGGGCGATGCGCGGGATGGTCCACGAGCGGGTTGAAGGTAGGAACGGCGCGGGAGGGCGGCAAGCGCGCGCCGCCGTCCCGGGGGGATGGGCACTGCTGGTCGCGCTGCCGCTCCTGGGCGGCTGCATCGGCTCGCCCGGCGAGGGACCGCTGGACTTCGTTCGCGCGCTGCGCGGCGATGACCTGGAGGGCCGCGCGATGCCGCCTGGCATAGCCGGGTCGTACCCGAACCTCGCCAGCGTTCCGCTGGCGCCAGCGCGCGGCCAAGCGTCGACGCGCGAAGCGCTGTCGGCCGCGCTGGCCGCCAACCGCGCGCAGGCCGGTCAGGCCGTGATCCCCGACGCGGCGGTACCTGATCCGCCCGCCTCCGAAGGCGCTACGGAAATACCGCGGGCTCCTCCGGCACCACCCCGGCTCGCCGCGGCGCCGCCGATCGGACCGGGCGCCGGGGTCTCGCTGCTGCGCGCCGAGGTGGCCGATCCCGGAAGCGTCGCACCCGCGGCGCCGTCCGACGAACTGCTCGCACCGCCGCCCGCGGACCTGTCGGCACCACCCCCGCCCGTGCTGGCGCCGCCCCGGACGCGCTGAGTGGGGGTCCCGCCGGGCGGGAGCTCGGGCCGATACCCGGCCGCGAACCTTCCGGCGCCCTCGCGCAACGGAGGCGAGCCCGCTACCCTGGCGTGCCGCACCACGGCGCGAACCCGCGACAACAGGGCCTTCCCCCGCACCATGAGCGACGACTTCCACCGAATCCGCCGCCTGCCTCCCTACGTCTTCGCCGAGGTCAACGGGGCCAAGGCGAAGGCGCGCGCCGCCGCGGAGGACGTGGTGGACCTCGGCATGGGCAACCCCGACAGCCCGACGCCGCCGCACATCGTGGCCAAGCTGATCGAGGCGGTGCAGGACCCGCGCACCCATCGCTACTCCGCGTCCAAGGGCATCCCCGGGCTGCGGCGCGCGCTGGCCGGCTACTACGCCCGCCGCTTCGGCGTGAGGCTGGACCCCGAAACCGAGGTCGTGGCGACGCTGGGCTCCAAGGAAGGGCTGGCCAACCTCGCCGCGGCCATAACCTCGCCGGGCGACACCATCCTGGTGCCCAACCCGTCCTACCCAATCCACCAGTTCGGCTTCATCATCGCCGGTGCCAGCGTGCGCTCCATCCCGCACACGCCCGACGACGACATGCTGGCGGCGATCGACCGGGCGGTGCGGCACTCGGTCCCCAAGCCGACGGCGCTGATCGTGAACTTCCCGTCCAACCCCACCGCGCTGGTGGCCGACATCGCCTTCTATCAAGAGGTGGTGCGGATGGCGAAGCAGCACGGGCTGTTCGTGCTCAGCGACCTTGCCTACGCTGAGCTGTACTTCGGCGCCGTGCCGCCTCCCTCGATCCTGGAGGTCGAGGGCGGCCGCGACGTGGCGGTGGAGTTCACCTCCATGAGCAAGACCTACAACATGCCGGGCTGGCGCATGGGCTTCGCCGCCGGCAACCCGCGGCTGATCGCGGCGCTGACGCGGGTGAAGTCCTACCTCGACTACGGCGCCTTCACGCCGATCCAGGTGGCCGCGACGGCGGCGCTGAACGGGCCGCAGGACTGCGTGTCCGAGATGCGCACCCTGTACCGGGAGCGCCGCGACCTGCTGGTGCGCGGGTTGCGTCAGGCGGGCTGGGACGTGCCCTCGCCCGAAGGGTCCATGTTCGTCTGGGCGCCGATCCCGGAGCGCTTCCGGCATCTCGGCTCGGTGGAGTTCTCCAAGCTGCTGCTGGCGAGGTCGCGCGTCGCGGTGGCGCCCGGCATCGGCTTCGGCGAGCACGGCGACGGCCATGTCCGGATCGCCTCCGTGGAGAACGCGCACCGCATCCGGCAGGCGCTGCGCGGCATCCGCGCCTTCCTGGCCGCCGACAACGTAGGTCCCGCGATCGGCCGGAGCGACGGAGGTCCCGCCGAGGTCGAGGCGGCCCGGCCGGTCGGACCGCTGCTCGCGGAGGCCGCGCGGGCGTGACCCGTCCGCTCGCCGTCGGGCTCGCGGGCCTGGGCACCGTCGGCTTGGGAACGCTGGCCCTGCTGCGCGCCAACGCCGAGCTGATCGCGGCCCGCGCCGGGCGACCCATCGCCGTGACCGCCGTTTCCGCCAGGGACCGGCACCGCGACCGTGGTTGCACGCTGGAAGGGCTGCGCTGGTACGACGATCCGGCGGCGCTCGCCGCCGACCCGGCCGTGGACGTGGTGGTGGAGGCCATCGGCGGGGCCGATGGTCCTGCCCGGGCCGTGGTCGAGGCCGCCATCGCGCACGGCAAGCCCGTGGTCACCGCCAACAAGGCGCTGCTCGCCATCCACGGCGCCGAGCTGGCGCGGGCGGCCGAGCAGCGCGGCGTGGTGCTGGCCTTCGAGGCGGCGGTGGCCGGCGGCATCCCCGTCATCAAGGCGCTGCGCGAGGGCTTGGCCGGCAACCGGCTGCACCGCGTCACCGGCATCCTCAACGGCACCTGCAACCACATCCTGTCCTCTATGCGCGAGCAGGGGCGCGAGTTCGCCGAGGCCCTGGCCGACGCGCAGCGGCTGGGCTACGCTGAGGCTGACCCCAGCTTCGACGTCGACGGCGTGGATGCGGCCCACAAGCTGGCGATCCTCGCGGCGCTGGCCTTTGGCAGGCCCGTGGACTTCCGGGCCGTGCACGTGGAGGGCATCCGGGCGGTTGCCGCCACCGATATTCGGCTGGCCGACGAGTTGGGCTACCGCATCAAGCTGCTCGGCTTGGCGCGTTGTACCGATGCGGGCATCGAGACGCGCGTGCATCCCTGCATGGTGCCGCTGGCCCACCCCCTGGCGCGCGTGGAAGGTGTCCACAACGCCGTGGTCGCGGAGGGCGACTTCGTGGGCCGCGTGGTGCTCGAGGGACGCGGCGCGGGTGCCGGTCCCACGGCCTCGGCCGTGGTGGCCGACCTGGTAGACGTCGCCCGGGGCCGGCACACGCCCGTGTGGGGCGCCGGGCTGGACGCGCTGACGCCCGCGCCCTCCGTGCCGATGAGCGCGCGCACCGGCACCTACTACCTGCGGCTGATGGTGGTCGACCGCCCCGGCGTCATCGCCGACGTCACGGGCACGCTGCGCGATGCCGGCATAAGCCTGGAATCCATGCTCCAGCGGGGCCGCTCGCCGGGTGAGGCGGTGCCCGTCGTGCTGACCACGCACGAGGCGACGGAGCGCGCCATGACGGCCGCGCTGGCGCGCATCGGCGCCCTGGACGCGGTGCTGGAGCCGCCCGCCCTCATCCGCATCGAAACCACCTGAGCAGGGGAACCGCCGCCATGTCCGAAGCCAAGCGCGACACGACGCCCGTCGACCGCAATCTCGCCATGGAGCTGGTGCGCGTCACCGAAGCTGCGGCGCTGGCCGCCAGCGCGTGGATCGGCCGCGGCGACAAGAACTCCGCCGACGGCGCCGCCGTGGACGCCATGCGCCGCGCCTTCGACACGGTGGCGATCTCGGGCACCGTGGTGATCGGCGAGGGCGAGATGGACGAGGCGCCGATGCTGTTCATCGGCGAGAAGGTGGGCCTGGGCGGGGTGGCCGTGGACATCGCCGTGGACCCGCTGGAGGGCACCACCATCACCGCCACGGGGGGGCCGAACTCGATCGCCGTGCTGGCCGTGGCCGAGCACGGCGGCTTCCTGCACGCCCCCGACATCTACATGGACAAGATCGCCGTCGGCCCCGGCCTGCCGGCCGGCGTGGTCGACCTCGACGCTTCCGCCGCCGAGAACCTGCGCGAGCTGGCGCGGGCCCGGAAGTGCGAGATCAACGACCTGATGGTGTGCATGCTCGACCGGCCCCGGCACGAGGCCATCATTCGGGCCTGCCGCGAGGCCGGCGCCCGCATCACCCTGCTGCCCGACGGCGACGTGGCCGGCGTCGTGGCCTGCGCGCAGCCGGAAGCGGGGATCGACCTTTACCTGGGCCAGGGCGGCGCGCCGGAAGGCGTGCTGGCCGCCGCAGCCCTGCGATGCATCGGCGGCCAGATGCAGGGGCGCTTGGTGTACGAGGACGACTCCCAGATCGAGCGCGCGCGCTCCATGGGAATCGCGAACGCGCACAAGAAATTCTCGGTGGACGAGATGGCGCGCGGCGAGGTCATGTTCGCGGCGACCGGCGTCACCTCCGGCGCCTTCCTGCGCGGGGTGCGCCGGACCGCCAACGGCGCGGTGACCCACTCGACCGTCATGCGCTCGAAGACCGGCACCGTTCGCTACATCGAGGGGCACCATAATTTCGTGGTCAAGCCCGGCGCCTTCCGTGCTTAGCGGCGAAGGGTCGGGAACTCACCCGTCGGCCGGCGGGGATGCGGGGGATGCTGCCACCGATGGGCCGGTGCTGGGCGTGGCGCGATCCATCACCGGGAGGCGCTGGTGCTGGCGCTGCGGCGACGAGCGCATCGGCATGGCGATAGCCCAGAGATTGGCGGTGCCGGAGGTGATGGGTCGCCTGCTCGCCGCCCGCGGCGTGAACGCCGACACCGCGCCCGGCTTCCTCGATCCCACCCTGCGGGCGCTGCTGCCCGATCCGTCCACCCTGCGCGACATGGATGCGGCCGCCGACCGGCTGGCCGACGCCGTCCGCCGGGGCGAGCGGGTGGTGGTCTACGGCGACTACGACGTTGACGGCGCTTGTTCCGGCGCGCTCACCGTTCGTGCATTGCGCGCGCTCGGCTGCGACGCGACGCACTACGTTCCCGATCGCGTTCGCGAGGGCTACGGCCCGAACGCTCCCGCCATCTCTCGGCTGTGCGACGGGGGCGCCACGCTGATCGTGTGCGTGGATTGCGGCGTGGCAGCGAACGAGGCGCTGGAAGCCGCCGCGGGACGCGCCGACGTGGTTGTGCTCGACCACCACGAGGCGGAAGGGCCGCCGCCCCGCGCGGTGGCCGTGGTCGACCCCAACCGGCTCGACTGCGACTCCGGCCTCGGCCACCTCTGCGCCACGGCGATTGCCTTCCTGGCGGTCGTGGCCACGCAGCGGGTCCTGCGTCGCGCGGGACACTTCGAGCGCGTTCTCGAGCCGTCGCTGCTGCCGCTGCTCGACCTCGTGGCGCTGGCCACAGTGTGCGACGTGATGCCGCTCACCGGACTGAACCGGGCGCTGGTCGCACAGGGCCTGAAGGTCATGGCGCGGCGCGAGCGGGCGGGGCTGGCGGCGCTACTCGAGGTGGCCGGCGTCAAGGAGGCGCCGACCACCCATACCCTGGGATTCGTGCTGGGGCCCCGGATCAACGCCTCGGGTCGCATCGGCGAGCCGGACCTCGCGCTCAGGATGCTGCTGGGCGACGATCCCGTCGAGGCGCGCGCCATCGCCGAGCACCTCGACGCGGTGAACCGCCGGCGTCAGGAGGTGGAGGCCGACGTGCTCGCCGCCGCCCTCGCGGAGGCCGAGCGGCAGGCGGCCGGGAACAGCCCCGTGCTGCTGGTGTGCGGCGAGGGCTGGCATCCGGGCGTGGTGGGCATCGTCGCCGGCCGGGTGAAGGAGCGGTTCAACCGTCCCACCCTGATAGCGGGGGTCTCCGACGGCGTGGCGCGCGGCTCCGGACGATCGGTGGCCGGGATCGATCTGGGCGCCGCGGTGATCGCGGCGCGGCAGGCGGGGCTGCTCCTGACCGGCGGCGGCCACGCCATGGCGGCGGGCTTCTCCTTCCCCGTCGAGCGGGCGTCGGCGTTGCACACGTTCCTCGGCGAGCGGCTGCGGCACGCCGACGCCCTGCCGACCTCGGCCGACTTATCCGTGGAGGGCACCCTGTCGGTCGCCGCCGCGACGGCTGAGCTCGCCGGGCAGGTCGGGCGCCTCGCTCCCTTCGGCGCCGGCAACGAAGAGCCGGTCTTCGCTCTGCGCCGCGCCCGCGTGGTGCGCGCCGACCGGGTCGGCAAGGGAGGGTCCACCGTGCGCGCCTTCCTAGAGGGCGAGGGGGGCGGGCGCCTCAAGGCGGTCTGTTTCCGCGCCAAGGACGGGCCGTTGGCCGAGTTGCTGCTCAACTCCGGCGGGCGGCCGCTGCACCTGTGCGGCACGCTGCGCTCGGAAAGCTGGAACGGCAGCCTGTCCACGAGCCTGCACGTGGTGGACGCGGCACCGGCCTGATCCGACCGGCGCGATCCCGGACGCGGCGTCCCTTGATCCAACCGTGGCACGTGGACACGCTCCGATGCCGCGCGGCGCCATCGACGACCGGCTGCCCCTCGCGCCGGACGAGGAGGTTCGTGGCGTCGCCGTGCGGAGGTGGACGCCGCCGCAGCGGCGCGTTATCTACTGACACCCGGTTCAGGCGCCGGCAAGAGAAGTTCGGCTCGAGTCCCGTTCGTCTAGGGGCCTAGGACACCAGCCTTTCACGCTGGGTACACGGGTTCGAATCCCGTACGGGACGCCAAATCCCATGACCTTCTCATCCCATGTTCGCTCGATCGCTATCCGGCTCGGACTGGCCGAAGCGCACGCCCGGCCACGTGCTCCCGCTCGCGGATGACTGGAAGCGTAAATGTTCCACGTCGTAGCTCGGTGCCGTGCTGGTGAGCGACAGTTCCAACGCGGCCTGCATGCGCGGGTCGAGAATGCGGCCGGGCGGCAGCTCGGCCGCCAGCATCACGATGACCTCGCGGGCTAGTTCCAGCTCACGTTCCAAAATAGCGATCGCAGACTGCATTTTAGGTTCCGTTTCGCACCGCGAGTTGACCGGCATGTTTCAATCCCCCATCATCGAGCAGATTAGCCGGGGTGAGCGCCGTTCTGACGCACACCGTTCGGATTACGCCCGCGCGGCCGCTACGGATGCGCCCGTTACCGACTGAAACCAACGCGCGCTCTTTCTGCGCGGCTCCGGGCGGCTGTTCCGCTGCCCAGAGCATTGCTCAGACCGAGGGCACCCGTGGGCGTCACCGCGCTCCAGGGCGGAACGCCCGGACGATGCGGTTGGATGCCCGCCTCGACTTTGATCCGCCCAGGATATGCCTGAGCAATTATCCACCGACCAGGCGACTTCCATTTGGCGTGCCGAGCTTCCAGGACTGTTTGCCCTCTTGTCCGATCGGCCGATAAGCGCTCACAACTGCCGTCGTGGGTTGCCGAAGCACGCATGAACGCAACCGTGCAGGACCCCTTGGGAGGACCGCCAAACATGGCGTCGAGAGCGCAATCCGGCTCGCCTCTTGCCCGTACCGCCATGGCCTACGTGCTGGCGGGCGGGCGCGGAAGTCGCCTCGCGGAACTCACCGACCGGCGGGCGAAGCCGGCCGTGTTCTTCGGGGCCAAGTCGCGCATCATCGACTTCGCCCTGTCGAACGCGCTGAACTCCGGGATTCGCCGCATCGGCGTGGCGACCCAGTACAAAGCCCACAGCCTCATCCGCCACATGCAGCGCGGGTGGAACTTCCTGCGTCCGGAACGCAACGAGAGCTTCGACATCCTGCCCGCGAGCCAGCGCGTGTCGGAAACTGAGTGGTACGCGGGCACCGCCGACGCGGTCTTCCAAAACCTCGACATCATAGAAAGCTACGCGCCCAGGCACATCGTGCTCCTCGCGGGAGACCACGTCTACAAGATGGACTACGAGCGCATGTTGCAGCAGCACGTGGAAACCGGCGCGGACGTCACGGTGGGCTGCATCGAGGTTCCGCGGGCCGAGGCGAGCGCGTTCGGCATCATGCACGTGGATGAGTCCGACCGGATCATCTCTTTCCTGGAGAAGCCCGCGGACCCGCCGCCCATGCCCGGCAAGCCCGACGTGGCACTCGCCAGCATGGGCATCTACGTGTTCGAGACGAGCTTCCTCGCCGACGAGCTGCGCCGCGATTCGCTGAGGCCCGGCTCCAGCCGCGACTTCGGCAAGGATATCATTCCCCGGATCGTGGAGCAGGGCCGCGCGGTGGCGCACCACTTCGCCAATTCGTGCGTCCGCTCCGGTCACGAGGCCGAGGCGTACTGGCGCGACGTCGGGACCCTCGACGCCTACTGGCAGGCCAACATCGACCTCACGGACGTGGTGCCCGCACTGGACCTGTACGACCACGACTGGCCGATCTGGACCTACGGCGAGGTGACACCGCCCGCCAAATTTGTGTTCGACGACGAGGAGCGCAGGGGAACGGCGGTCGACTCGCTCGTGGCCGGCGGCTGCATCGTGTCCGGCTCGCGCATGCGAAGGTCGCTGCTCTTCACCAACACGCACGTGCACTCCTTCGCGGAGATCGAGGGCGCGGTGCTGCTGCCCGGCGTGGACGTGGCCCGTCACGCGCGGCTGCGCAACGTGGTGGTGGACAGCAACGTCCGCATCCCCGCCGGCTTGGTCGTCGGCGAGGACCCGGAGCGCGACGCGGCACGTTTCCGGCGGACGGCGAACGGGGTCTGCCTTATCACGCAACCCATGCTGGACGCCCTGCCGGGGTGACGGCCCTTTCCGTCCTGTCCGTGGCGTCGGAGGCCTATCCACTCGTCAAGACCGGTGGTCTCGCGGACGTAGTGGGCGCGCTGCCGGCGGCGCTCGCCGCGGAGGGCGTGCTCACCCGCACGCTCCTGCCCGGGTACCCCGCGGTGCTTCGGGCAATCGAAGGGCGGTTGGACGTCACCCACGACGTCGGTGAGCTGTTCGGGGGCCGGGCGCACGTGCTCGCCGGTCGGGCGGGAGGTCTCGATCTTCTCGTGCTTCGGGCGCCACACCTCTACGATCGTCCAGGTGGCCCGTATGCCGATGCGGTTGGGCGCGACTGGCCTGACAACGCGTGGCGCTTCGCCGCCCTGGCGCGGATCGCCGAACGGCTCGGCCGCGGGATGCTGCCCGACTATCTGCCGGATCTCTTGCATGCTCACGACTGGCAGGCCGGGCTCGTCCCCGCCTTCCTGCACTACGGCGAGGGTCGCCGGCCCAGCAGCGTCTTCACGATCCACAACTTGGCGTTCCAGGGTCAATTCCCTGCGCGTATCCTCACCGAACTCGGCCTGCCGGCCTGGGCCGGTACCGTCGAGGGGGTCGAGTACTACGGCGCCATCGGCTACCTGAAGGCCGGCGTCCGGTTCGCCGATCGCGTCACGACCGTTTCGCCGACCTACGCCGACGAGATACGCACGCCGGACAGCGGGATGGGAATGGACGGCCTGCTGAGGGCCAGGGGCAGCGACGTTTCGGGCATCCTGAATGGCCTCGACGAGGATGTCTGGGACCCGGCCGCCGATCCTCACCTGCCCGCGTCTTTCAGCGTTGCCGACCTGGACGGCCGGCGCTCGTGCCGGCAGGCCCTCGTGGAGGAACTGGGGCTCCACGACGCGCCTGGGGCCATCATTCTGGGCGTCGTCAGCCGCCTGTCCTGGCAGAAGGGGATGGATGTCCTCCTCAATGCGCTGCCATCGATGTTGCGCCGGGGTGCCAGGATCGCCGTCCTGGGCACGGGGGACGCGTCGATCCAGGATGGGTTCGGCGCGGTTGCGCGCGCCCATCCCGGACGGGTCGGAATGCGGCTCGGCTACGACGAGCGCCTCGCGCACCTCATCCAGGCCGGATGCGACGTCCTGGTCGTCCCATCGAGGTTCGAGCCTTGCGGCCTGACCCAGCTCTGCGCCCTGCGATACGGGGCCGTACCCCTGGTGGCGCGCACCGGCGGACTGGCCGACACCGTGGTGGACGCGAACGAGGCGGCAGTCGCGGCCGGCGTCGCGACCGGCGTGCAGGTCGGACCACTGACGCGGGAGTCCCTCGAAGCGGCGTTCGATCGGATCACGAGGCTCTGGCGCAGGCCGGACGTGTGGCGTCAGGTGCAGAGGAATGCCATGAGTGCCGACGTGGGCTGGAGGAACTCCGCGCGCCGTTACGCCGCATTGTACCGGGCGGTCCATGCCGAACGCACGAACTGAGCCTCGCCACCCCACCCGGAGCGTCGGCGTGGCCCCCGCAGGAAGCCAGCATCGCGCTCACGCCTGATTAAGGGATGCCCTTCAGCATCGCCCGCCGGACGCCGTCAGCGCTGTTCCGACATCCACAGAGGCCAGGAAGAACTCGCCATGAGCATCGCGAACTCGGCTCCACGGACCGCGGACGACGAAGGCACTTCCGTTCCGCTCCAGATCGCCCCGGTCGCGAGCCAGGACGCCCCCCGGCCCGAGGATGGAACCCGGGACGACGCTTCCTCGGGAGCCGTGAAGGAGTTCCGCGCCCTCATCCTGTCGCGTTTGTTCTACCAGGTCGGCGGCAGCCTGGAACGGGCGACCGACCGGGACTGGTTCGTGGCGACCGCGCTGGCGACCCGCGACCGGATCGTGGACCACTGGCGGGCATCCAACGCGCGTTCTCGCGAGCAGGGGAGCAAGTACGTCTGCTACATGTCGCTCGAGTTCCTGATCGGACGGCTGCTCGTCGACGCGCTCGGAAACCTGGGTTTGACGGAAACGGCGCGCGAGGCGCTAGCGGGTCTCGGCGCCGACCTGGACAAGGTCTGCTCGCAGGAAGCCGACGCGGCGCTCGGCAACGGCGGTCTCGGCCGGCTCGCGGCCTGCTTCATGGAGAGCATGGCCAGCGTGGACGTGCCGGCCTACGGCTACGGCATCCGCTACGAGCACGGCTTGTTCCGGCAGCTCATCCGCGACGGCGAGCAGCAGGAGCTCCCCGAGGACTGGCTGTCCTACGGAAATCCCTGGGAGTTCGAGCGCGCGAGCGTCGCCTACGATATCGGATTCGGAGGACAGGTTCTCGTCAGGCCCGCTCCGGACGGACGCGAGCAGCTCCAATGGAAGCCCGCCGAGACCGTGCGCGCCATCGCCTACGACACGCCCGTGATCGGTTGGAAGGCGATGAGGGTCAATACTCTTCGCCTCTGGTCGGCGCGCGCGAACGACCCGATTCGCCTGGCCGAGTTCAACCAGGGCGACCACCTCGGCGCCCACACGGACAGGGTCCGGGCCGAGGCCATCTCGCGCGTGCTCTATCCTTCCGACGAGACGCCGGCGGGGCAGGAGCTGCGTCTCAGGCAGGAGTACTTCTTCGCGTCCGCCTCGCTGCAGGACCTGCTGCAGCGACACATCGGACGGCACGGCGGCCTGGGCGACCTGCCTGACCACGTCGCCATCCAGCTGAACGACACGCATCCGGCGATCGCCGTGGCGGAGCTGATGCGGTTGCTGGTGGACGTGCACGGCGTGGCGTGGGACGCGGCCTGGGACGCCACCCGCCGGACGTTCTCCTACACCAACCACACGCTGATGCCTGAAGCCCTGGAGATGTGGCCCGTCTCGTTGATGGAGCGCCTGCTTCCGCGGAACATGCAGATCATCTACCTGATCAACGCTCGTCACCTCGACCGCGCGAGGAGCGAGGGCGCCAACGATCGCCTCATGGCCGCCGTCTCGATGGTGGACGAGCATCACGGCCGCAGAGTGCGCATGGGCCACCTCGCCTTCATCGGATCGCACCACGTGAACGGCGTCTCCGCCCTGCACACCGACCTGATGCGCAAGACCGTCTTCGCCGACCTGGACCGCGTCTGCCCGGACCGGATCGTCAACAAGACAAACGGCATTACCTTCCGCCGCTGGCTGTTCCGCGCCAATCCCGCTCTCACGGCGCTGCTCGTGGAGACCCTGGGCGAACGCGTCCTCGACGAGCCCGAGGTCCTGGAGGGCTTGGTTCCGTTCGCCAACGACACCGCGTTCCAGCAGGGCTTCATCGCGCAGCGGAGAACGGCGAAGCGCGCTCTCTCCAATCTGATCTCCGCGCGGCTGGGAATCGCCGTGGATCCGGAAGCCCTCTTCGACGTGCAGATCAAGCGCATCCACGAGTACAAGCGGCAGCTGCTCAACATCCTCCAGACGGTGTCGCTCTACAACTCGATGCGGGCGCAGCCGACCCGCGACTGGGTGCCTCGGGTCAAGATCTTCGCGGGCAAGGCCGCGGCCAGCTATCACCGGGCCAAGCTGATCATCCGGCTCGCGCACGACGTGGCCAGGGTGGTCAACAGCGACCCGACGGTGCGCAACCTGCTCAAGGTGGTCTTCCTGCCGAACTACAACGTGAGCCTCGCCGAAGCCATCATTCCGGCGGCGGATCTGTCCGAGCAGATCTCGACGGCCGGCCTGGAAGCCTCCGGAACCGGAAACATGAAGCTGGCGCTGAACGGGGCGCTCACCATCGGCACGATGGACGGGGCCAACGTCGAGATCCGCGAGCGCGTCGGCGCGGGCAACATCTTCATCTTCGGCCTGGGTGCGCAGGAGGCCGGGGGGCTTCGCCAGGGCGGCTTCAACGCCAGGGCCATCGTGGAAACCTCGCCGGCGCTCGGCGGGGTGCTCGACGCCATCACCTCGGGCGTGTTCTCACCCGACGAGCCCGCTCGCTACCGCGCCCTGGTGAACTCGCTCCTCGAGGATGACACGTTCCTGGTGACGGCGGACTTCGCTTCCTACGAGATCGCGCAGCGTGAGGTCGCCGTCCGTTGGCAAGCCCAGCACGCCTGGATGAGGAGCAGCATCCTGAACACCGCCTACGTCGGCTGGTTCTCGTCGGACCGCACGATCCGGGAGTACGCCTCCGAGATATGGAACGTGCCGGCGCGCTGATCCGCAGGGGCGGCCCGGTCGCATTGCCGGCCGCAACGCACGGCCGTCAGAAGGTGGTCAGCAGGCTGACGGGCAGGCGCCCGAGCAGTCCGGCCACCGGGAGACGCCCGTTCGGGTCGACCTCGATGCTCCCCGTCCCGAGCGCGTCGCGCAGACCCTGCGTCGCCATCTTCCGCGGCAGGTGAAGGCTCGTGCCCTCCCACGCGCCCGGTCGCACGATCGGCGCCTCCGCGTCGTCCAGGATGCGCGCGGGCAGGCGGGTCACGACGGTGATCGCCGCCTCGCCGTCCTTCTGGCGAGCGTGGGCCAGGACATGCTTGGCGAGAGGCCCTTCGACCTCGAGCGGGACGTAGTCACCGCTCGCGAACAGTTCCGGCCGTCGCGTCCGCGCGGCGAGGGCGTGCGATATCAGCGCCTGCTTGACCCGGCCGTCCCGCCAAGCGTGGAGGAGTTCGGACGGAAGGGCATCCCGCCGTTCGGACGCGGCGCGAGCGGCGTAGTCCACGGGCCGGCGGTTGTCGGGATCAACGAGACTAAGGTCCCAGTACTCGGTTCCCTGGTACAGGTCGGGGATGCCGGGGCAAGTGCACCGCAGGAGCGTCTGGCCGAGCCCGTTGACGGCGGCGGCGGGCGCGAGGCGGTTCGCGAAGTTCGCGATCTCCTCGACCATGCGGCTGGCCCTGTCCGGTGCGAGCAGCGAGGACAGGAACTCGCGGCAGGCCGCCTCGTACGCCTCATTGGGAACCGCCCACTCCGAGCGGCGCTTGCCCTCGCGCAGGGCCTTCTCCTGCCACGCGGCCACGCGATCGCTGAACGCGACGACCCCGGCCCGGTCCCGCGGGTCGAGGTCGAGCGGCCAAGCACCCACCAGCGTCTGGTACAGCATCAACTCGTCGATGGCGTCCGGCGCCGGCCCGTCCTCCACATCGCGCCGAAGGCTGGCATTCAGCCGCGTCCAGCGGCGCAGGGCTGTCGCCCACTCGTCCGGCATCTCGGAGATCACTGCCAAGCGGGCGCGCACGTCCTCGCCGCGCTTGTGGTCGTGCGTCGCGGTGGCGAGCATCTCCCGGGGGAACCGCTTGGCGCGCTCCCGGCACGCCGCGTGGAAGGCGGCCGGGCTGACCGCGAAGCGGCCGGGCTCGGAGCCCACCTCGTTGCGCGAGATGAGGCGGCCGTAGCGGTAGAAGGCGGTGTCCTCCACCGACTTGGCCGCGACGGGGGCGGAGAGTTGCTGGAAGCGTACCGCGGCCTGCAGCTGTTCCCTGCGCCGGCCCGGCGTCAACGAGCGCGGCGCCACGCCACCCAGCCACGTGTCCAGAAGGTCCAGCAGGGGACGCTCGGTGGCGCGCACGGTGCGTCTCGCCCCGGCGAGCGCCCGTTCGAGGGTGCGCGCGTCCTCCTCGTTCCGCCCGACGGCTCCTACGTAGAGCCTGTACACCGGGAAGTGCGCTAGGACCTCCGACAGCGCCCGACGTATCGCCGTCAGCGTGAAGTCCCGGGTGGCCAGATCATGCGACGCGACCCGGTGCAGGGTCGCCGCCGTGCCATTCAGCTCGCTCGCCAAGTTCTCGCGCAGGATCTGCCGCCGGGCTTCCCTGGCCTCGTCCTCGAACTGCGCCGGCCTGCCGGTCATCTCGGCCCAGAGTGCGGTCAGCGGCGCCTCGCCATCGGGGTCGTGCAGCACGCCCGCGACTTCGTCCATGAAGTTGTAGCCGGTGGTGCCGTCCACCATCCAGTCGGTGCGCAGGTGCTCGTGCGAGGCGAGGATTTTCTCCACGAGCAGCAGGGGATCACCGTGCGGCACGGAGGCCGGCCGCAAACGCCCGGCAGCCCGCAGGCGTCGTCGCAGCTTGCGGCAGTAGGCGCGCGGATCGGCCAGCCCATCGACGTGGTCGACGCGCACGCCGTCGATGAGGCCTTCGGCGTAGAGCCGGAGGATCAGCTCGTGGGTGGCTTCGAAGACGCGCGGGTTCTCCACGCGCAGGCCCGCCAGGCTCGTCACGTCGAAGAACCGGCGCCAGTTGATCTCGTCGGTCGCCGCGCGCCACCATGCCAGCCGGTAGTTCTGCTCTTGCAGGAGCAGGTGCAGCCGCTCGCGTCCCCCCGGGTCGTTGGGGTCGAACATCCTCAGCGCGGCGCGCAGCGCGGCTTCGCCGGCGTCGGTACCGGCGAAGCGTCGCAGCGCGTCCAGGGCAACGCCGGCGGCGGCGCGGGAGGCTTCGCACGGGCTGTCCGCACCATCCCCGCCACGGCCGATGCCGTCGAAGATCTGGGCCAGGCCGGAAAGGGATGGATCATGCGCGGCCCGCAGGACGCGCGCGTAGCTCGCGGGCGCGATAGGGAAGCGGTGCTCGAAGTACTGCGCGTAGATCTTGCCCGAGGCCGCCTCGAAGTGCAGGGCGAGATCTCCGGACTCCAGCACCGTTCCGTAGGGCGCGCCCAGGAACGGCGCGAGCATCCGGTCGCGCAGCGCGGGATCGGGCGGGTTCCAGTCGATGTCGAAGAACGCGGCGTGCGGCGAGCGCCGGCCCCACTCCAGCACGTCCAGCCACCAGCCGTTGTCCGCCCCGCCCACGCCCATGTGGTTGGGGACGATGTCGAGGATGAGACCCATCTCCGCCCCGCGCAGGGCAGCGACCAGCCGGCGAAGGGCCTCCTCGCCGCCGAGCTCGGGGTTGATGGCGTTCGGATCCACGATGTCGTAGCCGTGGGTGGACCCCGGTCGCGCCTTCAGCAGCGGCGACGCGTAGAGGTGACTGATGCCCAGCGCGCGGAAGTAGGGCACCAGCGGCACCGCGTCGTCGAGGGTGAAGCCGGCATGGAATTGCAGTCGCGCGGTGGCGCGCGGCGTGTTCGGGATCAAGATTGGTCACCTCGTTGCCGCGTGCGCGCGAAGGCCGCAAGGCGTGCGGCGCAGGCCGGGTCCTCGAGCATGGCCGCCGCCGCGCACGGAATCCGGCGTCGCCAGTTGGGGTGCTCCGTCGTGGTACCCGGGAGGTTGGGAGCCTCGGCCAGCGCCAGGGCGTCCTCGACGGGCAGCAGGGCGAGTCGGCAGGCGGCGGAGCCCACGTGCGCCGCCGCGGCATCGGCCACCGATTCCCCGGCTTGCGGCGGCGGCGGCGCGCCCTGGGCGGCTCCACTGTCCAGCATCGCCCGCCACAGCGCCGGCCGCTCGCGCTCGCGCTCCGCCCGCTGCGCCGCACCGTCGGCGTCCTCGCCCAGCAGGCCCAGTTCGAGGCGCCAGTCGATGTCCCGTTCCCGCCACCAGCCGCTCACGGTGGGGAGATCGTGCGTGGTCGTAACGGCCACCGCGCCCGCGGACCATTTCGCGGGGGGCGTGAAGCAGTCGTTGTTCTGCTCGAAGTAGAGAACGCGGAGTCCCATCAGGTCCGCCTCGTCCAGCTTCGTCCGGAAGCCTTCCGGCAACGTTCCCAGGTCCTCGCCCACCACGATCGCGCGGTGGCGCCGCGACTCCAGGGCCACGAGGCGGAGCATGTCGTCCACGGGATAGTGCAGGTAGGCGCCGTCTTGGGCGGAAGCGCCGTCCGGCACCACCCACAGCCTGGCGAGGCCCATGGCGTGGTCGATGCGCAGCCCGCCCGCGTGGCGCATGGTCGCGCGCAGCATCTCGATGAACGCGCCGTAGCCGCCCTGCTGTAGGCCGCGCGGCGAGAAGGACGAGATGCCCCAGCTCTGCCCGAGCGGCGAGAAGATATCCGGTGGTGCCCCGATCGTCAGGCCGTGGAGCATCTCGCGCGGCCGGCTCCAGCCGTGGCTGCCGCCGCCGTCCGTGCCGACGGCCAGGTCGGTGATTAGGCCGATGCGCGCTCCCGCTTCCTTCGCGGCCCGCTGCGCCCCGGCCAGGCCGCGATCGGCGAGCCACTGCAGGAAGGCGTGGAAATCGACCTCGCGCGCGTTGTCCCGGGCGAAGGCCGCGACCCGCGGACCGCGCGGGTCGCGGTACTCCTCGGACCAGTCGCGCCAGTCCCATCTCGCCGGATCGGCCTCGTAGAAGAATGCGTGCAGCGCCTCGAAGCGGGCATGGCTTTCCAGCGCCTCGCCGCTCTCGGCTCGGAAGCTGTCGAAGGCCGGGTCGCCGGGGAAGGCATCGAACAATGCGCGCAGCAACCGCAGCCGCGCGCGGCTCGCCCCGGGCCAGTCCACGAGGGGCAGCGCCTCGAGACGGGCGAACTCCTCGGCCGAGCCGCTGCGCGCCAGGGCGTCACGCAATGCGTGCTCGCCCAGCAGGGCCGGATCGACGTGGAGGACGTTCAGGAACAGCCGGGAGGATGGCGCGTAGGGCGAGAAGCGCTGCGGATCGGCCGAGAACTGCGCGTGCACCGGGCTGATGGCCACCGCGTCCGCGCCCTTGCCGGCGGCCGCGCGAACGAACTGCTCCAGCGCCGTGAAGTCGCCGACCCCGCCGTCCCCCGGGCGCCGGAGCCCGTAGAGCTGCGCAGCCAGCCCCCAGGAGCGCGCGTCCGCGTCCGCCATCGCGTCGGCGACCCCGAAGCAGCGTTCCGGCGACACGGCGAGGGTCACCGCCGCGTCGCCGAGGAGGAGGCGGTGGTACCCGGCCGCCTTCACGGCCGGCAGGTGCCAGTGCGCGCCCAACCGTTCCGCCCGGCCTTCGACGACGCCGCCATCCTCCAGTTCCAGCCGGAAGCCGGGGGAGGCCTCCGGCCCGGTCAGCAGGATCGGCCGTCCGACGACGGCCGTACGCAGCGCCTGCGGGCCCGCCTCCGGCGCGACGCGCGCCCGGCTCTCGGCGATCGCCGCGTCGTTGTCGGCCGGCAGGTCGAGGGCCGCCAGCACCGCGCGCAACACGTCGGGCGCGGTGTCCTGCTCCCTGCCGTGCGCGTCCCGCCAGCGCAGCGCGAGACCAGCCTCCGTCGCCAAGCTCCTGAGCGCGTCGTCGCTCATGACGTCGCCTCGATCAAGGCCACGGTGCAGCGGGCCGCCAACGAGCCGCCTCGCAGCGCCTCGACGACGTCCGGCTCACTGGCGTGGAGCAACCCGGTGCCGACTGGTGGGACCGTCACGGGAGCATCACCCAGGTTGGTGGCGATGCGCAGCACCGAACCGTCGCCCAGACGCCAGCGGGCGACCACCGCCGCCGGTCCCACGGCCTCGGCGCCCAGGGCGCGCGATCCGGGCAGGTGCGGCGTGACGCGGGCCTGACGCAGGGCCAGGAGCCGCCGGTGCATCTCCAGCACCTCCGCGTTGTGCGCGCCCGACCGCGCTTCCGAGAACACGGGCCTGGACCGCTCGAAGGTGCTCTCGGCGTTCGGGTCGGGGATCAGCTCGCGCTTCACGGGGTCCTGGAAAGCGGCGAAGCGGGCGAACTCCTTGCGCCTGCCGTCCCGCACCGCCCGCGCCAGGTCGGGATCGGAGAAGCTGGTGAAGAACAGGAAGGGCGTGCTCGCACCCCATTCCTCGCCCATGAACAGCATCGGTATCTGGGGGCAGAGCAGCAGCAGCGCCGCGGCAGCACGCAACGACCGCGGATCGGCCAGCTGCGGGAGCCGCTCCCCCAGCGCACGGTTGCCGACCTGGTCGTGGTTCTGCAGGAACAGCACGAAGGCCGTCGGCGGGAGGTGCGCGCTGGGCTCGCCGCGCGCGTGACCCAGGTGCGCCATCTCCTCCCCCTGGAAGAGGAAGCCTTCCGCGAGAACCCTGGCCAGCTTGCGGGCACCGTCACCCGCGAAGTCCTCGTAGTAGCTCTCGCTCTCACCGGTCAGCAGCGGATGCAGGACGTTGTGTCCGTCATCGTTCCACTGCGCGTCGAAGCCGGGGGAAGCAGTGGTCCCGCGCAGCAGGTGCGCCGCGTTGTTCTCGTTCTCCAGGACGAGGTGGACGTGCCGGTCCCCGACATCCCGCCTGATCCGTTCCGCCAGCCCCAGCAGCCAGTCCTCCTCGGCGATCGCGTGCACGGCGTCGAAGCGGAGGCCGTCGAAGCGGTACTCGTTCAGCCAGTAGAGCGCGTTGGCCTCGAAGAAGTCCCGGACCGGCTGCTTCTTGAAGTCGATCGCAGCGCCCCAGGGCGTGTGCACCCCCTCATCGAAGAACTCCTTCGCGTAGGCGTGCAGGTAAGCGCCGTCGGGTCCGAAATGATTGTACACGACGTCGAGGAACACCATCAGCCCGTGGCCGTGCGCCGCGTCGATCATCGCCTTCAGGTCCTCGGGCGTCCCGTAGGCGGCGTCGGGAGCGAAAGGCAGCACGCCGTCGTAGCCCCAGTTCCGCGAGCCGGGAAAATCGGCGATGGGCATCAGTTCGATAGCGGTCACGCCGAGGTCGCGCAGCCTCGGCAAGTCGCGTTCCAACGCCTGGAAGCCGCCCACGGCGCCGACGTGGATCTCGTAGAGGACGGTCTCGTGCCACGGGCGACCGCGCCAGCCCGCATTTCGCCACTCGTAGGCGCGCGGGTCGACGACGATGCTCGCGTCGTGCACGTCCCCGGCTTGGGCACGGGAAGCCGGGTCCGGCACCAGCAGGTCGGGCGTGACGCGGTAGCGGTACCGCACACCCGCGCCCGCCGTCGCGTCGGCGGAGAACCAGCCGTCCCCTTCCGGCACCAGGACCTGTGCGGGTCGGCCCTCGACCTCGACGGAAACGGCCGGGCTGGAGGGTGCCCAGATCCGGAAACGCGTCGTGGCGCTCCCGGCGAGCAGTTCCGCCCCCCAGGGCAGCGCGTGGGCGAAGCGGGACATCTCTAGGCCACCCGCGTGCTGAGCAGCACCACCGAGCGCGCGCCGACCGTCAGCGTCCGCTCGTCGCCGGTAAGCGGGCGTTCCGGCGCTGCCGGTGCGGCGCTGTCGACGCGCAGGGACCATGGCAGGCGCAGTTCGGGAAGCTTGAAGACCTGGTCGATGCCGTCGGCGTTCAGCAACAGGAGCACGGCATCCGCGGTCTCCTCGGTCGTGGAAGCGACGCGCAGCATGGACAATGTCTTCACCTCCGGCTCGTTCCAGGCTTCCGACTGCATGATCTCGCCGTCCTGGTCGAACCATTCCGTGTCGCGCACGCCTGGCATGGGCTCGGTCCTACCGTGTGGGAAGATGGCGGGTCGCAGCGGCGCGAGCTGGCGGCGGAGCGCGGATAGCCGGGACACGAAGTCGCTGAGCGTGCGCGCCCGGGGATTCTGCGCCTCGCGCCAGTCCACCCAGGAGCAGTCGTTGTCCTGGCAGTACGCGTTGTTGTTGCCGCGCTGGGTCCGGTCCATCTCGTCGCCCGCGAGCAACATGGGTGTGCCGGCTGAGAAGAGAACGGTCGCCAGCATGGCGCGTTGCAGCCGGGCGCGGGTGTCCAGGATGTGTGGATCGTCGGTGTCCCCTTCCGCGCCCCAGTTCGCGGAAAAGTTCTCCCCGTGCCCGTCGCGGTTGTTCTCGCCGTTCGCCACGTTGTGACGCCCGACGTAGGACACCGTGTCGCGCAACGGCTGCCCGTCGTGGGAGGCGACGTAGTTCACCGAGGCCCAGGGGCGGCGATGCCGGTGGTCGAACACCTCGCTCGACCCCGTGAGGCGGGCGGCGAGATCCGGCCGACGCTCGCTGTCACCCCGCCAGAAGCGTCGCACGCCGTCGCGGAACTTGTCGTTCCATTCCGCGAAGCCGGGTGGATGCCGTCCGAGCTGGTAGCCGTTGGGCCCCACGTCCCAGGGCTCCGAGATCAGCTTCACGCGGGACAGCACCGGGTCCTGCCGTATCGCGTCGAAGAAGCCGGCGCCCTGGTCGAATCCGCCCGCCTCCCGGCCCAGCACCGTGCCCAGGTCGAAGCGGAAGCCGTCCACGCGGAAGTCGGTCACCCAATAACGGAGGCTGTCCATGACCATCTGCAGGACGCGCGGATGCGAGGTGTTCACGGTATTGCCGCAGCCCGTGTCGTCGATGCAGACTCGTCGGTCCTGCGCCAGCAGCCGGTAGTAGCTGGCGTTGTCCAGGCCGCGCCAGGACAGGGTCGGGCCCAACTCGCTGCCCTCGCAGGTGTGGTTGTAGACCACGTCCAGGATCACCTCGATCCCGGCCGCGTGCAGCTGACGCACGGTCGCCTTGATCTCGTCGAGCGAGCCGGTCGCGAGGTAGCCGGGCTCGGGCGCGAAGTAGCTCAGGGTCGAGTAGCCCCAGTAGTTCCGCAAGCCCCGCTCCACGAGGAAGCGGTCCTGCAGGAAGGCGTGCACCGGGAGCAGCTCCACCGCCGTCACGCCCAGCCCGGACAGGTGCTGGACGACCGCCGGATGACTCAGGGCCGCGAAGGTTCCCCGCACCCGCCCCGGCACGTCGGGATGAAGCATCGTGAGGCCGCGCAGGTGGGCCTCGTAGATGACCGTGTCGGACCAGGAGCACCGCGGTGAGCGCTCGTCCCCCCACTCGAAGCCGTTCGCCACCACCACGCCCTTCGGCATGGCGGCGGCGCTGTCCCGGCGGTCGAGGAGGGTATCCCCGCGCCCCCCGCCGAGGCGGTAGCCGAACAGCGCGTCGGACCAAGTGACCGAGCCCGTCAGCTGCCGCGCGTACGGGTCGAGCAAGAGCTTGTTGGGATTGAAACGGTCGCCGCGCGCCGGCTCGTACGGGCCGTGCGCGCGGTAGCCGTAGATGAGGCCCGGGGCTCCACCGGGGAGGTAGCCGTGCCACACCTCATCCGTGCATTCGGGCAGGAGATAGCGCGCCACCTCCCGACGTCCGGAGGCATTGAACACGCACAGCTCGATCCGGTGCGCGTTGGCGGAGAACACGGCGAAGTTGATGCCCATCCCGTCCCAGTGCGCCCCGAGCGGATCGGGGCGGCCGGGCGCGAGGCGGTCAGGTGCGACCGGCATCCTTCCCGACGCTCCCCGGCGTGAGCATGATCGTGGCGAGTGGCGGCAGGGTCAGCGCGACGGAATGGTCGTGCCCGTGGCTGGGATCGGGCGTGGCGACCACGCTGCCGAGGTTTCCCACGCCACCACCGCCGTAGGCGTTGGCATCGGTGTTGACGATCTCGCGCCAGGAGCCGCCCGCGGGCACGCCGATGCGGTAGCCGTGCCGCGGCACGGGCGTGAAGTTGCAAACTACGAGCACGGGTGAAGCCTCGCCCGCGGCGTGCCGCAGGAAGGCGAGGACACTCTGCTCGCGGTCGTCGCCGACCACCCAACTGAAGCCCGAGGGCTCGCAGTCCCGCTGGTGCAGCGCCGGAACGTCGCGGTAGGCCGCGTTGAGGGTGCGGACCAGTTGCTGCACGCCGGCATGTCCCGGATCGTCGAGCAGGTGCCAGGGGAGCTGCGCGTCGTGGTTCCATTCCGTGGGCTGGGCCAGCTCGTCCCCCATGAACAGCAACTTCTTGCCGGGATGCGACCACATGAACCCGAAGTAGGCGCGAAGGTTGGCGCGCTTCTGCCAGTCGTCCCCCGGCATCTTGCCGAGCAGGGAGCCCTTCCCGTGCACCACCTCATCGTGGCTGAGCGGGAGGACGAACTTCTCGGAAAAGGCGTAGACGAGGCCGAAGGTCAGGCTGTCATGGTGCCAACGCCGATTGATGGCGTCCTCCTGCACGTAGTGGAGGCTGTCGTGCATCCAGCCCATGTTCCACTTGTAGGAGAAACCCAGGCCGCCTTCCGAGACGGGCCTAGTCACGCCGGGCCACGCCGTGGACTCCTCGGCGATCACCATGGCGCCGGGGCATCGCTCCGCGACGGCGTCGTTGAGCTCGCGCAGGAACGCGACCGCCTCCAGGTTCTCCCGGCCGCCGAGGTGATTGGGCACCCACTCGTCGGCCGCGCGCGAATAGTCGCGGTAGAGCATGGACGCCACGGCGTCTACGCGCAGACCGTCCACGTGGAAGCGCTCCAGCCAGAACAGGGCCGAGGCGATTAGGAAACCGCGCACCTCGTTGCGGCCGAAATTGTAGATCAGCGTGTTCCAGTCGCGGTGGAAGCCCTCGCGCGGGTCGGCGTGCTCGTACAGCGCGGTGCCGTCGAACCGTCCCAGGCCGTGCGGATCGGTCGGGAAGTGCGCCGGCACCCAGTCCAGGAGAACGCCCAGCCCGGACGCGTGGCAGCGATCCACGAAGCGCGCGAAACCGTCGGGTCTGCCGAACCGTGCCGTGGGCGCGAAGAGGCCGAGGGGTTGGTACCCCCAGGAACCGCCGAACGGATGCTCCGTGATCGGGAGCAGTTCGAGGTGCGTGAAACCCAGGCCTGCGACGTAGGGGATCAGGCGGTCGGCCAGTTCGTCCCAGTCCGGCAGGCCGCCGTCGCCCGGCTTCCACCAGGAGCCCGCGTGGACCTCGTAGATCGACAGCGGCGCGTCCGGCGCGTGCCTGGCAGCACGACTCGCCATCCAGGCCTCGTCGTTCCAGGCGTGCGGCGCGGGATCGACCACGACCGACGCCGTTGCCGGGGCGAGCTCCGCGGCGAGTGCCACGGGGTCCGCCTTCAACGGGAGCACGTGCCCGTCGGCCCCCATCACCTCGTACTTGTAAGCCGTCCCCGGGCCCAGGCGCGGCACGAACAGTTCCCACACGCCGGCCTCCGCGCGCAACCGCATGGGATGGCGCCTGCCGTCCCAGTTGTTGAAATCCCCGACCACGGAAACGCGCCGCGCGTTCGGTGCCCAGACCGCGAAGCGAACGCCGGGTATGCCGCCGACCTCCGTCGCCTGGGCTCCGAACACGCTTCCCATCTCGCGGTGGCGCCCCTCGGAGAAGAGGTGCAGGTCCAGCGCGCCGAGCGAGGGACCGAAGGCGTAGGGATCCTCCGCCTCATGCACGCCTCCCGGCCAAATGACGCGCAGCCGGTACGGGACCCCTTCCGGAAGCCGGCCCTCGAACACGCCGGACGCGTGCACCTGCTCCAGCCGCGACAGGACGATGCTGTCCTCGCGCGCCAGGGCATCCACCGAGATGGCACCGGGCTGGAACGCGCGCAGCAGGCCCGCGTGCGATCCAAGCACCGCGAAGGGGTCGCCGTGACGGCCCTCGATCAGGGCCGTGATGCTGGCGTCGTCAACCATGGGGGAGAAGCCTGTCCGCGATGTTGGCCAACCCGCGCAGCGGCAAGCCGATCCAGGTCGGCCGGTTGGCCGCCTCGTAGAGGATCTCGTAGGCCGCCTTCTCGATGAGGAAGAGGTCCAGCAACGCGGCCTGCACATCCTCCGGCGCCCAGCGGACCGGGGCCGCGCGTTCGACCTCGCGGTAGGCCTCCAGGAAGCTGCCGGACGCCCTTTCGCGAAACTGCTCCAGCAGGGCCACGCGCCGCTCCGCCGGAGCGGCCGCCGCCGAGGAGTTGGCGCCCGCCTGCGCCGCCACGGCCGCGGCGTAGTCGAACGATCGCAGCAACCCCGCGACGTCGCGCAGCGGGCTGCCCTTGGCGCGCCGCTCCGACAAGGGCCGCGCCGGCTCCCCTTCGAAGTCGACGATCACCGCGTCACCCTGGGCGACGAGAACCTGCCCCAGGTGGAAATCGCCGTGCACGCGCGTCCTGAGGGCGCCGGCCGCCGATCGCGCCAGTTCGTGGACCAGCTGCCGCAACGCGGTCCGCCGTTCCAACAGCTCCGACACCGAGACCGCGACGGCGGCGTCGGGCCAATCGCGCGGCCGCGACAGCAGGTCGAGCGCGGGGTCGAGCTGCGCCAGCACGCCCTCGGCCCAAGCGGTGCTGTCGTCCTGGGTGGCCGGCTCGGGCGAGAACGCGGCATCGTCCGAAGGTGCCGCCAGCACCGCGTGCAGCTCGCCCAGCCGCCGACCTAGCGCGCCCGCGAAGGACAGGTAGCCCGCCAGCGCGTCCTCGTGCGGCTCGCCGGCCAGCGCCGTCTCGTCGAGGGCTCGGGACAGCCAGTCCAGCGTCCAGCCCCAGCCGTCCCCCTGGTTGCGGACGAAACCCTGCAGCAGCATCAACGTGCACGGCGTGCCGTCGGCATCCACGCGGACGACTTCCCCGAGAAGCGGGGCGATGTTGCCGAATCCAGCCTCGGTCAGGTGCCGGGTCATCTCGGCCTCCGGATGGATCCCGGGCGTCAGCTTGCGCAGGATCTTCAGCACCACGGCTTCCGCGATGATCATCGAGGAGTTCGACTGTTCGGCCGAAAGGCGACGGATCTGCGGCTCGACGGACATATCGATGGCGTCGAGGCCGGCGCTCCCGACGAAGCGCACTTCCCCGTCCGTCGTGCCGGCGCTCGCACCCTCGCGCAATGCAGCAACGGTCGCACGCGCGAAGAGGTCGGAGGCGAAGGCGTCCGTGAGGTAGCCGACGCGGCGGCCCTGGCGCAGTCGGGACAGCGCGAGCTGGTAACCGAGCGGGCCGGAATTGTCGCTCTCCTCTACCGCGGCGACGGGCACGCAGTAGCGCTCCGTGCGTCCCGGGAGCTTCACCTCAACCTCGGCGAGCGCCACGAAGCGGTTGGTGCCCGGCAGCGCGGCGGTGGCGGTCAGCCGCACGCCCTCCATCGGCTCGCCCTTCGCCGCGAACCAGCGACGCTTCGGCAAGTAGCTCGGAAGCACCTCGCGTTCCAGTTCGCGCTTCTGCGAGTCTCCCAGGAGCTCCTGCGCGTCGGCGCGGAACACCAGCGTGCGCAGGTCGGGAAGCGGCTCCGGCGCCGTCTCGTGCCAAGCGGGCAGCGCCGTCTCGCCGGCCAGCACGAACCAATAGAAGCCGTAGGGCTGCAGGGTGAGGAGGTAGGAGAGCTGGCCGACGGCGGGGAAGGACGTGCCGCCCAGCATCTCCACCGGCACCCGGCCGGCGAAGCTCGACAGGTCCAGCTCCACGGCCTGCGCCGAGCGGGAAAGGTTGAACACGCAGAGGATGGTCTCGTTCTGCCCGTCATCGCCCTCGTGGTCGCGCAGGTAGGCCAGCACCTTGCGGTTGTTCGGGTACAGCAGACGCATGCTGCCGCGGCCGAAGGCGCGGGACCGTTTCCGGGTCGCGAGCATCCGCCGGGTCCAGTTGAGCAACGAATGGGAGTCGCGCGCCTGCGCCTCGACGTTCACGGCTTGGTAGCCATAGAGCGGGTCCTGGATCGGCGGTAGAACCAGCGACGCCGGATCGGCCTTGGAGAAGCCGCCGTTGCGGTCGATGCTCCATTGCATCGGCGTGCGCACGCCATCCCGGTCGCCCAAGAAGATGTTGTCGCCCATGCCGATCTCGTCGCCGTAGTAGATCACCGGCGTGCCCGGCATGGACAGGAGCAGGCCGTTCATCAGCTCGATGCGCCGGCGATCCCGCTCCAGCAGCGGCGCGAGGCGGCGGCGGATCCCCAGGTTGATTCGCGCGCGCTTGTCCGCCGCGTAGGTGCTCCAGAGATAGTCGCGCTCCTTGTCGGTGACCATCTCGAGCGTCAGCTCGTCGTGGTTGCGCAGGAAGATCGCCCACTGGCATCCCTCGGGAATGTCGGGGGTCTGTCGCAGGATGTCGGTGATCGGGAAGCGATCCTCCTGCGCGATCGCCATGTACATGCGCGGCATCAGCGGGAAGTTGAACGCCATGTGGCATTCGTCGCCCTCGCCGAAGTACTGCTGCGTGTCCTCCGGCCACATATTGGCCTCGGCCAGCAGCATCTTGCCGGTACCGGCGTAGCCCTCGTCCAGCTTGCCGCGGATGACCTTCAGGATCTCGTGCGTTTCGGGCAGGTTCTCGTTGCTCGTGCCGTCGCGCTCGATCAGGTAGGGAACCGCGTCGAGGCGCAGCCCGTCCACGCCGATGTCCAACCAGTAGCGCATCACGTCCAGCACCTCGGACATGACCTTCGGGTTGTCGAAGTTCAGGTCCGGTTGGTGACTGTAGAAGCGGTGCCAGAAGTAGGCGCCGGCCTCGTTGTCCCACGTCCAGTTGGACTTCTCGGTGTCGAGGAAGATGATCCGCGTCTCGGTGAACTTGTCGTCGGTGTCGGACCAGACGTAATAGTCGCGCTCTGGCGAGCCTGGCGGTGCCTTTCGCGCGGCCTGGAACCAGGGGTGCTGGTCGCTGGTATGGTTGATCACCAGTTCCGTGATCACCCGCAGGCCGCGCTTGTGCGCCTCCTCCACGAGGCGCTTCGCGTCGTCGAGGCTGCCGTAGTCCGGGTGCACGCCCCGGTACTCCGAGATGTCGTAGCCGTCGTCGCGGCGCGGGCTCGGGTAGAACGGCAGCAGCCACAAGGTGTCCACGCCTAGTTCCGCGACGTAGTCGAGCTTGTCCAGCAGGCCGGCGAAGTCGCCTACGCCGTCGTTGTTGGCGTCGAAGAAGCTCTTGACGTGCAGCTGGTAGATTACGGCGTCGCGGTACCAGTGCGGATCCCCTGGCAGGTTCATCGTCGGGAGGCGCTCCGTTGTCATCAGGCGCCCGCGGGACGGACGCGCCAGATTGCGAATGGCAGGTCGGCCGGGTCCAGACGCAGTCGCTGCGTCTTGCCCGTCCAGGTGAGGGACTGTCCCCGCATCAGATCCTCCGCCTCCAACGACGCGTCGTCGGGCAGGTTCCATTCCCACAACGGCAACTCGAACGATGCCTCCTGGACGTTGTCCGGGTCCAGGCTGATCGCGACGAGCAGGACGTTCGAGCGGTCCCGGGTGGCCTTGGAGAAATACAGGATGTTGTCGTTGTAGGCGTTGTGGAACCGGACGTTCAGGTGGGAGTGCAGCGCCGGGTTCGCCTTGCGGATGGCGTTCAGCCGCGTGATCTCGGGGACGATGTTACCGGGCCGGTCGTAGTCCCAGGCGCGGAGCTGGAACTTCTCGCTGTCGAGGTACTCCTCCTTGCCCGGGATTGGCGTCGCCTCGCACAGCTCGAAACCGTTGTAGACGCCCCAGAGCCCCGAGAGTGTCGCCGCCAGCGCCGCGCGCAGCAGGTGCCCCGGACGGCCGCTGGTCTGCAGGAAGTAGGGGTTGATGTCTGGCGTGTTGACGAAGAAGTGCGGCCGGAAGAACTCCCGCGGTGCCGTGGTCGTCAGCTCCACCATGTAGTCCTGCAGGTCGCGCTTGCTGTTGCGCCACGTGAAGTACGTGTAGGACTGCGAGAAGCCGACCTTGGCGAGACGGTACATGACCTTGGGCCGCGTGAAGGCCTCAGACAGGAAGATCGCGTCCGGGTACTTGGCCTTGATCTCGGCGATCATCCATTCCCAGAAGGGCAGGGGCTTGGTGTGCGGGTTGTCCACCCGGAAGGTCCGGATGCCGCGATCCGCCCAGAACATCACGGAGTCGCGCAGGGCCACCCACAGCGAGGGCGTAGCGCCCGCCGCGTAGAAATCGACGTTGACGATATCCTGGTACTTCTTGGGCGGGTTCTCGGCGTAGCGCAGCGAGCCGTCGGGCCGCCAGTCGAACCATTCCGGATGCTCCGCCAGCCAGGGGTGGTCGGGCGCGCACTGGATGGCGAAGTCCATCGCCAGTTCCAGCCCGTGCCCGGCGGCCGCAGCGCGCAAACGCTCGAAATCCTCCAGCGTGCCCAGCTCGGGGTGCAGCGCTTCGTGCCCGCCCTCGTCCGACCCGATCGCGTAAGGGCTACCGGGGTCGTCCGGGCCCGGCGTCAGGGTGTTGTTCGGTCCCTTGCGGTTCCTCCGGCCGATCGGGTGGATCGGCGGGAAGTAGAGCACGTCGAAACCCATGTCCCGGATGGCGGGCAGACGCCCGATCACGTCAGCGAAGGTGCCGTGCCGGCGCGCGTCGCCGCTCTGCGAGCGCGGGAAAACCTCGAACCAACTCGCGAAGCTGGCCGCCGTGCGCTCGGCTTCCACCGTGGCGACCGGGTTCTGCCGGACCCGGTGCGGCCGGTCGTCGGCCGCGGCCATCAGCGCCGCCGTGTCCGGCGCGAGCAGGGCGGACAGCTTCTCCGCGTCCGCGACGCCTTCCAACCGTGCCGCGAGTTCCGCCAGCGCCCCGCCCGGATGGCGCGCGGCCGTGGCAGCCACCAGCCGGCGTCCCTCCTCGACCTCCAGGGTGACGTTTATGCCGGCGTCACGCTTCTTGGTGAGTTCGTCGCGGAAGGTGGCGAAGACGTCCATCCACGCCTCGACGGCGAACTGGTGCCGCCCCAGGCGCGCGAGGGGAAAGGATGCGGCCCAGCGATCGTTGGCGAGCGGCGTCATCCGCGTTTCGCGCCAGCCGCGCTCGTCCGCCGCGCGCCAGAGCAGCGCCACGCCAAGCTTGCCGTGGCCGTCGGTGAAGACGTCCGCCTCCACGTCGACGCGGTCGCCGACCGTGCGCTTGATCGGGAAACGGCCGCCGTCCACCAGCGGCGTCACCGCCTCGATGGCCACGCGCGGCACGTCCACGGCCTGGGCGGGAGTGGGCCGGGCCGACTTCGGCCGCAGCACCGGCGCGCCGCGCGGGACGGCGTAGACGCGGACCTCCCCCGGCTCCAGCACCACCGGGACGCCCGGCAACAGCATCTCCCTGCCCGGCGACGTCGCGCGCGGCGTGCCGAGCAGACCCCCCATGGCCGGAAGCAGCGTTTCCGGCAGCACCGAGGCCGCGACGTCCAGCGCGGGATTCGCGAGCAGCAGTGCGCCGCCATCGGCAGTGCGCGGGTCCTGGCCGCGCGCGCGCAGCACGGCGACGACGGGAGAGCCCGGCCCGGTCAGGTCCAGCGACATGCCCGCGCGCACCGCCTCGCGCGACGCCGCCGCGCACAACGCTCCCATCTCCGCCGACAGGTCGTAGGGCGCGTTCTCGCGCAACCAGACCCAGTCGCCGGGCCGGTCCTGCGACGGGTCGAGCGCGCGGCGAGCACCGAACTCGAAGCCCATCGGAACCAGCAGCGCGTCCCCGAACCGCGCCGCGAAGTGGAGGGCGCGCCGGGCGCCGCGCTCGCGAAGCCCGGTGTCCGCGATGTCCGCCCCGGCGCGAGTCCCGAACGGGGCTTCCGGGAAGGCGAGCGACGGCGCGATCCGGTCGAGCGCGGCTCTTTCCTCCATGAGCCAGCCCGCGCGATAGTCCCACCAAGCAGCCGAGGAGCAGAGGAGCGAGAAGCCCACCCCCGCCAGTGCCTCAATCTCCCCGCGGAGCATTCCCGCGGTCCAGGCCACGAAGCCGCAATCCGGGCGCGCCGCTCGCGCCGCGGTCACCAGCCCGCGCCACAACGCGGGAGGCACCCGCCCCGGCGTTTCGCAACGAAAGCCGGCGACGCCCGCCGTCACCCAGGTGCGGACCCGCTCGCCCCACCACGCCGCGACATCAGCGGAGGCGAGGTCGAGGTAGGCCGCATCGCGGGACGGCGCCGGACGGCGTGGGTCCGGACGTTCGCCGACGGACCCGGCCGTGCCGTAGCTGCGGGGATGGGTCGCCGCGAGCGCACCTCCCGCGGCGACGCGGTCCACCACGAGATCGAGCATCAGCGCGAGACCGCGCGCGCTGCAAGCAGCCGCGATTCGGGAGATCGCGTCGGTGCCATCCCCGGGCGCTTCGAGGGAAGGGTGGGGATGGTCATGGTCGGCGACGAGGAGCATGTCGCCGCTTCGCGCCGGCGCGAACGGTGGCGGGATGGCCACGACCCGGAAGCCAAGCGCCGCGATGCGGTCCAGTTCGGCACCCCAGTCGCGCAACGGGCCGACCATCAGGGGGTGCAGGTAGTAGATCGGCGTCGGCGCCGGATGGTGAGCGTCGGTCATGGGGTCCGATATGTCCGGCACGCGGTCGGTCGCAACGCGATCCAGGGAATTGGCGGGCCGTGTTCATCGCAGTCCTGCGGGACACGGCCAAGCCGTCACTCCGCGCACGAGGTCGTGAGCACCGGCGGCGGCGATGGCGCGCCGCGCCGGCTCCTCGTCGCCCGCGCGGCCCGCGGGTCGCGCTCAGGGAACCGACATCGACGTGGTCGTCCAGGCAGGGACGGGTGTCACGCCGCCGGAGCGGGTCACCGAGCGGCCGCTGAACGAGAGGGGAGCCCCGGTGACCTTGTCGATCGCGTACCGCACGTCGTGGCGGTAGGCGAAACGCCCCTCGTTGCCGGACACGTTCTGCTGCTCGCGCTCGATCAGCCAGACCTGCCGGGTCGCGTTGCCGATGCGCATGGCGCGTTCTCCCGCGACGCGCCAGTTCTCCTGGAAGGTGCCCGTCTCCGTGGGCGAGCCGGCGACCGGGACGCGCCAGAAGAAGCTGGTTTGGCGACCGATCGCCAAGGGAAACAGGTCGGCCAAGCCGCGGCGAAGACTCGCCTCGTCCGGGGCCGGTTGGGTGAGCAGGCCGGCGAGCGAGCGGCCCTGGCCGCCGTCCCGGAAGCGAAGCAGGCAGACGGCGGGATCGAACGGATCGGAGCCGAGGTACGCCACGTCCTCCGATCCGCGCCGATCCACGCGCGTTCCGTCGGGCGGACAGATCACCCCGCTCGGTATGTCGGTCAGGTCGACCGGGGACGGAGCGCAACTCGTCGAGGCAAGAAGCAGGAGGAGGCAGCCGGAACGACCAGCGGCACTCCCGCTGGCGCTGCGCTCAGGCATTCCCACCCCCGTCGATTCGAGCAATGGATCATTCACGCATCCGTTCGGCGGGTCGAGCGGGCAGCGACACGAACTCTCGGAACGCCGGATCGGTCACCTTGGGGCGGTCGACTGCCTCGCGATGCTCCGGGTTCGAGTGGCGTAGCCGCCGCCATCGCGCCGAACCGCTCCCATGAACGCGCCCTGGCCGATGGCGGAGGAAGTGGGATTCGAACCCACGATACGCTTTTGACGTATACGCACTTTCCAGGCGCGCGCCTTCGACCGCTCGGCCATCCCTCCAGAGCCGCCCAGGCAGGCGGACGGCGGGACATAAACCAGGGTGCGGGTGCGGGCAACCCGACCCGGAACTCGTCGGCGCCCGACATGCCTCAGGATCGGAGCAGGGTGCGAAGCGCCTCCTCGAAGGCGGCAAGATCGCGCCAGCGGTCGGCGACCGGCATCTCGCGCGCCGCGATCCTGCCCCCACCCGCCCGTACGCCGCCGTCCACCATGAGATTATCGTGCAGGCCGAAATCCTCGATCAGCAGGCCCTCACCGTCCTCCCACGCCCCGTCCTCCCGTCGCCGCGCTGCCGGTCCCAGGAAGGACAGGGTACGCGCCGTGAAGCCGCGGCCGACGTTGCTGTAGCCCGCGACGGGCCGGCCCAGCGCCCGCATGAAGCCGAGTTCGTACACTGTTCCCGCGTCGGCCGAGGGGCCGCGAAACGGGGTCAGGTTGGCCACCAGCGCGTCGCAGCCGCGGATGTGTGCCTCGTTCCGCAGGTAGATGCCGAGGAACGCCTCTGCCGTCGCGTCCGCCTCGGGGCACGGCACGGGATCGGTGGGGAAAACGCCCTCCGCTCCCGAGCGGGCGCAGAGCGCACGCTTGGCGTCGGCGATGGCAGCGGCGTCCGGCAGGAACACCTCGGGGCCAGCGAGATAGATTCGCATCCCGTCCCAACTAGGGCAGCGTCAACGTGGGCGCCAGCAACCGAGGGGTGAGGACGCTGCCCGGCCATCTATGCGCCGGAAGCGCGCCGCCAGTGGGTCTCCTCGCCCGCGCGCCCCTGCACCTCCTCGCGACCCGCGCGGGGCAACCTGGGGCAATCGTTGGCCGGCGGGCGGCCAGGAGCAATCCGCGGGGCGCGCCGGCCCGCGGTAATCGCGTCAGGCGACGCGGTGCGGCGGCGCCTCGCCGCGCAGCAGCAGCGCGTCGAGGTTGTCCAGGCAGCGGAAGCCCATGGCGTCGCGGGTCTCGACCGTGGCGCTGCCCAGGTGCGGCAGCAGGGTCACGTTCGGCGCGGAATGGTAGCCCTCGAAGATGGCGGGCTCGCCGGCGAACACGTCCAGCCCGGCGGCCCGCAGGTGGCCGGAGCGAAGCGCCTCGCACAGCGCCGCGTCGTCCACCGTGGTGCCGCGGCCGGTGTTCACCACGATCGCACCCCGCCGCAGCTTCGCGATCCGCCCGGCATCCAGCCAGTGCCGGTTTTCCGCCCCGCCCGGGATGTGCATGGACAACACGTCCACCGCCCCGAGGAAGCCGTCGTCGTCGGCGTGGTACGTCGCGCCGTCCTCGGCCGCAGGCGGCAGGCGGGAGCGGTTGCGGTAGTGCACCTCCATGCCGAGGCCGCGCGCCATGCGCGACAGCTCGCGGCCGATCCGGCCCATCCCGAGCACGCCCAGCCGCTTGCCGTCCAGCGTCACGCCCGTGAGCTGGGTCGGACTCCAGCCGACCCAGAGGCGCTCCCGCAGCAGCCGTTCCGCCTCGCTCGCGCGGCGGGCGCACATTAGCAGCAGGAGCATCGCCAGTTCGGCGGTGGCGATGCTCAGCACGTCCGGCGTGCTGGTCACGGCGATGCCCCGCGCACGGGCCGCGTCCAGCGCTAAGTGATCGACGCCGACGCTGAACGTGGCCAGGATGCGCACGCTCCCTGGGAGGCGGGCGATGGTGTCCGCGCCGAGCGGGTCGCCTGCCGCGCACAGGATGCCCGCCGCACCCGAAGCCGCCGCGACGACCTCCCCGGCCGTCATGACCTCGTCCCGCTCGCGCGGACGCGCGTCGTAGTCGCGCATGGCGCGCGCTTCCACCGCGGGCGGGAAGCGCCGCGTGAGCAGAATGGTGGGCTTCGCCATGCGAGCGGGCTTCTCCCTCGACGTGGTAGGATGAACCGCGAACCGACGGCCCGCCAGTGACCGCCTTCCGCTGGCGGGCCGCCCAGGCACATCCCATCCCGGCCCGCTTGCCAGCGGCCGGAAAGCCGGGGCAGCCTCCGGCGCGAACCCACGGGGGAGTCCGGTCGCATGGACCTGCAACTGCGCGGCAAGCGCGCGCTCGTCATGGGCGCCTCGAAGGGGCTGGGCCGCGCGGTGGCTGACACGCTGGCCGCGGAAGGCGTGTCCCTCGTCGCGTCCGGCCGTGAGCAGGCGAGCCTGGACGTCGCCTGCGCCGCGCTGCGCGAACTGGGCGCGCCGCGGGCGGTCGGCATCCCCGCCGACGTGGCGAGCGCGGCCGACATGGACGCACTGGCCGACGGCGCGATCACGGCGTTGGGCGGCGTGGACATCGTGTTGCTCAACCACGGCGGCCCGCCGCCCGGCACCGCACTGGAGCTGACGGCGGAGTCGCTGGAAACTTGGTTCCGTCGCATCGTGCTCTCGCCCGTCCAGGTCGCGAACAGGCTGCTGCCGGGCATGCGCGAGCGCCGCTGGGGCCGCATCATCAGCGTGGGCAGCACCGGCATGGAGCAGCCGATTCCCAACCTAGCACTGTCCAACGTGCTGCGCGCCGCGGTCGTGGGCTGGAACAAGACGCTGTCGGCCGAGGTCGCGGGCGAGGGCATCACCTGCAACATCCTCGCCCCCGGCGCTTTTCGAACCGATCGCACGTTGGAAACCGCGCGGGCCGCGGCGGCGAAGACCGGCGGCACCGTGGAGCAGATCACCGCCGCGCGGGAGAAGACGATCCCGGCCGGCCGCTACGGCGAGCCCGACGAGTACGGCCCGATGGCGGCCTTCCTGGCGTCCGACCGGGCTTCCTACGTCACCGGCTGCATCGTGCGCCTGGATGGCGGCGCGGTGCGGAGCGTCTAGCACGCGGCCCCGGCCGCGCCGGCACGCGCCAACCTCCTCACGGCTGGTCCCCGCGACCGTCCCGGCCCCCTTAGCGTCGCGAGGGGACGACCGGGATAGTGGCGCCGGCGTGGCGCGTTCGGTTCCCGGCTGGCGGGCGGGCGAACCGGCTGGTCGGGGAAGATCGCGCCGTCCGCGCTCGACGCGTCCAGCCACCCGTCCGGGGGTTGCCGAGGCGGGGTGGCGCCTGTTCATTGCCGCCCGATGCCGGATTATCGCCTCGCCGCCGACATCGGCGGCACCTTCACCGACCTCGCCCTGGAGCGCCGCGACGAGCGCGCCACCGATCGCTGGACCGCCAAGATCCTCACCACCCCGCACGCGCCGGAGCTGGGCGTCCTGGAGGGCACGGCGCGGGTCCTGGCGCAGGCCGGCATCGGGGCGGGCGACGTGTCGCTGTTCGTGCACGGCACCACGCTGGCGACCAACGCCATCATCGAGCGCAAGGGCGCCCGCACCGCGCTGCTGACCACCGAGGGCTTCCGCGACGTCCTCGCGCTGGGCAACGAGAGCCGCTACGACCAGTACGACCTGGGCATCATTCTGCCCGAGCCGCTGGTGCCGCGCCGCTGGCGCCTGCCGGTCCCGGAGCGGCTGGACAACACCGGCGCGGTGCTCCGCCCGCTGGACGAGGCGGCGGTGCGGGCGCACCTGCCGTTCCTGCGGGCCGAGGGCGTCGAGGCCCTGGCGATCGGCTTCCTGCACAGCTTCCGCGACCCGGCGCACGAGCGTCGCGCCGCCGCAGTGGTCGCGGCCGAGTGGCCCGAGTTGCCCGTGTCGCTGTCGAGCGAGGTGTCGCCGGAGATGCGCGAATGGGAGCGCTTCTCCACCACCGTCGCCAACGCCTACGTGCAGCCGCTGATGGCGCGCTACCTCCATCGCCTCCGCGACGGCGCGCACGAGCTGGGCCTCAGCTGCCCCTTCTTCCTGATGCTGTCGGGCGGCGGGCTGTGCACGCTGGAGACGGCGACGCGCCTCCCGATCCGGCTGGTGGAGAGCGGACCCGCGGGCGGGGCGATCTTCTCGGCCCACGTCGCCCGGCAGAAGGGGCTGGAGAAGGTCCTGTCCCTCGACGTGGGCGGCACCACGGCCAAGGTCTGCCTCATCGACGGCTACGCCCCCCAATCCGCCCGCGCCTTCGAGGTCGCCAGGGTCGGGCGCTTCCGGAAGGGCTCCGGCCTGCCGCTGCGCATCCCGGTGATCGAGATGGTGGAGATCGGCGCGGGCGGCGGCTCCCTGGCCTCGGTCGACGCGCTGGGCCGCATTCAGGTGGGCCCCGAGAGCGCCGGCGCCGCGCCCGGCCCCGCCTGCTACGGGCGCGGGGCCACGCGGCCGGCGGTGACGGATGCCAACCTCCTGCTCGGGCGCTACGACCCCACGCATTTCGCGGGCGGCAGCATCCCGCTCGACCCGGTGGCGGCGGCCAGCGCGTTGGCGGAACACGTCGGCCAACCCCTTGCCCTCGCCCCGGAGATGGCTGCCCTGGGCGTGGTGGAGGTGGTGGACGAGAACATGGCTAACGCCGCGCGGGTGCACGCCATCGAGCACGGCGCCGGCTACGACGGGCGGGCGGTGATCGCCTTCGGCGGCGGCGGTCCGGTGCACGGCACCCGGATCGCCGAGAAGATCGGCGCCGACCGCGTGGTGGTGCCCGCCGGCGCCGGGGTGGGCTCGGCCATTGGCTTCCTCCGCGCGCCGGTCGCCTACGAGGTGGTGCGCTCCTTCTACGTCCGCTTCCACGCCTTCGACCGCGAAGCGGTGAACGCCTTGCTGGACGACATGCGCGACGAGGCCGCCCGCGCCGTCGCTGCCGGCGCTCCCGACGCGCCCACGACCGAGCGCCGCTCGGCGTTCATGCGCTACGTCGGGCAGGGACACGAGATCGCGGTGCCGCTGCCGCCGCGTGCCCTGGCGGAGGCGGACGTCGCCGCGGTGCGCGCCGACTACGACCGCGAGTACGCCCGCACCTACGACCGCCCGGTGCCCGGCTCCGACGTCGAGGTGCTGAGCTTCGCCATCACCGTGTCCACCCTCGTGGAGCCGGAGGAGCCGGCTGCGGAGGCGGCGGAAGCCGAGCCGCCCGCGCCGGTGCGGGTCCAGGCCGTGCGCGACACCGCCACCGGCATCGTGTCGGACTGGCCGGTGTACGAGCGGGCCAGTCTCCCGCCCGGCGCCGCGGTCCCGGGCCCGTGCATCGTGGCGGAAGACGAGACGAGCACGCTGGTCGGCCCCGGCTGGCGCTGCCGGATGGACGGGCTGGGCACCCTCGACCTGACCCGGGAGCGCACGTGATGCCGACCGACGATCCGCTCGCCGCCATCGGGCGCCAGATCCAGTGGAATCGCCTCCTCGCCGTGGTGGAGGAGCAGGCGCAGACCATGATCCGCACCGCCTTCTCCACCACGGTGCGCGAGGCCGGCGACTTGTCCGCGGGCGTCTTCGACCTGCGCGGCCGAATGCTGGCCCAGGCCGTCACCGGCACCCCCGGCCACGTCAACTCCATGATGGAGAGCGTCGGCCACTTCCTCCGCAAGTTCCCCGCCGACACCATGCGGCCGGGCGACCACTACATCACCAACGACCCCTGGCTCGGCACCGGCCACCTGCACGACCTCACCGTAGTCACGCCCGCCTTCCACCGCGGCGCCGTGGTCGGCCTGCTCGCCAACACCGCGCACGTGATCGACGTCGGCGGGCTCGGCATGGGCCCCGAGGCGCGCTCGGTATTCGAGGAAGGGCTCTACATCCCCATCGTAAAGTGCTTCGACTCCGGCCGTGCCAACGAAACCTTCTTCGATATCCTGCGCGCCGGCACCCGTACCCCGGCCGAACTGGAAGGCGACGTCTACTCCTTATGCGCCTGCAACGACGCCGGCGCGTGCCGCCTTGCGGAGATGCTGGCGGAGTTCCGGCTCGACGGCCTCGACGATCTCGCGACCTTCATCTTCGACAACAGCATGCGCGCCACCCTGGAGGCCGTCGCGCGCCTGCCGCCCGGCACCTTCGCCTCGGAAATCCGCTCCGACGGCTACGAGGCGCCCGTGACCCTGCGCGCCTCCATGACGATCGCCGCCGACGGCGTCGACGTGGACTTCGCCGGCACCTCCGGCCTGTCGGGGCGCGGCATCAACGTTCCTGCCGCCTACACCCGCGCCTACAGCTGCTTCGGCATCAAGTGCGTGGTGGCGCCGGCGATCCCGAACAACTGGGCCAGCCTGCTGCCCTTCCGCATGACCATCCCGGAGGGCTGCATCCTCAACGCGCCACGCCCCTCGCCGGTGGCGGTGCGGCACGTCGTCGGCCAACTGCTGCCCGACCTAATGATGGGCTGCCTGCACGGGGCGGTGCCGGACCGTGTCACGGCGGAAGGTTCCTCCTGCCTGTGGAACCCGCCCCTGCGCGGCGGTGCCTCGGTGAGCGGGCAGGGCAGCCCCCTGCCGGACTTCGAGGTGATCACCTTCAACTCCGGCGGCACCGGCGCGCGGCCAGGGCTCGACGGTCTGGACGGCATCGCCTTCCCATCCGGCGTGCGCACCATGCCGGTCGAAGTCACCGAGAACGTCGCCCCCGTGGTGTTCTGGCGCAAGGAGCTGCGGCCCGGCTCCGGCGGCACTGGGCGCACCCGCGGCGGGCTGGGGCAGGTGATGGAGATCGGCGCCAAGGGGGACGCCGAGTTCGCGGTGAACGCCATCTTCGACCGCGTCGCCAATCCCCCACGCGGCCGCGACGGCGGCGGCGGCGGCGCCGCCGGCTGGGTCGGGCTGGACGACGGCACGGCCCTGCGCACCAAGGGCTTCCAGGTGATCCCGGCCGGGCGCCGCCTCCTGCTCAAGCTGCCCGGCGGCGGCGGCATGGGCGACCCGGCGGCGCGCGACCCCGCGCTGGTCGCCCGCGACGCCGCGAACGGCGTGACGGACGACGCGTGACCCGCCCCGCCATTCACGTGGACGGCGACGCCTGCCCGGTGCGCGACGAAGTGTTCCGCGTCGCTGAGCGCTTGGGGCTGGAGGTCCACGTTGTGTCCAACGGCGCCCGCGGCGTGCGCCTTCCGGACGCGCCCAACGTCCACCGCGTCATCGTCGCCGAGGGGGCGGACGCCGCCGACGACTGGATCGCGGAGCACATCCGCCCGGGCGACGTGTGCGTGACCGCCGACATCCCGCTCGCCGCCCGCTGCCTCACCGCCGGCGCCCGGGCCATCGCGCCCGGCGGCAAGGTCTGGGACGACGCTAACATCGGTGGCGCGCTGGCCGGGCGTGAGGTGTCACGTCACCTGCGCGAGGTCGGCGCCGTCACCGGCGGCCCGGCCCCCTTCGGCCCGAAGCAGCGAATGCGCTTCCTCCAGGCGTTGGACAGGGAATTGCGCGCGTCGTTGCGCGGGCCGGCGGTGTCACCGCGCCCGATGCCGGACTTCTTCGATTGATACTGCGTCGCGGGCATTCCCGCGCGACCCGTCGGCTTCCGCGGCGCTCTCCGACGATTCTGCCCTGCTATCATACCTGCCCGTCATTCCCGGCACGGGATCTCACGGGATACTAAATCTGCCGTACCACCTCGATGGGTGATTACAATCCGATCCCTCGGCACGCTCCGGGACGGCGCGTGAAGCGCCGTCCTGACATTTCAAATCCGGAACTTGTCCCGGCTCTTGCCTTCCGCTTCCAGCGCGGCCAGCCAAGTCGGCGGGCGACCGCGGCCGGACCATTCCTCGCCGTTCGGACCGCGAAACTTGGCCGCGACCGGCGCTCCGGCGTCCTTGCGCTTCTTGCGTTCCGTGGAATGTCCGTTAGGTGCCGCGCGCAACGCGTCGAGGCTGATGCCGATCGCGGCGGCCTTCTTCTCCATCTCGGCCCAGAGCGAGGCTTTCGCCTCCTCGAGCTTCTCACCCCGCTTGGCTTCCGCCGCGCCGATCAGCGATGTCAGCTCCTCGACCGTCATCTCGTCGAGGTTGTTTTCCGCCCTGGCCACCGATCGATCTCCCAAATCCTGGAAAGTCCAGGTGCCAGGATGATTAGGGGCAATGTATTGGCGGTTCAATATCCTTGGAGAGGAAATGCAAACATTTTCCTGGTCTGCCTATCACGGATACACGCCGTTACCGCGCCGCCAACACTTATTTCCGTAGACCAAGTTTGCGTGGAAACAAGGTATTCCTTCGAGCCTGCATAGTGCATCGCGTATATTCCTGTCCGGAAACCGCGCGGCTGTCGGTCAGCGCGTGCACGCGTGACCCGCTCGGCGCGAAGATCAACTGGCCCACTCCGGAGTACCTCGGCGCGATGGGATCCGGCGAGCAGGGTGCCCGGAGCACGGACGTCCACCGGACGCCCATCCGCCGCGCATTCCCGCATCAGTCCGCCGCGCCGCGCGGCATGCTCCGCTCCACCATGCGGGCGTAGAGCGCCGCGCCGAACGGGATCGCCGCGTCGTTGAAGTTGTACTCGGGGTGGTGCGGGTAGGCGCCGGGACCGTTGCCCAGGTTGATGTAGGCGCCGGGCACCTTCTCCATCATGAAGGCGAAGTCCTCCGAGCCCATCAGCGGTGCCTTGTTCCGGTCCACCATCGCCTCGCCCACCAGCTCCGCCGCCGCGTCGGCGTAGGCCGACGTGCGCGCCGGCTCGTTCATCGTGGGCGCGAAGATCAGCCGGAAATCCAGCACGGCCGTCGCGCCGAAGCCCGCTGCCACGCCCGCCGCCACCCGGCGCATCGCGTCCTCGATCCGCTGGCCGATCTCGCGGCTGAAAAAGCGCGCCGTACCGGACAGGGTGGCGGTCTGCGGGATCACGTTGTAGGCCTCGCCGCCCGTCACCTTGGTGATGCTGACCACCGCTGCCTCGCGCGGGGAAAGGTTGCGCGACACCACCGATTGCAGCGCGGTGGCCACGTGGCAGGCGGTCAGCACCGAGTCCACGCTCACCTCCGGCCGCGCCCCGTGCGAGCCCACCCCGGCCACCACGATGTCGAAGAACGCGCCGCCCGCCATGAACGGTCCCGCGCTGAGCCCGTAGCGGCCCACCTCCAGCCCCGGCGCGTTGTGCATCCCGTACACCGCGTCGCACGGGAAACGCTCGAACAGCCCGTCCGCCAGCATCGCCAGCGCGCCGCCGCAGCCCTCCTCGCCGGGCTGGAAGATCAGGTTCACCGTGCCGTCGAAGTCGCGCGTCTCGGCGAGGTAGCGCGCGGCCCCCAGCAGCATCGTCGTGTGCCCGTCGTGACCGCAGGCGTGCATGACGCCCGGATTCACCGATCGGTAGGGCAGGCCGGTCATCTCGGCGATCGGCAGCGCGTCCATGTCGGCGCGCAGCCCGATCGCGTGCCCGCCGTTGCCGGCCCGCAGCACGCCCACCACGCCGGTGCCGCCGACGCCGCGGTGAACCGTGATGCCCCAGGATTCCAGCAGCCCCGCCACCACCGCCGCGGTGCGGTGCTCGGCCATGCCCAGCTCGGGGTGCGCGTGCAGGTCGTGCCGGGTGACGACGAGGTCTTCTTGAAAACGGCGGATGTGATCGATGACGGACATTCGGTTCTGGTTCCCGGGAAGCGGAGATGGTGGGAGCGCGGCGAGCGATCGGGCCGCACCCGGAGGCACGCGTTCAGGTGCGGCGAACATTCCAGGAGGTGAACAGGCCCGTGGGCACGTCGCGCAGGTCGCGACGGTACGCGGTCCGGTAGACGTACTGGCCGGTCGACAGGAACGCCACCTCGCGCGTGCAGATCTCCTGGAGCTCGGCGGCGATCCGCTGCTGCGCCCCGACATCCGGCGCATCCAGCCAAGCTTCCCGCATCTGCTCGATGGCGGGAATGTCGGGCTAGCCGAAGAAGCCCCGCGCGCCGCCGGTGCGCAGCACTTGCGTCACGGCGGGATTGACGGTGTCCGGATCCTGCCACGTGGTGTTGAACATGCTCCAGCCGCTCCAGCCGCTCCAGCCGCTCCAGCCGCTCCAGCCGCTCCAGCCGCTCCGGCGGCTCGCGCGAGGCGCGGCGCTGCACCAGCGTGCCCCAATCCGACACCGCGTGGTCCACGTTCATCCCCAGGCGGCGCAGCAGGTCGTTGCACACCTCCCCCAGCGCGGCCAGCACCGGGTTGTCGCTGGGCGCCATCAGCACGATGCGCTCGCCCGCGTAGCCGGCCCCGACCAGCGCGCGCCGCGACGCGGCGAGAACGCGCGGTCCGGTGATCGCCGACAGCCCGGCCTCGCTGGCCATCGGCGAGCCGGGGGTGAAAACGCCGCCCCCGGCCTTCCACAGCGAGCGATCGGTGCTCGTCGCCGCGGTCATGAAATCCTCCTGCGACGTCGCGCCCAGGATGACGCGGCGCACCGCCGCCTTTTCAAAGGGCGGGAACAGGTGGTTGAGGATGCCGGTTCCCGTGTTCTCCAGGAGCGTGGCCTGCTGCGTCGCCACCTGCGGGCCGAATGGCGCCGATCGGCGCTTGAGCCGAATGGTGAAGCTGCGATCGTTGGGCGCGGCCATCTCCCCCTGCCGCGCGCTCAGCGCCTGGTCAACTGGGTCGCGCTGCACCCAGCGCCGGATGGGGGCGACGCAATCCCGCCCGCGCACCGGCTCGCCGTCGTGGAAACGCAGTTCCTCGCGTAGGCGGAAGGTCACTGCCGCCCGTCCTGCTCCAGGGTGTGCCCTTCGGCCATCTGCGGCTGCGGGCGGAGCTGCGCGTCGAGCCCGTGAGCTAGTCTCACATCAGCAGCGCGTGATCGCGGGTGACGTAGGTGGTGGTGACCACCGAGTCCACCACGGTGAGGTCGGACTGCGGCACGAAGCGCAGCACCCGCGAGCCGGGCGACCCCGGGGCGCGGCAGGATGGACGCCGCAGCGGCGGTCATCATCTCGCGTCGGAGCATACGGCCTGTCTCCCGTCACGGGGGCCAGGACCGGCGTCGGCGCTTTCCGCGCTTCTCCGGGCGTGAGGAACCAGATCGGCCCGAATGGCACAAGGTGGCCGCCCCATGCGGGGCGGATGCTCGTCGCCGCGTCGGGTCTGTGCGGCGACGTGCGGCCCGGTTCCGCCGCGCCCCGAGTGGCGCCGCGCCGTCGTTGAAGCGCGCGGCCGGAGAACCACCTTTCCCGGCGTGTCCTCTTTCCGGGACCTGTCCCGCCCGTTCCGCTCCGGCCGGCGCGCGCTCGGCGCCGCGCTCCTGACCGGCACCCTCGCCGCGTCCCGCGCGCGGTCGGCGGCGGCCTCGCCGGGGTCGGACCCGGGGATGGCCGCCGAAATCCTGGTCGAGGCGGCGTCGCTGCCGAAGCTGTACGCCATTCTCCTCGCCCGCGACGGCGCTCTGCTGCTGGAGCGCGCCTTCCGCGGTCCGGGCCTCGATCGGCCTGCCAACGTCAAGTCCGCCTCCAAGTCGGTAATCTCCGCGCTGGTCGGCGCGGCGATCGCGCGCGGCGTCCTGTCGGGGCTGGACCAGCGGGTCGCGCCGCTGCTCGGCAACCGCGTGCCGCCCGGCGCCGACCCGCAGGTGCGCGAGATCACCATCGGCCACCTGGTCCATGCGCGCCGGGCTGGAGCGCACCTCGGGCGCCAACTACGGCGTTTTCGCCGCCAGCCGCGATTGAGTGCGCTTCGTGCTGTCTCGCCCCTTCGAGAGTGATCCGGGCAGGGCGATGCTGTACTCCTCCGGCAGCACGCACCTGCTCTCGGCCGCGCTCACCGCCGCGTCCGGCCGCTCCACGCTCGACCTGGCTCGGGACTGGCTGGGCGGCCGTTGGGCATCGCCATGCCGCCCTGGCCGCGCGACCCGCAGGGCGTGTACTTCGGCGGCAACGACATGCTGCTCTCGCCCCGCGCGCTGCTCCGCTTCGGCGAGATGTACCGCGCGGGCGGTCTGCACGACGGTCGGCGCGTGCTGCCGGAAGCCTGGGTGCGCGCCTCTTGGACCCCGCAGGCGCGTTCGTCCTGGAGCGGGCAGCTCTACGGCCTGGGCTGGTGGATAACCGAGGCGCGCGGCTACCCGATGTTCTTCGCCTGGGGCTACGGCGGCCAGATGCTCTACGTCGTGCCGGAACTGGCGCTGACCGTCGTGATGACTTCCGAGGCGGGTGGTCCGCGCGACCGCGGCCACACCGAAGCGTTGCACGCCCTGCTTGCGGATCGGATCGTGCCCACCGTGGAGCGGGATGCGGCACCCGCGACCCGGCCTGCCGCCCAGCAGCCGGTCGCGGCCACCCCGGCGCGCCTCGGCGCTACGGAGGAGGGGGGCTGACCCTCGCCCCGCAGGCCCGGCCTGCCGCGCGCATCGGGGCGGGGCACGACGCGCGCCTGCCCCGGGCGCCGGGCCCGCCGGAAGCGTCGCGACGGCCCTCGCCGCCCGCGGGGCGCTACGTCGGCGCCACCCGGTCTGCCGTCGCTCCCGCCGCTTCCAGGCAAGCGGTCACCGTTTCGGCCAGCGAGGTCGCGTATTGGTCGGCGCCGATCATCCGGCGCATCTGATCGTCCGTGAGCACCGCCGCGTCCGCCGGCCAAACGCCCACGACGATCGGCGTCCCCGGCAGGCGCTGCCGCAAGCGCCGTACCAGGTAGCGCAGGTGCGCCGGGTTGCCGAAGATCTCGAGGTAAGAGATGCAGACCATCGCCACGCCGTCCAGGTCGAGGGCGGCGAAGCGGTCGCGCGACGCCGCTTCGTGCGCCGCAACCCGCGACCCCAGCCCGTGCCGCTGCAGCAGCTGAGCGAGCATCGCGGACGCCGACTCGTCCAGCGGTCCTCGACCGGCCAAGCACAAAACCGGCAAGGCGCTGCGCCAGGCTTCGGGCCTGTGCTCGACCTGCGGCAGCGCGACGCTCGGCGCCGGGCGCCGCGGGATCGCCTTTTCCGCGACGCTCTTCTCGTCCACCGCGCTGCCCTTCGTCGCCGCCGGGTCCTCGTCCGCCTGCTCGGACAACGCGCCCACCAGGGCCGCGGTGGTATCCCGGATCTGGGCGAGCTTGGCCGCCGACACCACGCCGCGCTCCACGTCAATCGCCGCGAGCCGCAGGCCCTTCAACGCCACCTCATCGTAGTAGGACGACAGGGAACGCTCCTCCAGAAGCGTTTCGGCCTGGGCCTGCGCCTCGTCGGCATCGCCCGCCAGCATGCGCTGGTAGAAGTTCTCCGCCGGCGTCAGCGCCGGCCGGTCGCCGAGCAGGACGTCGAGGAACTCCAGCCGCTCCACGTGCCGACCCAATACCACGAGGCACAGCGTGAGCGGGGTGGACAGGATCAGGCCGATCGGGCCCCACAGCCAGGTCCAGAAGATCGCCGCGACGATCACCGACAGCGGTGAGAGGCCCGTGCTGCGGCCGTACACCATCGGCTCCACCACCTGCCCGATGAGCGGCTCGCTGACCACGAACAGCCCCACCGTCCAGACAACCGTGCTCCAGCCCGGGTCCACCCCGGCCGCCAGGACCGCCGGCAGCGCCGCCGCGAGCAATGCGCCGATGTAGGGTACGAAGCGGAACAGCGCCGCCAGCACACCCCACAGCACCGGGCTGGGCACCCCGATGACGAACAGCCCCGCGCAGACGAGCACGCCGAAGGCGGCGTTGATGCCGAGCTGGGCGAGGAAGTACTTGCCCAGCCGGGACGCCGCGTCGTCGAGCGCCACCGTGGTGCGGTGCAGGTCGTCGGAGCCGAACAGGCGGATCAATCGGTCGCGCATGTCCGCCTGCTGCATCAGGATGAACACGGCCACGACGAAGACGATGAAGATCGTCTCGATCGGACCCAGCACGGGCGAGAGCAGCCGTTGCGCCATCTCGAACGGCGATGCGTCGCCCTGCCGGATCTCTACCGGCACGGGCCGGCGCCCGTCGCCCAACTCGCTGCCGCCCGGTGGCTCGGGCGCGGCTTCCGGCGCTCCGCCTTCCGCTCGCCCGGCGCGCTCGCCGAACCGCGCGGTCATCTCGTTCAGCCGGCTGAGCACGGTCCCCTGCACCGTGTCCACCTTCGCCTGAATGGTACTCTGATAGCGCGGCAGATCCCGCGCGAGCCCCGCCACCTGCACGCCGATGACGCTGCCCAGCACGAGCACGACACCGAGTGCCAGCAGCATCCCGAGCAGCACCGCCGGGGCGCGCCACAGGCCGACTCGCCGAAGCAGGCCGACGATGGGCGCCACCACGAAGGACAGCAGCACCGCCAGGGTGATGGGGATCAACACCTCGCGGGCGAGGTAGAGCGTCGCCACCGCGACGACGGCCACGACCAGCGTCAGCAGCTGGCGCAGTTCCGGGCTGGATGGGGGCGCGACCGGCGCCGGCGCCGGCTCGGCCGGCGTCGTGGGCGATGACATGGTCGAAGTCGCTCTCCAATGGGGGTGGCCGAGCCCGCGCGACCCCGGCCGCGAGTCGAGGGAGCGATCCTCCCCGAGCGGGCCGCGCGGCACAACTCCGCCCGGCGGCGCCCGTGCCGGCGAACGTCGCGCGGGCCCCGTCAGCCCGGGCCGCCGCGCACCAGCACCGGCGCCCGCCCGGCCAGGGGGATCGGTACCGAACGGTAGGCGTCCAGGCCGCGCCCGCGCTCGCCGCCGCCGTTCATGCCGCCGGCGCCCGTCCCGCCGAAGGTGCCGCCCGCCGGCAGGACCCGCGTTATGCTCGGCGGCATCCCGCCGCCCGGGCCGATACCCAGGGAGCCCAGCGACATCGCCGCGAGCGTCGGGCCGACCGCGGTCACGCGCGGGCCGGGCGGCGTCACCGGCGTCGCTGACCCGCCCCGCCAGGACGGATTCCAGGCGGGCGCCGCGGCGGCGAGCTGCTGCGCCCTGGGGAGCGCCGCGGCCACGGCGTTACGGTACAGCTCGGCCCGTTCCGGCGTGTTGCTGTGGTAGTTCCCGGCCGCGCGCATCCAGTCGCCGCGCGTCGCGTGCAGCTCCGTGAGGAAGCGCGCCGCGTAACGGGCGTTGCTCAGGGGATCGAAGGCTTCCTCCAGGCTGGCGAAGGCGTTGGGATGGTGGCGCTGGTTGATCTGCATGCAGCCCACGTCGATGCTCCGCATGCCGCCGGCCTGGAGTTGCCGCACCTCGGCAATCGCTTCCGCCTTGTTGGGGAAGAATTTGCCGCGTCCCTCGGCGTTGATGGTCCAGGGCCAGGGACCGGCCTCGCCGGTGGCGGGGTCGCGCCGGCCCGACTCCACTTGGCTGATCGCGGCCAGCAGGCCCGCGGGCAGGCCGTATTCGCGTTCCGCCGCCGCGACGGCGGCCCGGCAGAGCGCGTGCGGCGAAGGGGCCTCACCCCCGGGGGCGGCGAGCGCCGCGAAGGGCAGGCAGGCGATCAGGAGGAGGAGGGAGCGCAGCATGGCTCACGGGACTGCGAGCCGCGTGCCAGGGAGTTCGCATCCCAGACCCCCGGAACCGGCATGACGCGTCGCGAAGAAAGGCTTGCGGTCAGGCGGCGACGCCATACATTGTGCATTGCAGCAACACGGCTTCGCCGGGTTGTCTGTTTTTCTTGGACGTTTCCTCCCTAAACTCGGCGGTGCCCTCGGGCACCGCCTTCTTTTTGCCCGGCCCTCGCCGCGTCAGGCGCGCAGGAACGCCCAGTCGGCCCCCGCCAAGCGCGCCAGCAGTACGCCGACCTCGCAGCGCAGCTTCGCCATCCCTTCCGACGGGCTAATGGTCCGTTCGTCCATGTATAGGGCTCGGGCGACCTCGATCTGCAGGGCGTGGATGCCTTCCCGCGGTCGTCCGTAATGTCGGGTCACGTAGCCGCCGGCGTAGGGATCGTTGCGTCGCACCCGGTAGTCCAGCCCGCTCAGGACCTCCTCCACGAGTCGGGTCGCCCGCGGCGCGCAGGCCGTGCCGTGCGCATCGCCGAGGATGAAGTCGGCGCGCAACGGGCCGGGCAGCCCCGAGGGCATAGAATGGCAGTCCACGAGCAGGCAGCAGCCGAACGCGTCGCGGGTTTCCGTGATCAGCCCGGCCAGCGCGTCGTGGTAGGGCTGCCAAAGACGCCGCACGCGGTCCGCGGCGTCGGCGAAGCTCAGCCGGCGATCGTAGACCGGCTCCCCCGTCGCGACGATGCGCGCGATCGTGCCGAGCCCCGCCCCGACGCGCGGCGAAGCGGTGTTGACCCATTCGGGGAGCGGCCCGTCGAACATGCCCGGGTCCAGCTCCCAGGCCTCGCGGTTCGCGTCGCAGTAGACGCGCGGGAAGGTGGCGGCGAGCAGCGGCGCGCCGTGCGCCGGCGCATCGGCGAAGAGCCCGTCCACGAACCCGTCCTCCGACCGGCGCAGCGTCAGCGCGTCGAGCCGGGAGCGGGCCAGCAGGTCGGGCGGGTAGTTGCGCCCCGAATGCGGCGAAGCGAAGACCAGGGGTACGCTCTGACGGGCGGGGCGGTGCACGACGAAGGGGGGTGCGCCGGCCGTCGTCCCGGCGCCCTGCTGCTGGAGATCCATCTACGGCCTCCATAGCGGCGGTCCGTGCGGCCGTCACGGTGCGAGAGCCTTGCGGGCGGCGCTCCGGCGAGATAGAGGGTGCGCCCTCGCGAGCGGGCGCGTAGCTCAGCGGGAGAGCGTCCCCCTGACACGGGGAAGGTCACAGGTTCAATCCCTGTCGCGCCCACCACGCGACCACGTGTCGCCGCCGATGCCGCAGTGGTCGCAGCCCATTACCTCCAAACCTCGTCCGTTTGGCCGCGCCTGTGCGCCCGCGTCGCCGCGGGCAAGGGGCCCGGACGGCCGAATAGGTAGCCCTGGCCGTAGTGCACGCCTAGGAAGCGCATCATCCGCGCCTCCTCCTCGGTTTCGATCTGCTCGGCGATGACCTTGGCGCCGACCGCGAGCGACAGGTCCACCATCGCCGCGACGAAGGACCGGTCCCGCTCGTTGCGCACGGCGTTGCGCACGTACAGCCCGTCCACCTTCACGTAGTCCACGCGGAAGGAGCGCAGGTAGCGGAAGGCGGCCGCACCGGCGCCGAAATCGTCGATGCACAGCGCCACGCCGCGCTCGCGCAGGGCCGCGAGCGTCGCGATCGCCTCGCCCTCGTCTTCGATCTCGGCAGATTCCGTGACCTCCACTATCAGCCGCTTGGCGGCGTCGGGCCGCGCGTCCAGCCGCGCCAGGAGCTGCTCGCGGAAGGCGGGGCTCTGCACCGACAGGCCGGACAGGTTGCAGGCCACCGGCGACAGCCGGCCCGCGGCGCTGTCCAGCACGCGGTCCGCCACGGCGAGGTCCAGGACTTCCGTCAGCCCCACCGTCTCGGCGAACAGCACGAACTCCTGCGGCGAGGCGAAGTCGGCGCCGACCGAGGCGTGGGGCCGGATCAGCGCCTCGTGGTGGTGCACCTCGCGCGTGCCGAGGTCCACGATCGGCTGGAAGCTCATCTCGAAGTGGCGCTCGACGATGGAGCGGCGCAGCACCGCCGCGCGGGAGGACACCTTGGCTACGCAGCCGGCCAGGCCGCCGCCGAAGCCGCGCCCTCCCATCCCCGCCGCGCCGTCGCGCGCGAAGGTGCCCAGGGCGTAGCGCAGCGCGCGCACCGCCTGCATGGCCGTCAGCCCGTCGGCGGAAAGCGGCACCTCCTGCGTCACCACGTCGCAGGACAGGCCGTGCGCCAGGAGCACGGCCTCGATCCGCGCGGCGAGCACGGCTAGGTCAGGCGACTCGCCGCGAGCGGGCAGCAGGCCGAAGCGGCCGGACCCCAGCTCGCCCGCCAGGGCGCCTTCGTCGCCCGCCAGGGCTCCCCCGACCTCCGCCGCCAGTCCGGGCAGGGAGGCCAGCGCGGCCCCCGCCTCCGCGCCGACTTCCAGCAGCGCCAGGGCGCCGCTCATGCCCCCCGCGCCGGCGCGCAGGCGCGCCTCGGCCTCCCGCGCGAAGGCGTCGGCCGACGCGATCGGCGCCGCCTCCGCCGCGCAGGGCACCGGTCCCAGCGTCAGGCACAGCCGGCCGAGGGGACCGGTGCCGAGCGGCGCGAGGCCGGCCAGCGCGAAGGCGCTGCGCGAAGCATTGTTCAGCCGCAGGCTCAGCGGCGCCAGCCGGCCGCGCGCGAGCAGCAGGCTCATTCCCATCGTGAGCGTGCCGCGATCCTCCGGCGCCACGAGGTCGGACACGGAACGGCCCGTGAAGACCTCCGGCGCCGCCCCGAAGCGCGACTGGAAGGCGCCGGCCGCGAAGGTGATCCGCCCGGCCACGTCGGTCTCGATCAGCAGGTCGGCGGCGGCAAAGGCGAAAGCAAGGAAACGATCCCGCTGATCGAATCCCTGCGCCCGCGGCGGCATGGGCGCCGTCGCGGGCAGGATGGGCACGACACTCGCTCGCGATGGCATCGCGTCGAAACATGACAGGCCGCTCTTGCGCCCGCGTTAAAACGCTGGACGCACCCGGGTCTTCCTCGCGACGGGCCGGGTGCCTGGAAGCCGTTGTGGACCAGACGCTAGCCAGTTGGTTTCGATACTGGTTGCCTTGGTTGGGCGTGCCGGAAAGCTGTTAACCTTCGGCAGTTCGGGGGCGTTCACAACAGCTCCTAGGCGCAGGACTCCGCGTCCGCCCGCAACGCGTCGAGCACGCGCAGCACCTCCTGCGGGTTGCGGCTCACGGCCATGTCGTTGGCGGACGCGAAGCGCACGATGCCTTCCGGGTCCACGAGAAAGGTCGCGCGCAGCGCCACGCCCTCCACCTTGTCGAGGATGCCGCAGCCCGCCGACAGGTCGCGCCGCATGTCCGACAGCATGGCGAAGGGCAGATCTCGCAGGTCGGGATGGTGCGAGCGCCAGTTCAGGTGCGCGAACTCGCTGTCCGTGGACGCGCCGTAGATCACCGCGCCGCGCTCGGTGAAATTGGCCGCGAGCCGCCCGAAGGCCGCGATCTCGGTCGTGCAGACGGGCGAGAAATCCTTCGGCCAGAAGAAGAACAGCTTCCACCGCCCGCTCTCGTCGGTGTCCGAGACGTCCGCGAAGGCGGTTTCCTCGGACAGCCCTTCCGGCCCGCCCCGCACGGCGCTCAGACGGAAAGATGGGAACCTGTCGCCCACGGTCAGCATCCGGCCTCTCCTCGCCCCGAAGGTTCCGTGCCGCATCGGAGGCGTGCCCGTCCACCCCCTTCCCGGGGCTTCCTCGCCGCGGCACCCGGTTCGCCCGGCCTCCCGCGTCGCGCGGCCGGCGCCGGGATGCCTTGGCAGCGGCGCCCGGCCCCGGCTATCGGTGGCGGATGCGCAGACGCGATCTCTGGCCGGCCCTCGCGGCCGGGGCCTTGCCCGCCCCGGCCGCGGCCCAGGACCCGCTCACGCCGGACGCGGTCGCCCGGCTGACCGCGCGCCTGCGCCGGCTGGACGAGGACGGGCTGAGCCCGGCCGCCTACGCCGTGCCGCCCGACGCGGCGGCCGCCGACCCGCGCGCCCACGCCGCGGACGTGCAGCGTGCCGCCTCGGCCGCGCTGTCGGACCTGCTGCTGGGCCGCCTACGTGCCCCCGCCGGGCGGCCCGACATCACCCGCGACCCGGCGGGCGTGCCGGTGCCGCGATGGCAGAACGAGTTGCTGCTCTCGCCCGACCCGGCGCGCGTGCTCGACCGCGCCGCGACCCTGCCGCCCGGCGCCGCGGCGCTGCGGGCGGAGCTGGCCCGCGCCCGCGCCCTGGTCGCCGCCGGGGGCTGGGAACGCATCCCCCCCGGCGGCACGATGGAGCCGGGCAGCGCCGACCCCGCGCGCGCGCCTGCGGGCCGAGGACCCCGTGCTGGCCGAGGCGCCCGACGGCGGCGAGCTGTACGACGCCCCACTGCTGGACGCCGTGCGCCGCTGGCAGGAAGCGGCCGGGCTGGAAGCGGACGGCCGCGTCGGCGCGATCACCCTGGCCCGGCTCAACCGCCCCGCCGCCGCCCGCGTGGACCAGCTGGGCGTGGCGCTGGACATGCGCCGCGGTCTCGTTCCGCCGCCCGCCGGGCCGCGCATCGAGGTCAACATCCCCGATTTCACGCTGACGGTGCTGGACGGGACGCGGCGCCTGCTGCGCATGGCCGTGGTGGTGGGCCGGCCGTCCCGCCCCACGCCGCTGCTCCAGGTCCGCATGACCACGGTGCAGTTCAACCCGCCCTGGGGCGTGCCGGAGCGCAACGCCCGCGAGGACCTTTTGCCCCGGTTCCGCCGCGATCCCGCCGCGATGGCGGCCCGCGGCTTTCGCCTCTACACGGTCGTAGGGGGCGAGCGCGTGGAGGTGGACCCCCGCAGCGTGGACTGGAGCGGCGTGCGGCCGGATCGGTTCCCCTACCTGGTCCGTCAGGACGCCGGCGACGAGAGCGCACTGGGACGGCTGAAGTTCATCATGCCCAACAACGACGACATCTACCTGCACGACACCCCCGACCGGATGCTGTTCGCGCGGCCGGACCGCGCCTTCTCGTCGGGATGCGTACGACTGGAGCGACCCATGGAACTTCTCGACATCGCCCTAGACGGGATGGGCTGGGACCGCGCGCGCATCATGCGCGCCTTCGACTCCCGCCAGACCAGCGCCCAGGCGCTGCGTCGCCCGCTGCCGGTGCGGCTGCACTACGCGACCGCCGTGGTGGAGGGGGAGGCCGTGCGCCTGCGCCCCGACATCTACGGGCTCGACGCCGCTTACGCGCGCGAGATGGATCGCACCGCGCCCCGCGTCGCCGTCCAGGCGGTGCGCTCTTGAGCCGCCGCCCGCGCCAGGACTGTCCCTGCTGCGCCCCGGGCGCGTTCGGTCGGCGGGAGGTGCTGCGGGCCGGCCTCGGCGCGGCGCTCGGCTGCCTCATCGCGACCGCCCCCGCCCTGGCGCTGCCCGGCCCGCCGCGCCGGCTCAACATCCGGCGCGCCCACACCGAGGACAGCTTCGAGGGCGCGTACTGGGAGGACGGCCGCTACCTCCGCGACGCGCTTGGCAAGCTGGACTGGGTGCTGCGCGACTTGTCGGCCGCCGAGGTCACGCCGATGGACCCGCGCCTGTTCGACGTGATGCACAGCGTCGCCCAGAAGCTTGAATCCCACGAGCACTTCGAGGTCATCAGTGGCTACCGCTCGCCGGAGCGCAACGCCGGCATGGCCGCGCGATCGAGCCGGGTGTCCACCGTGTCGCTGCACATGTCGGGCATGGCGGCCGACCTGCGCCTGCCCGGGCGCGACTCCTACGGCATGGCGCGGCTGGCGGCGGAGATGCAGCTCGGCGGCGTCGGCCTGTACCGCCGCGACGGCTTCGTCCATCTCGACTGCGGTCAGCCGCGCCGCTGGTGAGCGTCGCCGGGCGGCGCCGGGGTGCATGACCCCGCCGCCCGGTGCCGCCCCGCTTCGCCGCCCCGAGCGTGCCCGGCCGCTCGCCGTGCCGTCCGCGACCTAGCGGGAAGCGAGCGTCGGCTGGTCGCGCACCACCGCGCGCAGCATCAGCGCGCTCGTGCCGCGGGCGACGTCCAGGGTGACTTCGCTGCCCGGCTGCTGGTCCGCCACCAATCGCGCCAGCGCGCGGGCGTCGCGCACCGGCTGCCCGTCGATCGCGGTGACCACGTCGCCCGGCCGCAGCCCCGCCCGGTCGCCCGGCCCCGCGGCCGAGATGGCGGCGATCCGCGCTCCTCCCGGCGCAGCCTCGGCGGCGGTGTCCGCCTCCACCCCCAGCCAGCCGCGATTCACGCGGCCATCCGCCCGGAGCGCCGCGACCACGTGGGCGGCGATCTCGGCCGGCACCGCGAAGCCGATGCCGGCGCTGCCGCCCGAGGGCGACAGGATCGCCGTGTTCACCCCCACCACGCGGCCGTCCCCGTCGAACAGCGGCCCACCCGAGTTGCCCGGGTTGATCGATGCGTCGGTTTGCAGGAAATCGTCGTAAGGCCCGGCGCCGAGCACTCGCCCGCGCGCCGACACGATGCCGACCGATACGCTTGGGCCGAGGCCGAACGGGTTGCCCGCTGCCAGCACCCAATCCCCCACGCGCGGCGGCGCACCTTCGGCGAAGCGCACCGTGGGCAGCGGGTGCGGCGGATCGACCCGCAGCAGGGCGAGATCGGTGCGCTCGTCCAGCCCCACCACGCGGGCCGGCAGCACCAAGCCGTCGGCGAAGGCCACAGCGATCCGCTCGGCGCGCCCGGCGACGTGGAAGTTCGTGACCACCAGCCCGGACGGGTCCACCACGAATCCGGAGCCCTCGCCGAGCGTCCGGTGCAGCGCGGGCGCACCGCGCTGCCCGGCTCCGCCCGGATTCGCCCCGCCGCGCGGACGCGCCGGCCCTTCGGCGTGCGCCCGGTCGGGGGCTTCCGCACCGATCACGGCGATCTGCACCACGGCGGGCGCCACCCGGTCCACGAGGTCGGCGAAGCCGCCCGGCCGCGCGCTCACGTCCACGGCCGTCTCGGCATGGGCGGGACGCGGCGGCACCGCCGTCCACCCGCCCAGCGCGGTGGACGCGAGCAGGAGGGCCATCAGGGCAGACTTGGTAAGTGGGGCGGGCATGGTGGCCTCCGGTGCGCTCGCGCCGGCCCGGGACGCCCCGCCCCGGCCGGCACGCCGCAGAGATGGCCACCGGCGCGCGGCGCCGCGACCCCCGCTCGTCTTACACCTCGTTCATGGCACGTTACGGGCGCGAAGCATCGTTCTGGCGCAGCGTGGGGTTGGCCAGCCACAGCCCGGCCCGACGGAAGCCGAGCCCCAGGCCGAGGGCCGGCCCCATGGCGGCGTAGGCGCCGACCAGGGGCGCGACGCGCAGCAGGGCCGCCAGCGCTTCCCGGCGGGGGCCGCGCTGCGCCACGGCGAAGGCGAGCAGCAGCGCCGCCTCGCGGTCGCCGACGCGTGGGCAGAGCGGGCAACCCAGCATGCCCGGGCGGAGCACCGCCCGCAGCGTCGCGTCGAGCGCCTCCGCGCTGTCGCCGGCATCGGCGGTCACCAGCGGCAGAGCCGCCGCCCCGCGCGGGTCGCGCCCGTCGCGGGCCGCCGAGCCCCAGGCGCGCATCGCTTCCAGCAGCAGCGCCTCGGCCGCGGGGAGGTCCTCGGGGGCGGTGTCGGTCCAGGGCCAGGCGGGCAGTCCGTGGGTAGGCATCGCGGGCGGCTCCGGTTCGGTGCGGCAAGTGGTTGCAGAAAGTGCGAAGCGTTCGCAAGAATGACCGGTGGAACTCCCTCCAGAGGCTATTGTGAACTGCGTTCATACTGCTGAAAATAAACAACTTTCTGGTACATCCAACCAAGGCAACCATCATTGAAACCGACTGGTTAGCGTCCGGTCCAGAACAGTTTCTAGTAGAAATCGCGCGACGGCGGCAGCCGGGCCCTGGGGGCTCCCGTGCCGGGGCGTCGGGCCGGCTCGCCCCCGAGCAGGTGCAGCGCGTCCAGCAGGTCCGAGCGGTCAATCAGGCGGCGTACCAGCAGGTGCAGGATGGGCACCGCCGCCCGGTCCTCGCGCTCCAGCCGCCCTTCGGCGACCACCAGCCGCGCGCCCACCACCACCGCGCGATGGCTGGCCACCACGGCGGGGTAGAGCACCAGGTTGGCGACCCCGTGCTCGTCCTCGACGGTGAGGAACACCACCTCACCCGAGCCGGGCCGCTGCCGCACCAGCACCAGCCCGGGAAGGCGGATCCGCGCCCCACGTCGCGCCGCCGCCAGCGCCCGCGTGTCGGCCAGCCCCAGCGCGTCCAGCGCCGGCCGTAGCAGCGCCAGGGGATGGTGCCCGTCGCGCAGCGTCAGCCCGGTGGCACCGTAGTCCAGCACCGTGCGCTCGCCGGCCCGGACCGCCGGCAGCGCCGGGGCCGGCTCGGCGGCAGCGAACAACGGAAGCTCGCCGGGGGAGGGGGCGCGCGAGAAGCCCTGCGCCGCCCACAGCGCTTCCCGGCCATCGATGCCCAGCCCCCGGAACGCGTCGGTCCGCGCCAGCGCCGCCATCGCGTCGCGGCCCAGCTGCGCGCGGCGGACGAAGTCGGCCAGCGACGCGAAGGGCCGCGCCCGCGCCACCGCCGCACCATCCGCCGGCGACAGCCCCGCCACCAGCCGCAGCCCCAGCCGTAGCGCCAAGCCCCCCGTGCTGGCCGGGTCCGCTTCCAGCGCGCAATCCCAGTCCGACGCCGCGACGTCCACCGGCCGCACGACGACGCCGTGCTCGCGCGCGTCGCGCACCAGCTGGGCGGGGGCGTAGAAGCCCATCGGCTGGCTGTTGAGCAGCGCCGCCGCGAAGGCCGACGGGTGGTGGCGCTTGATCCAGGCCGACACGTAGACGAGCTGCGCGAAGGAGGCGGCGTGGCTTTCGGGGAAGCCGTAGGAGCCGAAACCCTTCATCTGCTCGAAGCAGCGCTCGGCGAAGTCGCGGGCGTAGCCGCGGCCGACCATCCCTTCGACCAGCTCGTCGCGGAAGCCGGCCACCTCGCCTTCGCCCTTGAAGGTGCCCATGGCGCGGCGGAACTGGTCGGCGCGGGTGGCCGAGAAGCCGGCCGCCACGATGGCCACCCGCATCGCCTGCTCCTGGAACAGCGGCACGCCCAGGGTCTTCTCCAGCACCGCGCGCAGCTCGGGCTTGGGGTACTCCACGCGCTCGTCGCCGGCGCGCCGCCGCAGGTAGGGGTGCACCATGTCGCCCTGGATCGGGCCGGGGCGGACGATCGCGACCTCCACCACCAGGTCGTAGAACTTCTCGGGGCGCAGACGCGGCAGCATGTTCATCTGCGCCCGACTCTCGACCTGGAACACGCCCACGGAGTCCGCGCGCGACAGCATCGCGTAGGTTTCGCGGCAGTCGGGCGGCACGGATTGCAGCGTGAACGCCGGGCCGCCATGCGCCGCGACCAGCGCGAAGGCGCGGCGCACGCACGACAGCATCCCCAGCCCCAGCACGTCCACCTTGAGGATGCCCAGGGTCTCGATGTCGTCCTTGTCCCATTCCACCGTGGTGCGGTCGGCCATCGCCGCGCTCGTCACCACCGCCAGTTCGGTCAAGGGGCCGCGCGTGATGACGAAGCCGCCGACGTGGGTGGACAGGTGGCGCGGAAAGCCGAGCAGCTCCTCGGCCAGCGCGATCGCCAGGCCCAGCTGCGGCTCGGCCGCCGGGTCCAGCCCGGCGTCGCGCGAGAGGTCCGCCAGCGCCACTTCGCCCGGCCCCCAGGCGCCGCGGGCCAGCAGCCCGGTCACGTCCTCGCTCAGCCCCATGGCACGGCCGGCCTCGCGGATGGCGGAGCGCGGCCGGTAGCGGATCAGCGTCGCGGCCAGTGCCGCGCGCTCGCGCCCGTAGCGGCCGTAGATGTGCTGGATCACCTCCTCGCGCCGCTCGTGCTCGAAGTCCACGTCGATGTCGGGCGGCTCGTCGCGCGCCAGCGACAGGAAGCGCTCGAACAGCAGGTCGTGCTTGTCGGGCGCCACGGCGGTGATGCCCAGCGCGTAGCAGACCGCCGAGTTCGCCGCCGAGCCGCGCCCCTGGCACAGGATCGCCCGCGCCTTCGCGAACAGCACGATCTCGTGCACCGTCAGGAAGTAGGGCGCGTAGTCCTTGTGCGCGATCAGCCCCAGCTCGGCCTCGATCTGCGCGGAAACCTTGGGCGGCGTGCCGTCGGGCCAGTGTGCCCGCTCCGCCGCGCGCACCCGCCGTTCCAGCGTTTCCTGGGCGGTGCGGCCGGGTTCCAGGATCTCGTCCGGATACTCGTAGCGCAACTCCCTCAGCGAGAAGCGGCAAGCCGCGCGCACCCGCCCGGTGTTGGACACCGCCCCGGGCCAGCGCCCGAACAGCCGCGCCATCTCGGCCGGGGCCTTGAGGTGCGCCTCGGCGTTGGCCGCCGCCGCGTGGCCCAGCGCGTCCACCGTCACGCCCAGCCGGATGGCCGTCACCAGGTCCGCTAGACGCCGGCGCGAGGCCGCGTGGAAACGCACCCCGCCGGCCGCCAGCAGCGGCGGCCCGATCGCCGCCAGCGCGTCCAGCCGCTTGGCGTCGTCGCCGGCGTAGCGGTGGGCGACGGCGACGAACAGCGGCAGCGCCAAGCGTCGACGGAGCGCCCGCGAGTCGTCCCGCAGCCGCGCGACGAAGGCCGCGTCCGGCCGGTCGGGCGCCAGCAGCGCCATCGCCCAGTCCCCGGCCGCGTCCAGCAGGTCGTCGCGGGTGAGCCGGCACCGCCCCTTGGGCGCCCCCATCCGGCCGTGACTCAGCAGCCGCGTCAGCCGGCCGTAGGCGGCGCGGTCGGCGGGCCAGGCGAGGTATTCCGCCCCGTCCGTCAGCGCGATCCGACACCCCACCACGAAGGGCAGCCCGACCGCCTCGGCCGCCGCCATGCCGCGCACGGTGCCGGCCAGCGAGTTGCGGTCGGCGAGCCCGATCGCCGCGTGGCCCAGCGCGCCCGCGGCCGCCGCCAGCTCGCGCGGGTGCGAGGCGCCCTCCAGGAAGGTGAAGTTCGACATCGCCCCCAGCTCGGCATAGCCGCCGAAGGCTCCCGGCTCCGCGTGGCCGGCGGGAAGCGGGCCGCTCACGGCAGGTAGCCGTGCAGGAACCAGCGCGCCGGCAGACCGGGCAACGCCTCGCCCACCCGGCACACCCACAGCCGCTCGCCACCCTCGACCTCCACCCGCCAGTAATCGCGGAACGCGCGGTCCGGCGCGTCGCGCCACCATTCCGGCTCGAGTCTCTCCGGCCCCTCGGCGCATCGCACGCGCAGGGCGCGGCCGCGCCACGTCATCCGGGCGGGCGGGCCGTCCGGCAGCATGGCCAGCACCGAGACCGGCTCGGGCCGGCGCAGCAGCCGGACCGGGCGCGGGCGGCCGAGCCAGTGTTCCGGCACCCCCGCGTCCGGCCTCGGCAGGGGGGACGCGCGCTCCACCGCCCGCTCCGGCAGGTGCGACGCCCGCGGCTCCAGCCGCCACACGCGCAGCCGCGCGTCCAACCGGTCCAGCAGGGCCGCCAGCTCGGCGTGTCCGGCCGCCTCGGCCGCCGCGCTGCCGGCCAGCCCGCCCTGCAGGAACACCTGCGGGTCGGTCCGCTCGGCGAGGAGGGCGAGGTGGTCGAACCCGAACCCGGGCCGCAGCTGCTCCAGCTTGTCGCGGAACAAGCGGAACAGGTGGGCGGGATCGCGCGAGGGCGCCACGGTGCCCAAGCTCAGCTCCTGCGTCCCCCCGTCCACGCCGTGGGCGCGCAGCACCAGCCGTCGTACTCCCCGCCCGCTCTCGGCCAACCGGTCACGGAGCGCGTCGAGCAGGAGCAGCAGCACCGCGTCGATCGCCTCGCGCGTGGTGATCGGGTCCGGCAGGTCGCGCGCGACGGCGAACTCGGGGGCCGGGCGCAGCGGGCGGATCGACCGGGTCGCGCGCCCCGCCACGCCGTCCAGCAGCACCGGCAGCGCCGCGCCGAAGCGACGCGCCAGCGGGCCGCGCGGCAGCGCCAGCACGTCGCCCACCCGCCACAGCCCCAGCCGGCGCAGCGCCGCGCGCCGGGACGCGTCGATCGGCAGGACCGACAGGCACAAGGGCGACACCGCCTCCGCTTCGTCGCCCGGCGCCACCACGACGGCGCAACCGCCGCGGGCCAGGGCCAGGGCGGCGTCGGGCGTGCCCGCCACGGCCCCAAGCGCCGCGACGCCGCGCCTCGCCAAGCGCAGCACGGCGTCGTCGCGCAGCGCCGCCTCGGCTTCCCCGTCCCACCCCGCGTCGTGCCCGGCGCCGCCGTGCCGCCACGCGCAGCCTGCGACGTCGAGCAGCAGCGCGTCGTCGCCGTCTACGCCGACCAGCGGCCCGTAGCGCAGCGCCCACGTGGCCAGTCGCTCCAGCAGCGCGGCCACCGCGGCAGGGTCCTCCGGCTCGGCGCGCAGCCCGGGCAGCGCCGCGCGCGCGTCGGCCAGCGCTTGTTCCGGGCGCAGCCCCGCCACGGCGGCGGCCGCGCTCAGCGCCAGCAGCACCTTCCGGCCCCCGCGCAGGCCCCAGGTGGCCGTCGGCCCGGCCGACCCCTTCGCACTCAACGCGCCCACCCCGCGCAGCCGTTCCGTGGCCAGCCGCGGCAGGTGCAGCGCGAGGTAGCGCCGGCCGGCCTTCCCGGCATCCCCTGCCGGCCACCCCGCGTCGGGCACGGCCGGCGCGCCCGTTCCCCTCAGCGCCGGAGGGCGACAACAGCGTCGTCGCACGCCGCGTCCTCCGCATCCTCTCCCGCGCCCTCCGGCACCAGCGTTTCACTGCCCGGGCGCCAGGTGACGTTCCAGGACGCCGGTCGGCCGGCCCTGCCGCGCAGCAGCTCCAACCCCCACTGCGGGTCGCTCAGGTTGTGCCGCGATCCGCCGCCGGCCCGGCCCGACACCCGCCAGCGCGTGGTGGCCAGGGAAGGGCCCTCGCCGCCGCGCACGGCACCGGCGTGATTGCCGTGCCCGACGCCCGCATCGTCGCGCAGCAGCAGGCCGATGCCGCCGCCCGTTTCCGCCGCCAGTTGCAGCCGGCGCGACGCGGTGGCGTCGGGAACCGCGTCGGCCAGCACCACTCCGGACACCGCGGCGCAGCGCAGTGCCTCCTCGGTGGCCCAGAGCGCGTCCGACTCGGCCTCCGCCTGCACCAGCACCAGCCGCGACGGCGGCAGGCCGAACCGCGCCAGCCCCGGCGGCCAAGCGTCCGGCGCGCGCGCGATCCAGAACACCGTGGCGCCGGAGCGGGCCAGCAGCAGCGCGGCGAAACCGGCGGCGGCCCCGGCACCGGCGGCCAGGATCTCGTGCAGCGCGGCGCGCGGCAGCCCGGCCCCGCCGGGCAGGGCGGCGTCGATCGCCGGGGCCAGCCGCACGCCGGCCGACCCGGCGCGCTCCAGCGCGGCGGCGGCACCCGCGCGCTCCAGCCGCGCCACGCGGGCGCGGAGCGCGGCGAGGAGGGCAGGCCTGTCCATCTGGGGGGGCGTGGACGGGGGAATGGCCTCGGGGCTCCGGTCTTGTTCCCGGTACGTTCCAGCATCGGGCTGCGTCGGGTCAAGCGCCGTCACGCCACGCCAGGGGCGCGCGCTTCGGAAATGTTCAAATTTTGTTCCACATTCCCGTGAAACTCACGAACGGAGCGGGTCCGATCTGATGCTGCGCCGAATCTTCCCCTTGCAGGCCTGCCCCGACATCCCTGCCCCGGGCCCTCCTCGCGACCTCCCGTCGCGCCGTGCTGGCGATGCTGCCCGGCATCCTCGCCGCCTGCGCCACCCGCCCGCCTGGCGGGGAGATGCGCGGCACGCCGCTGGCCCTGGCCGCGGCAGACGGCTTCGCGACGGTGGGTTGGTGGGGGGCGTGCTCGGTTCCGCGGTGGCGATCGGCGGGGGGCTGGTCGCCTGTTCCGCCCACATCCTGCCCAGGGATGCCGAGACCGCCTGGCTGCGGCGCGCCGACGGGCTCGAGGTCGGCGCGGCGCGGGTGATCGCCCGCTCGCCCCGCATGGACCTCGTCCTGCTGCGCGAGCCGACCCGCGCCCTGAACCCCATCCGCCCGGCCGACGCACCGCCCCGCGTGGGCGAGCCGGTGTGGGCCGCGGGCAGCCCCAACGTCGGGCCCACCGTGGCGGCCGGCGAGGTGGAGATCGCCGACGCCATCCTGCCGGGCTTCGGGCGCGGCTTCACCGCCCGGCTCCCGGCCCTGATGGGCTACTCGGGCGGCCCGGTGGTGGACGGGCGGGGCCGGCTGCGCGGCCTCGTTACGGCGGTGCCCGACGACGGCGGGGCGGCGGCGCTAGCCCTGCTGTCGAGGTTCGACTTGGTGGGGCTGGTGGGAAGGGCGTCCCGCCGGGTCTTCGGGCTGTTGGCCGTCGAAGTGCTGGTCGAGGCGAGGCGAATCGGGGCGAACGCCGCCTGAGGCGGACGGTCCGTCCCGGCGCGTTCGCCTCAGCCGCGCCGCCTCGGCTCCAGGTCCCAGGGCGCGCGGGTCGCTTCCCGCTCCGCCTCGCTGCGGCTCAAGCCGATGTCGGCCAGCATGCGGTCGTCCATCCGCGCCAGCAGCCGGCGGCCCTCGATGGCGTGCAGCGAGCGCAGAACCGCGGACACCCAGCCGCCGCGACGCGTCGATCCGCGGGTGGCGCGGAAGGCGAGGTGGATCGGGTTGACGGTAGCGGACATCGCGGCTCGCTCCTGTGCTTCGCGTCGACGACGCCGGGTATGAGCCCCGGTCAGGCATGAGGGAAACGAGTTGTCTTGACGTCAGCCATCAATGCTACTGATGCCCCATGCTCGCCCTGCTCCCCGGGATAGACCCCGACCTGCTGCGCTCCTTCATCCTCGTGGCCGAGGGCGGCAGCGTCACCCGCGCCGCCCGGAGCGTCGGCCGCACGCAATCGGCGGTGTCCATGCAGATGCGCCGGCTGGAGGACACGCTGGGCCAGCCGCTACTGCTGCGCGGGCCGCGCGGCCTGTCGCCGACGCCGCACGGCGCTTGGCTGCTGGACCGGGCGCGCCGGCTGCTCGAGATGAACGACGAGATCGTGGCCGGTTTCCGCATGCCCGAGCTGACGGGGCGGGTGCGGCTGGGCTCGCCGGACGATTACGCGCTGGCGTGGCTGCCCGGCATCCTGGCGCGCTTCGCCCAGGCGCATCCGGCCGTGGAGATCGAGGTGGTCTGCCTGCCTTCCAGCGACCTGTTGCGCTGCTTCGACGAGGGCGAGCTGGACCTGACCCTGTTCTCGGCCGGTAACGAGCGGGCCGGGATGTCGTCCGAGCGCCTGTGGCGCGGCCCGCTGCGCTGGGTGGGCGCGGCGGCGCTGCCGGTGCATCTGCGCCGCCCGCTGCCGGTGGCATTGTCCACCAGGACCTGTCCCTGGGACCGTGCGGCGATGGAAGCGCTGGAAGCCTCGGGGCTGCCCTGGCGGGTGGCCTACTCCTCCTCCTCGCAAACCGGCGCGTACGCCATCGCGCTGGCGGGGCTGGCCGTGACGACGGGCGTGGGCGGTGCCCTGCCGCCCGGGCTGCGGATGCTGGGTCCGGAGGACGGATTGCCGGCGCTGCCCGATTTCGAGATCGCCCTGCGCTCGCGCCCGGGCCTGCCGCTGGCCACCCGCCTCGCCCACCACATCTCCGACGGCTTCCGGGCCGAACTGGCGGAACTGGCCGCCGCCTGAGCCCGATCTCTTCGCTGGGCTGGTCGGGCTTGAGCGGCCGCGCCGCCGGGTGCCATTGTGAGGACCGCTACGGGAAAGCGACGGACCTTATGCGCATCGCGCGGCGCGACCCTTCCGCTCCCGAGTCCGAAGAAGGAGTGACACCGCACCTTCGAGATCGTGGTGCGCGGAGGTGGCCTTCCCACCGCATCGCGGAGCGGAACGCGCGCGACAACGGGGACGCTCCCGCACCGTTTCCGCCGAGCCTCGGGCGCCGGATCGCGCCCGGCGACGCCCCGGTCGCCGATTGACCGAAGCGCGCCCGGCCGAGGCCGCACGCCTCGCGCGCATTATGGAGGACGGTGCCGCGCTGCGGCGCCGGATGGCCGCCGAGCACGGCGGGGCCATCCTCGCGGTGGTGGATGCCTGCGAAACGGCCGCGCGCGCGGGCAACAAGCTGCTGTTCTGCGGCAATGGCGGTTCCGCGGCCGACGCCCAGCATCTCGCCACGGAATGGACGGTGCGGCTGCGCGGCGCCGTGGACCGTCCCTCCTGGCCCGCGATCGCGCTGTCCGCGGACGCCGGGGCCATGACCGCCGCGGCCAACGACTTCGGCGTCACTGAGATGTTCGCGCGACCGCTTTCCGGACTGGGGCGGGCCGGGGACGTGCTCTTTGGCATCAGCACCAGCGGCCGCAGCCCCAACGTCGTGCGCGCCCTGGAGGTGGGCCGCGGCATGGGACTGGTGACGGTGGGGCTGCTGGGCGGACAGGGCGAGCCCGCCGCGCGGTGGTGCGATCACGTGCTGCTGGTGCCGAGCGGCGAGACCGCTCGGGTGCAGGAACTGCACATTACCCTCGGGCACGCGATCCTGGAACTCCTGGAGGATCGGCTGACCGGCGATTCGTAACGCGAGCGGAAAACTTCACGATCCCTCTCGACACTCCCCCGGCCTCCGACTATATCGCTGTTCACACCGACGGCG
>CAXTEL010000010.1:0-78580 GCA_964243365.1 uncultured Roseomonas sp. | reverse complement strand
AGCCGTCGTGATATCGTCTTCAACCAGGAGAACACGCATCTTTCTGCCTCCACACCTCGGCGATCCACCCGGTTGCAGTTTCACAAGGGCGTGATCGGTGGATGCTTAGTACACCTCATTAACAACCATCGAGCGTGAAAACGCCGTTAAAACCTACTCTACACTCGTTAAAGTTGCGGAAGACTAGCGGTTTGCTGCCGGGATGGCTCCGTGTCCAAGTTTTCGGAGCGGACGCGGTGCTTCGGAAATGCGAGCTGCGGGCTGGGCCGGGGCAGCGGCCCGGCCGGCTTCAGCGACGTGGACGCGGGGGCGGTGCCGGGGACGTCGGCCCGGGGGACGCGCCGCCGTCGGGCGCGGCCTGGGAAGTCACGATGTCGCGCTCCGCCTGGGACGGGCTCGGTGGCGTGCCGGCGAGGACGGCGGCGACGTGGCGGGCCGCCAGCCGCGCCAGTTCGGGCAGGCCCTCGCGGCCTTGGGCGCGCAGCTCCTCTACCAGCACGCGCTCCCCCTCGGCCAGCCGCGCCCGATCGGTGTCGCGGGGCACGCGGTTGAGCAGCCGCAGGTAGCTGGCCAAGCCCTGTCGCACCGCCGCCGGGCCGTCCTGGTCGGCGCGCTGGCGCAGCCGGCTTTCCACGGCACCGGCCACCTCCAGGGCCTGCCGGCTCTCGGGGCGGGCGGTGTCGGCGCCCTGGGCCAGCACGCGGGCGACGTCGCGCTGGGCGTTGGCGGCGATTCGGAAGATCGCCTGGTTGCCGCTGGCCAGGAACACCTGCCGGGCGACGAAGGCGGCGGCTTCCAGCTGCGAGCGCAGGCGCTGGTCCTCCTCCTCGGCCCGCGCGCGGATCGCCTCGCGCAGCCTCGCCTGCACGCCCTCGATGCCGCGGCTCTGCGCCGGGTCGGTGCTGGCGTCGCGCAGGGCTTGCAGGAGGCGCACGGGATCGTCCACCGGGAGGGTGCGGGCGCGGGACTCCGCCTCGAAGGCTTCGTGGAAGCGCGCCGGGCTGCCGTCGCTGGTGGTGGCGACGACGCCCAGCACCGGGCGGAAGCCGACGTTGGCGAGGCGTAGCGGCTCGCCCGAGGGACGCAGCGGCGGCAGTTCGGTGCGCTGGCTGGAGCGGATCTGGGACTCGGCGGTGGTGAAGTCGCCGCCGCGCGCGACGTTGCCGCCGACCCGGCCGTGCTCGCGCCCGACCTTGTTGAGCCGGTAGGGCTCCAGCACCCATTCCGACACGTTGCCTAGCATATCGTACAAGCCCAGCGGGTTGGGCTCCAGCAGCCCCACGGCGCGCGCGCGGCCGTTGGACGAGCGTGAGCCGGCGTACCAGACGTGGCGCCCGATGCCGTCGGGCATGGGGAAGGCGCGGGCCTCGAAGTCGCTCTCGGGGACGGCGGCGCCGCCGCGCGCGGCGTACTCCCATTCCGCCTCGGTGGGCAGGCGCACGAAGGCGGCCGCCCCGTCCACGACCGGCAGCACGTCGCGGTGCTCGCGCGCTAACCAGGACGACAATCGGGCGGTGAAGGCCGCGGCGTCGAGCCAGGACACCTCCGCCTGCGGGAAGCGGCCGCGATCGATAGGCGCGGCGGGGCAGGTTTCGGCGGTCACGGCGGCGTACTGGTCGCGGGTGACCTCGTACTTGGCCAAGTAAGAACGCGGCGGCTCACCCGGCGCCCCGGGAAAGGGACCGGCCACGAAGCCCTGGCGCAGGTACTCGGCATAGTCGGTCTCGGGGTCCGCCTGGCCGAGCGTCACGGCGCGGTCGGCCAGGGCGCCGACCGGCATCGGCGTGGCGACGGGCCGGAAGGCCATGGCGCCGCCGCACGGCAGGGGCAGCACGAGGTCGTCGGGCAGCGGCTCGGGGTTCCACTGCTCCTCCGGCCAGCGATCCTGGGTGCGGGCCGGGGCGTGCGGAACGAGGGCGGCGAGGAAGGCGGCGAGGAGGACGCGCGCGAGCGCCGCACGGGGACGCGCGTCCGCGCCGCCCGGGGTGCGAGGCTGGGCGTGTTCAGCCATCGCGCAGTCCCTCCGAAGGCAGGATGCGGGCGGCGCGGCCGCCGGCGAAGCCGGACGCGACCAGGGCGCCGACCAGGGTGGCCAGCCCGGCGAGCAGGAGTTGCGTCGCCGTCACCACGCAAACCGGCCGGCCGCCGGCGCCGCCCGCCCCCGCCGGCCCGCCGAGCGGCAGGCCGTTGACCAGCGCCGCCACGGCCAGCGCCACGACGCCCGCCAGCGTCGCGCCCGCGAGCGCCACGATGGCAGCCTGCACCAGCGGGAACAGCACGAGGTCGCGGCGCGACAGCCCGATCAGCCGCAGCAGCGACAGCTCGCGCCGCTTGCGCTCCACCCCCGCGAACAGGCCGACGCCCAGCGAAACGAGGTAGCCCAGGCCGCCCAGCCCGGCGAGCAGGGCGAACAGCAGCCCGAGGCTGCGATCCAGGGCGAGGAGGCCCTCCACCTCGCCGGCCCGGGTCTCGACCTCCACGCCCTCGGCCCGCAGCGCGCGGTCCAGCGCCACCACGTCCTCCAGCCGGCGGGCGTGGGCGCGGAAGCCGGCGTGGGCGCGGGCGGGGTCGTCGCGGGCGTTGGCCAGGGTGGCGCCGGCGGGCGCGCGGCCGTCCACGAAATCGTCCACCAGCAGCAGCACGGGCACGGACACGAAGGCGCCGGTGCGGTCGAGGGCCGCCGGCGGGGCCACCGCCGAAACGCGCAGCGGCAGCGACAGCACCTCGCGCCCGCCAGCCTCGCCGCGCAGCACCCGCATCGTCACGGGGTCGCCGGCGGCGAGCGAGAGACGAGCGGCCAGGGCGGCGCTGGCGACCACCGCGCCGGGGTCGGCGGCGGAAGGGCCGGGAAGCGGCAGGCCGGGCAGCAGCGGATCGCCGGGCGCGGTGGCCAGCAGCTCCGCGCGCTCGACCTGGCCGGGACGGTCGGGACGCTCGAAGCGGCCCTCGGTGTTGAGCAGGCGGGTACGCGGCACCACGAAGGCGACGTCCGGACGGGCGGCGAGTCCGGCGAGGAACGCGGGCTCGAAGCGTCGGTTGGCTGAATTGACCACCATGCGGGCGCGGGGATTCTCGACGAACTCGGCGCGCAGCCCCTCCACCACGCCGTGCTTGAGGCCGAACAACACGATCAGTGGCGCCAGCACGGCGGCGAGCCCGATCATCGAGCACAGCGCCAGCCGCCGCTCGTGCAGCAGGTCGCGCAGTGCCAGACGCGCCACCAGGGCGGTGCGGCCGCCGGGGCGCCGCGCCGGCGGGGCGTCGGAGCGGGGAAGGCCGTTCGCGCGATCCGTCGCGGCGCTCACGCGGAGACGACCGGAGAGGGTTGCCGGCGTGCGGGGCTACCGGGGCGGCCGAGGCGCGACCGGGTCTCGCCGGCGGTCCCGCCGGGCGCGGCCAGCACCGGCACGATCTCGAAGCCGTGCCGGGCGGCGCGGTCGGGATCGTGGGTAGCGAGCACCAGAGCGGCGTCGGCTTCCCGCGCCTGCTCCACCAGCAGCGCCATCACCGCGTCGGCCAGGGCGGGGTGCAGGCTGGCGGTGGGCTCGTCGGCCAGCACGATCTCGGGGGCGTGGGCCAGGGCACGGGCGATGGCGACGCGCTGCCGCTGGCCCACGGAGAGCGCGGCGGGGGCGCGGTCCAGCAGGGGGGCGATGTCGAGCCGCTCGGCCAGGAGGGCGATCCGGGCCGGGTCGGGGCGGTTCAACACGGACTGCGACAGGGCGATGTTGTCGCGCACCGGGAGGTACGGCAGCAGCCCGCCCTGCTGCAGCACGTAGCCCAGGTGGGCGGCGCGGATCGCGGTCAGCCCGTCCTCATCGCCGTCCCGCCAGCGCGCCGCGACGTCCACCGCACCGCCCGCCCGGGTGCCCAGGGCGAAGGTGGTCGCGCCGTCGGGCCGCAGCGCCAGCGCGAGGAGGTCCAGCAGGGTGGACTTTCCCGCGCCCGAGGGTCCGGCGACGGCGATCGCCTCGCCGCGGCGGAGCACGAGGCGGTCGAGTTCCAGCACGAAGCGCGCGCCGCGCCCGGCGTGGCCGCAGGAAACGTCGCGCAGTTCCAGCGCGGGGGCCGATGCCGGTCCCGACGCGGGCGCCGGGGTAGGGGTCGGCGCGGCGGGCGGGGCGGTCACGCGGCGGTGCTCGCGCCGGCGCGGCTCAGGGCAGGTGGTCCAGGGGGACCGGGTACAGCGCCTCGCCCGGGTCGCGGCCGCCGTCGAGGCTGACCCAGAGCGCGGACTGGCGGTTGTATTCCTCGTACAGGCGCAGCTTGGCTTCCAGGGCGTTGACGGTTTCCCGGCGCTGGCCGGCGCCCATGTCAATCCATTCCGCCTGGGTGATGCGGCCGATGTCGCTCTGGTAGGGCAGGTCGGCGAGATAGTCGCCGAAGGCGCCGGACAGCCGCTGGAACTCGGCCATGCGGCGCGGGTCACGGGTGGAGGCGGCCGCCGCCGCGCGGACCTGGTTGAAGAAGGTGTCGGGCGACAGCCGGCCGGCGTTGGCGCCGGCGACGATGGAGCGGACCGTGCCGGCGAGGTCGGAGAGTTGGTTGCGGGTCAGCAGCACCCGCACGTCCAGTGGCCGGCGGGCGGGGCTCGGGTCGGTCGGGTCCTGGTCGAGGACGAAGGAGCGGACGACGTCGGGCGCGGCCTCGTTGCGCACCCGGCCGAGATAGGACAGGCGCATGGCGTTGCCCACCACCGCCGCCTGCTCCTGGATGCGCTGCTCGGCCTGGTTGCCAGGCGGGCGGATGCCGCCGACTGGGCGGCCCACCGCCTGCGCCACCTGGGTCAGCAGCGCGTCGGTCAGCGCGTCCACCGTGGCGCCGAACTGGTCGAGGTTGCCCTCGGCGACGGGGAAGTAGAGTGGGCCGGCACCGTCGAAGCGGGTCAGGGCGCGGTATTGGCGCTCGGCGCGGCCGTGGTTGTTGCGGCCCTCCGGGGTGCGCAGGTGAATGGCCATGATCGCGACCTGCAAGGCTTCCGAGCGCGCCAGGGCGTTGACCTCGGCCGGGCCCAGGTGGGTCAGGCTGCGCGGGTCGGCGGCCTCGCGCGTGCCGGCGTCGGTGATGAGCACGATGAAGCGGCCGGCGAAGTCCTTCCAAGGCACCTCGTCGAGCGCCAGCTTGACGCCGGCCAGCGCGTCCTCGTCGAAGCCCTCGTTACTGGCGCGCGCCTCCTGCACGGCGTCGAGCCGGCCCAGGATGGCGTCGGGTGCTTCCGTGAAGGCGGGGACGGACACCAGGCGGGTGACGTACTCGAGCCGCGTGTCGCCGCCGAGGTCGTCTCGGTAGGCGACCATGCCGAAGCGGAAGTTGTCGCGCACGGCGGTGTCGCGGATGCGGTTGACCACGCGGGTCAGTGCCTCGCGGGTGCGCTCGATGTAGGGGCCCATGCTGACCGTGGTGTCCACCACGAAGACCACGGCGCCCTTGTAGTTGCGCAGCGCGTCCGGATCGGGCGGCAGCTGCGGCGGCGACGCGGCCGGGGCGGAGATCACCTCCAGCAGCCGCGCTTCCTCGCCGCGCTCGTTCTCCACGGTGACGGCGTCCAGCACCGGCAGCAGGTAGAACTGCCGGGTGATGTCCACGAAGGTTTCGGGCTCCAGCGCGATCACCGGGCCTTCGGTGCCCGCGCTCGCCGCCTCGCGCAGCCGGCGCGCTTCCTCGGCGCGGGTGCGGCCGGCGAGCCAGAGGCGGCGGGGCGGCTCGGCGTCGCGGAAGAACATCGCGCGCTCGCGGTTGGCTGGGTTGTTGAACGCCAGCACCAGCGTGTGCTTCCAATCGATGGCGCGCTCGGCCGCGACCCAGCCGTCAGTGCGGCCGTCCGCGCCGGTGCCGATCTCGATCCAGCCCGCCGGGCCGCCAACGCGGCGCGCGTAGACGTAGAACACCGAGAAGCCCGGCACGGGGCGCGAGGGCGCCGCCGTCTCGGGCCGCTCCGCCAGGGTGGCGCCGGGGCGCAGGATCACCCGCTGGTACAGGCTGGGCCGGCCCTGGATCGGCAGCGGCCGCCGCCCGCCCGGCATCGCGCCGTCCCCGTTGCCCGCCGGGCCGCTCCCCGCGCCGCTTCCCTGGGCACCCCCTTGGGCGCTCCGCTGGGCCGTCGCCTCGGCGGAACCGAGCGCCGGCGCGGCGGCGAGGCCGGCCAGCAGCAGGCGGCGGGCGAGGGGGGTTATGGCCAGAACTCCCGCAGGGCGCTGGCGGCGGTCGAGTTGTCCTCGCGCGCCTGGGCTTCAAGGGTGCTCCGCAGCGCCGCCCGGGGCGCGGCGGCGGCAGGATCGCCGCGCTCGACGGCGTCGCGGTAGTAGCGGGCGCTGGCGCGCGGGTCGGGCGTGCGGAACGGGCGGCCGGGGACGAAGCCGTCGGGGTCGTAGAGCCGCGCCAGGGCGGTCAGCGCGGGAGCGTGGCCGCGCTCCGCCGCCTCCTCGAACAGCACGAGCGCGTCGTCGTGGCGGCCTGCGGCCTGCCGGCGCAGGGCGGCGGCGTGGATGGCGGTGGCGTCCGGGGCGCGTGCGACCAGGTCGGGCAGGGACAGGCCGTCGGTGCCCTCGGGCCAGGGTGCGGCGGCGGGTGCGGGCGGGGGGGCGGGCTGCGCGGGGGGCAACTGCGGCGGGGGGGGCGACGGGAATCGCACCGGGGTCCGCTCCGCGTCGGCGAGGAACCACCAAGCGGCAGCGCCCGCCACCATCGCGGCGGCGATGACGACCAGGAGGGGTTTGCGGGGCGACTTGGCGGGGATCAGGGGGCGCGCGACGGCGGCGGGCGACGGCGGCGGCTCGACGGGCGATGACAACGGGTCCGCCGGGGACGCGGGGAGCGATGCTGCGGGAGCCGGCCGGGGCGGCGGGGGGGCCTGGGATGGCGGGGCGGGCGCCGCGTCCGCGGAGGGTAGATCGCCCACGAACACGTCGATCTCGGGCCAGAACAGCCGGCCCTCGATGCCGGCATCGGGTAGCGCGAACACCACCGGGCCGGATTCCACGTGCTGCGACACGGCCGGGCCCACGACGAGCACGGTGTCGCTGCCCTGAACGCCCGCCGAAACCGGCCGCAGCCGCGCCTCGGCCACCTGCCAGCCGTCGGGGCCGAGGTTGGCGCGGTCGAAATTTTCGCGCCGCAGCGTGAAGCTCGGGTCGGGGGGCGGCGCGGCGAGGCCGGGTATCACGATCCGCGCGTGGCCCATCGGCAGGTCGGGGGCAGCGTCGGCCCGCAGGGCGTGGGACATGCGGCGCGCGCGCTCCAGTGTGTCGGCCCGGGGGCGGCCGAGTCAGGCCGCAGCGGCACGCAGCCCGGCCAGCATGCGGCCCAGGCGCGCGTTGCCGGCGGGGTCCGCCGCCGCGCCGTTGGCACCGCGAACATTGTCCTCCACCATCCGGACGAAGGCAACGGCCCAGTCCACGTAGAAGTTGGCGTCGTAGGGCAGAGGCGTTTCGGCCAGCGCCGGCCAGTCTTCCGCGGCGGGGGGGCGCAGGAACACCGGACGGCCCTCTCGCCCCGCCTTGGGACGGGCGTCGGGCGATACGTCGGCGAAGCCCAGCCGGTACACGAAGTCGTTCACCGCGCGCTCGGCGATCATCACCGGCTTGGTCAGCCGTTCCGACGGGCGCTCGCGGTAGGCCGCGCCTTCGCGCATTCGCTCGGCGATGCGTTCGCGCAGCTTCAAGCGGCGGGCGGCGGCGGCGATCTGGGCGGTCAGCATGCCCAGAGCGTCGCGGTCCAGACGGAACAGCTCCGGCGCGTCCGCACGCGCGGCGAACCCGTGCAGGTCCTCCAGCCACTGGGTCACCGCCGCGCCGGCCAGTGCGTCGGGCGCGTCGGTGGGACCCGTGGGCTCCTCGCGCTCCGGCACCGGCTCGGGCGGGTCGTCGGTGAACATGGCGTCGAAATCGTCGCGCAGGGCGCGGACGCCGGCGCGGGCGCCCACGGGGGCGGACACGGCGCTGGGCGAGGTAGCGGCTTCCAGCTCGAGGCGGCGGAACAGGTCGGCCAGGGTGCCGGCGCGCACCTGCAGCTCCTGGATCAGCAGACCGAAGGCCTGGGCCTCGGCGCAGGCGAGCAGCTGCCGGCCGACGCGGCGCGCTTCCAGCCGGCGCCGGGCCAGCTCGGCGTCGAGGTCGCCGGACACGTGGTAGGGCTCCAGCCGCTGCGCCATGCGGGCGGCCAGCGCGCCCACCTGTCCCTGGACCTGCCGCCGCTTGAGCGCCGGGTTGCACACCGGGCGCAGCCGCTCGCAGATGTAGCCGATGCCGCCGTCGTTGAGCGCCATGCCGGCGTCCCAGGCGCGGCCGGGGTCGGCGAAGTGCTGGCGCACGTCGGGGTTGGCGGTGAAGTTGGCGCGCAGCGCGGCCATGCGCGCCGGCTCGCGGAAGCGCAGCTCGCGGTTGGCGCCGTCGTAGTCGAGCAGGCCCTTGTCGAACACCTCCGGGTTGCGCAGCCAGAAGGTGTTGCGGAACGGCTGGCCGGGGGTCCACGCGTCGGGCCAGTCGTGATCGAGGCCGAGGTAGGATTTCAGCGTGGTGTCGAGGCGGATGGACCAGCGCTCGATGTTGTCGTCGCTGGCGCCGCCCTTGGTGGCGAACTCCTTGTCGAACATCGTCAGCACCAGGAACAGCGCGAGGTCCTGGCCCTCGCGGGCCTGGGGCGTGGCGCCGTGGGTGCCGTCGATCCAGTCCTTGACCATCGCGGGGACGGTGCGGACTTCCTGGTTGCTGTCGCGCAGGCACAGCAGCATCGCCGTCAGTTCCTGTTCGGCGAGGTAGCGCTGGTACAAGTATGCGACCTTGCCGCGGCGGAACAGCATGAATAGGTTCTCGGCCGCGGTGGCTTCCGCGCGGGCCGCGTTGTACTTCTCGCGTGAGCGGGCGCCGGGGAAATCGAGCAGATCGGTGTGGTCGAAGAAGTCGTGGGGCTTCTCGGCCAGTTGGAGCTGCAGCTCGGCTATCACGGCGGTCAGCACGGCGCGCGGCAGCTCGGCGCGACGCCCGACGCGGGTGACGACCGGCACCGGGTCGCCGTCGTCGCGGCCCAGCGACGCCATGGTCTCGACGTCGATGACGCTGGTGGCCTTGGGCTCGACTGCGGCCATCGGGCAGAACGCCTCGGCGGGGAAGTCGAGCTTCGCGAGTGCCGCGACCAGGGTGGTGGCGATGCGCGTCATGGTGGGGGTGGCATTCCACAGCAGGCCGAACAGCTCGGTGCGGTCGGGCACGGACAAGCGCGGGGCGAGCGTCTCGATCTCGCGCCAGGTGCCCGGCTTGAGGGCAGCGTGGCTGGGATGGTTGCGGAAGTAGCGCTCGAAGTACTCGAACAGGTCTTGGATGTCGTCCTCGCTCAGCTGGTCCACCGGGGCAGGGGCCGCCCGGGCCCGCAGCCGCTCCAGCGTGCCGTCGATCACCGACGGTTCGAGCGGGACCACGGTGTCGCGGTCGAAGTCCTCCATGAAGGCGTTGGCCATGATCTTGATCACGTCGGTTTCCGACAGCATCCGGCACGCCACCGGCATGCCCGGCGGCGCGTCGAGGGCGCGGATCGAGAAGCGGGTGACGAGACCGGTGGATTCCTTGCCGCCGTCGGGATTGATGTCGCGGTTGAAGCCGCGCAGCTCCTCGCCGAAGCGGATCGTGGCGGGGCGGTCGCCGCTGCGGGCCAGCGAGGCGATCAGGTAGCTCTTGCCCTGCTGGCTGGGGCCGAACACGGAGACGCACATCGGCCGGCGCGCCGCGTTGGCGAGCCGACGGGCGCGCGCCGCCTCCTGGCGGAAGTCGCGCGTCATGGCGGGCCCTTCCTCGCGCACCAGGGCGGGGTTCTCGCCGATCCAGGCGATGGCGCCGGCGGCGGCCTCGGCCACGGTCTCGCATCGCCGGGCGAGCGCCTCGTTCTCGGCGCCGATGTCGGCCGGGGTCGGTGCGTCCATGCGGGCTGCTCCGTCAGGCCACGGCCAGGGCGCCGGTGTCGCGCCAGTAGCCGGCCTCGCTCTTCTCGGTCTGCAGGCGCAGCTGCACCTCGGTCCGACGCAGCGTGTCGCCCTCCGCGTCGGTGATCTCCACTACCTCGAAGGTTTCGCGCCTGGCCTCGGCGTCGGCGCGCTCGGGATCGATTTCAGCGCGGCGCAGCGTCAGCGTCAGCGGCAGTTTCAGGCGCGGCACGCTGTCGGGGTTGCTGTATTCCACGGCGTACAGGCGGGTCGCCGGCCAGCGCTCCAGGTCGAGCTGCCGGAAGCCCAGGAACACGGGGGCGCGGAACTGCATGGTGAACTCCAGCTCCGGCGGCGCGGCGCCGGGGGCCGCGGTCGCCGGCCGGTCGGGCTCGCGCACCAGCACGTTGCGCCGCAGGATCTGCCCCGACAGCTCCATGCGTCCCAGGAAGCGCGCGGTGGAGCGCACGCCCAGCCGGCTGGTGCGCAGCAGGAAACCCTCCAGGCGGCCTTCGGCCAGGGCGCATACCATGGCGCCGACGGCGGCGGTGGTCTTGGGATCGTCGATGCGCCCGGCGCTGTCGCGGAACGGGTACCAGCCGCCGACACCGTAGTGGTGCATGCCCACGATCCGGTGCGGGGGCACCGGCATCTTGGCTAGCACCGCGTCGGCCACGGCGCGCAGACGGGTGGGGCGGCCCGATAGCAGCAGCCAGTCGCAGTCGAAGGAATGCACGGCCTCGCACAGATCCGCCAGGATCGGGCCGAGGGCGGCGTGCACCACCGCGTCCATCTGGCCGGCGGTGACGGCGATCTCGACGTCGCGCAGTGAGAAGTTGCGGGCGCCGGCGCGGGCGGCCTCGTCCTCGAGGTATCGGCTGGGGGCAGCCGCGTCGCGACCCGCGAGCAGGGCGCCGATCGTGGAACGCAGGATCTCGCCGGTGCCGCGGTCGGAAACGCCCTCGTAGGCGTGGACCAGGGCGAGGCCGACGGGTTCGAGAACCTGGGCCACCAGCTGGCGGCGCAGGTGGCGCTCCAGCTCGCTCTGGCTGCCGCGGTCGCCGCCGAGGACCTCGCGCAGGAAGGCCTTGGCGTCGCGCGCGCCGGCGCTCGCCAGCGCCGCTTCCAGTTGCGGGACCACGACCGCCTGAAGGACCTCCTGGAGCATCTCGTCGCCGGCGATCCGGAAGCCTTCCCGGAAGTTCTGGCGGGGGATGATCTCCTGGCCCTGCTCGGCGCCGTAGGTGCACACCATCAGGTCGGTGGTGCCGCCGCCGACATCGATGGAGGCGACCCGCAGGCAGGGCGCCTCGCCGTAGCCCTCGCGGACCCGGCCGGTCAGCGCGAAGAAGGTGCCGGGATCGCCGCGCAGCCGCTGCGTGGCCTCGGTGTAGAGGAAGACGAGCTGGGTGGCGGTGGCCTCGTCGAGATTGGCGACCACGCGCGGCTCGGGAGGGACGTTGGGGCCCGGCGTGCCCCAGCCCAGCAGGTCCCAGGCGAGCTTGACGGCGGCCTCGGCGCGACTCTGGAAGATGCGTTGCTCGGCCAGCGCCATCGCCGGCGGCATGGTCAGCATCACCCGTCGGAGCCGGCGCGGGACGTCCGGAAAGGCGCGGCTGTAGCGGGTTTCGGGGGCGTTGACCTGCGACAGCGCCTGCATCAGCAGCTCGGTGAGCAGCAGCGTGGCCAGCGAGGAGCGGCTGAAGCGGGCACGCATGGCGCCGACGCCGCGGCGGGCGTGGCGCAGCACCTCGCCTTCCTCGGACAGGAAGGCCAGCAGGGCGCCGCCCACGGGGGGCTCGCTGGTGATGCCGTCCGCCGCGAGGCCGTTGAAGCGCCAGACCTGCGAGGTGGGGCGGGTGTCCCACAGGTAGCGCTTGGGCGACGACAGGCCGGTGGCGCCCTCGTTGCCGCGCGCGGCGGCCGAGCGCCGCACGGCCTCCGGCCCCACGCGCACCGGGCTGAGCCACTGGAAGGCGTTGCCGCGGCCGGACTTGCGGCTGAGCACGTCGCGGCCGAAGGAGGCGCGCACGAACTCCACCCGGCTCTCGAAGGGGCGGGCGTAGCAGCGCTCGGGGGCACCGAGGTCGCGCAGCTTGAGGGCGTAGCTGTTGTTCAGGTTCAGCCGCTGGTCGCGGTCGTCCTCGATCAGGATGCCGCAGGTGCGGGCGTTGCCGATGTCGAGCACGAGGTCGACGCTGATCGGCTCGTAGGGGCGGGAGTCGGAAACGACGTCGATCAGCTTGATGCGCGGCAGCAGCCCCGAGGCGCCGAGCAGGCCGAGGAAGCTGATGTAGCGGGCCCAGTGCTCGCAGGCGCGGCCGGGCTGCACCTCGACCGCGCCGGTGCGGCCGGCGGCGCGGCGGGCGGCGGTGCGGGCGTCGCGCAGCATCTCCTCCAGCCACTGCGCCATCCACGGCTCGTTCATGAACCACGAGGTCGCCTCGCGGTCGGAGACGAAGGCGAACTCGCCGGCTTCCCGGCTGTCGGCGGGCGAGATGGCGGTGTAGGGGCGAGCTTCCTCGCGCGGGCGCAGCCCGGTGTCGAAGGCCAGCACGGCGTGGTGAGTGTTCCCGTCGCGGTCGGGCTCGGGCAGCTCCACCACCCGGATGCGGGCCCAGTTGGTGGGGCCCTTGGCGTAGATTTCGGACCCCGCGGCCCCGGGTGCGGCGACGCGGAAGAACGGCAGCGGCACCCAGTGGCCGAGGAAAGGCTCCAGGGCCTGCGGGCGGCCGACGTTATAGATCTCCTCCGCCGGGGGGGAGGTACCGCTGCGCGGATCGAACAGGCCCCCCGTGGCGTCGTCGGCCTTGAGCTCGCGCAGGCTCACGAGGCCGGGCGCGTCCTGGCCGGCGGGCAGCGGCTCCTCCCAGAACGGGCGGGCGAGGCGGGGCAGGCGGTCGAGGACGAAGGGGAGGTCGAGGAACTGCACGCCGCTCTGCGGCACCAGGCTCACGAGCAGGGGCAGGCCGCGCGCGGCGGAAGACATGGGTCCGGGGTCCGTGGCGGGAGCGCGTTGAACGAAGAACCAACAGTGCCGGCACGGCGGGGATTCCGCAATCTGGCGGAGGTGGGTGGCCGCGGGGCAGGGACCGGGGCGTCGCGCCCGGGACCCGGCCGGCGGGCCGAGGGGAAGCCCCGATACACCCGGTAGGCGGGAAGATGGCCGCCGCGCGGCGCGGCGGCCCTCCGGAGCGATCGTCGGCGCGGGCGGCGTCTACGCGTCGGCCCGGATGCCCGACGCCCTGACCACCTCGCCCCAGCGTGCATGGTCGCGCCGAACGACGGCGGCGAAGGCTTCCGCGGTGCCACCGCCGGGTTCGTCGCCCTGGCCGCTGATGCGGGCCCGCACCGCCGGGTCGCGCAAGACCTCGTCCAGCGCGGCGGACACCCGCGACACGATCTCGGGCGGCGTGCCGCGCGGCGCGAACAAGCCGATCCAGGCGTTGAAGGCGAAGTCCGACAAGCCCTGCTCGGTGGCGGTGGGTATGTCGGGAAAGGCGGGGGAACGGGCGGTGCCGGTGGCCAGGATGCCGCGCAGTTGGTCGGCCTTGATGAAGGGCGCCACTACCGAGGCGGCGTCGAACATCGCGGAGAAGCGGCCGGCTACGAAGTCCTGCATGGCCGGGCCGCTGCCGCGGTAGGGAATGCTCTCCATCACCGGGCTACCGATGCGCTGGCGGAACAGCTCCATCGCGCAATGCGACAGACTGCCGGCGGTGGGATTGCCGTAGTCCACGCCGCGCGGCTGCGCCTTGGCCCAGGCGGCGAATTCGGCGACGTTCCTGGCCGGCACCGACGGGTGCAGGCACAGGATCATCGAGGACTGCAGGGCCAGCCCGATCGGCATCAATTCCAGTGGATCGATGGTCATGCCGGGAAAGGTATGCGGGTTGATCGCGATCGGGCTCGAGTTGCCGGCGAGCAGCGTATAGCCGTCCGGCCGGGTGCGCAGGACGTACTCGGTGCCCAGGTTGCCACCGGCGCCGCCGCGGTTCTCGATCACCACGGGTTGGCCGAGCGCCGCCGACAGGCCGGGCTGGACCACGCGGGCGGCGAAGTCGGTCTGCCCACCCGGCGGGAAGCCCACCACCAGGGTCACCGGGCGGATAGGCCAAGTGGGCCGGGTAGTCCCCTGGGCCCCAACCACGGTCGGCGCCGCGAGCGCAGCGAGTCCGAGGCCGAGGGCGGCCCGACGCGGCAGGCCACGCGCGTCGTCGCGAGGGTTCGTCATGTCGTTGTTCTCCTCCCGTGCAGGTGACCCAGCGGTGCGGGAAACCCTTTGCTGGCTAGGAGTTCACGAAGCGGGGCGGGACGCAAGGCGGGTTGGTGAGGGCAGTGCGCTGGTCGGGATGAAGTCCGAGCGGGGGCGCCGAGGCGAGGCGGCTCGCATTGCGCCCAAGTCCGCGACCCCGCCGGATCACAGTGGCAATCACGAAAAAATCGCCGGCCCCACGCGGGCGGGCGCACCTCGAAGTTCGGACGGGGTGTCCGCTCCCGCCGCCGCGAATGCGGGGCGGGAGCGGGCGTGACCTGTCCGGGGACCGGGCTACCCGATGGGGCTCAGGTCGTTGACGGTGAAGCTGGCCGTGCCGGCGTAGAGCACGGCCCCCGCGCCGTTGACCGTGGCGCCGTTGTAAGTGGCGCTGTCGATGTAGAGGTTTCGGTCGGCGCCGGCGACGCCGGGCGCGAAGGCGTCGTTGATGAACTCGACCACAATGCTGTGATTGCCGGGGGCCCAGTTGCCTCGGACGTTAAGGGTGTCGGCCTGGTTGCTGCCGTGCAGGCCCGAGGCGGTCAGCGTGCCACCGACCTGGGTGCCGTCGACCTTGACCGTGTACTGCGCGCTGCCCTGGTAGAAATCCTGGGAAATACGCATTACCAGCGCGTCGGAGCCGGTGCCGACCGTGGTGGTGGTGGGGCCGGTCGGCGGCGTCGTGGCCGGCGGCGTCGTCGCCGTGTCGGTGAAGCTGAAGTTCGAACTGCCGGCGTAGATGACGCGTCCGGCGTTGCTGACCATCGCGCCGTTGTAGGTGGCGCTATCGACGTAGAGGTTGCGGTCGGCGCCAGCGACGCCGGGCGCGAAGGCGTCGTTGAGGAAGTTGATCACGACGTTGTGGTTGCCGGCGGCGAAGTTGCCCAGCACGTTGACGATATCGGACTGGCCGGTGCTGTGCAGGGTCGCGGCGGTCAGGGTTCCGCCGATCTGGGTGCCGTCGACGCTGACGGTGTACTGCGCGCTGCCCTGGTAGGCGTCCTGCGAGATGCGCAGGACGAGCGTGTCGGCGCCCGAGCCGATCGTGGTGCCGCCCGTGCCGCCCGACGCCGGCGGGGTAGTCGTCGCGGTGTCGGTGAAGCCGAAAGCCTTCGAGCCGGAAAGGATATCCTGTTGCGCGCCACTGACCGCGGCGCCGTTGTAGGTGGCGCTCTTGACGTAGAGGTTGCGGTCGGTGGTGGCGGTGCCGCCATAGGCGTCGTTGAGGAAGTTGACGACGACGTTGTGATTGCCGGCGGCGAAGTCGCCCAGCACGTTGAGGGTGTCGGACGAGCCGCTGCTGTTCAGCGCGGTGGCGGTCTGCACGCCGCCGATCTGGGTGCCGTCGACGCTGACGGTGTACTGCGCGTTGCCGTTGTAGGCGTCCTGGGCGATCCGCAGCACCAGGGTATCGGGGCCGGAACCGATGGTGGCGGTGGCCGTGCCACTCGCCGGCGGCGTGGGTGGCGGGGTGGTCGTCGCGGTCTCGGTGAAGCCGAAGCCACCATTGCCGGCGTAGATGATCTGGCCGACGTTGCTCACGGTGATGCCGTTGTAGGTGGCGCCGAGGATGTAGAGGTTGCGGTCGGCGCCGGAGACGCCGGGCGCGAAGGCGTCGTTGAAGAAGTTGACCACGACGTTGTGGTTGCCGGCGGCAAAGTCGCCCAACACGGTGACGGTATCGAACTGGCCGGAGCTGTTCAGAGCGACGGCGGTCAGGGCGCCGCCGATCTGGGTGCCGTCGACGCTGACGGTGTATTGCGCGCTGCCCTGATAGGCGTCCTGCGAGATGCGCATCACCAGCGTGTCGGGGCCAGTGCCGATGGTAACGCTGCCCGTGCCGCCCGAAGGAGGCGGGGTCGTCGGCGGGACCGCTGCTTCGGTGAAGCTGAAGTTCCTCGAGCCGGAAAGGATATCCTGCTGCGCGCCGCTGACCGCAACGCCGTTGTAGGTGGCGCCTTCGATGTAGAGGTTGCGATCGGCGGTGGTGCTGCCGCCGTAGGCGTCGTTGAGGAAGGTGACGACGACGTTGTGGCTGCCGGCGGCCCAGTTGCCGAGCACGTTGAGGGTGTCGGACTGGCCGCTGCCGCGCAGCGCCGAGGCGGTCAGCACCCCCTCGATCCGCACGCCATCGACGCTGACGGTGTACTGCGCGTTGCCCTGGTAGGCGTCTTGGGTGATGCGCAGGACGAGGGTATCAGGGCCGATGCCGATCGTGGTGGTGGTCGGGCCGGCGGACGGCGGCGGCGCCGCGGCCTCGGTGAAGGTGAAGTTGCTGGTGCCGGCGGGCACGTTGCGCGGCACGCCGGTCACCGCCGCACCGTTGTAGGTGACGCTGTCGACGTAGAGGTTGCGGTCGGCGCCAACGGTGCCACGAACCGTGTCGTTGAGGTAGTTGAGGACGACGTTGTGATTGCCGGCGGCCCAGTTGCCCAGCACGTTGACGGTGTCGGACTGGCCGCTGCCATTCAATGCGGCGGCGGTCAGGGGGCCACCGATCTGCACGCCGTCGACGCTAACCGTGTACTGCGCGCTGCCCTGGTAGGCGTCCTGCGAGATGCGCAGGACGAGCGTGTCGGGGCCGGCGCCGATGGTGGTGGTGGTCGGGCCGGTGGGAGTCGGCGTGGTCGGCGCGCCGGTGTCCGCGAAGGCGATCCTGGCGGGACCGGCGGGCAGGGCACGGTTCGAGTCGGCGACCGCGACGCCGTTGTAGGTGGCGCCCTCGATGTAGAGGTTACGGTCGGTGGCAGCGGTGCCGCCGAAGGCGTCGTTGAGGAAGGTGACGTTGATCTCGTGGTCGCCGGTGGCCCAGTCGCCGAGCACGGTGACGACGTCGACTTGGCCGCTGGCGCGCAGACCCGAGGCTGCCTGGACGTCGCCGACCTGCTTTCCGTCGACACTGATGGTGTAGAGCGCGCTGCCCTGGTAGGCATCTTGCGAGATGCGCATCACCAGCGTGTCGGGACCGCTGCCGATCGTGGTGTTCTTGGCCCCCGCCGGCGCAGGCGGGGTTGGCAGTGCCGTGATCAGGAGGCGGCCGACCTGCCCCATCGAGATGTCGGCATAGTACATGTAGCCGTCCGGGCCCTGGACGAAATGGACCGGTGCCACGGGCCCGTTCGCGAAGTAGAGGAACTTCACGTCCGTGCGGTCACTGGTGTCGACGGTGTAGACCTCGCCCTGCGAGAAGTCCGAGAAGAACAGGTCGCCCTTCAGGGCGGTAGGGTAGACGTTGCCGCTGTAGACGCCCTCGCTGCCGGTAATTGCCTGCACCTGGAAGCCCGGGGCGCTGCTGTCGTGGGCGAAGGCGCGGAAGGCGGGGGTGATCTGAGTCGTGCCGTTGGCGACGGAGTCGTAAAACGCGTTGGCCGAGGGCAGATCGCGGTAGCCCGGGGTGCGGAGCAGCGTGCCGTTGTCGCCGCCCTCGAAGTAGGGCCAGCCGAAATTTGCGCCGGGACCACCGGAGTTGATCATCTCGTAGGAATTCCAGCCGGTGTTCGTGATGAACAGCTGGCCTTCCGCGTTGAAGGTCATCGCGAAGGGGTTACGCAGGCCGGACTGAAAGACCTTGGCGCGATTGCTGTCCAGCGACACGTCGGCCGTCGCGAAGGGATTGTCCGCCAAGCCGCGGCCGGTCAGCGGATCGACGCGGAGGATCTTGCCCGACAGGCTGTCCACCGAGAGCACGTCCACCGAGCGGGGGTCGGCGTAGTCGAAGGAGGTGCCGTCACCAGTGGACACGTAGAGCGCGCCGTCGGGGCCGAAAGCGAGCGCGCCACCGGCGTGGGACGCGGAGTCGACCTTGAGGTAGTCCTGCTTGAAGCCGTTCACGAGCGGCACCGGCGCGGCCGGGTTGACGTAGCGCTCCGACGAGATGGCGTTCGCGAGCGTCGGATCGGTGAAATCCTGCGCGCCGCCGCCGCTGATGTCGGCCAGCGAGCGCCCGCCCTTGCCGAGCAGGACAACCTCGCTGCCGGCCACGACAGTGCTGTAGCCCGTCGAAGCGTCGAGGGTGAATCGCAGGACCTGCGAGTAGCGGTTGCCAGCGGCGTCGGGAGCAGCGTTGCCGCCCTTGCCGGCCGTGTCGGCGGGGTCGACGACGAGGAAGGCGTAGAGGTAGGGATTCCTGACGAAGTCGGGGTGCAGCGCGATGTCGATAAGGCCGCGGTCGAGGTGCTCATTGGTGCGGCTACTGAGGTCGATAACGTAGTTCGTCTGGCCGGTGTTCATGTTGGCGATGCGAATGCCGCCACCCTTCTCCACGATGTAGGCGCGCGTGGGATCCACGGGCGAGAACTCGAAACTCAACGGCAGGTTCAGGCCGTTGAGGACCGGGATCTGCTGCACGTTGTAGTCGGTGGACAACGGCGGCTCCGCGGGCGGGGGCGGCGCGGGAGTCTCGTTGTCGAGAATGGTGATGCGCGAGGTGCGCGGGGCGAACAGGCCCGCCCCTTCGACGTTGACGAGAGAGAAGACGAGAACCTCTGAGGCCTCGCCCACCGCATCGTCGAGTATCCTGACGGGGACCGACACTTCCGACGCGCCGGCGGGCATGATAACCGTGCCGAAACCGCCGAGGAAATCTTGGCCGTCCGTGGCCGTGTTGCCCGTGACGCCGTAGGTGATCTTCACTTCGTTGGCCAGCGAACCGGTCCGCAGGATGCGGGCAGACACCGTGCCGGCGAGTTCGCTCACCCGCACTTCGGGGTTGGCGAGGAAAACCGTACCAGAATAGGACAAGGGACACCTCGGACCGTGAGCGCGACGAATGTTAACAAGGCCTTTATAGCACACGCGTTGAGACGTGTCCCATTTTTTAATGAAACCAGGAGCTGAAACTTTTTATGCGTCCTGGCATACGGCTGACGGCAAAGATTAATGCGCGGTCCGCCACCAGGGCGTGCGCGGCTCAATTGCTGAGATGGACCGGCATGTCCAGTGGAGTTCGGGGCGGCCCAAGTCGTTTCTGGCGCGTAACCGCGGAGCGAGAGGTTCAGGCCGGCGATGTGCCCCGCCGGCGTCGGGGCCTGACCGTCGGCGGTGGGCGGAGCCAGTGTCCGCGCAGGAGCGCCCGTCGGCGAACATGGGAGACGATCCGGACTACCGCATCCGCGGGCCGGGAGCCTCGGCCGGCTCAGCTGGCGACCGTGCCCGAGAGCTCTCCTCCGGCGCGCAGTCGCGTGAGCAGGGCGAGCACCGCCGCCTCCTCGGGGCGCAGGCGGCCCAGGTCGTCGCGGAGCGCGGCCTCGGCCTCGCCCACAATCTCCAGCACTAGGCTGCCGGCCAGGTAGGTGTCGAGCACCTGCGGATGGACGTAGCACTTGCGGCAGACGGTGGGGGTGTTGCCCAGCCGGGCCGAAACCCGCTCGATGGCGGCGCGGACGTTGCGCTTGGCCGCGGCCTGGGTGTCGAAGCGCTCGAACTCGCGCAGCGCGAGGGCCGCGAGCACGGTGCCGGCCCAGGTCCGGAAATCCTTGGCGGTGACGTCGCGGCCGGTGACCTCGCGGAGGTAGCTATTGACGTCGGCCGAAGACACGTCGCGCAGCGTGCCGTCGGACTCGCGGTACTGGAACAGCTCCTGCCCGGGGAGGTCCTGGCAGGCCTTCACCACGCGCGCCACGCGGCGGTCGGTGAGGCTGAGATTCCAGGTCTTGCCGCTCTTGCCCTTGAAGCCGAAGCGCAGCTCGCCGCCCGCAACGGCGACGTGGCGGTTCTCCAGCGTGGTGAGGCCGTAGGAGCCGTTCTGCTCGGCGTAGTCGTCGTTGCCGACGCGGATCAGGGTTCGCTCCAGCAACCGCACCACGGTCGCCAGCACCTTCTCCCGCGGCAGGCCGGGACGGCGCATGTCGACCTCCACCCGCGCTCGGATGTCCGGCAGGGCCTGGGCGAAGTCGAGCATGTGCTCGTATTTCGTGGCGTCCCGTACTTCCCTCCAGCGCGCATGGTAGCGGTACTGCTTGCGTCCGCGGTCGTCGCGCCCCGTCGCCTGGATGTGGCCGTCCGGGTGCGGGCAGATCCAGACCTTGCCGTAGGCCGGCGGGATCGCCAGCGACCGGATGCGCTCGAGCGTGGCGCGGTCCCTGATCGACGCGCCGTCGGGGCCGCGGAACGAGAAGCCCTTGCCGGCGCGCCTGCGGGTGATGCCGGGCTGGTCGTCCGAGACGTAGCGCAGGCCGGCGGACTCCGCGGCGTCGCGCGGGTCCACGATGTCGGGGGTGTCGGGAAGGTCGGACGGCATGTTGGGAACGGTTCTCCTGCTGCGCGAACAGGGCGCGGGGCGGTGGAGTTGCGAGGCGCGCGGGGGCGTGACCGGGGAGGCCGTAGCATCGGGAAGGCCGGGTTGCGCGCGGGCCGGGTTGGCGATCGCCCTCGCCCACGCTTGACCGCGCGTGGCGCCTCGCGTCCGATCCGGCCCTGCCCACCCCGGGGCGGCGACGCGAACCCAGGAAGCCCGAGCGCATGAGCGAGATCACCGAGGACCTGCCCTTTCCCGCCGAGGCGGACCTCGCCGCCGCCGCCGACGTCCCGGTCGGGCCGATCGGGCGGTTCCAGCTGCGCTGCGCCGGCGGCCAGCTGGGTTCCGCCTACGTGATCGATACCACGGACGGGCGCACCTGGCGGATGGATGGCGAGCGCTGGGTGCCGATGGACTACGCGGGGGGGACCGCACTGCCCGCACCTTGAGGATCGCGGCCGCGCCGCACCCCGGATAGGCGCTGGCCGGGGTGGGCGCGGCGTGGTCTACCCGGGGCCGCGACGCACCGGAAGGAAGCCCTCCTTGCCCAACCCGCCCACCGGTTTCGACCACGGTCTCACGCTCGACGCCGCCCACGTCATCGTGCGGGAGGCGCTCGCCGAGGGGCGCCGGCTCGGGCTCACGCCGCTCACCGTAGTGGTGCTGGACCAAGCCGGGCAACTCAAGGCGCTGCTCCGCGAGGATGGCTGCTCGCTGCTGCGGCCGGCCATCGCGCACGGCAAAGCCTTCGGCGCCATGGCGCTGGGCTTCGGCGGGCGCGAGCTGGCCAGGCGCGCGCAGAGCGCACCGGGCTTCAGCAACGCGCTGTCCGACCTCGCCGGCGGCGCGGCCGTGCCGGTGCCAGGCGGCGTGCTGGTGCGCGACGCGCGCGGCGCGGTGCTGGGCGCGGTGGGCGTCTCGGGCGACTTGTCGGAGAAGGATGAGCTGGCGGCGGTGGCCGGCATTGCCGCGGCGGGGTACGTGGCCGACACGGGGGAGTGAGGCCGGGCGTCCGGGCGGGCGGGTCCGTCCAGGCACCCGCGACGCCGCGCCACGGCATCGCGGGTGCCTAGCGGGCGCGTGTCGCGGCTTCCAGCTCGGCGGCTCGCTGGGCGGTGCGGCGCAGCACGCAGTCGCTCCGCAGCACCGCGGCCAGGGTACCGCCGCTCGCCGCCAGGTCGCCTTCTGCCTCGCAGGACGCGTCGCGGAAGGCGATCCAGCGCCGCTGCGACTCGCGCAACCTCGATTTGACCCGCGCCCCGTGGGCGCCCGATGCCAGGAGCGTCCGGTAGGCGGCGTTCAGCCGCGCGTCCCAACGCGCGTGCTCGGCCGCGACGCAGGCGCGCGTGCCCGCGGTAACGCCGCCGGCGTGGTCGATGCAGTCGGTGAAGGACTGAGAGGCGCGCACGCGTAGCTCGACTTCGGGTTCCTGCGCGGCAGCGCCCCGCGTCCAGAACAGCGCCGCGACGACGAGCGCCCGGGTTCCGCGCATCCGTAGTCCCTCCGCCCCGACGATCGCCCGTACCTTCCGTGAGCAGCCAAGCAGCCGGCGGTCGCGCGTTCAAGGTGCCCGAAAGCCTTGTGCATGGAGTGCGCGATGGCGACTCCTGTGGCCGCAACGCCGAAAGGAATCCTCATGGACCGTGTCGCCGCCGTGCTGCGCCAACTCGACGAGGACGAGGATGCCGCCCGCGCCCGCTACTTCGAGCTGCTGCGGATACCCTCCGTCAGCGCGCAGCCGGCGCACGCGGCCGATTGCCGGCGGGCGGCCGAGTGGCTGGCGGCGGAGCTGGCGGAGATCGGCTTCGAAGCGTCGGTGCGCGACACGGCGGGGCACCCGGCCGTCGTGGCCCACCATCCCGGGCCGGTGTCGGGCAACGGCGCGCCGCGGCTGCTCTATTACGGCCACTACGACGTGCAGCCGGCCGAGCCGCTGGAGCTGTGGACCTCGCCGCCCTTCGAGCCGCGGCTCGACGAGGGTCCGAACGGGGCGCGCGTGTTCGCCCGCGGCGCGGTGGACGACAAGGGGCAGGTGATGACTTGGCTCGCGGCGCTGCGGGCCTGGCACGCCGTGGCGGGCGGGCCGCCGGCGCCGGTCACCGTGCTGCTGGAGGGCGAGGAGGAGGTGGGTAGCCCCAGCCTCGACTCCTTCCTGGAGCGCAACGCCGACGAGCTGCGCGCGAGCGTGGCAGTGGTGAGCGACACCAACCAGTGGGACTTCGACACGCCGGCGATCTCGACCCGGCTGCGCGGCATGCTCTACGCGCAACTCGACCTGCGCGCGGCGTCGCGCGACCTGCATTCGGGCATGTACGGGGGCTCGGCGCGCAACCCGCTAAACCTGCTGGCCAAGCTGGTAGGCGAGCTGCACGACGAGGAGGGGCGGGTGCAGGTGCCGGGTTTCTACGAGGGGGTCGTGCCGCTGGGCAACGCCCAGGCCGCGCAGTGGGCGGGCCTAGGCTTCGACGAAGGCGAGTTCCTGGCCGGTGTGGGCCTGTCGCAGCCCGCCGGCGAGCGCGGCATCGGCGCGCTGGAGCGGCTGTGGGCGCGGCCCACCCTGGACGTGAACGGCATGTGGGGCGGCTATACCGGGGCCGGCGCCAAGACCGTAATCGCCGGCGAGGCACACGCCAAGATCTCGTGTCGCTTGGTGGGCAGCCAGGATCCGCGTGCCATCGCCGAGGGGCTGCGCGCCTTCGTGGCCGACCGCCTACCGCGCGACTGCACGGCGGAGTGGACGGTCCTGAGTGCCGCGCCGGCGGTGGAGGTGCCGGCCGAGAGCCCGCACGTGGAGGCAGCGATCCGCGTGCTGGCGGAGGAATACGGCCGGGTGCCGGCGTTGACCGGCTGCGGCGGCTCCATCCCGGTGGTGGAAAGCTTCCGGCGCATCCTGGGTATGGACGCGCTGCTGGTGGGCTTCGGGCTGGAGGACGACGGGGTGCACGGCCCCGACGAGAAGTTCGACTGGCGCTGCCTGACCCGCGGTGCGCGGGCGCACGCGCGGCTGCTCGCGGCCTTGGCGGGCGTGGCCGGGGTTGGCGTGGCGGGAACGGCGGGGCGGGATACCGGGGCGCGGGTGTCGCGCGGATGAATGGGGCGCCGGGGGCCGCAGCGGGCGGCTGAGGCGAGCGGCCCGACCGGGCCGCCGGGACGATCGATGAGGGAGGTGGGCCGCGTGGATTATCGGAATCTGGGAAGGAGCGGGCTGGGCGTGTCGCCGCTATGCTTGGGGACCATGATGTTCGGTGGCGCCACGGACGAGGCGACGGCGCGACGGATTGTGGACCGCGCCCGCGAGGCGGGGGTGAACTTCATCGACACGGCGGACGTCTACAACGAGGGCCGCTCGGAGGAGATCACCGGCCGGGCCGTGCGCAACGACCGGGACTGGTGGGTGCTGGCGACCAAGCTGGCCAACCCGACCGGGCCGGGGCCCAATGATCGCGGCCTGTCTCGCCGGCACTGCGTTCTGGCGGCCGAGGCGAGCCTGCGGCGGCTGGGGGTGGAGGCGATCGACGTGCTCTACCTGCACAAGGAGGATCGCGCGACGCCGCCGGCCGAAACCGTGCGTGCGATGGCCGACCTCGTTCGCGCGGGCAAGATTCGCTACTTTGGAGTGTCGAACTTCCGCGCCTGGCGGGTCGCCGAGATCTGCCGCCTGTGCGACGAGGCGGGCATCGACCGGCCGGTGGCGAGCCAGCCGCTATACAACGCGCTGAACCGGATGGTGGAGGTCGAGCACCTGCCGGCCTGCGCCCACCACGGCGTCGGCGTGGTGCCGTACTCGCCGCTGGCGCGGGGCGTGCTGACCGGCAAGTACGCCCCCGGCGCGGAGCCGGAGGAGGGCACCCGCGCCGGCCGCGCCGACAAGCGCATCCTGGAAACCGAGTTCCGTCCCGAGAGCCTGGCCATCGCCCGCCGCATCGCCGCCCACGCGGAAGCGCGCGGGGTGACGCCGGGGCGGTTCGCAGTAGCCTGGGTGCTGCACAACCGGCTGGTGACGGCCGCCATCGCCGGTCCGCGCACGGAAGCGCAGTGGGAGGACTACCTGGGCGCGCCGAACATCCGCCTCACCGCCGAGGACGAGGCGCTGGTGGACGGGCTGGTGACGGCGGGGCACCCGTCCACGCCCGGCTACAACGACCCGGCCTACCCGCTGGAAGGCCGGGTGACGGCCGCCGGCCAGGAATGAATCGCCGCGAGGCGGAAAACGTCCGAAGCCGCGAAGCTGCTCTTCGAACAACATGCTGGAGCGGGACCACCCTGACGCGGTCAGGGTGAATCTGCTCCGAGCGCAGGGGGGGAACGCGCCTGGCGGGCGGCGGGTCCGGCCCGGTCCTCAGCCCGCCGGGCGCGGCGCCAGTTCGGCGCGCAGCCCGACGATGCGGGTCTTGAGGCTTTCGCGCAGCCCGGGCGAGGCGTGCGGCTTAAGCCCGGCGAGCGTTTCCTCCAGCTCGCGCAGCAGACGCTTCTTCTCGTCGCGGGTGCGGTGGATGGGCTTGTTGTCGCTGAACTGGCCTTCGAACGAGCGCATGATCGGTTTCTTCCCCTTCCTGGCTGCGCGCAGTGTAGCCCGGAATGCCCGCGCGCGGAATCCGTAGGTCCCCGGCGGGGCGCGCGGCGCGACCGTCCGCATGGCGACTTCCGTAAGCCGGGCACCGCGTCGAGCGCCATCATCCGCCCGCGTCCGGCGCGGCCAGGGCGCGGTCGAGGTTGCGCCGGGTAGTCGCCTCGAAGCGCGTGCGGAACAACGGCGTCAGGAAGATCGACTCGCGCGCCCGCAGTGCGCGCAGCACCGCCGTGCGCCCGGCGCGGAACGCTTCTTCCGGCACGTGCGCGTATTCCGCCCGGATGGCACGGTCGTAGCAATCGAAGGTGTCCGCCGGCGCGCCGAGGATCGCGAGGTCCATGTCCAGGAAGTGCCGCGCGTCGACGGCCACCGCGTCCGGCAGCCCGGCCGGTACCTCGTGCCGCTCCGTCGCCCGCACCAGAGCCTCGGCCGCGTCCAGGCGCGCCGGCGCCGCGCGCCCCGCCATTCACGCCCGCAGCAGCGCCGAGCTCTCGGCTTCGTTGTCCGCCCGCCGAGGGTCGTACACCGCGTCGTGGAACAAGATCGCCAGCCGCACCGCGCCCGGGTCGCGCAGCGCGCCGGCCGCTTCCGCCAGCAGGGCCAGCAGCGCCTCGACGTGCGCCCAGCCGTGGTAGGGCCTCCCCGCGTGCAGCGCCCGCAGGGCCGCTAACTGTTCCGGCGAGACACCGTCGTTGTCGGGTGCGGTCACGGGTCGCCCCGCCGGCCGCGCCCGGGTGGCGGCGCCGGTGGTCCGGCCACGGTCGCCCCGGCGAACCTCAATACTCGTACTCGTAGCTCAGCCCCGCGCTCTGCCCGTCGGTTCCGGCGCTGCTCTCGAGCTTGAGGCGCGGCGTCAGCTCGATCTGCACGCCCACGCGCGGCTCGCCCGTGGTCGCCCCGGGGTCCACGTTCAGGTAGATGCCCCGGCCGAGGTAGCCACCGGCTTCGACCCCCGTGGCGCCGCCCGCGCCGCTGCCGACGCCGAGCCGGTCGAGGCCGAGCGAGCGGGCCACCCGCCCCAGCAGGCCGCCCTTGCCGTCGTCCTCGATCAGGCCCGTGGCGCCGGCCAGCACCTGGGCGAGCTGGGCGACCTGGAACGGCGACAGCTTGTCGGTGGAACGCTGGAACAGCAGCCGTGCCAGCACCTCGTCCTGCGGCAGTTCCGGCGACGAGGAGAAGGCGATCTTGGGCGCCGCCGGGGTGCCGGTGACCACCACCGAGATGGTGGTGCTCTGCACGTTGCTGGTGGCCAAGAAATCCAGGTCCGGCGTCACGCCGCGGCCGCCGTTGAAGGTCAGCGTGCCGCGCGCGAAGTTCAGCCGCCGGTCGAGCAGGGTCAGCGTCCCGCGACGCATCTCCAGCGCGCCCACGACGTCGGGCGTGGTGGCGGTGCCGCGCACCTGCACCCGGCCGCTCATCTCGGCGTCCAGCCCGCGACCCTGCACGTAGAAGCGGCTCGGCACGTCCAGCACGAGGTCGAGCGCCAGCGGCGCACTGACCGCGGTGGTCGCGGCGGCCGTCCGGCGGGGCGCGGCGGGGGCGCCGCGACCGACCTCGCGTACCTCCAGGTCCGCCACGCCGCGCGGCAGGCCGGCGGCGATGCCCACCCGGGCGTTCTTGCTCACCACGCGCCCGCCCAGGCGCATTCCGGTGCCCAGGCCGCCGCCCAGGTCGAGGTCGGCGTCGAAAGTGCCGGTGAACAGGTCGCCCGCCACCGGGCGGAAGTCGCGCGCCGTGGCGGTCAGCCGCATCGTCTGCCCGTCGGCGAGCGGGCTGGCCTCGCCGGTCGCGGTGAGCGTGCCGTCGCCACCGCGGGCCGAAAGGCTTTCCAGGATCACGCGCTGGCCGTCCAGGCGCAGGCGGGCCGCGATGTCACGCACGGCGACGCCGTATTCCAGGTCGCGATAGCGGCCGCTGCTCAGAGCCGCGCCACCCGAGAAGCGCGGCGCGGCGACGGTGCCGTCCGCCCGCGCGTCCACGGTCAGCCGGCCCTCGACGCGGCTGGCGCCGGCGGCCAGTAGCGGCCCGGCCAGCGCGGCGACGTCCGCGTCGCCCCGCAGCGCGGCCTGGAGCGACGCGGCAGCGCCCGGACCTTGCGGCAGGCGCGCGTCCAGGGTGGCGCGCACGGCGGTGCCGGCGGCCAGCTCCGCGCGCGCTTCCAGGGACTCGCCGCGAGTGCGAGCGGTGACGCGCAGCGTGGCGGGCGGGATGCCGCGGGCCCAGGGGACATCGGCGCGCAGGTCGGTGGCGCGCAGGTCGCCGTCCACCGCGGGCTTGCCGGTGGTGCCGGTGACCCGCACCTCGCCCGAAGCAGTGCCGGACAGCCGCGGTTCGGGGGCGAAAGCGTTGACGATGGCCGCCGGCAGGTTGGCGACGACCGCGCGCAGGTCGGCCCGCTCCGGCCCCCAGGTGCCGCCGAGGCGCACCGAGCCGCCGGGGCGGGTGTTCAAGGTCAGGCCGGGAACGCGCACGCCGCCGTCGGCGGCCAGCACCACGGCGGCGGGGGCGGCGAGGCGGGCGCCGAGTTGGCCGCGCGCGACGTCCAGGGCGGCGAGGTCGACGCGGCGCTCGGGCCCGAGCACATCCAGCCGGGCGCGGGTGGTGAACCGCACGTCGGCGGCCGCGAGTTGGGCGTTGACGTCCAAGGCCGCGAGCGAGCCCTCGGCGTGAACCGTGCCGACGGCCCGGGTTCCGGCGGCGGACAGGTCGTTCAAGCGCAGGTCGGCGCGCAGGCGCTGGATGCCGTCGGGGCCGGGATTGCCGCGCACCTCGAAGCGAAAGCCGCCGGCCAGGGGCGTACCGGCGAGGCCGGACAGCGGGGCGAGGGTGCGAGCTTCGGCCAGCAACTGCCCGTCGAGGACCATGCTCGCCGTGTCCAGCGTGCCGCCGCCGCGCAGGGTCAGCGGACCCAGCGCCGCGGCCAGGGTCTCGATACGCAGGGTGGTACCGTTCAGCGCCGAGGCGGCGTCGAGCGTCAACGGTTGGCCGTCGAGCCGGCCGCGCAGGGTGGCGGTGCCGCTCGGCGGCGAGACCTGGGCCAGCGCCGCGTCCAGGCGGGCCGCTTCCAGCTTGCGGCCCTGCACCTCCAGGATCGGGCTGGTCACGGTGGCGCGCACGGCGGGGTTGGCGGTGGGGCCCGATAGCCGAAGGTCGGCATCGAGCCGGCCTCGCACTGGCTGGCCCAGCGCGTCGGCGTTGGCGAGGGAGAGCTGGGCGGACAGGTCCAGCGGCTCGGCGTAGCGGCCCCGGGCGTCGGCGCGCACCGCGGCGCCGCGCAGCTCCAGGCGCTCGACGTCGCGCAGGTTGGCGCGCAGCGAGAGAGTGGGCGCTTCGCCCAGCAGGGAAGGAGCCGGGGCGGGCAGGCGCGGGCCGCGCAGGGTGGCGAGCGCGTCCACCACCGGGTCGGCCAGGGTGCCCGACACGGTGCCGTCCAGTTCCAGGGCGCCCCAGCCGACGGTCGGCGGCAGCAGCGTGCCGAAGGCCGACGCGTCGCCGAGGCGGCCGCGCACGGTCAACGCCAGCGAGTCGCGGTAGGTGCCGAAGGCGGAGAGTTCGATCGGCGCGCCGCGCAGCTCTAGCCGCTCGATGCGTGCGGCGTCGGTGCGAACGTCGAGGGTGAGCGCGTCGCCGAGCTTCTCGCGCGGGGCGCCGGGCAGGCGGGGGTCCCGAACCGCCAGCCGCGCGTCGATCGTGGGCGCGGCGGCGGTGCCGGACACGGTGCCGTCGAGTTCCAGCGCGCCCCAGCCGACGCCCGCCGGCAGCAGGCCGCCGAGCACCGTAGCGTCGCCCATGCGGCCGCCGACGCGCAGGTCCAGCAGGCCGCGGTAGGCGCCCGTGGCGCTGAGGTCGATGCCGGCGCCGTGCAGCTCCAGACGCTCGACCCGGTCGAGCCCCGCACGTAGCTCGGCGGTGACGGCGTCGCCCACCAGCCCCGGCGGGGCGTCGGGGACGCGCGGGCCGCGCACGGTGGCGCGGGCGTCCACGACCGGCGCCACGCGGGTGCCCATGACGGTGCCATCGAGTTCCAGCGCGCGCCAGCCGATGCCGGCCGGCAGCAGCGGGCCCAGCGGCGCGGACTCGCCCAGGCGGGCGCTCAGCCGCAGGTCGAGCACGTCGGCGACGAGGCCGGACAGCTCGATCCGCCCGGGCTCGGCATCCACGGTCAGGGCGTTGAGGCGCAGGCCGTCGCCCTCGGGGGCGAGGTCCACGGCGAAAGCGCCGCCGGTAAGCGGGGCAGGCAGCAGCGCCGGGGCACGGGCCTCGCCGCTGGCCCGCAGCGCGACTCCGCCGGTGGCAGGCAGGGCGAGGGTGCCGTCGGCGCGGGCGGTGAGCCCGTCCCCGAAGCCGGCCGAGAGTTGCAGCGCGGCGCCGGTGGCCGGGCCATCGAGCGCGACGCGCACCTGGCCGGGGCCGGAGGGGAGCCTGAGGAGCGCGCCCACTAGGCCGCCGGCCGGCTCGTCGTAGTCGAGGTTCAGCTTGACCTGGTTGCCCGGACGCAGCGCGAGGTCGAGGTCGAGGCTGCCCGGCGCGTCCAGTCGGCGGCCCCGCAGGTCGAGAGTGACGCCCTCGCCCGACAGCCGGCCGCTCGCCTCGACGGACAGAACGACGGGAATGCCGGCGACCGGCTCGGCCACCTCCAGCCGGCCGATGCGCAGCGCGTCCACCGCCACGTCCACGGGCAGCGAGGGCAGGGACGGGAGCAGGCTACCGCGCGGTTCGGCCGGTGGGGCGGGCTCGGCCGCGACGGGCAGGCGGGCGACGAGGATGCTGGCCGCCGACAGGCGCTCGATCCGCACCGTGCGGCTGAACAGGGCGCGCAGGCTGACGCCGATGTCCACGTCGCGCGCCTCGAGGTAGGGGCCGGCGGCGTCGCTGAGCACGATGCGGTCGGCGTGCGGGCTGGTGGAAACGGCGCCCGACAGGCCCTCGATGGACAGGCCTGGCACGAAAGACTCGATCCGGCGGGCCAGGAAGCCTTTCTCGTCGTCGTCGGGCGGAGTGATGGTGGGCGCCCCAACCGCGGCGGCGGGCGCGGCACCGCCGGCGGCCGGGCCGGGCGACGGGTCGGGACCGCCCGATGGGGGGCGCGCGGCGCTCCCGGCCGCCGGCTGTTCAGGCGTGAGCGGCGGATCAGATAGCGTGGCCGGAGCGGCGCCGGGAACTGCCGAGGCATCGTCGGTCGGCGGCACGGCGGGCGCCTGGGCGCCCCCGGACACCGGCAGCAGGAGCACCAGGAGCAGTGCGGCGCGGGCGATGCGGCCGGCCACGCTCAGAACGCCTGCCCGATGCCGACGTACAGTCCGTAGCCCGAGTTGCCGGGGATCGTGGTCAGCGGCAGCGCCACGTCGGCGCGTATGGGGCCGATCACCGTGGCGTAGCGCACGCCCAGGCCAACGCCCACGGCGAGGTTGCCGAAATCTGGGTACTCGTCGGTGTTGATGCTGCCGGCGTCCACGAAGGCCGCCATGCCCCAGGATTCGTACACGCGCTGGCGCAACTCCAGGCTCCCCTCGACCACAGCCAGGCCTCCCGTCGGCGTGCGGTCCGTTCGCTGCGGCCCGACGCGCTGGTAATCATAACCGCGCACGGAGCCGCCGCCGCCGGCGTAGAAGCGGTACTGCGGCGGCACGTCGAAGACGCCTCCCGCGCCGACGATCGAACCTACCAGGGCGCGGGTGGCCAGCACGGTGCCCTTGTCGCCGCGCACGTCCCAGTAGGCGGAGCCGCCCAGGCGCAGGCGGACGAAAGGGCCCTCGAAGCCGCCGAAGGAGTAGATGGGCGAGAGCAGGGCGTTGCCACGCACGCCGCGGGTGGGGTCGAGCAGGTTGTCGGCGCCGTCCCACAGCGCGGTGCCGAGCAGGCCGGCGAGGCGCACGTTCCGCTTGCCCTCGCCGCGCTCGAGGACGGTGCCGTACTCTCCCAGCACGCCGCCCGAGAGCGTCAGGCGCGGGTCGGGCTTGGACTCCACCGACACGTTGGCGGTGACGGCGTCGCGGTCGTAGGCCAGCAGCCGCTCGCGCAGCGCGGCGATCTCCTGCACCAGGGTGAGGTTGCGCCCGAGGATCCAGGGCGAGCGCAGGTTGGCCGACACGCGGGCGGACAGGCCGGTGTCGCCACCCGCCTGCTGAGTGCGGCCGACCTCCGCCTCCAGGCGCAGCCGCTCGGCGGCCCCAAACAGGTTGCGGTGTTCCCAGTAGGTGCGGACCGTGGGACCATTGCGGGTCTCGTAGGCGCCGGTGATGCCCACGGCGCGGCGTTCCCGCTCGGCCACCAGGAAGGTGGTCGGCAGCCGGCCGTCGCCGTCCAGTTCTTCCGCGGTCCGTGCCCGCACCGTGCCGAACACGCCGAGCTGGAGGATGTCGCGCCGCACGCGGTCGAGCTGACGCGGGTCGTAGGGGCGGTCGTCGAGCTGGCCGGCTACGGCGCGCAGCAGGGCTGGGTCCACCCGCGTCGCGCCCTGCACGTTGGGGAGGGCAAAGCGGGCGCGAGGGCCGGGCTCGAGGACGTAGGTGACGTCCATGGTATCGGTGTCGCGGTCCACCACGGCGTCGCGGCGGACCACGGAAGCGAAGGGATGGCCGGCCTCGCGCATCCCGGTGAGCAGCCGCTCGCCGGCGTCGATCACCGACTGGGCGCGGGCCGGGTCGCCGGGCGCCAGGCCGGATACGTCGCCGGCGTCGGTGATGTCGGTGCCCGGCGTGCTCGGTGCGACGCGCAGCGCGCCGATGGTGAAGCGCGGACCGGACTCGGCGCCGATCGTGACCGGCACCGGCGGGCCGCCGGCCGGCCGCGCCGCGAGCCGCGCGGCGAGGTTGGGGGTTTCTGGCGGCGCGCCGTCCAGGAGCACCACGGCGGTGCCTTCGTAGAAGCCCTCCGAGCGCAGGGCCCGGCGCAGCTGCTCGCGCTCGCCCAGCGCGCGGGCCACCAAGCCTTCGGCGGTGGTGGGGGCTGAGCGCTGGAGCCGGCGCAGGGCGGATATGCCGCCCAGCGCGTCGTCCAGCGCGGCATTACCGGTGGGGCGCAGGGTGGTCTCGTAGGGCAGGCCGGGCTCGTCGGCCGCCTCGGCCGGTGAGGCGGCGCCGGGCGGCGCCGCGCCCGGCGCCGGGGCGCTTTCCTGGCCTGCTTCCCGCGCCGTCGCCCGCGCGGTTTCCTGCGCTGCGGCCCGCGCCGACGACAGTCCCGCGAGCACCACGCCGCCCAGAGCGAGGCGCGCGGCGAGGCGCGCGACGGGGAAGCGGCGGGCGGGCGATGCGGGACGGGGATGGAGCACGGGCAAGGGAGACGCTAATCCTCGGAGGTATGGAAGCCGATCTCGCCGAAACCCTGACCCGCTGGCGCCGCCACCTACACGCCAATCCCGCGCCGACCCATCACGAGGCCCCGACCGCCGCCTTCGTGGCGTCTCGCCTGCGGGAGATGGGCGTGACCGAGATCACGGAAGGCGTGGGCGGCCACGGGGTGGTGGCCACGCTGCGACGGGGAGGCGGCAATCGCTCCGTGGGGTTGAGGGCGGACATGGATGCCCTGCCGATACAGGAGTTGTCCAGCGACCTTCCGTGGCGGTCGAGGAATGCGGGCGTGATGCATGCCTGCGGCCACGACGGGCACACCACCGCGCTGCTGGGCGCGGCGGCGCTGCTGCTGCGCGACGAGGGTTGGTCGGGCACGGTGCATCTGGTGTTCCAGCCGGCCGAGGAAGGGGGTGGGGGTGCTGCGGCGATGGTCGCGGACGGGCTGTTCCGGCGCTTCCCGATGGAGCGCATCTTCGGGTGGCACAACTGGCCCGGCCTGCCGCTGGGCACGATCGCGGTGCACGAGCGCGCGGTGATGGCGGCCGGGCGGCGCTTCGAGGTGGTGGTGCGGGGCCACGCCGGGCACGCTGCCCTGCCGCACCTGACGCGCGACCCGATCCTGGCCGCCGGGCACGTGGTGGTGGCGGTGCAGTCCATCGTGTCGCGCTCGCTCGACCCGATGGACACGGGCGTGGTGAGCCTGACCACGATCCACGGCGGCGAGGCCACCAACCAGATCGCCTCGGAGGTGGTGATCCAGGGCTCGCTGCGGTTCATACGCGAGGAGGTTGGAGGGCAGATCGTTTCGGCGCTGGAGCGGATCGCCGCCGGGGTGAGCGAGATGTTCGGCGTCCGCGCCGAGGCGCGGATCACGACTGGCGTCGACCTGACCTTCAACACGCCCCTTGAGCGGGACTTGGCGGCCGCGGCGGCCGCGGCGGCGGGCACCGTGCGCCGCGGCGTGCTGCCGGCGATGACCAGCGAGGATTTCTCGCGCTACGTCCAGGAGGTGCCGGGCGCCTTCGTGTGGATCGGCAACGGACCCACCGACGGCGGGCGGGAGCTGCACAACCCGGCCTACGACTTCGACGACCGCGTGCTGCCGGTGGCCAGCACCTTCCTGTTCGAGGCGGCGAGGCGGGCTCTGGCCGAGGGCTGAGGCCGGGGCGAGAACGCGGCGCGCGGCGCCGGATGCGCGGCCGAGTGTTCCGGCGCGAGCGCCCCGGCCGGCCCGCGACGGGGAAGGAACAGCGTTAGATTTGGCCGGGGAGCCACTCGGCAACCGCGCCGGGGCGCTACGTTTTCGTGCGATCCCGCGCGGGCAACCAGGAGACGGCGCGGCAGTTTCGGCTGCACCGGCGCACGGGAGCGCCGCGAGGAGAGAAGCCGCCATGCCGCAGTTCGGAGCGACCATCAAGCACCTTCAGGAAGGGGTGAAGGGCTTCACGGTGAGTGCCGCCGTGAAGAACATCGAGGGCTGGGAAGCCACGCTGGAGAAGCTCGACGCGCCGGGCGCCAAGGGCATCACCCGGGACCTCGAGGCGCTCAAGAAGCTGCTGCACGCTGACAGCATCGATGGCGAGGCCGTGAAGAAGCTGGTCGCCAAGCTCGGCAAGGAGACCGTGACCCTCGCCGGCAAGGCGGATTCCAAGAACGCCGATAGGGCACGTGAGCTCGGCGAGGCGCTGAACTCGGTCGCCGCCGGTTGAGCGCCCTGGGGTCGGGGTGGGGCCGCGCGCCTCACCCCGACCCCCTGTTCCACGCGGGAAGCGACCGGCCGGTCGTCGGCTCCGGGCCGCGCGCCCCAGGCTACCGGGTGGCCATCCTTCGGCGTTCGGGCGAGCTGGACCCCATCACGTTTCATCCGCGCCGCGAATGCTTCCGAATATTGCGCCGTCGTGCTGCCGCGCCGCGTTGGGCTGCGGTGTCCGATATCCCTGAACCCAGGTCCGCGTTCCGAGACTCTGTGCTGTTCGCTTCGCGATGGGTGGCGTTTCTGACCGATGAGCGAGGACACGATGTTCGGGCCATGGATCGGCTTCGGCGCCGGCGGCACGGCGGCGGACCAGGCCGTGGACCTGCTGCCGCTCAACCTCGCCCTAGCGCGCCCTAATCGGCCGCACCCGACAGGCACGGCTGCTGCGGGGCTGGCGCGATCGGCCGGTGGTGAACCTGGACGCGGTGGTGGACGCGCTGGTGCGGCTCTCGGCGCTGGCGATGGACTTCCCCAAAATCCTGTCGCTGGGGATCAATCCGCTATTGGCGGGACCCGTCGGGGTGGTGGCGCCGGATGCGAACCTGCGGCTGCGGCCGGCGGGAGTGCTGGCGGTGCCGCCGTACCCGGGAGAACTGGCCGCATTCCGCCACCCTGGACGAGGCGGACGTTCGCTGGTGCTTCTTCAGGCCGGTGCGCGAGCTTTCCGCGGCGCAGACCGCGCGGCTGATGCAGATCGACTACGATCGCGAGATGGCCCTCGTGGCGGTGCAATCCCGCCCCGGCTCACCGGGTCGCACCCTGGGCGCATCGCGGCTGGTGCGACGCTTCCGGCGGCGCGGCGGAGTTCGCGCTGCTCGTGGTGCCGTAGTGGAGGGGGCGCGGACTGGGCCGGCACCTGATGCGTCGGGTGCTCGACTGGAGTAAGGCCGCGGAGTTGCGGCGGGTCGAGCCCGACTTGCTGGAGGCTACGCTGACGCTGGACTGAGGTCGGTGGGTGGCTTCGGTCTGCTCGCGCGGACCCCGCCCCGATCCGGCCACCCGATGAGCGATCGCGCGGACGCGCCTGACGGTGCTCAGGCCAGGTCGGACTCCCGGATCAGCGCCCGCACCCGGTCGGCGGCGGTGCTGCCTTTCAGCGCATCGCGCCAGACCGCCTCGGCCACGCGCTGGTGGATGCCCACGGCTTCGTCGGCCGAGGTGATCATGCCCACGCCCACGGCGGCGAGTGGTGACACGTCCGGCGGGAACGGATTGGCGCAAAGATGGGCGCGTTCACGCCCGCGCAGCACCACGAAGGTGCCGGCCGGGTCGGCGCCGGGCAGGAGACCGATCTGCAGGCCCATGGGTTCGCTGCCCATCAGCTCGGCGATGTTCTCCGCCTCCGCACGCGCGGCGAGCCGGCAGCGGCCACGGGCGCGATCGCTCACCGGCAGTCCCGGCGCCACGCCGTCGGCCAGCATCCGGCGTAGCGCACCCTCGCCGAGCATGGCGATGATGGAGGGGCGGCGGCGGCCGTGCAGCTTGCGGCGGGCGGCGAGCTGGCCCAGCGCCTGATCCGCCGCGGCGCGGGCCTGCAGGCGCTCGACCGAGGCGTCGGCCGCCTCGGCCAGCGCCTCGGCCAGGGCGTCCTGGAACGCGTCGGTGGTGACTTGCGGGCACAGGGCGCCGCCGACCTGCAGCACTTGGTCCGTCTGCTCCTCGACCTGCCGGAGGCGCTCATGCAGCGCCAGCGGCCGCGAGAAGTACTCGACACCGATTCCGAGCAGCGACAACGGCGATATCTTGAGCAGCTCGGCCAAGCGCCGGATCGTGTCCAGCTTGATGACCTCGCCCTTCTCGTACCGGTACAGGGCGGCGCGCGAAACGCCGAGGCGGGCGGCGATCTCCTCGGCCCGCAGACCCGATTCCAAGCGATAGGCACGCAGCTGTTGACCAATGTCGGCGAAACGCATCTGGACCCTCGAGCATACTTGGTCTTGGCCGGCCTACGGCGGACTTCAAGTGAGTCTCACGTAGCGGGACCAGTCAACGGTTAATGCGGCTCTACGTGAGTGGATGCAACCTGATTCGATAATATCGGCGCAATCTTACAATCTTTCCTTGAATCGTGGGCTGGATCGCTCGCGCGACGGATTCGGATCGTTCGCAGGCGGACGGTCAACCCCGGTTGCTGTGTCTTGGCGGTCGCCGGCCGCTGGCACCCCGCCCGTCGGTGGGCTAGGCAGCACCGATGTCGGACGACACCACCGGGCCAGCGCGATTGCTCGGCATCCTCGCGTTGCTGGCCCTGATGGCCGGCTGCCTGCTGGTGCTGCGGCCTTTCCTGTCGGCGCTGGTCTGGGCCGCGATCCTTTCCTTCGCGACCTGGCCCGCTTACCGGGCGCTGACGGTGCGGGCGCGACTAGGGCCGAACTGGGCAGCGGGGCTGATGGTGCTGGCGATGTTCCTGGTGATCGGGCTGCCGCTGCTGTTCGCGGCGCCCACCAACCGCGAAGACGTGGACCGGCTGCGCGGGACGGTGGAGTCGGTGATCAGCCAGGGCGTGCCGGGGCTGACCAACGTGCTGGAGCGCATCCCGCTCCTGGGCCCCTTCCTGCTCGATCGTTGGGAAGCGTTGGGGCTGGACCTGTCGGGGCTGTTCTCGATGGTGCAGCCCTACGTCGGTAACGTGGCGCAGGTGGTGCTCTCGGGCGTGCTCGCCATCCTTTCGGGATTGGCCGAGCTGGTGCTGGCGATCTTCCTGGCTTTCTTCTTCTACCGCGACGGCGTGCGCATCGCCGCCGCGCTGGAGCAGCTCGCTTCGCGCGTAGCCGGTGGGCGGGGTCGGCATTTGGTGGTGCTGGCCGGCAGCGTGACCCAGGGCGTGGTGTACGGGCTGCTGGGCACGGCGGTGGTGCAGGGGCTGATGACCGGCTTCGGCCTTTGGCTCGCCTCTGTGCCGCAGCCGGTGCTGCTGGGCGTGGTGGCAGGGGTGATCTCCATCCTGCCGATCGGCGCGCCCGTGGTCTGGATACCGGCCGCCATCTACCTGTTCGCCAGCGGCAGCGCCGGGTGGGGCATCTTCATGCTCCTGTACGGCGCCTTCGGCATCTCCTCAGTGGACAACTTCATCCGCCCCTGGTTGATCGCCCGCGGGGCCGACCTGCCGTTGCTGCTCACCATCCTCGGCGCGCTGGGGGGGGCACTGTCCTTCGGCTTCCTCGGGCTGTTCCTCGGGCCGGTGCTGCTCGCGGTAGGGTTCACCCTGCTTAAGGACTGGGCGGACGACGGGCGGAGCAAGCGGCAGCGGGTGATGTGATGGTCCGGTCCGCCTTGCGCGCCGGCCGGCCGCGTGGTTCGGGTGAGATCATGAACGAAGCCAGAAGCGCCGGTGCCGATGCCGGGCGAAACGAGGAATGCTGATGCGGTGCCTGCCGTCCGGGGGCGCGCCCGTGCCGCGCTGGGTCTGAGGCGCGCGTGGCCGCCTTCGTTCTCTCGCGGCTCTTGCAGGCGTTGCCGGTGATGCTGGCGGTGGCGCTGATCTCATTCGCCATGTTCAGCTACGTCGGCGATCCGGTGGCGATCATGCTCGGCCAAGACTTCACGCCGGAGCAACGCGACGCGCTGGTGCGCTCGCTGGGCCTGGACCAGCCCTTCTTCGTGCAGTTCGCGCACTTCGTGGCCAACGCGGCGCGCGGCGAGTTCGGCCTGAGCTACCGGCTGAGCCGCCCGGTGGCCGGGCTGATCGCGGAGCGCGCCCCGGCGACGCTGGAGCTGGCAGTCGTGGCGGCGACGCTGGCGCTGCTGGTCGGCGTGTCGATGGGTATCTACACCGGACTGTACCGGGACAGCTGGCTCAGCCGCGCATTCCTGACCTTCTCGCTGGTTGGGGTGTCGCTGCCGCCTTTCCTGATCGGCATCCTACTGATCCTGGTGTTCTCGGTGTGGTTGGGCTGGCTGCCCTCCTTCGGGCGTGGCGACACGGTGCGGCTGGGCTGGTGGACGACGGGGCTGCTCACCGCCTCGGGGCTGCGGGCGCTGGTGCTGCCGGCGGTCACGCTGGGCTTGTTCCAGCTCACGCTGATCATGCGGCTGGTGCGCTCGGAGATGCTGGAGGTGCTGCGGACCGACTACATCAAGTTCGCCCGCGCCCGCGGCCTAAGCGCACGGGCGGTGAACTTCGGGCACGCGCTGCGCAACACGCTGGTGCCGGTGATCACGGTGGCGGGGCTGCAGCTGGGGTCGCTGATCGCCTTCTCGATCGTCACCGAGACGGTGTTCCAGTGGCCGGGGATGGGGCTGCTGTTCATCCAGTCGGTGGGCGCCGCGGACGTGCCGGTGATGGCCGCCTACCTGCTGTTGATCGCCCTGGTGTTCGTGGCGATCAACCTCGTCGTGGACCTGCTCTACTACGTCGTCGACCCGCGGCTGCGGGCGGGGAGGCGCTGAGCGCCGTGGCCAACGCACTGTTCCGCGCGCTGGACTCCGACCTGTGGTGGTCGTTCCGGCGCTCCCCGGTCACCGTGGCCTCGGCGGTCGTGGCGCTGGTGTGCGTGCTCGGCGCCGTGCTGGCGCCGGTGCTCGCGCCGCACGACCCGTTCGACCTCGCGACGCTGGACCTCATGAACGCCTTCAACCCACCGGCCTGGACCGAGGCGGGCGTGCCCGGCTTCGCGCTCGGCACCGACGACCAGGGGCGCGACGTGCTCTCGGCCATCATGTACGGCGGCCGCGTGTCGCTGCTGGTGGGCGCCTGCGCGGTAGTGCTTTCCACGCTGGTCGGCGTGGCCGTGGGACTGCTGGCCGGCTATCTCGGGGGAACCGCGGACGCGGTGCTGATGCGGCTGGCCGACATCCAGCTCACTTTTCCGTCGATCCTGGTGGCGCTGCTGATTGACGGCGTGGCGCGGGCGGCGCTGCCGCGCGAGGTGCACGACCAAGTCGCGCTGTACGTCGTCATCTTCGCCATTGGCATCTCCAACTGGCCGCAGTTCGCCCGCACCGTGCGCGGCTCCACGCTGATCGAGCGCGACAAGGAGTACGTGCTGGCGGCGCGGGTGATCGGGCTCGGGCGTTCCCGCATCATGCTTACCCACGTGCTGCCCAACGTGCTCGGCCCGGTGCTGGTGATCGCGACGCTGAACCTGGGCTTCGCGATCATCGCCGAGGCGACGCTGTCCTTCCTGGGCGTCGGCGTGCCGCCCACGCAGCCCTCGCTGGGCACGCTGATCCGCATCGGCCAGGGCTTCCTGTTCTCGGGGGAATGGTGGATCACGATCTTTCCGGGGATGGCGCTGGTGGCACTGGTGCTGTCGGTGAACTTGCTAGGCGACTGGCTGCGCGACGCGCTGAACCCGAGGCTGCGCTGATGGGCGCGGTGCCGGCCCCCACGCCCCCGTCGTCGACGCCGCCGCTGCTCGAGGTGCGCGACCTGCGGGTGGAGTTCCCGACCCGGCGCGGCACGCTGCGCGCGCTCGACGGTGTGTCCTTCAGCATCCGGCCCGGCGAGGTGCTCGGGGTGGTGGGCGAGTCGGGCGCCGGCAAGTCGATGACGGGCGCCGCGATCATCGGGCTGCTGGAGCCACCCGGGCGGATCAGCGGCGGGCAGGTGCTGCTGGACGGGAAGCGGATCGACGATCTCCGCCCGGACGCCATGCGGCGGGTGCGGGGGCGCCAGATCGGCGCGATTTTCCAGGACCCGCTGACCACGCTCGACCCGCTCCATACGGTGGGCGAGCAGCTGACTGAGACCATCCGCACGCACCTGCCGATGGGCGAGCGGCAGGCCCGCGCGCGCGCCGTGGAGTGGCTGGAGCTGGTGGGCATCCCGGCCGCCGCGCAGCGGGTGGATGCCTACCCGCACGAGTTCTCGGGCGGCATGCGGCAGCGCGTGGTAATCGCGCTGGCCCTATGCGCCGAGCCGCGGCTGGTGGTGGCCGACGAGCCGACCACCGCGCTGGACGTGAGCGTGCAGGCGCAGGTGATCGCGCTGCTGCGGCGGCTGACGCGCGAGCAGAAACTCGCCGCCATGCTGGTGACCCACGACATGGGCGTGATTGCCGAGACGGCCGACCGGGTGGCCGTGATGTACGCCGGGCGGGTGATCGAGATCGGGCCGGTGCGGGCGGTGGTGAAGCACCCGCGCCATCCCTACACCGCGGGGCTGATGGCCTCCATCCCACCGCTGGACCGGCGGGTGGAGCGGCTGGCGCAGATCGATGGCGCCATGCCGCGCTTGAACGCCATCCCGCCGGGCTGTCCCTACGCGCCGCGCTGCCCGCGCGTGTTCGATCGCTGCGTCGCGGAACGGCCCGAGCTGCTGGACGCAGGAGACACGCTGGCGGCGTGCTGGCTGTACGACCCGGCCTCCCCGCTTCCGGGGGCGGGAGAAGCGGCGCTGCGCGCGACGTCGCCACTCGACCCCGCGGCAGGGACCGATCGAATGGTCGTCGGGGGAGCCGGTGCTGCCTGAGGCCGTGACCGCGATGCCGCCCGGCGCCGCCGACGCGCCGCGCGGTGCGACCGGGCCGAGCGCCGCGCCGATGTTCGAGGCGCAGGAACTCGCGCGCCACTTCGACGTGTCGCGGCCGCTGCTGCAACGACTGCTGGCGGGCGAGGATCGGCGCAGCCTCAAGGCGGTGGACGGCGTGTCCTTCGCCATCCCGCGCGGCACGACGCTGTCGCTGGTGGGCGAGTCCGGCTGCGGCAAGTCCACAGTCGCGCGCATGGCGGTGGGGTTGTATGCGCCGACACGGGGGAGGGTGGTGTTCGACGGTGCCGACCTGGCGGCGGCGCGGGCGTCGGCGGCGCAGCGGCGGCGGATGCAGATGATCTTCCAGGACCCCTATGCGTCGCTGAACCCGCGCTGGCGGGTGCGCGACATCGTGGCCGAGCCGATACGCGCCTTCCGCCTGGCCGAGGGTCGGGCGGCGGTGACGGCGCGAGTGGGGGAGCTGCTGGAACAGGTGGGGCTGTCGCCGGCCGACGGTGCGAAGTTCCCGCATGAGTTCTCCGGTGGGCAGCGGCAGCGGATCTCCATCGCCCGCGCGCTGTCCTCTAACCCCGAGTTCCTGGTGTGCGACGAGCCGACCTCGGCGCTGGACGTGTCGGTGCAGGCGCAGATCCTGAACCTGATGGGGCGGCTGCAGCGCGAGCTTGGACTGACCTACCTGTTCATATCGCACAACCTCGCGGTGGTGCGGCAGGTCAGCGACAGGGTGGGGGTGATGTATCTCGGGCGGCTGGTGGAGACGGCGCCGGCGGAGACGCTCTTCACGGCGCCGCGGCACCCCTACACGCGGGCGCTGATGGAGGCGATCCCGGACCTGGGGATGACGGGGCGGCCGCGCGCGGCGGTGGGCGGCGAGGTGCCGAGCCCGATCTCGCCGCCGCCGGGCTGCGCTTTCCACCCGCGCTGCCCGCTGGCGGCCGCGCGCTGCCGGGTGGAGGCGCCGGCGCTGCTGCCCGCGGGAAGGACGATGGTGGCTTGCCACGCGGTGGAGGAAGGGCGGGACGCGCCGGCGGGGGTGCCGGGGCTAGCGGACACCCGGTAGTCGGCCGAGACGTAGCGGTTCTCGGTGGCGCGCGTAGTCGCCCGCCGGCACCAGCGTCCGGGTGAGCCGGTCGAAGGTTGCCGGCGCCGTACACTGTCGGCCCGAGATCGTTCGTCCCCTGTTCTGCACCACCAGACCGGACTCCGCTCGCGTGTCGTGCCGCCCGTCGACGCCGAACGAGGTCCTGACCACCCTGTCGTAGACGATGTAGCGGTGGGGTGGGATGTCGGCGTACACCTGCATCTCGCTGCCGCCCGCAAAGGCGCGGTCGGCGAAGCGCAGGTCGATGGCCTCGAGTTCGACACGGCCCAGGGGCTCGAAGCGGTAGCCAGCCTGGGCTGGATCGAGGAGTAGCGCGGGTGAGCCGCCGCTAACGTCGCGAGGAGCACTGCCGTCGGTGCTGATTCCTTCATCGGCCGATGTCGAGGGTGCGCCGGTGCGCGTCCCGTCGCGCCTGCAAGCCGCGGCCGCCGTTGACGGTCCGCGACGCGGTAACCTGCGTGTGGGCTTCCTCGACGGCAGTGTCGGGCGGTGTCGAGGTCCAGAAAACCTGCCAAGCCTCTCGGGGCATGGCGGTCAGCAGGACAGGAAGCGCCGCGATCAGGCAGCGAGAAATGGGGCCGGATTCCCGACTGGCGGAGGAAGCATTGAGCGAGACGCTTCTCGCACCGGTACTCAGCGGATCGGCACGGACGCTACAGCGTTGTATGGCGAGCCGTCGATCAGCTTAGTGCTCCAAGCGAGATAGATCACCACGCCGCGCTCCTCGTCGATGAAGCGGTCCACGCGGGTTTCCTTGAAGAAGAAGCTCGTGTTGCTCTCGAACACGCGCTCGCCGCGCTCGCCGCGCCGCGCTTCCTGCGCCACCTGCACCGGCCCGGTGGCGACGCAGTTCAGCGCGAAGCGCGCCGGGTCTTCGGCCAGCCCCACCATGCCGGAAACGCCGCCGGTCCGCGCCTGGCTGACGTAGCAGGAGATGCCGCGCACCTCCGGATCGTCGAAGCGCTCCACCACCACGCGGTGCGAGCGGGTCAGGCCGAGGTTGGTGATCGAGGTGTTGACGTAGCCGACCTGCTTGGTCTCGTCGGCGCGGGTGGGGCTGGGCTGGGCGAGGGCTGCGAGCAGGACGACGAGGGCACGACGGGTCATGGCGGGCTCCGGCGGATTGGCGCGGGGGCAACGTGGAGCGAAGGGACGCGGTTGCGCGACGGGCCGACGCGCCGCCCCGACCTCAACGCACCCCCGCGCCGGGCGCCAAATTCATCACTGGCACGCCGGCCAAGGTCAGCGTCATGCCGACCAGCGTGGGCGTGTCGAGCGCTTGGCCGTGGACCAGCCAGCCGAGCAGCGACACGAGCACGATGCCTAGGCCCGACCAAGTGGCGTAGACGACGCCGACGGGGATCGTGCGCAGAGTGAGCGACAGGAACGCGAAGGCGATGCCGTAGCCCGCCACCACGACGAGGAAGGGCGCGGGGCGGGTGAGGCCACCGGACGCCTTGGGCGCCCTCGGCGAGAATGGAGACCATGAGAAGAGATAGCCCACGGCTGCGGCGCGCTCATTCGCCCAGCGCCACGCCCTCGCGCCGTGGGTCGGCGCCACCGAGGTAGCCACCCGGTACTGCGCGGATCGCCTGGCTGCCGGAGCCCATCGCGCGCAGCTCGGTGCTGTGGCCACGCGCCTGGAGCACGGGGGCCAGTGCGGCGGCGGCTGTACCCTCTTCCAGCTCCGCCGCGCCGCCAATTGTCAGGACGTGCGGCAGGCCGAGCGCCGCCTGCGGTTCCATGTTCCAGTCCAGCATCGCAACCACTGCCTGGGCGACGTAGCCGATGATGCGCGCGCCGCCAGCCGAGCCCACGGCCGCCACGAAGCGACCGTCGCGGTCCAGAACGAGCGTGGGCGACATCGAGGAGCGCGGGCGCTTGCCGCCCTGCACGCGGTTGGCCACCGGGCGGCCGTCCACCTCCGGGCGGAAGGAGAAGTCGGTCAGCTCGTTGTTCAGCAGAAAGCCGCGTACCAGCAGGCGCGCCCCGAAAGCGTCCTCCACCGTCGTGGTCATGGCGACTGCGTTGCCGGCATCGTCCACGATCGAGACGTGGCTGGTGCCGTGCTCGGGCTGGTCGGGCATCGGCGCGAGTTGCGCGTCGCGCCAGCGCGGGTTGCCGGCGCGCGGGGTGGCCAAGGCCCTGTCGCGATCCACGAGTTGCGCCCGACCCGTGAGGTAGGCGGGGTCGAGCAGCCCGCGCACGGGGACGGGCACGTAGTCCGCATCGGCGAGGTAGAGGTTGCGGTCGGCGAAAGCGAGGCGCCCGGCCTCCGCCAGCAGGTGCGCCGCCTCTGGCCCGCGCGGGTCGAGGCGGCCGACGTCGAAGTGCTCCAGGACGCCGAGGATCTGCGCCACGGCGATGCCCCCCGAGGAGGGCGGCGGGAAGCCGCACACCACCCAGGCGCGGTAGGGACCACAGAGCGGCTCGCGGCGCTTGGGCACGTAGCCCGCGAGGTCGTCGGTAGTCATCAGGCCGCCGGCGCCATGCGCGCGCGCGGCCGCCGCGATGTCGGCCGCGACCGGACCGCGCTGCAGCGCCGCCGCGCCCTGCTCGGCGACTGCGGCCAGGGTCTCGGCGAGGGGAGCATTGCGGAGCAGGAGGTTCTCCGGCAACGGCGAGCCGTCGGGGAGCAGGAACAGGTTGCGCGCGCCGGGATCGCGCCGCAGCCGCTCGGCGTCGGCCGCGATCGTGGCGGCGAGCCGGGGCGACACCCGGAAGCCGTCGCGCGCCGCCGCGATTGCCGGCTGCCAAAGCCGCGCCCACGGCAGGCGGCCGCCGGCGCGGTGGGCGGCCTCCAGCACCGGCACTGCGCCGGGCACGCCCACGGAGCGGCCCGACAGCACCGCCTCGTAGAAGGGTAGCAGCTGGCCGTCGCGCAGGAACAAGTCGGCGGCGGCGGCGGCGGGGGCGGCCTCGCGTCCGTCCCAGGCGGAAACCTGCCGGGTGGCGGCGTCGTAGGAGAGGACCAGGGCGCCGCCGCCGACGCCGGAGGATTGCGGCTCCACCACCGCGAGCACGCCCTGCACCGCCACTGCGGCGTCGAGCGCGCTGCCGCCGTCGCGGAGCACGGCTAGGCCCGCCTGCACCGCGGCCGGGTGGGCCGCCGCCACCATGCGGCGCGGCGCCGGAGGCGGCGCGCCACTACCCTGCGCCGAGGCGACTCCCGGCACGATCAGGGCGAGCAGGAGGATCAGCGTTCGCATGGCCGACTCCGTGGTTCCACGGGCACCATAGGCGATGGCTCGGGAAGGGAAATCCGCGACGACGCTTCCGACGGCCACGACCGCCCGTCGCGCGGACGCCGAGGCGCGCGGCCGGGCCGCCGAGAACGCGGCCGCTGCGGCGCTGGAGCGGGACGGGTGGGTGGTGCTGGCGCGCCGTGCGCGCACCGGCGTCGGCGAACTGGACCTAGTGGCAGAGAAGGACGGGCTGCTGGCCTTCGTCGAGGTGAAGATGCGGCCAAGCCTGGCGGAGGCGGCGTCGGCGCTGGGGCCGCGGCAGCGTGCCCGACTGGTCGCGGCGGCCGCGGCATGGCTGGCCGCGAACCCCGGGCGCGGCACGGCGGGGATTCGCTTCGACGTACTGCTGGCGGACCCGGCGGGGCGGGTCCGGCGGATCGCCGACGCATTCCGGGAGGGCGATTGACGGTCGGCGCCGCGGCCCCCAGTGCGGCGCGGCGCCGGGCGGTCAGCGGGGCGTCGGCGGATCGCCCGCGGCCCGGGGCACCGTCTGCCATTCGCCCCTGGCCCGGTTGGCCGGGCGGTTCAACTTCACGGCGTCGTCCACGGAGGCGACCCAGGCCGCCTAGATCTGGTGGTGCTCGCCGCCTGAGGCCGGATCGTCGCGGGTGAGCAGAATCGTCCGCCCTTCCACCTTGTCCACGGTGCCCACGTGGAAACCATCCGAGCCGACCACGCGCATGTGCTCGCGGATGTTCGACATGGTGGTCTCGCTGCCCTGCGCGCGGAGACTCATTGCCGGACCGATGGGCAGGCCCGCGAGCAGCGCGAAAGCCGCGGCAGAGCGCCCCTTGATCGTCATCTCGTTGTTCCTAGCTGGCCGATGTCCGAGTTCGCCGTCCCGACGTCGTCGGGCGGGAAGGTCCGCCGCGCGGTGATCGTGCCGGTGCGACGGGTCTTACATCAAAGCGAACGGGCCGGGACGGGTTGCCGCACTCCCCGGGTCGTGGGCCAGGGCCTCCCGGATGGAGGTCAGGCCCGGCGCGCCGCCATGCGGGAGCGGTAGGCCAGGGCCTCGGCCACGTGGGCCCGCGCCACGGACTCCGCGCCCGCGAGATCAGCGACGGAGCGGGCCACGCGCAGGGTCCGCACGAAGCCGCGGTTGCTCAGCCCCAGCTTGTCGGCGGCGCCGGTGGCGAGCGTCATGGCGTCGGGCGACGTTCCCGGCTCGAGCGCCTCCAGCGGAGCTTCCGCGTTGCAGCGCGGTCCACGCTCCCCCCAGCGACCTCGCGCTGCGTCCCGGGCCGCGGCGACGCGGGCGGCCACGGCCCGGCTGGGCTCGCCCGGCGGAGCGCGGGCCAGTTCGGAGGCGGGCACCGGCCGCATCTCCACCGTGAGGTCGAGCCGGTCGAGCACCGGGCCGCTGAGCTTCGTGCGGTACTCGTCTCCGCAATGAGGCGCCCGGCCGCATTCACGCCCCGCTTCGCCGAGGAAGCCGCAGCGGCACGGGTTCATCGCCGCCACCAGTTGCACCCGCGCCGGATAGGACACGTGGGCAGCGACGCGCGAGATCACCATCCGGCCGCTTTCCAACGGCTGGCGCAGGCTTTCCAGCGCCGGACGGGGGAACTCCGGCAACTCGTCGAGGAACAGCACGCCGCGGTGCGCCAGCGAGATCTCGCCGGGCCGGGCGCGCGGGCCGCCGCCGCACAGCGCTGCCTGGGATGCGGAATGGTGCGGGTCGCGGAAGGGCGGCCGGGCGCCTATGCGGCCGCCCTCCAGCAGGCCGGCGACGGAGTGCACCAGGCTAACTTCCAGCGCTTCGGCCGGCGTCAGGTCCGGCAGCAGGCCGGGCAGGCGGGTGGCGAGCATGGACTTTCCCGCGCCCGGCGGGCCGACAAGCAGGATGCTGTGCGCGCCGGCGGCGGTTACCTCGAGTGCGCGCTTGGCCGACTCCTGCCCGCGCACCTCGGCCAGGCAGGGGCCGCCCGGGGGATGACCTGCCGGGACGTCGTCGCCGGCGCGGGGTGGCCGCGGCGGCGACAGGAGCTGCTGGCCGCGGAAGTGCGCCACGAGGGCGCGCAGGTCGGGGGCGGCGAGGATCTCGGCGGTACCGGCCCAAACGGCTTCTGGCCCCTGCGCTTCGGGGCAGATCAGGCCCAGTTCGCGTTCGGCGGCGGCCAGTGCCGCGGGCAGGATACCGGGGACCGCGCACAGCGCGCCATCTAGCGCCAGCTCGCCGAGGGCCGCGAAGCCCATCAGCTCGTCGTGCGGCAGCACCTCCATTGCCGACAGTAGGGCCAGCGCGATCGGCAGGTCGAAATGGGTGCCGTTCTTGGGCAAGTCGGCCGGCGCGAGATTCACCAGCACGCGCCGAGGCGGCAGCGACAGGCCCAGCGCGCTGAGCACCCCGCGCACGCGCTCCCGGCTCTCTGCCACCGCCTTAGAGGGCACGCCCACCACGATGAACGCGGGCAGGCCCGGGGCCACCTGCACCTGCACTTCGACCGGCAGCGCCTCGATGCCGCTGAAGGCGAACGTCGCGACGCGGGCGATGGTCATGCAGCCGATGGTAGAGGTGCCGCGAGTTTCACTCAACCATGGCGAGGTACGGTGATGCCGCACGGTCCGGGTCCAGTGCGACCCGGGCCGTCATCGCGTTTCCGGCTCGGCCCTGCCGGCGTCCGACAGGACGGCGCGACGAGTTCGATCTTCGCGCGTGGCATGCGGCGTGCGAGCGTGACCGGCATGACCTGGAGCATACTGGCGCGGAACCCCCTCACGGAGCAGTTGAGCGCGGCAGTGGCGACCCGCCTCTTCGCCATCGTCGTCCTGCGCCTGCGGGTCGAGGGACGGCTCGGTGCGGTGGTGACCCAGGCGATGGTCAACCTGATGCTCGCCCTCGCGGCGTTGAAAGGGCTGCGCGCCAGGGCCGCGCCGGCCGGGATTGTGACGGGGCTGACTGCTTCGGACCCGGGTCGCAACGTGAGGCAGTTGCACGTTCTAGCGGCGGACGGCGCGTCGTCCCGGCACACGGGAGACAGGTGCGTGGGCTGGTGCGGCCACCTGGACAGGCCGGACGTTTCTGTGGCCGGCAGCACGTCGGCCGGGCCAGCGGTGGCGGAGTGGTTGATCCCGGCCCTGGAAGCCGGCGAGGTAGAGTGCGACGACAAACGCATCAAGCAGCCGGCGGCGTTCGTGGCGCAGGGCAAGGAGCCGTACCCGGAGATGGATTTGTGGGTGGACGACCGCCTCGATCCCCTGGCGGAGCCGCGGCGGCTCCGCGCGGTGGCCGGGGAGCGCTTCGAACACGTCTGGCGCTTCGTGGCCGGACGCGACCAACTCGGAGTGCTCGACCGGGCGGCGATCGAAGCGGCGGTCGCGGTCTCGTCCGCTCGCGTGGCGGTCGACGAGTCGTGAGCGCGGCTTCGATGGTTCCGACCCTGGAGGTCATAGACCTGTCCGTGACGTTCGCCACAGAGCGCGGTCCCCTGCGCGTGCTCGATAACATCTCCTTCAGCCTGCCGACTGGGCGCACCCTGGCGATCGTGGGCGAGAGCGGCTGCGGCAAGTCGGTCACCGCGCTGGCGGTGATGGGGCTGCTGCCGCCCAGCGCCCGGATGGAGGGCACGATCCGCCTCGATGGGCGGGAGATCGGCGAACTGGACCCCGACGAGCGGCGCAAGCTGCGCGGCGGTGATCTGGCGATGGTGTTCCAGGAACCGATGACGTCGCTGAACCCGGCCTTCACGGCGGGCGACCAAGTGGCCGAAGCGTTGCGTCTGCACCAGGGCCTTGGCCGGGCGGAGGGGGCGGCCGCGGCGGTGGCGGCGCTGGAACGGGTGCGCATCCCCGAGGCGGCGCGGCGGGCCCGGCAGTACCCGCACCAGCTCTCGGGCGGCATGCGGCAGCGGGTGATGATCGCGATGGCGCTGGCATGCCGCCCGCGCGTGCTGATCGCCGACGAGCCGACCACGGCGCTGGACGTGACGGTGCAGGCGCAGATCCTCGGGCTGCTGGACGAGATGCGGCGCGAAACCGGCGCAGCCGTGCTGCTGGTCACGCACGATCTCGGCGTCGTGGCCGACCACGCCGATGAGGTTGTGGTGATGTACGCCGGTCGCGTGGCCGAGAGCGGCCCGGCGGCGGCGGTGCTGGAGCGGCCGCAGCATCCCTACACGGTGGGGCTGCTGGGGGCGGCGCCGCGGCTGCACGGCGCGCGGGGCGGGCGGCTGGCCACGGTGGAGGGCACGGTGCCCGATCTCGCTGCACCGCCGCCCGGCTGCCGCTTCGCGCCGCGCTGCCCGTTCCGCATTTCCGCCTGCGATGCGCAGCCACCGCTGGGCGAGGTCGAGCCCGGGCATCGCGCCGCCTGCCACCGCGCGCCGCTCGACCAGTTGCTGGAGGCGGCTTGAGCGGCACCGGGGCGGTCGCGCCGCTGCTGGAGCTGGAGGGGGTGGCGCGCCACTTCCCGGTGCGCGACGCGCTGGGGCGCAGGCGGGGCGCGGTGCGGGCGGTGGACGGGGTGTCGCTGGCCGTGGCGCCGGGCGAGGTGCTGGCGGTGGTGGGCGAGAGCGGCTGCGGCAAGTCGACGTTGGGGCGGCTGATGCTGCGGCTGGAGGAGCCCGATGCGGGGGCGGTGCGCTTCGGCGGCGAGGACTTGCGCGCTCTGCCGGCGGCGGCGCTGCGGGCGCGCAGGCGACACCTGCAGATGATCTTCCAGGACCCCTACGCCTCGCTCGACCCGCGCATGACCGTGGGGCAGGCAGTGGCCGAGCCGCTACGGCTGCACGGGATCGTGCCGCGCGCGGGTGAGGGCGAGCGGGTGGCCGGGCTGCTGCGGCGGGTCGGGTTGCGCCCCGAGCACGCCGGGCGCTGGCCGCACGAGTTCTCCGGCGGGCAGCGGCAGCGCATCGCCATCGCCCGCGCCCTGGCCTCGGGGCCGCGGCTGATCGTGGGCGACGAGCCGGTGAGTGCGCTGGACGTGTCGGTGCAGGCGCAGGTCATAAACCTGTTGCAGGACCTGATCCGCGAGCTGGGGCTCGCCTTCGTACTGATCTCGCACGACCTTGCCGTGGTGCGGCACGTGGCCGACCGGGTGGCGGTGATGTACCTCGGCCAGATCGTGGAGCAAGGGCCGGCGGAGCAGGTGTTCGGCGACCCGCGCCATCCCTACACCCGGGCGCTGCTGGCCTCGGTGCCGGGGGCGGGGACGCGCGGGGCGGTGCTGACCGGCGACCTGCCCAGCCCGATCAACCCGCCCGCCGCCTGCCGCTTCCACACCCGCTGCCCGCACGCCGAGAACGTGTGTCGCGCGACGGCGCCGCCGCTCGCCGACTCGCCCGCGCGACCGCTACACTACGTCGCCTGTCACTTCGCCGACGCTCTGCCGTCCTTCGTCGTGCCCCGCGACGCGCGCGGCGGTGGCGAGCGGCTGGCGCGCCTGCAATCCCGGTTCACCGCCGGGCCCATCGGAGACGCCGCATGATCCGCCGCACCGCCTTCGCCACCCTCGCCGTGCTGGCCGCTGCCGGAGCGGCCCTACCCGCGCGCGCCCAGGGCGCCGCGCAGACACCGGCCGCGAACCTGCGGATTGGGCTGCGCGAGGACCCGGATATTCTCGACCCGACGCTGGCGCGCACCTTCGTCGGCCGGATCGTGTTCGCCGCGCTGTGCGACAAGCTGTTCGACATCAACGAGAAGCTGGAGATCGTGCCCCAGCTCGCCACCGGCTACCGATGGGAGGACCCGCGCACGCTGGTCATCACGCTGCGCGACGGCGTGCAGTTCCACGACGGCGAGCGGATGGACGCCGAGGCGGTGCGCTACTCGCTGATGCGGCACCTGACCATGCAGGGCTCGTTCCGGCGCGGGGAGATCGGCTCGATGGAAGGCGTCGAGGTGGTGGACCCGCTGACGGTGCGGGTGAAGCTTAAGGAGCCGTTCGCGCCCTTCGTGTCGCAGTTGACCGATCGCGCCGGGATGATCGTCTCGCCCAAGGCGGCGGAGGCGGCGGGGCGGGACTTCGGCAACAAGCCGGTGTGCGCCGGGCCGTTCCGCTTCGTGGAGCGCGTGGCCCAGGACCGCATGGTGGTGGAGCGATTTCCCGGCTACTGGGATGCCGGGCGGATCCACCTCAGCCGCATCACCTACCAACCGATCGCCGACAGCACGGCGCGGCTGGCCAACCTCCAGGCCGGGGCGCTGGAAATCGCCGAGATCACCACGCCGTCGGACGTGCCGGCGATCCAGCGGGACCGGCGGCTGCGGCTCGAAACCTCCGACGAGCTGGGCTACTCCGGGATCACGATCAACACCGGCAACGGGGCGCGCGCGCAGACGCCGATGGGGCGCGACGCGCGGGTGCGTCAAGCCTTCGAGCTGGCGCTGGATCGCGACGCGTTAAATCAAGTGGTGTACGAGGGACTCTACACGCCCACCGCGCAGCCGGTGCCGCCGACCTCGCCTTTCCACGTGCCGGGCTTCCACCCTGAGCCGCGCAACGTGGAACGCGCCAAGGCGCTGCTGCGCGAAGCCGGCGTGAACGCACCGGTGCCGGTGGAGCTGACGGTGGCCAACAGCCCCGAGCAGCGGCAGCTGGCCGAGGTGATGCAGGCGATGGCGGCCGAGGCTGGCTTCGAGGTGCGGATCAACGCGATGGAGTTCGCGTCCTCGCTCCAGGCCGCGGCGCGCGGGGAGTTCGAGCTGTACAACCTGTCGTGGTCGGGCCGCACCGACCCGGACGGCAACACTTGGACCTTCATCCACTCGCGCGGGCCGCAGAACGACGGCAAGTACGCCAACCCCGAGGTCGATCGGCTGCTCGACGCCGCGCGGGTGGAGACCGACGTCGGCAAGCGTCGTGAGCTTTACGGCCAGGTCTACGCGATCGCGCTACGGCAGGACCGCTCGCGCATCTACCTGTGGCACCGCAAGAACCTCACCGCGCACACGACGCGGCTCCAGGGCTTCCGCCCGGTGCCCGACGGCATGATCCGCGTCCAGGACCTTCGGCTCCAGTGAGGGCGCCCGGGGCGGGCGGGCGGGCGACGCGGACGCCAATCGGCCGGCCGCATCTGGCCGCGGTCGCCTGAGATGTGGGGCTGGCTGCTGCGGCGGATGGCGCAGGTTGTGCCGACGCTGCTGATCCTGTCGGCGCTGATCTTCGGGCTGCAGCAGCTGATGCCCGGCGACCCGGCGTTGATCATGGCCGGCGAGGAGCGCGGCGACCCCCAGGTGCTGGCGCAGATACGCGCCGAGCTGCTGCTCGACCGGCCGGTGTGGGAGCAGTACGGGCACTGGCTCTGGGGCCTGCTGCACGGGGATTTCGGGTTCTCCTGGCGCATACGGCTGCCGGTGAGCGAGCTGATCCTCCAGAAGCTGCCGGTAACGCTCCAGCTCGGCGTGATGGCCTTCGTCATCGCGGTGATCGTGGGTGTGCCGGCGGGGATCGTCTCGGCGGTGCGGCGTGACCGGCCGGCGGACTGGCTGGCAAACGGCGTGGCACTGGCCGGCATCTCGACGCCGAACTTCTGGATGGGGATCATGATGATCCTGTTGTTCAGCGTCGAGCTGGGCTGGTTGCCGCCCTCGGGCTACGTGTCGCTGTTCGAGGACTGGCGGCAGTCGCTGGCCACCACGATCATGCCGGCCTTCGTGCTGGGCTTCTCCATTGCCGGCGTGCTGATGCGCCACACGCGGGCGGCGATGCTGGGCGCGCTGGGGCAGGACTACGTCCGCACCGCGCGCGCCAAGGGGCTGCCGGAGCGGGTGGTGGTGGGCAAGCACGCGCTGCGCAACGCACTGATCCCGGTGGTGACGCTGGGCACCATCGAGCTGGGCCGGCTGCTGGCGGGGGCGGTGTTGACGGAGCAGATCTTCTCCATCCCCGGCTTCGGCAAGCTGATCGTGGACGCGGTGTTCAACCGCGACTACCCGGTGGTGCAGGGGGTAGTGGTGGCCACGGCTCTGATCTTCGTGCTGCTCTCTCTGGTGGCCGACCTGCTCTACATGGCGATCAACCCGCGGCTGCGAACGGCGTGAGCGCAGCCGCCGTAAACCCCGCGGGTACGCCTCGCGCCGCGTTGCCGCCCCCGCCCGTGTTCGGCGGTACCCAGGTGTCGCCCCGGGCGTCGCCGAGCCGGACGTTGCCGCAGGCCGAAAGCAACCCGAGCAGCAGGACCGCCGCGATGATCCTGGTCATGCCAAGCGCTCCTCTTTCCAGTATGGGAACCATGTGGGGCGGGCGCGATCTGGTACGACGCGCCGCGATCAAGGAGTTGATGTCGCGGCCGCCCCGCGTGGCCGGGCCGCGACGATGAGCACCGCTGCCGCCGTTGCCGTCCAGGTCCGAGGGGACACGCCCCGGCGCCGCGCCGTCCGCCGCTTCCTGCGGCATAGGCTCGCGGTGTTCGGTTTGGTCGTGGTGACGCTATTCGTGCTGGGCGCGGTGCTGGCCCCACTGCTGGCGCCCTACGACCCGACCGCGACCTCCTGGACCCGCATCCGGAAGCCGCCCTCGGGGCAGTTCTGGTTCGGCACGGACGAGAACGGGCGCGACGTGCTGTCGCGCGTGCTGTGGGGGGCGAGGGCGTCGCTGGCGGCCGGGGCGCTGTCGGTCACGGCGGCGCTGCTGGCCGGCGTGCCGCTGGGCCTGCTGGCCGGGCTGACCGGCGGCTGGACCGACGCGATCATCTCGCGCGTCACCGACGCCATGCTGAGCGTGCCGTTCCTGATCCTCGCGATCGCGCTGGCCGCCTTTCTCGGCCCGGCGCTGGAGAACGCTATGTTGGCCATCGCCATCTCGGCGGCGCCGATCTTCGTGCGGCTCGCGCGCGGCATGGCGCTGGAGGCCAAGGCAACCGAGTGGGTGGAAGCATCGCGCGCGCTGGGCAATCCGCCCTGGCGCACGGCGCTGGTGCACGTCCTGCCCAACATCGTCCCCCCACTGCTGGTGCAGGCGACGCTGGCCATCGCCGAGGCGATCATCGCGGAAGCCTCGCTGTCGTTCCTGGGATTGGGGCAGCAGCCGCCGGCGCCGTCGTGGGGGTCCATGCTGAACGGGGCGCAGCGCTTCCTCGGCCAGGCGCCATGGATGGCGGTGTATCCGGGGCTGGCGATCTTCGGTGTAGTACTGGCCTTCAACCTGCTCGGCGACGGCCTGCGCGACGCCCTGGACCCGCGCTCACGGGGGCGCTGACGGCGCGGGAGATTGACCGGGTGGTTCGCGACGAAGCGGCAGCCGCTTGAACCCGCGGCCACCCCCCAGCATCTTCCCGATGCCATGCCCGCTTCCCCCCCGATCGTCCCGTTCCGCCGGCTCGCCGGCGCCGTGCTGTTGTTCGGCAGCCTGGGGTTCGTGTCGCTGTTCTCGCTGCTCCAGGCCTTCGGGCGGCTGTTCTTCTGATGTGGCTGGCATCGTTCCGCGCCGCGCTGCGCGGCCTCGCGCTGCCGGTGCTCGCGGCACCCTTGCTGCCGGCGCTGCTGATCGCGCTGGCTGGCGGGCAGGGGGAGACCATCCTCGGCACGCTGGCGGGGCTGCTCGGCGCGGGCGGGGGATTGGCGCTGCTGCGCCGGGCGCGTCGCGGCGACGGGCGTCTAGCTGCGGTGCTGCTCGCCGTCGGTACCGGGCTCGCCGGTTGGCTCGCCGCCGGCGCCGGACCAATCGGCGGGGTGGTGCTGGGGCTCGCGGCCGGCATCGGCGCGCGCTTGGCCTACGAGGGCCTGCCCGAGGCCATGCCGGAGCCGGGCGTCGGCGCCGCGCTGGAGCCCTTCGCGGCTCGCCTGACGAGCCTGGAGGGGGCGGATCGCCGCCTTGCCGGGCCGGTGTCGGCACTGCGCGGGCTGCTGCGCGAGATGTCACTGCGTCCGGCGCTGTCGGGCGACGCGCGCGGCGTGCTGGTGGTGGGCCTGGACGGGCTGGAGCGGATCGCCGGCCGGCTGTCGCGCGGTGCATCGGAGCCGGAAGGGCTCACGGCGGCGACGCTAGAGATCGAGCGCTCGGCCCACGATGCCGGGGCGCGACTGCGGGCCGCCGAGACCGAAGCGCTGGAGGTGCAGGTGAAAGTGCTGCGGCAGCGGCTGCGGGAAGAGGGCGCGGCGTGAGCGGCGAGGCGGACGAATCGGGCGGCCGCTCGCTCAGCCCGCGGATCGCTGACCTCGCGGCGCGAATCGATCTGCACGATCCCAACTCCATCACCCGCTTCGGGCAGGAAGCGCAGGGCCGCGCCGCTGCCGCCGCCGACGCCATGCTAGGGGCGGCGCGCAACGACGCTACCGGCGACGCGGGCGACGCGCTTTCCGGGCTGCTTGCCTCGTTGCGCGGCTTTGACCCGGGCGCCGGCGCCGAGAAACCGGGGCTGGTGTCGCGGCTGCTGGGCCGGGCGTCGAGCGGCACGGTGGCCATCCTGCAGAGGTACGAGACTGTGCGCGGGCAGGTGGAGGCGGCGGGCGATCGGTTGCAGGCACATCGCACCCGCCTGCTGGAGGACGTGGAGCGGCTGGAGCGCCTCTACGGCGCCACGCTCGACTGGTTCCACGCGCTAGCCGAGCATATCGAGGCGGGGGAGGCGGTGGTCGCGCGTGCCGACGCGGGATTGGTGCCGGAAGCCGAGTGGGCGGCGGAGGTGGGCAAGGACCCGCTGGCGGCGCAGCGGCTGCGCGACCTGCGCGCCGCTCGCGACGACCTGGACCGGCGGGTGCACGACCTACGGCTGACGCGGCAGATCGCCATGCAGACGCTGCCCGGCATTCGGCTGATTCAGGAGAACGACAAGGCCCTGGCGGCGCGCATTCATTCCGTGCTGGCCAACACGGTGCCGCTGTGGCGCTCGCAGCTCGCGCAGGCGCTGGCGATCCAGCGCATGCGCGACGCCAGCGGGGCGGTGCAGGCGGCGACCGACCTGACCAACACCCTGCTCACCGCCAACGCCGAGGCCCTGCGCACGGGCAACGCCGCGGCGCGGACGCAGATGGAGCGCGGAGTGGTGGACCTGGACGCGCTCAAGACCGCCAACGCCGCCCTGGTGGGCACCATCGAGGACTCATTGCGGATCGCCGAGGAAGGCAAGGCGCGGCGCCTCGCCGCGACGCGCGAGCTGGTCGAAGCGGAAGGCGAGATCCGGCGCGCGTTGCTCTCGACGCGGACAAGGGCGGACGGCCTGGCGACGAGACCTCCCGAGGGCGGGGCGCCGAGGCCGGAAGCCGCGCGCCCGGGCACGGCAGGCAACGGCACCCCGGGTTGAGCCGCCCAGCTTAGCGCTTCGGGGGGCCGCCCATGCGGGCGAAGACTTGGCGATCCTTGTTGTCCCGCATGAGCGTGGAGAAGCTCGGGATGCGCTCGAAGCCCAGGCCCAGGAGCAAGCCGGTCTCGGGGTCGGACGTCACCTCGCCGTAGCTACTGCCCGACACCTTCTCCCACTTGCCGGCGGGCTTCTTGACCTCGACGTTCACGACCGTGGTCTTGAAGACCATGCGCACGATGGCTTCCTTCGGCGCGGACGGCTTCGTGAGGCTGGGATGCCCGGCCAGCACCTGCCAGCCATTCTGCAGGGCCCAAGCAGTCAGTTCGTCGCTGGTCATGTCCGGGGCTCCTCGGTGGCGGGCTCGGTCGGCAAGATCGAAGTGGTCATGCCGACCACGCAGGGTCCGAAAGAATGGCAGTTCCGGTGCTCCGATCCGCCCGGAGCCCATGAGTTTCCGGACAGGACGCCCCGTCTGTCCAGGTCCTGCCTGTCATCGTCGCCTTCGGGGAGGCGCCGGCGAGCCAGCCACGACGCGCCTTCCTTCCCAGACCCGTGGGAACGCGAAGATTCCGGGCGTGCCGCTCCGTAATCAGCTTCCTGGCGAGGTGCGCCGGAAACGGGGCGGCGCGCCGGGTTCGGCACCGCCGCTACCCGGGGCGCCGCGGCCTCCGGGTCGGCGCCGACCACCAGAAGGTCCGGGCTGGCGCCGAGGCTTCGGTGGCCGGTGCCGGCCGGCAGGACCATGGCGTCACCGGCGCACAGTTCCATCAAGGCACCGGCATCACCGTCCGCGCGCATCGAAATGTGTTCCCGCACCACCCACAGCGCCTCATGCGCCCGGGAATGCCAGTGCAGCCATGGATAGATGCCGCTCCGCCGCGCGGGCGGCCAAGTCGTGCCGCACGAAGGCCGCCTCGGCCGACGACTCCGCGAAGCCGTTGCAAGCCCGGCCCGGGATGGGATGGGATGGAGGATCAAACGCGTCCGTACTCGCGCCATGTGGCCCGAAGCTTCCGGCGCTCACGAGTCCCACGTCGCCCCGTAGGCCGGGACTCCCTCGGTGAGGCACGCGTTCAGGACCGCCTTCGTGCTCGGAGCATTGGACACGCAGAATACAGCTTCCGCGTCGAAGGTTCTCACGGCGTCGAGGGCGACTCGTGCCGGGTCCGGGCGGCCTAGCAGCTTCGTGTCATGGACGTGAACGTTGGGGTGACTCCGCACTATCGACGCGACCTCGCTGAGGGTGTTCTCCGGGTCTTGCGCGATCCATACGATGAGAACTTCCGATCCGCTGTCGTTGGCGAAGAGTAGGGCCGGGGCTATGCCCGCTCCGGTAGCGACCACGACGGAGCGTCGATAAGCCCTGATCGCGTGCATGAAGCCCGGCGGTTTGACGCGCCGAATCCAGAGGCGGCTCGGCGGACGACCCGCGGCGACGCGTTCCACGAGGTTGCTCGTCCAATCGCCTGCCGCTGCGATCAGCAAGCCGAGGTGCCCGTTCCCGCTGCCCGTGGTCGGGCCGTGCAGTGCCACGGCGAAAGAATGCCACTCGACGAAGTCGAAGCTGATGCGCGCGAAGCTGCCGTAGCCGTAGTAACCACGGGTCGGGAACGTCAGCCTTACGACCTTGCCCGCGACGACCTCGGCAGCGAAATCCCGGGAGGTTTGCAGCGTGAGCCACGGCAGGAGGACGAAGATCGTGGTAATCGTCACGAGCACGAAGGAAGGATTTTGCGCCAGGGCAGCCAGCGCGTCCGTCCCAATCGCATCCTGAGGAATGTTCGCGACGACGGTGTTGGCGAAGGTCAGCGCGAGTGCTGACCAGCCGCCGTAGCGGTGCACCCGCTCGAAGAGGTCGTGCCGTCCGTGGCGGATCGCCGGCATGGCCGTGACCGCCATGGCGATCAGCAACGCCAGCGTGGTCGCCGCCAGCACGCTCTCGACCTTCGCGCCAGCCGCCACGAACGCGTTGATGCAAGCCACCGAGAGCCACGCGATGGTGCACAACGCGGCGGCAGAGTGTGCGCCGCCGAGCTGATGCACCATCCGGTTGATCACGTATTTCGTCGCGCGCCGCCGCAGCGGCAGCTTGACGGCAGCGTGGTGCAGAGCCACGACGACTTGATCGTTCCTGAATAAGACCGTGAGCAGTAGGTTGAGAAGAGCGGCTTCGCTGAACGAAAGCACCTCCGCCGTCGCGCGCTCAACGAGCACAAGGTTGATGCCGCCTATCAAGCCGTACCACAGGAAGTAAACCTTCCTGTTATTCCAGAGCGGCTGAACTTTGTTCGCGGATGGAACGCCTTGTTCATCCTCCAATGCATTGTCGGCACCCGACATCGATCTGATCCTCCGAGAAGGCAATTCGATCGCCCGCGCGTGCGATGTTGCGGGTCCGGCCTTGCCTTAGATTCGCGATTAGCGCGTCCAGCAGCACGCGGTGACGAGGCACTCGGACGAGTCACCTTCGTAGCTTATTCTCGGTGTGACCGTGTCAAGATCACGTTAAGGCAGCCGGCGACGAACTGATGACGAGTGGCTCAGCGTCGCGTCCCGATCGCGGATGGGCCGTCCACGGAGAAGCTGCCGACGGTCAGGTCGATGCCGCGGTCGAACGTGGTCCGCCCGGTGAAGGAGGCGCGCGGCGCGGCCGCCGCCTCGGCCACCTCCTCGTACCAGGCGCTGCCGGAAGCGTAGCGGACGGTGCCGCGCCCGGGCACGCCGTCGCGACGATTGTGGATGAAGCCGTAGGTTGGATAAACGCGCCCGTAAGATCCGGAGCCACGCCCGACCTCCACCCGCACCGCGGTCCAATCGTTCGCGTCGGACACGTCCACCACGGAAACGTTGCGCAGGACTTGGCCCTTGCGGATTCCGGGACCGGCCCAGTTGGCGTGCTCGATCTCAATCTCTCGGGCGCCGACGCTTCGCTGCACGACCGCGACGTGGCCCATCGACATGCCGCCGGAGGAGCGGAACGCCAGCACGGAGCCGGGCTCGGGACGCTGATCGCGGTCGTAGAGGCCGGCCGCGTTGCCCCACCAAGTGCCGCCGTTACCGGTGACCTGTATTCCCGAGACCAGCCGGGCGTAGGGAACGCAGGAAATCCCTCCCGACCCGCCCGTCGCGACGTAGGCTCGCTCGCCCCGGCTGACTTCGTCAGAAGCGCTGCGGATGCGGAATTCAATCGAGCGGGCAGCCGGGCCCGCGCCATCCCGATCTTCGACGCGTACGACCCGGGTAGCGACAGCGGGACGATCCTGCTTCGAGACTTGCCGACGCTGCGACGCCTCCGCCCCACCGGCGGCGGGCGGGAGCAACGTACCGAGAAACGCGATGACGACGGTGGCCGAGCATTTTGCCCGCATGAAGACTCCCCCAACGCTGCGACCTGCCAATCCCAGCAGGCCCCGGCGACTGTGGCGGTAGCGGAGGGTTTCACTGCTCGCCAACCTGTGATGACGAATTGATCAGAGTAACGTCGCAATTTGTTTGAGCCCAATAACCCGCGAGGCTCGTATTAAGATTTTGTTCCTAAAAACAACACCACTCAATGCTGTAGGCAACACTGTTGCCGAGAGAATGACACAATCGGCGTGGGCGCCTCGAAGGACCGTCGCTCGGTGACAAGCGGGCGACGGCCCGTTCCCTCAGCGGCAGGCAGTGATCATGATCTCTACGAGAAAACGGGGGTCCGCCATCTCGGCCTGCACGCACGCGCGAGCGGGGGCGCCGCCCGAGGGTAACCAAGCGCTCCAGAGGACGTTCATCGCCGGGCGGTCGTTGATGTCCTTGAGCCATATCTGCGCCTGCAGCAGGCGTGTCTTGTCGGTTCCATGCTCCTCGAGGGCAGCGTCAATCTTGTCGAGGATCTGCTTGGTCTGGCCGTCGATGCCGTAGGAAACGTCGTCAGCGGTCAGGCCGGCGAGGTACACGAAGCCGTGGTACTCCACGGCCTCCGACAGTACCGCGTTGGCATTATGGCGGGTGATCTTGCTCATCGGGCAGGGCTCCTCGCCCCCAAAGCGGGAGCGCGGCGCTTCCTAGGATCGCCCCGGCGCGCCCGGCAAGGTGCGCTGGCCGAATGCACGGGAATGGGACCCGTATTTCCGTGTCGTCGTCCAAGCGGCGAGGCCTCCGCGATCGTTCAGCGGGCCTCGGCCCGCTGGCGCCGTGCCGAGGCTCGGACAGCCCGCCGGCGTGGCCGGGGCGCTCCCGATCAGCCACCGGGCTGCAGCAGGCCACCGGTGACGGGCGTGGTGGACGGGTCGGCGCCGCGCACGCAGCGGGCAGCGAGCTGGTCGCGCTCGTAAGTGGCAGCGAGGCGGTCGGCAGTGGGGCGGAAGCTGAGATAGGTGGACACGCCGACCCGCGCCTCCTGGTCGTCCGAGCGCATGAGTTGGCCCCGGTCGCGGTAGTTGATGACCCGCTCCGCTTCGCGCCGACAGGCGGCCAGGGCGGCTGCCTGCTGTTGCTGCTCGGGTCCGCGCTCGGCTGCGGGCGCACAAGCTGTCGCCGCGAGCAGAACGGCCATCCGTGGGAGCCGGGAAAACCGGGTCGGCTCGCGCGCGCGTCGCGTTGGTATCTCGATCATCGTGAAGCTCCGGCGGGCAGGCGCGCGAGGCGGCGCCGCAGTGTTCCTTCGTCCAGGCGCGCTGCGCGGTCCAGGGGCAGGGAGGCTGCGGCGGCGAGGAGCGAGGGGTGCAAGAGCGTGCCGCCAGCTTCCACCGCGAACAGGTCGCGCAGCCAGGACAGCCGTCCCATAGCGTCGAGCAAGGCGAGCAGGCGCAGGAACACCGACAAGCCAGCCGGGGTGCCCAGGTCCGCCGCGTCGTCGATCGCCTCGGCCCAGCAGCGCGCGTCCGGATCGCTGAGGAGGAGTTCCACCGGCTCAGGCGAGGCGAAGCGCAGCCGGCGCTCCGGTCCGCGCCGCCGAGCAACTGCGCCCTCGCGCGCGGCATCCCAAGCGGCCAGGAGCGCGCCCGTGGGCACGGGAGGCGTACTCTCGGGCGCGAAGGGGACGGCGTAGAGCAAGGCGCCGTCCGGCCCGCGCGCCACGCCGATGTCGGTGCTCACCGGACGGGAGATGGTGGAGCGTGGCGGGTGAGAGAAGGGTGCTGGGCGCGCGGACGGCATGGTTCGTCTGGCGCAGCGCTGGCGTCGTTCCCGCCGTCGAGCGGCGAGGAAATCGGGCCGCGGGTCGCCGCGGCCGGGAAAGCGTTTCGACCTCCGGCCATTTCATCGCCAGACGGCGGCGGGGCCGCCATACTCGTGCGATGACCGACCTGCCCGACCTGCCCGTCCCCGAAGTGCTCCGCCGCTTCCGCGACGGGCAACTGCGCGCGCCCGACTACGCCGAGTCGCTGATCGAGCGCGTCGCGGCCCGCGAGCCCGTCGTGCGAGCCTTCGCCTGGCGCGACGACGACACCCTGCGGGCCGCCGCCCGCGCGCCGGTCTCGGGGCCGCTCGGCGGCCTACCGGTTGGGGTCAAGGACGTGCTGGACGCGGCCGGCGTGCCCACCGGGGCCGGCTCTCCCGCCTGGGCCGGCAACGTGCCGCGGGCCGACGCGGCCGCCGTGGCCATGGCCCGGGCGGCGGGCGCCCTCCTGGCCGGCAAGACCGTGACCACCGAATTCGCCACCCGCCATCCCGGGCCCACCACCAACCCGCACGATCCGAGGCGCACGCCCGGCGGCTCGTCGCAGGGCTCGGCGGCCGGCGTGGCGGCCGGGTTCTTTCCGCTGGCCTTCGGCACGCAGACCGGCGGCTCGGTGATCCGCCCGGCGGCCTTCTGCGGCGTGGTCGGCTTCAAGCCGAGCTGGGGGCTGATCCATCGCGGCGGCATGCGGGTGATGAGCGAGGGGCTGGACACGATCGGCACGATGGCGCGCGACGTGGCCGGCTGCGCCCTGCTGGCGGAGGCCGCGTCCGGCCAGCCGATGGGGAACCCGGACGCGTTGCTCGGCGCGCCGCCCCGGATCGGCCTGTGCATGGGACCGGGTGCCGAGCACCTGACGGTGGACACCGTCGCGCTGCTCCTGGACGTGGCCGCGCGGGTGGGCCGCGCCGGGGCGCGCGTGACCGAGCTGCCGCCCTTGCCCGACGCGCTGCGGGCGGCGCTGGACGCACATTCGCTGGTGATGCACTGCGAAGCGCGGCACGCCCTTGCCTGGGAACTGGCGGCGGTGCCGGAGCGGCTCTCCCAGGTGCTGCGAGACACGATGCGCTGGGCCGGCGAGCAGGCGCCCGCGGCGCTTCGGGGTGCGCGGGAGACCCTGCGCGAGGCGCGGGCGGCTTTCGCGACGCTAATGCATGAGCACGACGTGATCCTCACCGCCAGTGCGCTGGGCGAGGCGCCGCTGGGATTGCAGAGCACCGGGGATGCCATGTGCAACGCGTTGTGGACGGCCCTGCACGGCCCCTGCGTCACGCTGCCCGCAGGAATGGGAAGAGCCGGAATGCCGCTCGGGGTGCAACTCGTGGGCGTCGCCGGCAGCGATGCGCGGGTACTCGCTTGCGCCAGCTGGGTGCGGGCGGCGCTAGGCTGAGGGCAGGTCAGACCACGGCGGGGGCAAGCTCCGCCAGCGACTCCGGCGTGTCAAAGTCGCGAAGCACCGCATCGTCCTCCATGGCGACCTCCGTCACGCGCCCGGCATGATCGTCGAGGAGGCTGCGGGCACCCTGGTCGCCAGTGAGGGCGCGCATGACGGGGATTACGTCGCGTGACCAGAGCACCGGGTTGCCCCGCTCGCCGCGCCAGGTCGGGATCACCGCGAGGTGGCCCCGGGCCGGGTCGAAGGCGGCGACGAGGCGCGCCATCGCCTCGCCCGAGACGAGGGGCATGTCGCCTAGGCAGACCAGCACCCCTTCCGCCTCGGGCGGCACCGCTTCCAGCCCGGCGCGCAACGAGGTCGAGAGACCTTCGGCATGGTCGGGGGCGTGTACCACCAGCACGGAACGGCCAGCCAGTGCCGCACGTACCCGGGCGTGGTCGTGGCCGGTAACCACGATCACTGGCCGCGCGCCGCTCCGCGCGGCGTTGTTCACCACCCGGGCCACCATCGGCGTACCGCTCCCGTCCGCGATCAGGAGCTTGTTGCACGCGCCCATGCGGCGGGAGTGACCGGCGGCAAGCACCAGGGCCGCCACTCGGGGCGAGGGCGCCGCCGGCGAGGCGAGGCGTTTCCCGATAATCGGATCGCACGAGCCGGCCCTGGCGGGAAACAGGGGCGCCGGCGCGGCTTCGGCCGGCGCATGGCCCGGCTCCTCCGGCGAGAGCCCGGACGCGCTCCGCCCGGCCGCCGCGGCCTTGGCGCGCGGCAGGGGCCGGGTGGGAATTTCGGTCAGCAATCCGCCCGCGCCCATGCGCATCACGTCGCGCCCGGACACGGGTATCCCGGCCGCGAGCCGTCGCAGCACCCAGTCGAAGCCGTTCAGTTTGGGCGAACGGGCGCAGCCGGGCAGCACCAGGGCGGGAACGTCGCCGACCCGGCCGAGGCAGAGCAGGTTTCCCGGGTCAACCGGCATGCCGAAATGCTCGACCTCACCTCCCGCCGCCACGATGGCCGCCGGCGCCACGTCGCGCCGATCCACCACCGCCGAGGCCCCGAGCACCAGCAGCAGCTCCGCGCCCGATGCGCGCAGGTGCCCCAGCGCGGCGGCGATGGCACCCGTCCCGTGCGCGGCGCGCTCGGGCGGCAGCAACGTCGCGCCTACCGCCTCCAGCCGGGTGCGCGTGACCGTGGCCCCGTTGTCAAGCACGCTCTCCTTCATGCCGGGAAGCACGCTCACCACCAGCCCGGCGCGGAGTGGACGGAAGGGATGCAGCGCCGCCGGCGAGCCCGACCGGGCCAGCGCCTCGGCCTCGCGCAGCGCCGCGCCCGGCACGGCGAAGGGAATGACTTTGACCGTGGCCAACATTTCGCCGGCGGCGACCGTCGCGAAGGGCGGCAGGGTGGCCAGGGTCAGGCTCTCGTGCAACGCGTTGATGCTGTCCACCAGTGCCGCATCCACCGCGAGCACGCCGGGAGCGTTGGCGAACAGGTTGACACGCCCGGTGGCGGCGACGGAGCGGGTAATGCCGGGGCGCAGCAGCGCTCCCGCGAGGCAATGGGCGGCTTCGTCCTCCGGCACGTCGCCGGGCTCCAGCTTGGCGGCGACGACCTCGGCACAACCCGATGCGGCGATGGCGGCGACGGCCGCCGCGTTCAGCACGGTGCCCTTCCGCAGCACCAGCGCCCGCGCCTGGTCCCGGGCGGGCAGGCGCAGGGTGTGCGCGAGCACCGCGCCGCATGCCCCGGCCAGCGGCGTCGGGCCGAAGATCACGCGACGGGCACCGCTGGGGAGCGCGGGTCCGCATCCCGCTGCCCGATGGCGGCGGGCGCCGGTCCCGGAGTTCCGGGGTCGATGCCCGCCCGGCGCTGCGAGAGGCTGCTGCCGCGCCGCGCCGCCACCACCTCGGCCAGGATGGACACGGCGATCTCGGGCGCCGTCACCGCGGCGATGTCCAGCCCGACGGGGGCATGGATCCGCGCCGTCGCGCGCGCACCGTGGCCGAGCTCCTCCAGTCGCGCCAACCGCTTGGCATGGGTGCGCCGACTGCCCAGGGCGCCGACGTAGAAGGCGGGAGAGCGCAGCGCGGCGTCCAGCGCCGGATCGTCCAGCTTGGGATCGTGGGTGAGGGTGACCACAGCGGTGCGCGAGTCGGGCCTGAGCGCGGCCATCGCGTCGTCCGGCCATTCGACCAGCAGGGTGCCGCCGCCGGCGAAGCGTTCCGCCGTGCCGAAAGCGCCGCGCGGGTCGATCACCGTCACCGAGAAGCCGGTGGCCAGGGCCATCGGCACCAGCGCTTGGGCGATGTGCACAGCCCCGACCACGAGCAGGCGCATCGGCGGATTGTGCGGGTGGACGAACCAGCGCTCGCCGTCGTGCTCGATGCCGGCGGCCGCGTCCACGTTCAAGGCGGCGCGGGCGCTGTCGGCGAAGGGGTCGGGCAGCGCCTCGTCGGGCCAGACGCGCTGGGCGCCGTCGGGCAGGCGGGTAAGCAGGGCGGCGGGTGGCGCGGTGCCGTCGCGGGCCGCGCGCAGGCGGGAAAGCGTGTCCTCCCTCATCCCAGCCGCTCCACGAACACCGTCAGCCTGCCGCCGCAGGCGAGGCCGACCTCCCAGGCGCGCTCGTCGGACACGCCGTATTCCAGCAGCTGCGGCGCGCCCGTCGCTATGGTGCTCGCGGCCGCCTCGGCCACGGCACCTTCGATGCAGCCCCCCGACACCGAGCCTGCCAGCCGCCCCGAGCCGCTGACCGCGAGGCGCGAGCCGGCGGGACGCGGGGAGGAGCCCCAGGTTTCCACCACGGTGGCCAGCGCCACTGCTTCGCCCTCACGCTTCCAGCCCGCCGCGACCCGCAGGATGTCCTCGCCGTCTGCCATGGTCGTTTCGCTCATGGGGAACTCCTACGGACAGGACGAAGCGCGGCACCGCTGGACAGTGCGGCGACCAGGGCGCCGAGGCTGTCCAGGTCGTGCACCGGCCGGTGCTCGTGGACGTGTGGCAGCAGTGCTCGCGCGCCCTGCGATCTGGGCTGGAAGCCGCGGAACCGCAACAGCGGGTTCAGCCAGATCAGCCGCCGCGCGCTGCGCGCCAGCCGCTCGGCCGCTTCCGACAGGCCGGCGGCGCCTTGGCGGTCCAGCCCGTCGGTAATCAGCAGCACCACGGCGCCAGCGCCCAGCACGCGCCGGCCCCAGAGGCGGTTGAACAGCGCTAGGGAGTCTCCGATCCGCGTGCCGCCGGACCAGTCGGGCACGGCGCGCCCCACGGCGGCCAGCGCGGCCTCCGGGTCGCGCACGCGCAACGAGCGCGACACGTTGGTCAGCCGCGTGCCGAACAGGAAGCTGTGCATCACCCCGCCCTCGGCCGAACGCCGCTGCGTCAGCGCGTGCAGGAAGTGCAGCAGCACCCGGGCGTAGCGGCTCATGGAGCCCGAAATGTCGCACAGCGCCACGAGCGGCGGCGGCACCGCCCGGCGGCGGGCCCGGCGGACGCCGAGGATCTCGCCGCCGTGCCGCCCGGCGTGGCGGACCGTGGCGCGCAGGTCGGTCCGCGGCCCCGCCGGGTCCGGGCGGAAGCGCCGGGTGGGGCGCAGCGCCGCGTGAAGCGTCAACTGCCGCATGGCGAGAGCGGCCTCGGCCACCTGCCCGGCGCTCATGGACTCGAAATCTATCGCCGCGAGCCGCTCGCGGGCGCTGACCGACACGGCCACCTCGGGCGGCGCGTCGCCGGGAGGCGGCTCGCGCGCGGGCGGGAAATGGGCGGTGTTCAGGGCCTCCGACACGCGCCGGGCAGCCGGCGACAGGTCGGCTGCATCCGCTTCGCCGGGCGCGGCCGGGCGATGCAGCGCATCCGGGTCACGCCAGAACAGCTCAAAAGCCTGCTCGAACACCACTGCCCCGTCGCGACCGCGCAGCAGCGTGGCGCTCAGGGCCGCGCGCACCGTCTCGCGGTCGTCGGGACCGGTCAGGTTCAGGGCTTCGGCGGCGGCGATGCTCTCGGCCGGGCCCACCGGCAGGCCGCAGCGGCGGAGCAGGCGGCCGAAGGCCATGACGTTGCCGGCCAGGGCGTCCGCGGAAGGCTTGGCCAAGCCGTGGCCGGTGACGAATGGTTTGCCCGCGCGTCCCATCGATGCATTAGGCGATGGCATCCCGGCGGGCCTCCGCCACCAGGCGCGCCGCTTCCTCGCCGCGCAACCGGGCGATGTCGTCCTGGTATTTCAGAAGCACGCCCAGGGTCTCGTCCACTGCGGCCGGCTCCAGCTCGCGCGCGTTCAGCGTGTCCAGCGCGCGGGCCCAGTCCACGGTTTCCGCGACCCCCGGCGGTTTGAACCAGTCCGGCCCGGCGCGCAGCCGCTGCACGAAAGCGACCACCTGGGCCGAGAGAGCCTCAGGCAGGCCGGGCGCGCGCAGCCGCAGGATGGCCCTCTCGCGCGACGCGTCGGGATAATCCACCCAGTGATACAGGCAGCGCCTGCGGATGGCGTCGTGCACCTCGCGCGTGCGATTGGAGGTGATGACCACCACGGGGGGCGTTTCCGCGACGATGGTGCCCAACTCGGGCACGGTGATCTGGTTGTCGGCCAGGATTTCCAGCAGGAACGCCTCGAAGGGCTCGTCGGCCCGGTCGAGCTCGTCGATCAGCAGCACAGCCGGGGTGCCTTCCAGCGCCGAGAGCAGCGGTCGCTCCCGCAGGAAGCGGCGGTCGTACAGGTCGCGCTCCAACGCCTCGCGGTCGGGAACCGTGCCCGCGGCCTCCGCCAAGCGGATCGCCATCAGCTGCCGGGCGTGGTCCCACTCGTAGGCCGCGGCGTTGAGGTCGAGCCCGTCGTAGCACTGCAGCCGCACCAGCCGTCGCGGCAGCCGGGCCGCCAGCACCTTGGCGATCTCGGTTTTGCCGGTGCCGGGCTCGCCTTCCAGGAACAGCGGCCGGCCCATGCGCAGCGCCAGGTGCACGGCGGTCGCCAACGCCCGGTCCGCGACGTAGCCGCCCTCCGCCAGCAGCTGCTGCGTGGCGGAAACGTCGGCGGGTGCGTCGGGCAAGTCGCCCCCGTGCCTCAGACCAGGAACAACAGCGCCAGGATGGCGAGCATGGCGGCCGAGCCGATCCAGAACACCAGCGGCATGCCCAGCGGGTCGCGCGGGATGCGCGCGACGATCTGGCCCACCAGCTGCGTGAAGCCCGAGGTTGCCGCCATGGCCGGGTTCTCGGGCGGCACCGCGGCGCTGCTGCCGGTGGCCGATTCGGGAGCCGGAACGTGGAGCTGCGCCGCGAATCGGTCGAAGAACTGCTCGGCCATCTGCTTGGCGGTGCTGTCGATCAGGCGGCTGCCGAGCTGCGCCATCTTGCCACCGACCTGCGCCCTGACAGTGTAATGAAGGATGGTGAGATCCTCGGTCGGCGCGTCGAGCGTCACGTCGGCGCCGCCCTTGGCGAAGCCAATGGCACCGCCGTTGCCCTCACCGGTGATGGTGTAGGACTCCGGGGCGCGAACGTTGGAGAGCTTCACCTTCGCGCCGAACTTGGCCGCCATCGGGCCGATCCGGATCGCCGTGCGCGCCTGGAACTCTTCGTCCGAGATGCGCTCGATCGACTCGCATCCAGGAATCGAGGCCTTGAGCACCTCAGGGTCGTTCAGCGCGTCCCAGACCCGCTGTCGCGGCGCCTCGATCCGCCTGTCCCCGTTCATCTCCATAGTGTGAAATCCTCGACTCTCAGTGAACTCGGCGGCACCCTAGGGGCAGGTGGCGGGGCCGGGAAGGGCGGGGCGCGCGGGCTTGGCGCGCAGTCCCGCGCCGGTGTAGGCCTCGCGTGCCGGTGCGGTGTCGCAGAGGGATCGGCGGCCTATCCGTCCCGGTGGCGCAGCCGCTGCCAGCGGCGCATGTCGGCGAGGAGCGAGCGTACCGATGCTGCGACGTGCCGTTCTCGGTTTCCTGGCCGTCCTTCCCGTCGCGGCGGTCGTGGCGCAGACGGGGCCGCAGCCTCGGCTGCCGACCGAGCGGCTCGCGATCATCACCCGAGGGGGGCAAAGGCACGCTTTCACCGTGGAGATGGCGCTCGGCCCCGAGCAGCAGCGCGTGGGCCTGATGTTCCGCCCGGAGGTCAAGCCCGACGAGGGCATGCTGTTCGACTGGGGTACCCCGCGCGACAGCGTCATGTGGATGCGGAACACGATCACCTCGCTGGACATGGTGTTCATCGAGGCGGACGGGCGGATCAACCGGATCGCTGAGCGCACCGTGCCGCTCAGCTTGGCCACGGTGGAGAGCCGCGGGCTGGTGCGGGCGACGTTGGAGCTGGCGGCCGGCACGGCGGAGCGGCTGGACCTGCGGGTGGGGGACAGGGTGGAGCAGCGCATCTTCGGTGCAGCACCGTAGCGGTCGCGACTAGCCCGCCAGCGGCAGCACCAGGGTTTCCCCGAAGCGCGGCACGCGGAAGCTGTCCGGCGCGAGCCCGGCGGCCTCGCGCGCGGCGGCCAATGCCAGTGTCGGGGCGTCGATCGCTTCCTGGGTCAACTTGAAGGTGCCGAAGTGCATGGCCACTGCTATTTCCACCCGCAGGTCGGCCTGCGCCCGCACGGCCTCGGCCGGGTCCACGTGCACCACCCGCATGAACCAGCGCGGCTCGTAGGCGCCGACCGGGATCAGCCCCACACCGAACGGTCCGGCGCGCGCCCCGATCTCCGCGAGGTGCGGCCCGTAGGCCGTGTCACCGGCGAAGAGCAGTGCACCGGCCGGCGTGCGCACCGCGAAGCCGCCCCAGAGTGTCCGGCACCGATCGCCGATGCCGCGCGCGGAAAAGTGCTTCGCCGGCAGGAAGGTGGCGATGGCGCCGTGAGGTAGGACGGCCCCGCCCCACCAGTCCAGCTCCTCGACCCCGCGTATGCCCTGGCGCGCGAGGTAGGCGGCGACGCCGAGGCCGGTGAGGACGCGCGTGCCCGCCGGCAGCCGGCGTAGCGTCGGCAGGTCCAGGTGGTCGTAGTGGTTGTGGCTGAGCAGCACCGCGTCGAGCGGCGGCAGCGCTTCCCAGTCCAGCGCCGGCGGACGGACGCGTCGTGGGCCGAGCGAAGCGAAGGGCGAGCAACGCTCGCTCCAGATCGGGTCAGTGAGCAGGGTCGGCCCGCCGTGGAAGCGCAGCAGGAAGGTGGAATGGCCGACGAAGGTGACGGCGACCTCGCCCGGGCCGGGGAGGGCGGGGGGCGGACACGGCGGGTCCGACACGCGCTTCGGCCAGGGCTCGCCTCGCCCGGCTCGCAACAACCCGAGCAGCGCCCGCGGCGGTTGCCCGGCCGGCTCGCCGCCGGGGTTGAGAAAGCGGCCGTCCTGCCTGGGCGCGCCGTCCACACGGCTCACGTGGACCGACTCAGGACGGCACCCGCACGCCCAGCCGGCCGGCGAGGTCGGTGACGAACTGCCAAGCGACGCGCCCCGAGCGGCCGCCGCGGCCGACCGACCATGCCTTGGCCGCCGCGTGCAGGTCCTCGCGCGCGAGGTCCAGGTGCAGGGCGTCGGCGTAGCCCTCCACCATCGCGAGGTAGGTGGGCTGGTCGCAGTTGTGGAAGCCGATCCACAGGCCGAAGCGGTCGGACAAGCTGACCTTCTCCTCCACCGCCTCGCCGGGGTTGATGGCGGTGGAGCACTCGTTCTCGATCATGTCGCGCGACATCAGGTGGCGTCGGTTGGAGGTGGCGTAGAAGAGGACGTTCGGCGGCCGCCCCTCGATGCCGCCATCCAGCACCGACTTCAGCGCCTTGTAGTCGGCGTCCTCCCGCTCGAAGCTCAGGTCGTCGCAGAACACTAGGCAACGCCGTGCCTCGCCGCGCAGGATCCCCAGCAGATCCGGCAAGGTGCCGATGTCCTCGCGGGCGATCTCGATCAGCGCCAGGCTGCCGGGCGCTCGGGCGTTCGCCGCAGCGTGCGCTGCCTTGACCAGCGACGACTTCCCCATGCCGCGCGCCCCCCAGAGCATGGCGTTGTTGGCCGGTAGGCCGCGCGCGAAGCGCTGCGTGTTCTCCAGCAGCAGTGCCTTCTGCGAGTCCACGCCCCGCAACAGCGCCGCGTCCACCGTGGACACGCGCGCGACCGGGGCGAGGCGGGGCGGCGGTCCGGGGTGCCACGCGAAGGCGTCGGCGCCGCGGAGGCCCGGCGGAACGGGCGGGGGCGGGGACAGGCGCTCCAGCGCTTCGGCGATGCGGCGCAGCGCCGGCAGGAGGTCGGCATAGGGAAGCATGTCCAAGCGGGGAACTCGCGGTTCGGGCTGGCGGCGCGGCCGGCCAGCGGGAGGAACCCACGCGGACGGATGGGTCGGGTTGACGACCGGGGGACGAAGGGTAGGTTCCACGCCTGTCATCCGCAAGCCGGGAAGGTCCACCCCCCCTCATGCTCATAAGCCCCGCCTACGCGCAGGACGCCGCCGCGGGCGGCGCAGCCGGCCTCGTCATGCAGTTCGCTCCGCTCGCGCTGATCTTCGTGGTGTTTTACTTCCTGCTGATCCGCCCGCAGCAGAAGCGCGCCAAGGAGCAGCGCGACATGCTGACGGCGCTGAAGCGGAGCGACAAGGTCGTCACCGCCGGTGGCATCGTCGGCACCATCACCCGGGTGAAGGACGGCAGCGACGAGGTCGAGGTAGAGATCGCGCCCAACGTGCGGGTGAGCGTGGTACGCGGCACCATCAGCAGCGTGGTACGCCCGGTGGCGGCGAACGACGCGGCGCCCGCGGCACCGGCGGCCAAGGGCTGAGGGCGCCCGGGCGGGGAAGGGAGCCTTCCCGCGCCCGGAGCCGAACTGTCCGACCCTACGCGGACTGGCCGGACTTCATGCCGCCGCCCTGCATCAGACCCGCGACGAACTCCCAGTTCACCAGCTTGTCCAGGAAGTTCTGCAGGTAGTCGGGGCGACGATTGCGGAAGTCGACGTAGTAGGAGTGCTCCCACACGTCCACGCCGAGCAAGGGCGTGCCCTCCCCCGTGGAGACCGGGTTGGCGCCGTTGGGCGTCTTGGTGACCTTGAGCTTGCCCGAGGCGTCCTGGATCAGCCACGCCCAGCCGGAGCCGAACTGGGTTATGCCGGCCTGCTTGAAGTCTTCCTTGAACTTCGCCAGCCCGCCGAGGTCGCTGTCGATCTTCTGCGCCAGGGCGGTCGGCAGCTTGTCGTCGCCGCCGGTGGGCGACATCACCTGCCAGAACAGCAGGTGGTTCCAGTGCTGCCCGGCCTGGTTGAGCACGGGCTGCATGTCGGCGCCGCCGCTGCCGGCCGCCTGGACAATCTCCTCCAGGCTCTTGCCCGTGAGCCCCTTGCTCTCGACCATCCCGTTCAGCGCGGTGACGTAAGCTTGGTGGTGCTTGTCGTGGTGCAACTCCAGCGTCTCCTGGCACATGCCGCGCGAGGCGAGTGCACCGGCGTCGTAGGGCAGCGGCGGCAGAGTGAAGGCCATGGGGGTCTCCCGTTCCGTGAAGATGGCGCACCCTGGGCGGGGGGCACCTCGGACGTCAACCGGGTCCGCCGCCCGGAGCGCGGGAGCCGCGTCGCGTTTCTGGCCTGGCGCCGCGCCGCGCCGCCGGCCTTGCGGGGCCGCGCGGGGCACCCCAGAACCGGATCATGCCGGAACTGTCGCCAGCCGGCGCCCTGGCGCGACGGGGTGACCCCGATCGTTTCCTGTGCGCGCTGTTCGCGCCCGCCCCGAAGCGGGAGGCGCTGTTCGCGCTGATCGCCTTCAATCATGAGCTCGCCCGGGCCCGCGAGGTGACGAGCCAGCCCATGGCCACGTTGATCCGCCTGCAATGGTGGCACGAGGCCGTGGAAGAGGCGGCCGCCGGCCGACCCGCGCGTCGGCACGAGGTGGCGGCCCCGCTGCACGCGGCGATCACGTCCGGCGCGCTCGCGGCCGCCGACCTTCTGTCGATGGTGGAAGCCCGCGACGCCGAAGTGGAAGAGGAAACTCCGAGCCGCGGCGCCCTCGACGCCGTGCTGCGCGGCACCGGCGGTGGCATGATGGTGGCGGCCGGCCGGTTGCTCGGCGCGCCGGCGACGCTGCTGCCGGCGCTGGAAGCGGCGGGCGCGGCGCACGCTCTGGCGGGGCTGCTCGCGGGACTGCCCGCGATCCACGCGCGGGGACGCTGCCCAATGCCGCCCGAACTGCTGGACGCGCACGGGGCGACCGGCTGTGACCCACGCGAGGCAACGGTGCTGGCGGCGATGCGGCGGATGGCAGCGGACGCGCTGCCGGGGCTGGCCTCGGCCCGCGCGACGCTGCGCGCACTGCCGCGCGCGGCGCTGGCGGCGGCACTGCCGGCGGTGCTGGCAGGGCGGGACCTGCGCCGCTTCGCCGCCGGGCGAGGGCTGGGCGAACCGCCCGGACCGCGCAGGGCGGCGGACCGGCTGGCGATCGCCCTGGCAGGGCTGCGCGGGAGGGTATGAGGCGCGCGTTCCGCCCGACCGGCCCGGGGCGGTTGCCCGAGACGCCCGCGCCGTGCGAGGGGCGGATGGGAAAATGGAACGGGGTGCGGACGCACATGGCGGAACGATCGGGTGCGGTGTCGGCCGACAGCTTCGAGACGGACGTGCCGGCCCGGCTCGACCGGCTGCCATGGTCGCGCTTCCACTGGCTGGTGGTGGTCGCGCTGGGCGTCACCTGGACGCTGGACGGGCTGGAGGTGACCCTGGTCGGCTCGCTCGCCGGCGCCATCCACGACAGCCCGGCGCTGCGGCTGAACGAGTCGCAGGTGGGACTGACCGCGTCGGCCTACCTGCTCGGCGCGGTGTTGGGGGCGCTGTTCTTCGGCTGGCTCACCGACCGGCTGGGGCGCAAGCAGCTCTTCACCGTTACCCTGCTGGTGTACCTCCTGGCCACGATCGCCACCGCCTTCTCCTGGGACTTCTGGAGCTTCGCGCTGTTCCGCTTCCTCACCGGCGCGGGCATCGGCGGCGAGTACGCGGCGGTGAATTCGGCGATCCAGGAACTGATCCCGGCCCGCAAGCGCGGCACGGTGGACCTCGCGGTGAACGGCACCTTCTGGCTCGGGGGTGCGTTCGGCGCGGCGTCCTCGATCTTCCTGCTCGACCCCGCGGTGATCGACCCAGAGCTGGGCTGGCGGCTGGCCTTCGGCATCGGCGGCGTGCTTTCGGCCTCGGTGCTGCTGCTGCGCCGGCACATCCCCGAGAGCCCGCGCTGGCTGATGACGCACGGCCGCAACGAAGAGGCCGAGCGCGTCGTCGGCGAGATCGAGGCGCGCGTCGTCGCCGAGACCGGGCCGCTGCCGGCGGTGGAGGGGCGCCCGATCCGGTTGACCGCGCGCGTCGGCACTTCGCTGGCCGAGGTGGCGGGGGCGCTGCTGCGGACCTACCCGGAGCGCTCGCTGCTGTGCGTGGTGCTGATGGCCTGCCAAGCCTTCTGCTACAACGCGATCTTCTTTACCTACGCCCTCGTTCTCACGAGATTCTACGGAATCGAGGCGCGGCACGTCGGCTGGTTCGTGCTGCCCTTCGCGATCGGCAACCTGCTCGGCCCGCTGGTGCTCGGGCCGTTGTTCGACAGCATCGGCCGCAAGCCGATGATCACCGGCACCTACGCGCTGGCCGGCGTGCTGATGGCGGCCACGGGGCTGGCCTTCCAGCAGGGCTGGCTGTCGGCGTGGGAGCAGACGGCGGCCTGGACGGCGATCTTCTTCTTCGCCTCCGCCGCCGCCTCCGCCGCCTACCTGACGGTGGGCGAGAGCTTCCCGCTGGAGATGCGCGCCATGTCCATCGCGCTGTTCTACGCGCTGGGCACCGGGGTCGGCGGCGTGGTCGGGCCGGCGCTGTTCGGGGCGCTGATCCAGGGCGGCGAGCGCACCGACATCCTGTGGGGCTACCTGCTCGGCGCCGCCCTGATGCTGCTCGCGGCCTTCACCGAGTGGAAGCTCGGTTTCGCGTCCGAGCGCCGCTCGCTGGAAGACGTGGCGGCGCCGCTGTCCTCTGCCGCGGGCTAGGCGCCCGACTCAGGCACTCGCGCGCCGACGTGTCTTGGCGGGTGCGGCGCCCCGACCCGCCAGCAGGGGGGCCAGGAAGCGGCCGGTGTGGCTGCCGGGGTCGGCCGCCACCTGCTCCGGCGTGCCTTCGGCCACGACGCGGCCGCCGCCGTCGCCGCCCTCGGGGCCGAGGTCGAGCAGCCAGTCGGCGGTCTTGATGACCTCCAGGTTGTGCTCGATCACCAGCACCGTGTTGCCCTGCGCCACCAGTTGCTGAAGCAGCTCCAGCAGCTTGCGCACGTCCTCGAAGTGCAGACCGGTGGTTGGCTCGTCGAGGATGTAGAGCGTGCGCCCGGTGGCGCGCCGGGCCAGCTCCTTGGCCAGCTTGATCCGCTGCGCCTCGCCGCCGGACAGCGTGGTCGCCTGCTGGCCGAGGTGTATGTAGCCTAGGCCTACCTCGCGCAGCACGACCAGCTTCTCACGGATGGAAGGCACGGCGGAGAAGAACTCGCAGCCTTCCTCCACCGTCATGTCCAGCACGTCCGCGATGGACTTGTCTCGAAAGCGGACCTCCAGCGTCTCGCGGTTGTAGCGTTTGCCCTTGCAGGTGTCGCAGGTGACGTAGACGTCGGGCAGGAAGTGCATCTCGATCTTGATGAGGCCGTCGCCCTGGCACGCCTCGCAGCGCCCGCCCTTGACGTTGAACGAGAAGCGGCCGGGCTTGTAGCCGCGCGAGCGGCTCTCCGGCAGCTCGGAGAACCAGTCGCGGATCGGCGCGAACAGGCCGGTGTAGGTGGCCGGGTTGGAGCGCGGCGTGCGGCCGATCGGCGACTGGTCGATGTCGATGATCTTGTCCAGGTGCTCCAGCCCTTCGATCCGGTCGTGCGGCCCCGGTACCTCGCCCGAGCCCATCAGCCGGCGCGAGGCGGCCTTGAAGAGGGTTTCGATGATGAGGGTGGACTTGCCGCCTCCCGAAACACCGGTGATGCAGGTGAAGGTGCCGAGCGGGACGGCGGCGGACACGTCTTTGAGGTTGTTGCCGCGCGCCCCGACCACGCGAAGGGTGCGCGCCTTGTCGGCACGACGGCGCTCGGCCGGGATCTCGATGCGGCTGCGACCCGACAGATAGGCGCCGGTGACGCTGTTCGGGTCGGCCGCGACCTCGGCCGGCGTGCCCTGGGCGATGACGCGGCCGCCGTGCTTGCCGGCCGCGGGTCCGATGTCGATCAGGTGGTCGGCGGCGCGGATGGCGTCCTCGTCGTGCTCCACCACCAGCACCGTGTTGCCCAGGTCGCGCAGGCGGCGGAGCGTACCCAACAAGCGCTCGTTGTCGCGCTGGTGCAGGCCGATGGAGGGCTCGTCGAGCACGTAGAGCACCCCGGTCAGCCCCGAGCCGATCTGCGAGGCGAGGCGGATGCGCTGCGACTCGCCGCCCGACAGGGTCGCCGAGGAGCGGCCGAGGCTGAGGTAGTCGAGGCCGACGTCGACCAGGAAGCGCAGCCGCTCGTTGATCTCGCGCAAGATGCGGCCGGCGATTTCCTGCCGCTGCACCGTGAGCGTGCCGTGGACGTTGCCGAACCACTCCATCGCGCGGCGGATCGGCATGGCGGCGGCCTGGGCGACGTGCAGCCCCGCGACCTTCACCGCCAGCGCCTCGGGCTTTAGGCGGGCGCCCTGGCAAATCTTGCAAGGACGGGCGGACTGGTAGCGGGCGAGGTCCTCGCGCACCCAGGGATTGTCGGCCTCGCGGAGGCGGCGTTCCAGGTTGGGGATCACGCCCTCGAAAGGCTTCCTCACCTCGTAGGCGCGCAGGCCGTCGCGGTAACGCAGGGTGACCACCTCGGCGCCGGTGCCATGCAGGATGCCGGCCCGCACCTCCGGCCGTAGATCGCCCCAGGCGGTGGTGAGCGTCGCCTTGAAGTGCCGCGCCAAGCTGCCGATCGTCTGGTCGTAGTACTGCGACGAGGCGCCCCCAGTCCACGGCGCCACGGCGCCCTCGCCGAGCGGCTTGCGCTCATCAGGCGTCACCAGCGCGGGGTCGAAGAAGGATTCCGTGCCCAGGCCGTCGCACACCGGGCAGGCGCCCTGCGGCGAATTAAAGGAGAACAGCCGCGGCTCGATCTCCTCGATGGTGAAGCCGCTCTCGGGGCAGGCGAAGCGCTGCGAGAACACGGTGCGCTCGCCGCCGTCGGCATCCTCGACGTAGGCCACGCCGTCGGCCAGGGTGAGCGCGGTCTCGAAGCTGTCGGCCAAGCGCTGGGTGGACAACTCGGGGCCGACCACCACGCGGTCCACCACCGCCTCGATGTCGTGCTTGCGCTTCTTGTCCAGCGCCGGCGCTTCCTCGATGCGGTAGAGCATGCCATTGATCTTGGCGCGCTCGAAACCGCGCCGTTGCAGCTCGGCCAGCTCCTTGCGCCATTCGCCCTTCTTGCCGCGCGCCACGGGTGCGAGGATCAGCAGCCGCCGGCCTTCGGGCATGGCCAGCACCCGGTCTACCATCATGGACACGGTCTGCGCTTCGATCGGCAGGCCGGTGGCAGGCGAGTAGGGCACGCCGACGCGGGCCCAGAGCAGGCGCATGTAGTCCCAGATCTCGGTCACCGTGCCCACCGTGGAGCGTGGATTGTGCGAGGTGGTCTTCTGCTCGATCGAGATGGCCGGCGAGAGCCCCTCGATGCTGTCCACGTCCGGCTTGCCCATCAACTGCAGGAACTGCCGGGCGTAGGCGCTCAGGCTCTCGACATAACGGCGCTGCCCTTCGGCGTAGATCGTGTCGAAGGCGAGGCTCGACTTGCCCGACCCCGACAACCCGGTGATGACGGTCAGCGTGTCCTTGGGAATGTCGAGGTCGACGTTCTTGAGGTTGTGCTGCCGGGCGCCGCGCACGCGGATGGCGTTGCCGGATCGCGCGCCGTGCCCTCCGGTGGAGGGACGGTCGACGGAATGGTCCGGCAGGATGTCGGGAAACGTCGCGGGGGCGGTGTCGGGCGGCATCGGCGCTTCCTGCGCGGGAGTTCGGAACGGGGCGGGCGGCAGGTCGTCAGGCATCGGCGATCCCCGGGGCGCGGCCGGGCCGGAAGCCGGCGGGAACGCCTCGTTCGCATTGTGTTCCGGGCTGCATCGCACCATATAGGTCGAGCGGGCAGAGGGTGCCAGGGAAGAGCGCGCGAGCCGCGGCCCGCCGAGCTCGGGGCTGGCGGGTGCCGCCCCCGACGTCTAGGGTTCACATGCCCGCGTGATCCGTGGCGCGGCGCGATTCGAGTCGGCCCGATCCCCCCCCGCGGGGAGTAGGCGGCGCGGTTGTCGAAAGGTGGGGCGGCATGGCCGGCAGCGTCAACAAAGTGATTCTGGTGGGCAATCTCGGGCGCGACCCCGAGGTTCGCAACTTCCAAAACGGTGGCAAGGTCGTGAGCTTCTCCGTTGCCACGAGCGAGAACTGGAATGACAAAGCCTCGGGCGAAAAGAAAGAGAAGACCCAGTGGCACCGGGTCGCCATCTTCAACGAGAAGTTGGGTGACATCGCCGAGCGCTACCTTCGCAAGGGCTCCACGGTGTACCTGGAGGGCAGTCTCGAGAGCCGCAAGTTCACCGACAAGGATGGCGCGGAGCGCGAGATCACCGAGGTGGTGCTGGCCCGTTTTCGCGGCGAGCTGACGCTGCTCGGCGGTCGCGGGCAGGGCGGCGAGGGTGCTGGTGAGGGCGACTTCGCGGGCGGCGGCGAGCGCGGCGGGTATTCCGGCGGCGGGGGTCGTCCTGCCGGTGGTGGTGGCAGCGGTGGTGCCGCCCGGCCGCAGCGTGGCGGCTGGGATGCACCCAAGGGCGACCTCGACGACGACATCCCCTTCTGACCCGGTCTTTCGCGGCTCGGACCCTCTGACATGAGTATTGGGACGAACACTTGAGCGGAACCGAGGACGGCGCCGGCGGCGTCGAGGCAGAGCGGCTGGCCGAAGCCGCTTCGAGCCTGCTGGGGCAGGGTAGCGCCCCGGTTGCGCTCGAGGAGGAGATGCGCCGCTCCTACCTCGACTACGCGATGAGCGTGATCGTCGCCCGCGCACTGCCGGACGCGCGCGACGGGCTCAAGCCGGTGCACCGGCGCATCCTGTT
>CAXTEL010000009.1:0-78810 GCA_964243365.1 uncultured Roseomonas sp. | reverse complement strand
GGGCCGGGGGGGGCGCCGCCCGGCCCGCCGCCCGGCCCGCCGCCCCGCGCCGACCCGGGGCCGACGCGGCCGGGCATGCCCCTGCCCGGTTCTTCCCGGCCCGGTCGTGCTCGGCGCGCGCGATCCCGGACCCGTCCTTCCCGGCATCCCCGTCCCCGGCGATCGCCTCGACCTCGCGCGCGTCCGCGGCACGCGCGTTCCCGGCACGATCCGTCCCGGCGCGGTTCCCGCCGACCCCGCTTTCCCCGGCTTGACCATCCGGCGCCCTCACGGAAGGTATCGCCGATGCCCGCCACCGATCACCGGCCGCCCCCGCCCCACGACGCCGCGGCCGCCGAGCGCCTGCTCGCCGCCTTCGACGCGCGCGGCACGGCCGAGCGCGCCTACGCCGCCAGCCCCGACGGGCGGGCGCTGCTGGCGGCGATAGGCGGCCACAGCCCGCACCTGGCCGACCTCGCGCTGCGGGAAGCGGACACGCTGCTGCGGGTGGCCGAGCGCGGGGCGGAGGCGGCTTTCGCCACCGCGCTGGAGCCGGTCGGGCGCGTCGCCGCGGACGCCGGCCGCGGCCCGCTCGGCGCCGCGTTGCGCCGGGCCAAACGGCAGGGCGCGCTGGTGGCGGCGGCGGCCGACCTGTCGGGCGCCTGGGGGCTGGAGCGCGTCACGGCGGCGCTGTCGCTGCTGGCCGACACCGCCATCGAGGCGGCCACCGCCTGCCTGCTGCGCGAGGCGGCGGTGCGCGGCGAGCTGCGCCCGGCGCGCGGGAGCGGCGGGCGCGGCTCGGGGCTCACCGTGCTGGGCATGGGCAAGCTCGGGGCGCGGGAGCTGAACTATTCCTCCGACGTCGACCTGATGCTGCTGTTCGACGCCGACGCAGTGCCGCACCCCGAGCGCGCCCAGGGCATCTTCGTGCGCCTGGCGCGGGACTTGGTGCGCCTGCTGGAGGAGCGCACCGCCGAGGGCTACGTGTTCCGCACCGACCTGCGCCTGCGCCCCGACGGCGCCGCGCAGCCGCTGGCGGTGAGCATCCCCGCGGCGGTGGGCTACTACGGCTCCCTGGGCCAGAACTGGGAACGGGCGGCCATGCTCAAGGCGCGCCCGGTGGCCGGCGACAAGCAGCTCGGCGAGCGCTTCCTGGCCGAGATCCGGCCCTTCGTGTGGCGCCGCCACCTCGACTTCGCGATGATCGCCGACATCCACGCGATCAAGCGGCAGATCCACGCGGTACATGGCGGTCGCGGGGCGGGCGCGGAGGTGGCTGTGGCGGGGCACGACGTGAAGCTCGGTCGGGGAGGCATACGCGAGATCGAGTTCACCGCACAGGTGCTGGAGCTGATCTGGGGCGGGCGCGATCCCGGCCTGCGCGATCCCACCACGCTGGGGGCGCTGGCGGCGCTGGCCGGGGCGGGGCGGCTCGACCGCCGCGCGGCGATAGACCTGGCGGATGCCTACAACTTCCTGCGGATGGTCGAGCACCGGCTGCAGATGGTCGCCGACCGCCAAACGCACAGGCTGCCCGAGGATCCCGAGGGGCTGGCGCGGATCGCGTCCTTCAGCGGCTACGGCCCCGAGGCGGGCGGGGCGGAAGGCTTCGCGGCGGCGCTGCGGGGCCATCTCGGCCGGGTGGCCGCGCACTACGGCCGACTGTTCGAGGCCGCGCCGGCGCTGTCGGCGGCCGAGGCCTGCGGCGGCGGCAGCCTGGTATTCACCGGCACCGGGGACGACCCCGACACGGTCGCGACGCTGGCCGGGATGGGCTACGCCGACCCGTCCGCGGTGTCGGCCACCGTGCGCGGCTGGCATCACGGCCACCGCCGCGCCACGCGGAGCGAGCGGGCGCGCGAGCTGCTGACCGCGCTGATGCCGGCGCTGCTGGCTGCCCTCGCGCGGCAGCGCGAGCCCGACGCGGCGCTGGGCCGCTTCGACACGCTGCTGGAGCGCCTGCCCGCGGGCGTGCAGGTGCTGTCGCTGTTCGGGCGCAACCCGGGGCTGCTCGACCGCGTGGCGGGCATCCTCGGCGCCGCGCCGGCGCTGGCCGACCACCTGGCGCGCGAGCCTTCGGCGCTGGAAGGGCTGCTCGCGGGCGGGGCCGACAGCGCGGCCGCCGCGCTGCCCGCCCTGGTGGGCGCCGCGCGGCACGCGGATGAGGCGCTGGAAGGGGCGCGGCGGCTGGTCACCGAGGGGCGCTTCGAGATCGACGCCGCCGCGCTGGAAGGCGCGCTGGACGCCGACGCCGCGGGGCTGGCGCGCTCGGCCCTGGCCGACGCCGCCATCGGCGCGCTGCTGCCGGTGGTGAGCCGCGACTTCGCCGCCCGCTTCGGCCGCGTCCCCGGCGGCGCAATGGCGGTGGTGGCGCTGGGCAAGCTCGGGGGGCGCGAGATGCTGCCGGGCTCGGACCTCGACCTCGTGCTGATTTACGACCACGCCGCCGGCGCGAGCGAGAGCGGCGGCGGGCCGCGCGACCTGCCGGCGCCGACCTACTTCGCGCGGCTGGCGGCGCAGCTGGTGGCGGCGCTGAGCACGCCCGGCGCGGAGGGTCGGCTGTACGAGGTGGACATGCGGCTGCGCCCTTCGGGCAACAAGGGACCCGTGGCCACCAGCCTGGGTTCCTTCGAACGCTACCACGCCGCCGACGCCCGGGGGTGGGAGCGCATGGCGCTGACCCGGGCGCGCCCGGTGGCCGGCCCCCCGGCCCTGCGCCGGCGCTTCGCGGCGGCCGTGCGCGAGGCCCTGGTGCGGCACGCCGGGCCGGACGCCCTGGACCAGGCCCGGCTGATGCGCGGGCGCATGCTGCGCGACCTGCCGGCGGACGGGCCGTGGGACGTCAAGGCGATGCCGGGGGGGCTGATCGAGGTGGAGTTCGTGGCCCAGGCGCTGCAGTGCGCCCACGCGGGCGACCATCCCCGCGCCGCCTCCCCCACCACGCGCGAGGCGCTCGCCGCCCTGGCCCGCGCGCGGCTGCTGCCGGCGGAGGAGGCGGCGACGCTGGCACGGGCGGACCGGCTGTGGCGCTCGGTGCAGGGGCTGCTGCGGCTGACCGTGGGCCGCTGGCGGGAGGAAGCGCTGCCTGCCCCGGCGGAAGCCGCGCTGCTGCGCGCCTGCGCCGGGCTGTCGGTGCCCGAGGGCGCCACCGCGCCGCTCGACGCGGCCGGGCTGCGCGCGGAGATGGCGCGCACGGCAGAAGCAGTGCGGGCGGTATTCGCGCGGCATCTCGGCGGGCCGGTAGTCGAGGGAGCGGGCGCGTGATCGAGGCAAGGGCCGAGGTGCCGGCGTTCGTTCTGCCGGCGAGCGGCGGGCGCGAAGTGTCGTCGGCGTCGCTGCGGGGGCGACCGTACCTGCTCTACTTCTACCCCAAGGCGGACACCACCGGCTGCACGGCGCAGGCGCTGGGCATGGAGGAGGCGCTGCCGGCGCTGGGGGGCATGGGCGTGGCGGTGGTGGGCGTCTCGCCCGACCCAATCGGGGTGATCGAGAGATTCGCTGCCAAGCGCGCGCTGACCTTCCCGCTGGCGTCGGACGCCGACCACGCCGCGGCGGAAGCATTCGGCGTTTGGGTGAGCAAATCCATGTACGGCAGGACCTACATGGGCATGGAGCGAACGAGCTTCCTGGTGGATGCGGGCGGCCGGGTGGCGCGGGTGTGGCGCAAGGTCAGGCCGGCCGAGCACGCCGCGCTGGTGCGCGAGGCGGCCGCCGCGCCGGCGGGCTGAGCCGGCGAGCCGGCCGCCCGGCGGCGGGCGGGCGACGGCGGCATCCGCCATCCCCCTCCGGGCTAACCCGACGAGCAGGGAGCCCAGCCCGGCGCCGGGAAAACCGGCCGCACCGGCGGCAGGCACCAGCCCAGGCGCCTGGCCCGCTCCACGTAGACGGTGCGCCGCCGGCACGCGTTCTGCTTCTCGACCCCGGTGCCGCCCTGGCACAGGTCGAGCTCGTTGTCGGCCAGGAGCATCAGCCGGTGCGGGTTCTGGCGCTCGCCGACCACGCCCGGCAGCGGCGGGGTGCGTTGCTGCACGGCGGCGGCGGGGCGCGGCGGCGGGGCGGGCGGCGCGGCGGCGCAGCCGGCCGCGAGCAGGGCGGCGAGGATCGCGACCGGGCGGCGGTACCCCGCGCGCCGGGCCGCGGGGGCGCGGGACGTGAAGGCTCGGGTCGGGGCGCCGGCTCCTGGGATGGGCATCGTTTGACTCATCGCGCTGCGCTGCCGCCGGCGCGACCCCGGCCGCGCGTCGCGGGGGGCCTGCGGACGTGGATCGGGTGGCCCTGCACCGGCGCGCGGCTCGGTCGCGCTTCCTGCGCGGGCACGGGTGGACGCGTCATTCCCCCGAGCCGGGGGCGATCGCAAGCGAAATCGCGGGGGGGGGTCGGCCGCGCTCCGGTGCCGGCCGCGTCAGTAGGCCTCCTCGTACAAGCGCAGCGCGTCGGCCTCGGTCAGCTCGACCGGGTTGTTCACCAGCAGGCGCCCCTGCTGCATCGCGTCCGCCGCGAGGGTGGGCAGGCTGTCGCGCGTCACCTGGACCTCGCGCAGCGCCTTGGGCATGTCGCAGGCATCCACCACGCGACGCACGCCCTCGAGGAAGCCCTGCGCCGTGGGCTCGCGCCCGCCCACCGCCGTCGCCAGCTCGGCGTACAGCGCCTCGGCGGCCGACATGTTGAAGCGCAGCACGGGGAGCAGCATCAGCGCGTTGGAAAGGCCGTGGGGGACGTGGTAGCGGCCGCCCAGCGGGTAGGCCAGGGCGTGCACGGCGGCGACGGGGGCGTTGGCGAAGGCGATGCCGGCCATGCAGGAGCCCAGCAGCATGGCGCCGCGCGCCGCCTTGTCGCGGCCGTCGCGCATGACGATCGGCAGGTTGCGCGACAGCAGCGTCAGGGCTTGGCGGGCCAGCACGTCGGAAAGCGGGTTCTTCAGGCGCCTGGAGGTGTAGGCCTCGATGGCGTGCACCATGGCGTCCACCCCCGTGGCGGCGGTGACCACGGCGGGCAGGCCCAGGGTGAGGTTGGGGTCGAGCAGCGCCGCGTCCGGCAGCAGGCGGCGGGAAACGATGCCCTTCTTCTCGTCGCCGGCCGTGGTGACGATGGAGATCGGCGTCACCTCGGAGCCGGTGCCGGCGGTGGTGGGCGCCAGGATCAGCGGCAGGCGCTCGCCCTTCGCCAGCCCAACGCCGTAGAGCTCCTCCAGGGGCTGGGGCGAGCGCAGGAGGTAGGCGACGAGCTTGGCGGTGTCCATCGCCGAGCCGCCGCCCAGGCCGAGCACGCCGTCCACGCCTTCCCCGCGCAGCGCGTCGGCGGCGGCCAGCACGGTGCGGGTTGGCGGGTCGGCCTGCACGCCGTCGTGCAGGGTGACGCGTACGCCGCTTTCCCGGAGCTTCTTCTCCACCGGGGCGACCAGCCCGGCGCCCACCAGGCCGCGGTCGGTGATTAGGGCGACGTGGCGCACGCCGCGCTCGCGGAACATGTCGGGCAGGTCGTCGAGGGCGCCGTCGCGCAGGATGATCTGCGGCGTGGTGGCGAAGCTCAGCTCCAGCATCGGCGTTCCTGCCTTCCGTCGCGGCGCGGCACGCCTCGGTGCGCGTCGGGGATGCAGCGAACGCCGCCGGGGCGGGGATGTCCACCGTCGGGCGGCGGGAAGACGAGGAGCGGCGGGGATCGCGGGACGAGCGCGGCGCGCTCCCCGGGCGATCAGGCCGCGTCGCCCCGCCCCGGATCGTGCGCCCGGTTCCGCCCGCCGCGCGGGGCGGGCCGCAGCATCGACCACTTCGGCGGCCCGTCCGGCACCCGCCATGCTCCGGTCATCCCGAAGCCGAGCGCGCGGTAGACGGCGAGGTTCCCTTCCCGGCCGGTCTCGAGGTAGGCCGGCACGCCGTCGGCATCGGCGCGCCGCAGGCCGGCGCGGATCGCCGCACCGCCGAATCCCCTGCCCTGCGCGCCGGGCATGCAGCCCGCCAGGTGGAGGTACCAGTACGGTTCCGCCGGGTGGTGGGCGTCGATCGCCCTGCCCACGGCGAGCACGCGACCGAGCGCGGAGCGGGTCGCGGCGAGCATCGGGACGGCCCCGAGCAATCTCTCGCGCCAGGACAGCCGGCCGCGGCCCGGAACCCGCCACAGGGTCGCCGCTTCGAGCCCGTCCGTGACGTAGGCGGCACCGTCGGCCTTGTCGCCGTCGTGGAGCACCGCGAGGAGATGCGGCAGGCGCGCGCGCCGCACCTCCGGGTCGGGGAAGATGAACGCCATCACCGGATCGTCCTGGAACGCGGCGGCGAACATCGCGACCACGCGATCCCGCTCACCCCGCAGCGGCGGCCGGACGCCGGTCGCGGGGCGCGCGCTCACGCGGGGGGTCGTCGGCGCGGGGCGTTGCTCCCGCCGCGACGCTCGTCTCGTCGCCGGCCGGGATCGCCCGGGGATCGCGGGATCGCGAGATGGCCGGGCGCGGGTTCCGCGATGCGGCGCCGGCGGTGCCTCACGCCAGGCGCAGCAGCAGGAAGCCTCCCACGATGCCCAGCGCGGTGATGCCGGCGATCAGGTTCAGCCGCTTCTCGATGAAGGTGCGCGCCGCCGGGCCGTAGCGCTTCACCAGGAAGGCGAGCAGGAAGAAGCGGGCGCCGCGGGTGGCGACGGAGCAGACGAAGAAGATCGGTAGCGAGAAGTGGGCCGCGCCGGCGGCGATGGTGACGATCTTGTAGGGGATCGGGGTGAGGCCCTTGATGAGGATCACCGCGGCGCCGTAGTTCTCGAACCAGGCGGAGAAGGTGGTGAGCGCGTCGGCGTGGCCGTAGGCGGCCAGCACCGGCTGGGCTAGCGCCTCGAACAGGAAGGCGCCGATGACGTAGCCCAGCAGCCCGCCGATCACGGACGCGACCGTGCAGATCAGCGCGTAGTGGTAGGCGCGCTCGGGGCGCGACAGGCACATCGGCACCAGCATCGCGTCGGGCGGGATCGGGAAGAACGAGCTTTCGGCGAAGCTCACGGCGGCCAGCGCCGCTCCCGCGCGGGGGTGGGCCGACAGGGCCAGGGTTCGGTCGTAGAGGGCGCGGAGCATGGCAGGGGCGGCTTCCCACGCCTGCGCGCGGCGCACAAGGATTCCCTGGGGACGCTCGTGCGGCGCATCCCTGCCGCGCGCGGGGCGCTCCGCGCCGGATCCGACGGGCGCTGGACGCGGCGGCGCGGCGGCGGTGTATCCTGCGCGCCCACCGCAAGGCGACACGCCCCATGCCCGCCCCGCCGCGCCGCCTCGGCCCCGCCGAACTGCTCCTCGCCTGCGCCGTGCCGGCCGCGGCGCTGGCGATGGGGCTACGCCAGTCGCTGGGGCTGTTCCTGGCGCCGATGACGCTGGCCAACGGCTGGTCGGCTTCAGGCTTCGCCTTGGCGATCGCGCTGCAAGTGCTGGTCAACGGCGTGACGCAGCCGCTCTGCGGCCTGCTCGCCGACAGGGTGGGCGGGCGATACGTGGTGATGGGCGGGGCGGTGCTCTACGCGCTGGGCTTCGCGGGCATGGCGCTGTCGGCCGACCTGGGCTGGTTCACCTTCTTCGCCGGGCTGGTGATGGGGGTGGCGGTGTCGGCGGCGGGGATGCCGGTGATCATCGCCTCGCTGACCCGGCTGCTGCCGCCCGAGCGCCGCGGCCGCGCGGTGGGGCTGGGCACGGCGGGCTCGTCCTTCGGGCAGTTCCTGGTGGTGCCGCTGTCGGGCGCCGCGGTGGTCACGGCGGGCTGGCAGGCGGCGCTGTTCGGCATGGCCGGGGCGGCGCTGCTGCTGCTCCCCCTGGCGCTGCCACTGCGCGACCGTCCCGCCCCCGGCCCGGCGCCGCTCGGCGAGGACACGGCGCGGGTGGCGGTGGGCCGGGCGCTGCGCTCGCGTTCCTTCTGGTGCCTGTTCCTCGGCTTCTTCGTGTGCGGGCTGCACGTGTCGTTCCTGGCGGTGCACCTGCCCGGCTTCGTGGCGACCTGCCACCTGCCGTCTTACGTCGGCGCCGGCGCCATCTCGCTGATCGGGCTGTTCAACGTCGCCGGCTCGCTCGCCGCGGGCGAACTGTCGCAGCGCTGGCGCAGGCGCGAGCTGTTGGTGCTGATCCACGTCGGGCGCGGGGTGCTGATGTCGGCCTTCCTGCTGGCGCCCAAGACCACCGGCACGGTGCTGGGCTTCTCGGCCGTGATGGGGCTGCTGTGGTTGTCCACGGTGCCGCCCACCGTGGCGCTGGTGGCGCGCAACTTCGGCACGCGCTGGCTGGCCACGATCTTCGGGCTGGTGTTCCTCGGCCACCAGCTCGGCGGCTTCGCCGGCGCGCTGGGCGGCGGGCTGGTGTTCGACCTCACCGGTTCCTACGATGCGATGTGGAGCATCTCGATCGCCGCGGCCGCCTTCGCGGCGCTGGTGCACCTGCCGGTGCGCGACGGGCCGGTGCGCGACGGGCCGCGACCCGCGGCGGCGGCGGCCTGACGCGGGGCGCGCCCATTCCCCCGGACCGTCGCGCCTGCGGACCGTCCCCGCCGCGGACCGCCCCGCCCCTGGACCGGGTGGCGGCGCGCGTGGCAAGGGACGAGTCGAGGGTGGACGGGAGCGGCGGGATGCGCGGCTGGTTGATGGTGTTGGGGCTCCTCCTGCCCCTGGTGTCGGCCGGGCAGGCGCAGCAGCCGGGCGCGCAAAACCCTGGCGCGGCGCCGGCCGCCCCGCCCGCCACGCTGCCCCCGGGCGTGTTCCCGCCGGGCGGACCGCCGCACGGCTTCCTGTTCGGCTCCTGGACGGGGGGCATCTATCCGGCGGTGGACACCGAGGGGCCGGCCTGCTTCGCCCAGCCCACCGCGGTGTTCACCCGCGACGTGGTGATGCGGGTGTCCTCGCTCGACGTCGCCTACCGGCAGCGGCTGATCGAGACCGCCGCGCCGGCGCCCAACGGCGGGGTGGAATTCCGCCTCGCCCCGGCGTCGGTCTCGGTGCCGTCGGTGGGCGGGCGGCTGCCGCCCGACAGCGGCTTCGGCTGCGCAGAGCCCGACCTGCTCCAGGTGGAGCGGCACGGGCCGGACGAGATCTCCTTCCCCAACTGCGCCGAGTTCCCGTCACACCTGCGGCGCTGCACGGCGGGCCGCTGATCCGCGCGGCACCGGCGCGCGAAGGGCCGGCGGCCGACGCGCCGGCCGGCTCCGGGCCGGCGTCGTCCGCGCGGGCCGGAGGTCGCGGCGGGCGGGCGCGGGCCGCGGCGGCCGCGCCCCTCAGCGGAACGGCGGGCTGTAGAGCAGGCCGCCCTGCTTCCACGAGCGGTTGAGGCCGCGGTCGATGCCGATGGGCGCGAGGTTGCGCTCGAACATCTCGCCGAAGTTGCCGACTTGGCGGATCGCCTCGTAGGCCCAGCGGTCGGGGATGCCCAGCATGGTGCCGAAGGCCCCGGTGACGCCCAGCAGGCGCTGGGTGTTGGGCGCAGGACTGGACAGCGCCGCCTCGACGGTGGCGGCGGTGAGGCCCTGCTCCTCGGCCTCGATCAGCGCGTTGAGGGTCCAGCGCACGATCTCCAGCCAGCGCGCGTCGCCCTGGGCGACCACCGGGCCGTAGGGCTCCTTGCTCAGCACGTCGGGGAGGAGGACGTGCTCGTCGGGGTTGGGTGCGCGCAGCCGCAGCCCGGCCAGCGCCGAGCGGTCCCAGTTGATGGCGTCGCAGCGGCCGGCGAAGTAGGCCTGCGTCATCTCCTCCAGGGACTGGAACACCAGCGGGCGCAGGGTGATGCGCTCGGCGCGGGCGAAGTCGGCCACGATGCCCTCGTTGGTGGAGCCGGTCTGCACGCAGGCGGTGCCGCCGTCCAGGCCGCGCGCCTCGGTGAGGTTGGCCGACCTGCGCACCAGGAAACCGGCGCCGTCGTAATGGTCGATGCCGGCGAACTCCAGGCCGAGCTGGACGTCGCGGGTGAAGGTCACGGTGGTGATGCGCGACAGCAGGTCCACCTCGCCCGATTGCAGGGCGGTGAAGCGGCTCTGCGCGGAATACGGGGTGAAGCGCACGGCCTGCGCGTCGCCCAGCACCGCGGCCGCCACGGCGCGGCAGAAATCCACGTCGAAGCCGCGCCAGGCGCCCCGGCTGTCGGGCAGCGAGAAGCCGGCGACGCCCTGCGAAACGCCGCAGCGCACGTAACCGCGGGCGCGGACGGCGTCGAACACCGGGGTGGCGCCGCGCGCAGCGGCGGGCGGCGCGGCGGGGGCGGGCTGGGCCGCGGCGGGGCCGGACGGCGCGGCGGCGAGCAGGGCGGCGGCGAGCAGGGCGGCGCGGACGCGCCGGAGCGGGCCTGGGCGGGATCGTGGCATGGGAGGGCTCCGTGCGGGGGGAGGCGCAGCTTCGCCGCCATGCCCGGTCCTGTCGAACGGGGGGCGCCGCGCCGTCCGGCGTGACCGGGCTCGCCTCCGGTGGTGGCGACGGGTCTCGGCCGGCTCCGGTTCCCGCTGGTCGGGCCCGGGGCCGGGGGCGCTGCCCCTAAACCCCGCCGGGGTTCGACGTACTGCGTCGGACAGGGGGCCGGCCCCGCCGTCGGTTCGCGTGGGCGGACAGGGGGGTGCCTCGACGCGGCTGCGCCGTCGAGGTCGCTGCCCATCCGCGGGGGTCGTCCCTCCTCGGGTGGGTGGTCGGGGAGCATCGCCGGTCCGGGGTGGCCGATCGCGCCGCATCGCTCCTAAGGTGGTGGGGACGGGTCGCGGCACGGGGGATGGTCGGGGGCGCATGGCACCGCGTTTGGACGGCTTTGAGGGCGATGCGTCGCTGCCCGGGCGGGCGGACGTGGCCGTGATCGGCGGCGGCGTGATCGGGGTGATGGCCGCGCTGACGCTGGCCGAGCGCGGCGTGTCGGTGGCGCTGGTCGAGAAGGGGCGGATCGGGGGCGAGCAGTCCAGCCGCAACTGGGGCTGGTGCCGTCGGATGGGTCGCGACCCCGCGGAGATCCCGCTGGCGATGGAAGCGCTGCGGCAGTGGGAGGGCATGGACGGCCGCCTGGGCGGAAACACCGGCTACCGCCGCGCCGGTACGGTGTACCTGCACGGGACCGCCGCGCACGCCGCCGCGCACGAGGCCTGGCTGGAGCACGCGCGGCCGTGGCAGATCGACAGCCGGCTGCTCACCGCCGACGCGGTGGCGGAAATGTTCCCCGGCTCCGCCCGGCGCTGGACGGGTGGGCTGCACACCCCCGGCGACGGGCGAGCCGAACCGTCGCTGGCGGTGCCGGCCATGGCGCGGGCGGCGCGGCGCGCGGGGGCGGCGGTGCTGACCGGCTGCGCCGTGCGCGGGCTCGACCTGGTGGGCGGGCGGGTGGCGGGGGTGGTGACCGAGCGCGGGCGCATCGCCTGCGACGCGGCGATCCTGGCCGGCGGCGCGTGGTCGCGGCTGTTCCTGGGCAATCACGGGGTGGACTTCCCGCAGCTCAAGGTGCTCGGCTCGGTGCTGCGGACCGAGCCGCTGGCGGGGCTGCCGGAGCAGGCGGTGGGGGCGTCGGACTGGGCGTTCCGCAAGCGGCTGGACGGCGGCTACACCGTGGCGCAGCGGGGCGCGAGCGTGGCCGAGGTGGTGCCCGACAGCTTCCGGCTGCTGCGCGACTTCCTGCCCTCGCTGCGCCGCGGGCGGCACGAGTTGCGGCTGCGGGTGGGCCGGCGCTTCGTCGAGGAAGCGCGGCTGCCACGGCGCTGGGCGCTGGATCAGGCCACCCCGTTCGAGGCGGTGCGGGTGCTCGATCCCGAGCCGGTGCCGGGCATCCTGGCCGAGGCGCGCCGCAACCTCGCCCGCGACTTCCCCGGCTTCGCCGCCATGCGCGTGGCGGAGTCCTGGGCTGGGCTGATCGACAGCACGCCCGATGCGGTTCCTGTGATCTCGCCGGTGGCGCCGCTGCCGGGGCTGGTGCTGGCCAGCGGCTTCTCCGGCCACGGCTTCGGCATCGGGCCGGGCGCGGGGCGGCTGGCGGCGGAGCTGGCCACCGGCGCGGCGCCGGTGGTGGACCCGGCGCCGTTCCGGCTGGATCGCTTCGCCCGGGCGGCCCGGCCGCTGCGGCGCGCCGCCTGAGCCCGGTCCACGACCGGAGCCGCACCTCGACCGGAGCCTCCCGACCGGAGCCCTTCCCGGTTGCGCCTTCCCGGTTGCGTTCTCGCGGCCGAGCCTTGCCCGGCCGGGAACGCCTGGCCGGACGACCCGACCTGAACCCCGGACGAGGATCACCCCGCCATGCTCCGCTTCCTCGCTGCCGCCGCGCTGTGCGCCGCGCTCGCCGGACCCGTCTGGGCGCAGCCCGCGCCCGCGCGCGCTTCCGGCTCCCCCACGCTCGACGCGATCCGCGCGCGGGGGAGCCTGTTGTGCGGCGTGTCCGGCGAGATCGCGGGGTTCTCGCTGGCGGACAGCCGCGGCGAGGTGCGCGGGCTGGACGCGGACTACTGCCGCGCCATCGCGGCGGCCGTGCTGGGCGACGCAGGCCGCGTGCGCTTCACCAACCTGTCCGCGCAGAACCGCTTCACCGCGCTGCAGTCGGGCGAGATCGACGTGCTGGTGCGCAACACCGGCTGGTCGCTGACGCGGGAGGCCAATCTCGGGCTGATGTTCGCCGCCGCCAACTTCTGGGACGGCACCAGCTTCATCGTGCGCGCCGACAGCGGCGTGACCAGCCCCGCCCAGCTCGACGGCGCCACCGTGTGCGTGCGGCCGGGCACCAGCACGGAGCTGGATCTCGCGGATTACTTCCGCAGCCGCGACCTGCGCTTCACCCCCGTGCTGATCGGTGGCGTGACGGAGGTGCAGGAAGCGTTCCTGGCCGGGCGCTGCGACGCCTTCACCACGGATGCCTCGCAACTCGCGGGCTTCCGTTGGCGGCTGGGGCCGGAGCGGGCGAAGGAGTACGCGATCCTGGCGGAGATGATCAGCACCGGCCCGTCGGGCTCGATGGTGCGCAAGGGTGACGACCGCTGGTACGACGTGGTGCGCTGGGTGCACTACGCCCTGGTCTCGGCCGAGGCGCTGGACGTGCACGGCGCCGACCTCGCCCGGCACGAGGGCAGCGCCAACCCCGACGTGCGCCGCCTGCTGGGACGCGACGGCGACCTCGGCACCGCGCTGGGGCTGGACAACCGCTGGGCGGCGGAGGCGATCCGCCAAGTCGGCAACTACGGCGAGATGTGGGAGCGCTCGATCACGCCGATGGGCATCGAGCGCGGCCCCAACGCGCTGTGGACCCGCGGCGGCCTGCAGTTCGCCCCACCGCTGCGCTGAGCCGGGTCCGTCGCCCCGGGCGCGGAGCCGGCCGGGTCGGGACCGGCCCGGCGCCAGGCGTCAGACCGGCAGGGTGGCCAGGGCGCGCAGGCCCCGGCCGGGCAGGTTCTCCAGGGTCACGTCGCCACCGTGGGCGCGCAGGATGTTGCGGGCGATGGTCAGGCCCAGGCCGGTGCCGCCGGTCTCGCGGTTGCGGCTGGTTTCCAGGCGGCGGAAGGGCTGGAACACGGCCTCGCGCGACTCCTCGGGCACGCCGGGACCCTCGTCTTCCACCGCGAGGCGGACCGCGCCGGCCGCCCCGATCGCCGACCTGGGCGCATCCAGGCGCAGGCGGGCGGCGCCGCCGTAGGTGAGGGCGTTGCCGACCAAGTTGGCGAGCGCGCGCTTGAGGGCGATGGGGCGGCCGCGCACCGTCAGGCGCTCGGGGCCGTGATAGGAGACGGCGGCCTCGTCCACCTCCGGCCGGGCGTCGGCGGCCTCGTCGAGCACGGTACGGCACAGGGCGGCGAGGTCGAGCGGCACGGAAGGCTCGGCCGCCGCGTCGTCGCGCGCGAAGGCCAGGGTAGCGTTGATCATCGCCTCCATCTCGGCCAGGTCGGCGAGCGTACGGCGGCGCTGCTCGTCGTCGTCGAGGAACTCGGCGCGCAGCCGCAGCCGGGTGATGGGGGTGCGCAGGTCGTGGCCGATAGCGGCCAGGAGCTGGGTGCGGTCGCCCACGAAGCGGCGGATGCGCTCGGCCATCGTGTTGAAGGCGTGCGCGGCGGTGGCGACCTCGGTGGGGCCGTCCTCGGGCATGGGCGGGGCGTTGACGTCGCGCCCCAGCGCTTCGGCCGCCCGGGCGAGATCGCGCACCGGCCGGGTCAGCCGCCGCGTCGCCCACACGATCAGCAGCGCCGCGGCCGCGGTCATGCCGAGGAAGGCGATCAGGAAGGTGTCGGAATGCCACGGCCGCGGCGGCGGCGGGTTGAGGCGGATGTTGAGCCAGCGATCGCCGTCGGGGAGCAGCAGCGACGCGCGCAGCGCCCCCCCCGGCCCGGAGGCCACCAGCACCTCGCGCGGGCGGAACTCCCGGGGCACCCGGAGCAGCGCCTCGATCCGGAGCAGGCGCAGCAGCGGCTCGGGGGCGGCTGGCATGCCGGGACGCACGGAAGGCTGGCCGTCCAGCGCCGCGTCCAGCCCTTCGGGCAGGTCCTGCTCGGCCAGCACGGCGGCGCGGCCTTCGGAGGGCGTGGTCACCATGTCGCGCCACAAGCCCAGGCTGCGGACGCGTATCTCGCGCGCCTGGGCGAAGCGCTGGAGGTCGAGGCGGTCGAGCGCGTGGATGAACAGGCCGGCTGCCTGCACCAGCATCAACGCCAGCAGCAGGAACAGCGCGGTGCGCGCGGCGAGCGAGCACGGCAGCAGCCGCGCCGGCCACGGGCGCGATGCCGGGGCGGTCGACGCCGCGGATGCCCGGGTCGCGGATGGCTGGGTCGTTCCCCGGGCCGGCGGCGCGGCGCTGCTCACGCCGCCCGCTCGACGCTCGCCGCCAGCACGTAGCCGCCGCCGCGTACGGTCTTGATCAGGCTGGGGTTGCGGCCGTCGTCCTCCAGCTTGCGGCGCAGGCGGGAAACGGCGACGTCGATGGCGCGGTCGAAGGGGCCGGCTTGGCGGCCGCGCAGGAGGTCCATCAGCATGTCGCGGGTGAGCACGCGGTTGGGGCGCTCCACCAGCACGGTCAGCAACTCGTACTCGCCGCCCGTTAACGGCACCTCGGCGCCGTCAGGGTTGAGCAGGCGGCGGCGGGCGGGCTCCAGCATCCAGCCGGCGAAGCGCACCGCCTTGGCCGGCGGGTCCTTTTGCGCGTTGCCCTCGCCCGAGGCGCGGCGCAGCACGGCGCGCATCCGGGCCAGCAGCTCGCGCGGGTTGAACGGCTTGGCCACGTAGTCGTCGGCGCCCAGCTCGAGGCCCACGATGCGATCGGTTTCCTCGCCCATGGCGGTGAGCATCACGATCGGCACGTCGCCCTGGGCGCGCAGCCAGCGGGCGAAGTCCAGGCCGGACTCGCCGGGCAGCATCAGGTCCAGCACCACGAGGTGGTAGCGCCCCTGCGGCCAGGCGCGCCGGGCCTCGCGCGCGTCGCGTGCGGCGGTGACGCGGAAGCCCTGCTTCTCCAGGAAGCGGGACAGCAGGTCGCGTATCTCGCGGTCGTCGTCCACGACCAGGATGTGCGGGGCGATCTCCATACCCTGTTACATGGGGGTCCGGGCGCCGGCGCGACGCGGCGAGTTGCAACGGCGTGTTGCGGCACGGGAACGTGTTGCCCGCCGTTGCAATTTCGTGCGCCGCGAGGCTGACTCCGGGCGCCGCAGCGACTACGTTGCTGATGCGCCGGCTCCCTCCCCCCCACTACGGGGCGCCGGTGCCGAAGGCGGCGGGTGGACCCTCCAATCCCCCTCGGGTTCCCCGCCGCCTCCCCCTTCTCTCTCCGTACGACCCTCGCCGCGCGGATGCCCGCATCCGTCGTAAGGGCGGGTCTTGCGCGGAGAGCGGCCCCCGTGCGGCGAGGCGCCGCCGAACCGCGACCCGCCACGTGCCCGGCCCCGGTCTCCGCTGGTCCGGCGCGGGACCAGCAGGGGTTCTGCCCTTCTAGACACCCCGCGAGGAACCCAGGGCTCCTCGACCTTCCAATCGTGAAAGAAGGGTCCTCGCGAACAGGGGGTGCTCGACGGTGTGGCCGCGTTGAGAACCCCCTGTCCGCGGAGGCGAATTGTATGACGGGGTTTCGGAGGTCCCCATGGATCCCCGGCGGGGTCCAGGGGCGGAGCCCCCCGGCCTAGTACCGGGGTCAGCGGGAACCGGAACGCGGTGCGGCGCCCGCGAGATGGGCACCGCGTCCGGGGGCGGCGGGCGCCCCCGGGTCGGTCGCTCAGCCGCGCGCCTTGGCGTACAGCTTCTGGGCGATCTCGAGGATCTCCTCGGGCTTGTAGTCGGGGATGAAGGCCGAGGCGACGCCTTCCTGCTGGTACTGCGGGCCGCCGGTCGGCGGGCCGTCGGTGACCTCCAGCGGGCCGTCGCCGTCCAGGCTCTCGCCCTTCCAGATCGCGCCGATCTCCGCGTAGTCGTCGGTGGAGAAGCGGTACAGGCGCCGGTGCATGCCCTCGGCCATGAAGGGCAGCGATTCCGGGATGGTCTTCCCCTCGATGTTGGGGATCGGCAGCATCTTCTTCATGTCCACCCCCGTGAGCTGCTCCAGCGCCAGGGCGTAGGCGTGGGCGTGCACGCCGCCGCGGGTGAACAGGTAGCCCAGCATGCGCCGCGCCGCCGGGTTGGACGTCATCTCGTAGACGCGCAGCTTGGCGGTGCGGGCGCCGTTCTCGAGGAAGAAGTTGTGCAGCAGGTCGAGCACGAGGTTGCCCGAGTTGAAGATGTAGTCGCCGCGCCAGGGCTGGCCCATCGCCGACATCGCCATCACGCCGTGGCCGCCGTTGATGTGGTACATCGGGCCGGCCATCGAGGCGTTGGTGAAGGCGTGCTTGAAGGTGGCATCGCCGTTGGCAATGTCGCCGCGGGGCTCGATACCGTTGAGCAGGCCGTTGACCGCGGCGCCGACCAGCTCGATGTGGCCTAGTTCCTCAGCCGCGATGTTGGCGATCAGCGCGTAGAACGGGCGCAGCTTGTCGCGTTGCTTGAAGTTGAAGCTCTGGAACATGTAGGTGTTGAGGGTGGTCAGCTCGCCGAAGCGGCCGCCCATCAGCTCGTTGACCGCCGCCGCGGCCGAAGGGTCCGGCTCGTTGGGCAGCGGCATCTCGACCTGAAGCTTGTCGATCCTGATGAACATCCGGCTCTTCCTTCCATTCCTGGTCGCCCATCCCGGGCCGCGCCCTCGGGGGCGACGGGGCCGAGGCGCCGGCTGCGTCGCGTGCCCCGGAGCCGCGCTGCGGCGGCGGACTGCCGGGTGACGTGCCGCCCCGCGCGCGAAAGGGACAGGATATTGATCTTGTCGCGCCGATAGGCGCGGGCTATCGCGGTCACGGCTTCCGGAGCGCCCCTCATCACCTCGCTCGCCGGCCTGTCACTGCGCGACCTGGAATACCTCGTGGCCGTGGCGGAATGCCGCCACTTCGGCCGGGCTGCGGCGCAGTGCGGCGTGTCGCAGCCCGCGCTCAGCGCCCAGGTCCGCAAGCTGGAGGTGCTGCTCGGGGTGGCGGTGTTCGAGCGCGCCCCGCGGCGGGTGCTGGTGACGCGGCGCGGCGAGGCGCTGCTGGATGCGGCGCGCGGCGTTCTGGCCGGGGCGCGGGCGCTGCTGGACGCGGCGCGCGACGACCGGACGCCGCTGGAAGGGCCCTTCCACCTCGGCGCCATCCCGACGCTGGGGCCCTACCTGCTGCCGCACGTGCTGCGGCCGATGCGCGACGCGTATCCCGCCATGCGGCCGGTGCTGAGCGAGGACCGCACGGCCGGACTGCTGGCGGCGCTGCACGCCGGCGCGCTGGACGCGGTGCTGGCCTGCCTGCCGTGCTCCGACGCCTCGCTGGACGCGCACCCGCTGTTCCTGGAGCCGTTCCTGCTGACCCACCTCGCGGGGGTGGCGCCGGCCTGGCCGCTGCGCGACGACGCCGACGGCGTGCTGCTGATGGCGGAAGGGCACTGCCTGAACGACCAGACGCTGGCCGCCTGCGGGCCGGAAGCGCCGCGCGCCTCGCGGCACGCCACGGGGCTGGAGATGCTGCGGCACATGGTGGCGGCCGGCGAGGGCGTGGCGCTGATGCCGGCGCTGGCCGCCGAATCCCTGGGCACGATCGGCGGCATGATCGCTTACACCGACCCCCAGGAGACGGTGCTGGGGCGCGAGGTGGCGCTGGTGGTGCGCCGCTCCGACCCGCGCGGGCCGCACCTGGCGGCGTTGGCCGCGCTGCTGCGCGGGCTGGCGCCGCCCCCGGCGCGGCCGCTCGGGCCCGGCTGAGCTGCCGGCGGGTGGCGGTGGCGCGGACGGCGCTGGATCGTGACCGGGCGCGCGTGCCCCGTGGCCGGCTCCGGTCTACGATGGCTCGGCCTGAGCCAGGGGCTCCGCCCCTGGACCCCGCCGGGGTCCTGATGCACTGCGTCGGACGGGGGACCCCCGGACCCCCGCCGTGAGGTCGCCCGGGTGGACAGGGGGGTGCACCGACGCGGCTGCGCCGTCGACGCCCTCCTTAGTCCATGCCGGGTACTTCTCTCGCGGATGGTAAGGTCGAGGAATCCCGGCGCATCGCGGGCTTTCTAGGAGGGCGGAGCCACTCCGGTCCCGCGCCGGACCAACGAGGATGAACAGGAGGCAGCGTGCCCGGACACTACACACCCCTGCTCGCGACCATCAGCGTCGGCCTCGTGCTGGCCTTCGCCTTCGGGCTGCTGGCGCACCGCGTCCGCATCTCGCCGCTGGTCGGCTATCTCGCGGCCGGGGTGGCCGTGGGCCCCTTCACCCCGGGCTTCGTGGCCAACGCCGGGCTGGCGTCGGAGCTGGCCGAGATCGGCGTGATCCTGCTGATGTTCGCCGTCGGGCTGCACTTCTCGCTGGGCGACCTGATGTCGGTGCGGCGCGTCGCCGTGCCGGGCGCGGTGGTCCGGATCGCGCTCGCGACGCTGATGGGCGTGGGGTTCGCCGTCCTGCTGGGCTGGGGGCTCGGCGCCGGGGTGGTGTTCGGCCTCGCGCTGTCGGTGGCGAGCACGGTGGTGCTCACCCGCGCGCTGGGGGAGCGCCGGCTAATGGACACCGAGCTCGGCCGGATCGCCGTGGGCTGGCTGGTGGTGGAGGATCTCGTGATGATCCTCGCCCTGGTGCTGCTGCCGGCTTTGTCCGGGGCCGCCGCCGGCGGCAGCGCCTCGCCCGCCACGATCGCCCTGACCGTGGCGGTGACGGTGCTCAAGGTGGCGGCCTTCGTGGCGGTCATGCTGCTCGGCGGCAGGCGGGCCATACCGTGGCTGATGCACTACGTCGCCCACACCGGCTCGCGCGAGCTGTTCCGGCTGGCGGTGTACGCGGTGGCGCTGGGCGTGGCCTACGGCGCGGCGGCGCTGTTCGACGTGTCCTTCGCGCTGGGTGCCTTCTTCGCCGGCATGGTGCTGCACGAGAGCCCGCTGAGCCAGCGCGCGGCCGAGGAGGCACTGCCGCTGCGCGATGCCTTCGCGGTGCTGTTCTTCGTGTCGGTGGGGATGCTGTTCGATCCCACCGTGCTGGTGCGCGAGCCGTGGGCGGTGCTCGGCACGGTGCTGATCATCGTGGTGGGCAAGTCGCTGCTGACCTGGGGGCTCGTGCGCGCCTTCGGCTACCCCGGCGGGGTGGCGCTGACCATCTCGGCCTCGCTGGCGCAAATCGGCGAGTTCTCCTTCATCCTCGCGGGCCTGGGCGTGGCGCTGGGGATCCTGCCGCCCGAGGGGCGCGACCTCGTGCTGGCGGGGGCGATCCTGTCCATCCTGGTCAACCCGCTGCTGCTGGGCGCCGCCGAGCGCCGCCGCGCCCGGCGCGCGGAGACGCGGGCGGCGGGGGACGCGACGGTGCCCGGGCCCGTCGCGGCACCGGAGCGGGCGGCACCGCCGCCGGTTTCCGGGCTGGCCGGGCACGACGTGCTGGTGGGCTACGGCCGCGTCGGCTCGCTGGTGGGCGCGGGGCTGCGCGCGGCCGGCCGGCCGCTGCTGGTGCTCGACGACCGCGCCGAGGTGCTGGAGCTGGCGCGGCGCGACGGTGCCGAGACCGTGCCGGGCAACGCCGCCGACCCGTCGGTGCTGGCGAGCGCCAACCTGCCCGCGGCGCGGCGGCTGTTCGTCACGGTGCCAGAGGCGTTCGAGGCGGGGCAGGTGGTGGAGCAGGCGCGGCGGCTGAACCCGGCGCTGGAAATCCTGGCGCGCGCCCATTCCGACGCCACGGCCGGGCACCTGGGGCGCCTGGGCGCGAACCTGGCGGTGATGGGCGAGCGCGAGATCGCCCGGCGGATGCTGGAAGCCGCGGTCGGCGCGGACGAGGGTTCCGCCGAAGCGGGACCGGAAGGACAACCCGCTGGGCCGGATGCGGGGGGGCGTCCCGCCCCCGTGGGGGCGGGGGCGGGACTGCCGGCGTAGCGCGGGAGAACGGTGCCGGGGGAGCACCGCCGCGCGAAGCCGGCTTCTCGGCGGCTCGGCCCCTCAGTGGCCCTGGATCAGCAGGGCCAGCTCGGCCAAGCCCCAGGCGGTCCCGAGGCCCAGCAGCGCGGCCAGCAGGGCCTCGTGCAGCACGACGGAAAGGGGGCGCCTGCGGGTGGCCCGGACGCAGGCCGGAAGAGCTGGGCTCATGTCCCTGAAGGAAACATGAACAGAACATGAACACAAGAGGATTCGTTGCGGGCTCACCCATCTTCGCTCAAGTCTTTGGCGAGACCTCCCGCAGGGCGGCGGCCGCCTCGTCGGCGAGCGCCTCGGGGGTGCGCGACACGTCCAGCCGCACCATCCGCTCGTCCGACCCGGCGTTCTCCAACGCGGCGAACTGGCTGGCGAGCAGGGAAGGCGGCATGAAGTGGCCGGGCCGCGCGGACTGGCGGGCGGCGATCAGCACGGGCGAGCCGTCGAGGTGCAGGAACACGGCGTCGGGGCAGGCCCGGCGCAGCCGGTCGCGGTGGACGCGCTTGAGAGCAGAGCAGGCCACCACGCCGCCGGCGACGCCCGCCAGCCAAGCGCCCACCGCGTCCAGCCAGGGCCACCGGTCGGCGTCGTCGAGCGGGTGGCCGGCGCGCATCTTGGTGATGTTGGCGGCGGGGTGGAAGTCGTCGGCGTCGGCGAAGGGCACGCCCAGGCGGGCCGCCACCAGCGGGCCGACCGTGCTCTTGCCGGCGCCGGAGACGCCCATCACCACGGCGCGGCGCGGTGCGGCGCCCCCGTCGCGCGCGCTGTTCCCGGCGGCCCCGCGGGCGGGCGCCCCGCTCCCGGACGGGCCGGTTCCGGACGGCGCGCTCAACGGCTGACAGGCGGCTGCGCCGGGCCGGTCGCGGCGGTGGGCGGCAGGGTGCCGGTCGCGGCCGGCGGTTCGCCGTGGCCGCCGAAGCTGCGGCGCATCGCCGACAGCATGCGGTCGGCGCAGGAGTTCTCCCGGCGCGAACGGAAGCGGGCGTACGGCGCGGCGGCGAGCGCCGGCGTTGGCGTTGGCGTTGGCGTTGGCGTTGGCGTGCCGGTCCCCGCCGCTTCCTGCGCGGTCCAGCGGCCCTCGCCGGGATCGCCGACGCGGCCGGCGCAGGCGCCCGGGGCGGGGTCGCCGGCCAGCGCCTGGGCGGTGAGGTCGAACAGCCGGGACGCCACCACCGAGCCGCGCCGCCAGGCGTCGGCGACGTCGGGCAGCGGCACGTCGAGGCCGTGCTGCCCGTTGGCGGCGCGCAGCGGGTCGAAACCCTCGGCGGAAGCCTGCGTCATCCCGTGCTCGACGCCGTCGTGGATCATCTCGCCGTAGTGGCCGGCGCCGCTGGGGCCGGCGTGGACGTAGGCGCGCGGCGGGCGCGGGTCGCCGGTGCGGTTCGGGGTGGGAAGGGCGGTGCCCTCGCCCGGCGCCAGGGTGGCGAAGATCGGGTCGAGGCGCTCCACGACGTCGGCGGGGCCGCTGATTATCATGCAGTAGCCGCGCTCCAGGCCCCAAGTGCCGACCTCGAGGTAGTCGACGCCGCACCCACGCAGCAGCGCGGCGCGGCGGACGCTGTCGTGCCAGTCGGAGTTGCCGCCATCGACCGCGCAGTCGCCGGGCGAGAGCAGCCTGGCCAGCTCGGCGACCGCCGCCTCGGTCGCGGCGCCGGCGGGCAGCATGAGCCAAACGATGCGCGGCGGCTCCAGGCGTGCCACCAAGTCGGACAACCCCACCGCGCCCTCGGCCGCCAGCGCCGCCACCGCCGCCAGGTCGCGGTCCCAGACCACGGCGCCGTGCCCGCCCCGCAGCCGCCGCCGCGCGAGGTTGGCGCCCATCCGGCCCAGCCCGATCATCCCGATCCGCATCCGCGAAACCCTCCCGCGCCGCCACGGGTGCGCCGGACGACCGGCCGCGCGCCCCCCGCGCCCTTCCCGTGCCAAGGCTTCGCACCGCCCCGGGGCGGGCGCAAGCGGATGAGGGGCGGCCGGGTCGGGGGCGCCGACCGGTGACGGGTACTCCCGCGGCGGCAACCGGAGCGCCCGTCGCGCGGCGCGGCGCTTGCCGGCGGTTGCGCGCTGCTCCCTTCCACGGCACGGAGGTTGCTGTAGCCTGTCCGTCATGGCCGCCACAGCATTCGACGAGATGAACGAGGGTGGCGAGGTGCGGGCGCCCTACGCGGGCCTCGCCCGCTACCTGGAAACCCACGGCCGGGACGTGCTGGAAAGCAAATGCCGCGAGGCGGAGGTGCTGTTCCGGCGCATTGGCGTCACCTTCGCGGTCTACACCGAGGGCGGCGACCCGGAGCGGCTGATCCCCTTCGACGTGGTGCCGCGCATCCTGGCGCGCGCCGAGTGGGACCACCTGGCGCGCGGGCTGGAGCAGCGGGTGCGGGCGCTGAACGCCTTCCTGCAGGACGTCTACAACGAGGGGCGCATCCTGCGGGCGGGGCTGGTCCCCGAGGCGCTGGTGCTGGGCAACGAGGGCTACCGCGAGGAGCTGCGCGGCTTCACGCCGCCGGCCGGGGTGTGGTGCGCGGTATCGGGCATCGACCTGGTGCGAACGGGGGCCGACCGGTTCCAGGTGCTGGAGGACAACTGCCGGGTGCCCTCGGGCGTGTCCTACATGCTGGAGAACCGCGAGGCTATGATGCGCCTGCTGCCCGGGCTGTGCGCGGCGCACCGCGTGGCGCCGGTGAGCCACTACCCCGAGGAACTGCTCGAGACGCTGAAGTCGCTGGCGCCGCGCCGCTGCGAGGGCACGCCGGCGGTGGTGGTGCTCACCCCGGGGCCGTTCAACAGCGCCTACTACGAGCATTCCTTCCTGGCCGACGAGATGGGCGTGGAGCTGGTGGAAGGCGCCGACCTGTTCGTGCGCGACGACGCGGTGTTCATGCGCACCACCGCGGGGCCGAAGCGGGTGGACGTGATCTACCGCCGCGTGGACGACGAGTACCTCGACCCGGAAGTGTTCCTGCCCGACAGCACGCTGGGCGTGCCGGGCTTGATGCGCGCCTACCGCGCGGGAAACGTGGCGCTGGCCAACGCGCCCGGGGCGGGGGTGGCCGACGACAAGGCGGTCTACCCCTACGTGCCGGAGATGATCCGCTTCTACCTCGGCGAGGAGCCGATCCTGGGCAACGTGCCGACCCTCATGTGCTCGCGCGAGGACGAGCGCGCGCACGTGCTGGCCCATCTCGACGAGCTGGTGGTCAAGCTGACGCGCGGCTCGGGCGGCTACGGCATGCTGGTGGGGCCGCACGCCACGCAGGCCGAGCGCGACGACTTCGCCGACCGCATCCGCGCCCAGCCCGCCGACTACATCGCCCAGCCGACGCTGGCGCTGAGCACCGTGCCCACGGTTTCCCCGGCCGGCCTGGCGTCGCGGCACGTGGACCTGCGGCCCTTCGTGCTGTTCGGGCGCGAGGTGCGGATGGTGCCGGGCGGGCTGACCCGGGTGGCGCTGCGGGAAGGATCGCTGGTGGTGAACTCCTCGCAGGGCGGCGGCACCAAGGACACCTGGGTGCTGGAGGACGGCCCGTTCCAGGAGATGGGGCCGGGGGGGATGCGGCAGTCGCTGGGCGGCCCGGGGGGCGGCATGTCGCAGTCGCTGCCGCCGATGGGCCAGCCGATGCCGCCGCTGCGGCCGTTGTTCGGGGCCGCCCCGGACGGTTCTCCGGCCGGTCCGTCCGGCGGCTCCCCGGGCGACGCGGAGACCGGTTGATGCTGTCGCGCACCGCCGATAGCCTGTTCTGGCTCGGCCGCTACGTCGAGCGCGCGGGCAACGTCGCGCGCGGGCTCGCCGCCGGCCTGCGCATGGCCTCGCTCGGAGCGCCCGAGCAGGAAGCGGCGGAATGGGGCGCCGTGCTGCTGGCGTCCGGCACCGACGAGAGCTACCGGCGGTTCTACGGCGAGCCCGAGGCGGCGCGCGTGGTCGCTTGGCTCACCGTGGACACGCTCAACCCGTCCTCGATCGGCTCCTGCCTGGAGGCCGCCCGGCGCAACGGGCGGGCGGTGCGCAGCGCGCTCACCGTGGACATGTGGGAGGCGGTGAACGACACCTGGATCGAGCTGCAGCGCCTGGATGCCGACGCGGTGCGGGGCGACCGGCTTCCGGGCTTCCTGGACTGGGCGAAGTCGCGCACGCTGGCCTTCAGCGGGGCGGCCGCCGACACCATGCTGCGCGACGACGCTTGGCGCTTCACGCACCTGGGCGCGATGCTGGAGCGGGCCGACAACACCGCCCGCCTGCTCGACGCCAGGGTCGCGGCCTTCGGCTCGGCAAACCCGGCCAACGCCCTGCACTGGCAGGCGGCGCTGCGCTCGCTGTCGGCGCTGCGGGCCTACCAGTACATCTACCGCGCCCGGCTGGAGCCGGACCGGGTGGCGGAGCTGATCCTGCTGCGCCGCGAGATGCCGCGCTCGCTGCGCTTCTGCTACGGCCGGGTGAACCGCACGCTGGCCGACATCGACGCGTCCGACGCCCACCTGTGCTCCGGCTGCCGGGACACGGCGGCCCGGATGCTGGCGCGCTGCGGGGAAACCCGCATCGCCGACGTCATGGCGGGCGGGCTGCACGGGTTCCTGGACGACGTCATCACCGACAACGTCCGCCTGGGCGGCGAGATCGCCCGCTGCTTCCTCAACGGTTGACGGCGCGACGCCGCCGGGGCGCGGCGCCCCCGCTCGCCGGCCGGCGCGGATTTGCCCTGGCCTCCCCGGGCTGCTAGCGATCCCGTGATGATGCCCGCGAGCAGCCCGCCGACGCACCCGCGCCGGCGACGAGACGCGGTGCTCCCGAGCGCGATGCCGCGGAGCGCCAACATCCACCGGGCCGGGGAGGCCGCAGGGAAGGGTCCCGGCCGGCGAAGTCGCCCGCCCCGACCGTTCGGCGCGGCCGCGCTGCTGGGCGGGTCGCTGCTGCTGTGCGGCGCCGGCGGGGTCCGGCCCGCCGCGGCGCAGCCGGCCACGGCCAGCCCGCGCGCGGCCTGCCTGGACGCGGCGCGCGCGGCGGAGGCGGCGCACGACCTGCCCCGCGGCCTGCTGGTGGCCGTGGCGCTGGCGGAGTCCGGGCTGCACGCCTACGCGCTGAACATCGGCGGGCGCTCCCACTTCCCGTCCGGCTCCGCCGAGGCACTGCGGCTGCTGGCGGGCGCGGGCCGCGGGCAGTCGGTGATGGCCGGCTGCGTGCAGATCAACGCTCGCGTCCACGCGCCGGGCCTGGACTGGCCGCTCGACCCCCGCCGCGCCGCGGACTGGGGCGCCCGGCACCTGCGCGAGAAGTTCGACAGCACCGGCGACTGGGGCGACGCCATCCGCCGCTGGAACGGCGGGCCGGCGGCCGGCCGGCTGGTGTGCCGGGTGCAGGCCAAGCTGCGCGCCGTCAACCCAGGCTCCGCGCTGCTGTCGGGCGAGCGTTGCGGCAGCGGCTACGCGGCGGACCGGCGCAGCGGCGAGGCGCTGCTGGAGATTGCGGAAGCGTCGGAGCGTTGAGCGGTAGGACGGCGTGACGGGCGCTGCCCTTGTTGCAAACCGGACACGAAAACGTCACGGACGACCGAGCCCTGCAACCCTGCCGTGTGCCCGTTCCTTGATCCCGCGACCGCCCGGTGGCGGTGAGGCGGGACGGATGGACGTGCTGGTCGTGGAGGACGAGGCCTTGCTGCGCGAACTGGTCGTGGACGTGCTCTCCGACGCGGGGCTGGACGTGGCGGAGGCCGACACCGGCGAGGAGGCGCTCGTGATGACCTCGCGCAATGGCATGCCGCGGGCGGTGGTCACCGACATCAACCTGGGCGCCGGCATGAGTGGCTTGGCCCTGGCCGACGCGATGCGCGCACTGTCGCCGGAGGTGGGCATCCTGTTCATCACCGGCCGTCCGGAGAACCTCGCGCACCGCCCGCCGGCGCCGCGCGAGGGGCGGCTGTTCAAGCCGTTCGACCTCGCCTCGCTGGTGCTGGTGGTGACCCGCTGGACCCGCGACGGGTCGTGCGAGGGCGCCAAGCGACACGTCTGACGCCGCGCTCCCCCCGGCCGTGATCCATCCCGCGGACTGGATGCGCGTCACGCCGCTCGGGCTGTACTGCGAACCCGGCGACTTCTTCGTGGACCCGGCGCGGCCGGTGTCGCGCGCCGTGATCAGCCACGGCCACGCCGACCACGCCCGCCCCGGCCACGACAGCGTGCTGGCCACGCCCGAAACGCTGGCGATCATGGCGGCGCGCTACGGCGCCGAGCGGTCGGGGCGCGAGCAGCACGCGCTGAGCTACGGCGAGAGCCTGACGCACCGGGGCGTGCGGATCACCCTGATGCCGGCCGGGCACGTGCTGGGTTCGGCGCAGGTGGTGCTGGAATGGCGGGGATCGCGGATCGTGGTATCGGGCGACTACAAGCGTAGCCCCGATCCGACCTGCGCCCCCTTCGAGCCGGTGCGCTGCGACGTGTTCGTGACCGAGGCGACCTTCGCGCTGCCGGTGTTCCGCCACCCGCCGGCCGAGCACGAGGTTGCGCGGCTGCTGGACAGCGCGGCGCTGTTCCCGGAACGGGTGCACGTCGTGGGTGCCTACGCGCTGGGAAAGTCGCAGCGGATAATCGCGCTGCTACGGCGGGCCGGCTACGAGCGGCCGATCTACATCCACGGCGCGCTGGCCAACCTGTGCGGGCTGTACGGGCGCCTGGGCATCGAGTTGGGGCCGCTGGAGCCGGTGCCCAAGGGGCTCAAGCGGGGCCACCCGCCGGTCCTGGCCGGCGAGATCGTGCTGGCGCCGCCCTCGGCCGAGGCGACGCCCTGGGCGCGGCGGCTGGCCGACCCGGTGACCTGCGCCGCCTCGGGCTGGATGACGGTGCGGCAGCGGGCGCGGCTGCGCGGCGTGGAACTGCCGCTGGTGGTGAGCGACCACGCCGACTGGGACGAGCTGTTGCGGACCTGCGCCGAGGTGGAGGCGCCGGAGGTGTGGGTGACGCACGGGCGCGACGACGCGCTGGTGCACGCGCTGGGGCTGCGCGGCGTGCGCGGCCGGGCGCTGCACTTGGTGGGGCGCGAGGAGGAGGGAGGCGAGGCGGAGCCGGCCGCGGCGGGCGCCGAGGAGGCCGGGGCCGGTGGCGCCGCGGCGGAGGTGCCGGCGCTGGCCGGGGTCGGCGGCCACCGCGTCGGCCGCGGCGAGGAGGACGGGCCGGCCCCCGCGCGCGGCGGTTTCGGGGACGCGGCGCCGTGAGCGTTCCCGCCTTCGCCGACCTGCTGGAGCGGCTGGTGTTCACGCCCGGGCGGCTGGCCAAGCTGGCACTGCTGAAGCGCTGGTTCGACGGGCAGCCGGACCCGGACCGCGGCGTCGGGCTGGCGGCGCTGACGGGCGAGCTGGTGTTCACCGCCGCCAAGCCGGCCGTGGTGCGCGAGCTGGTGGCGCGACGCACCGACCCGGTGCTGCTGGCGCTGAGCCAGGACTACGTCGGCGACATGGCCGAAACGGTGGCGCTGATCTGGCCGGCGCGGGAAGGAGGGCCGTCCAACGCGCCGCCGCCGACGCTGAGCGAGGTGGTGGAGGGGCTGGAACTGGCGTCGCGCGCCGAGGTGCCGGCGCTGGTGGAGCGCTGGCTGGACAGCCTGGACGCCGGCGGGCGACTGGCGCTGATCAAGCTGGTCACGGGCGCGCTGCGGGTCGGCATCAGCGCCCGGCTGGCCAAGACCGCGCTGGCGGAATGGGCGGGGCGAAGCGTAGACGAGGTGGAGGAGGTCTGGCATGGGGTCGCGCCGCCCTACCTGCCGATCTTCCGCTGGCTGGAAGGCCGCGCGCCGCGCCCCGATCCGCGCGACGCGCCGGTTTTCCGGCCGCTGATGCTGGCCCACCCTCTGGAAGCGCCCGACCGCGCGGCGGTGGAAGCCGAGCCCGGGCGTTGGCGGGCGGAATGGAAGTGGGACGGCATACGCGTGCAGCTCGCCGCGGCGCCAGGGGGCGTGCGGCTGTGGTCGCGCACCGGCGAGGACGTGTCCGGCGCCTTTCCCGAAATCTTGGAGGGGCTGGATTTCCGGGCCACGCTGGACGGCGAGCTGCTGGTGGTGCGCGACGGCCCGGGGGGAGGCGCGGTGGCGCCGTTCTCGGAGTTGCAGCAGCGGCTGAATCGCAAGGTCATCACGCCCCGGATGCAGGCGGAGTTCCCGGTGGCGGTGCGGCTGTACGACCTGCTCACGGAAGGCGAGGAGGACCTGCGCCCCCTACCTTTCGACGTCCGGCGCGAGCGGCTGGAGGCGTGGTTCGCACGGGTGCGGCCGCCGCGGATGGACCTGTCGGCGCTCGTCGCCTTCCCGTCGCTGCATCACCTCGGCGAGCTACGCGAGGGCGCGCGGGCCGCGTCCATCGAGGGGCTGATGCTCAAGCGGGCCGACAGCCCCTATCTCGCGGGAAGGGTGAAGGGGCTGTGGTGGAAGTGGAAGCGGGCGCCGCTAAGCGTGGACGCGGTGGTGATGTACGCCCAGCGCGGGCACGGCAGGCGATCGTCCTTCTACTCGGACTACACCTTCGGCCTGTGGCGGACGGATGCGGACGGCGCGCGCGAGCTGGTGCCGGTGGGCAAGGCTTATTCTGGCTACACCGACCAGGAGCTGACCTGGCTCGACCGCTGGATACGCGAGCACACCACGGGGCGCTTCGGCCCGGTGCGCGAGGTGGAGAAGGGGCTGGTGCTGGAGGTGATCTTCGACGCCGCCCAGCGCTCGGGCCGGCACCGCTCGGGGGTGGCGATGCGCTTTCCCCGGATCGCGCGCATACGACGGGACAAGCCGGCGGCCGAGGCGGACGCGCTGGAAACGCTGATGGCGATGGTGGAGGACCGCGCGTCCAGCGACGCGGAGCCCGACGAAGGCCCCGGCGCGGACGGGCCGGCCTGACGCCGGACGCGGAAAGGGCCGCGGGAGCCGAAGCTCCCGCGGCCCTGGTCCGGTCCGGACCCGCCGGTCAGACCTTCGGGGCGACCGGCTTCATCGGCGCCGCGGTGCGTTCGGCGGCGGTGCGCTCCACCCGGCCGTCGTCGATCTCGACTTCCTGGCGGCGCACGGTGTCAGTTACCGTCTCGGTCCGCTCGGTGGCGTCCTTGCGCAGGACCAGTTCCTCAGTCACGCGCGCCTCCTTGGCGACCACGGCCTCCTCGGTGTGCTCCACCGCCTCGATCGTACGCTCGCGGAAGGCGTTATCGGCGTCGGTGAGCGGACGGTTTACGGGTCGGCGCTCGATGCTCACCCGCTCCTCGTGGAGCTGCACCTGCTCGCTGACCGGCGTCTCGACTATGAAGGAGCGCACGCGCACCCGGCCGCCCTCGACGGCGCGCTTGCCGACGCGGATACGCTCCTCGACGATCGGGATCACGTCCTGGTTGCCGACGTCGACGCCGCCGGTGCGCGTGCCGGCCATTGGCGCGGCGGTGCCCGTGGCCATCGTGCCCGTGGCCACCGGTGTGGCAGCGACCGGGATCATTCCCGCGGCGGTGCCGGCCATCGTACCGGTGCCAGCCACGGCGGTCGCGTTGTAGCCAGTCCAACCGCCGGTGCGCCACTCGGCCTCGCGCGCGTCGAGGTCGACGGCGCCGTGCTCCTCGAACACGTCCATGGCGTGCTCGAGCTGCGCTTCCTCGATCTCGGCCGACACCACCACGCCGCCGCGGCGGATGCCCTCGGAGTAAGCGTAGCGGTCCTCGTCGGGCACGAAGAGGTCCTTCAGTGACGCCCAGAAGCCTTTGTCGTCGCTGGCAGCGGCACCGGCAGGCGCCGACTCGTCGCTGCCATGCATGCGGATCCGCGACGTGTCGAGCTTGTCGTGCTTCACGAGGTGATCCATGACGGCCTGCGCCTCGGCGCGCGAATCGAACAGTCCGGTGATGGTACGCAGCATTCGCTTTCTCCTCGGTTTGCGAACTCCGTTCCGCCCCTAGGCGGCCCGGTCTACTCCGCCGGTTCTGGCGGTACTCTCTCCACAATGGCATGCTGGACGCGGCGCTCGACGCGCTGCTCCGCCACATGCTCCTCGTCCACGAAGCGCAGGTGCAGTTCCTCCCGCAGCACGAGGCGCTTCTCGACCACGAGAACCTCCTCCACCACGGGGATCACCGTGACCCCGTTCTCCTCGCGGACGGCCGGCGCCTCGTCGACTTGGCGCCCGATGGGGACCCGCTCCACCTCCGCGCGTCGCCCGCGAAGCGTTTCGCGGACCAATTCTTCAACGGTGTCGGTCCGCAGCGAGACGCGGACGCGACCCGTCTCCACGACGCGCGTGCCCACGCGCAGAACCTCCTCGGCCAGCGGCAGCACGAGTTCTTCGCGGAAGTCGTCAGACATGCCGTCGCCGCCTCCCCGAGGTCGCGACGTAGAACGACGACCACGACGACTCGGTTGCCGGGCGCGACCGGGACGAAGCCGCTAAAGTTTCGGGTGCCGGCCCGGCCGGGTCGGCCAGGATGCCGGCGGCGCGTCAAACGTCGAGCGGGTTGCCGGCGGACGGCGGGGGCGGCGCGGCCGGGTTCGGGGCAGGGCCGCGCCGCGGTGGGCGCAGGAGGCCGGCGGCGGCGGCCACCGCCAGACCGGCGAGCAGCGCCCCGGCGGCGACGTGGGTGGCCAGCACCGCGCCGGCGTGCAGCGCGAGGAGCGGGCCGCGCGGCGGCGAGGGGCGCAGCAGGCGGCGCAGCATCAGCCGCGCCCCCGCCGGGCCGCGACGCGGCCGAGCAGCACGCCGGCGGCGAGCGCCCCGCCCAGGGCCGCGCCGATGGTGAGCCCGGTCAGCGACAAGGCCAGGGAGGCGAGTATGGGCATCGGAAACGGCTCCGGTTCGTCGGCTCCCGGAGATGGGGCGTCCGGGCGCCGGGAGGAGTGGCGTCGGGGAACGGAGGTCCGGTCGCGGCCCGTGCGCCCCAGGGCCGGCATTCCCGGGGTGGAAAGGCTCAGCGCGGCCGGTGGGGGAACGGCGAAACGGTGCCGGGCTCGCGCGCCGAGACGGGCGGCGGCGCGGGATCGTTGGGCGGCGGGAGCAGCGCGCGCCCGGCGGCGCAGGAGCAGACCGTGCCGCCGTCGGCCAGCCGGTTGGGCAGCGTCGGCTCGCCGCAGTGCGGGCATTCCACGGCGGCTCGGGTCAAGCGCGAGGTCCGTTCGGCGGGGTTGCTGGCGTGGGGGACGGGTGCGAATGTCCGGGGGCGCCGCCGGCCGTGCCCGGTGCGGAGCGGGAGCGCAGCGTCCCAGCGAGGAAGCCGATGGCCAAGATCAAGGTGAAGACCCCCGTCGTCGAGATGGACGGGGACGAGATGACGCGGATCATCTGGGGATTCATCAAGGACCGGCTGATCCTTCCCTACCTCGACGTGGACTTGAAGTACTACGACCTGGGCATCGAGCACCGTGACGCCACTGACGATCAGGTGACGGTGGACGCGGCCAACGCCACCAAGCAGTACGGGGTGGGCGTGAAATGCGCTACCATCACCCCCGACGAGGCGCGGGTGGCCGAGTTCGGCCTCAAAAAGATGTGGCGTTCGCCCAACGGCACCATACGCAACATCCTCGACGGCACGATCTTCCGCGAGCCGATCATCTGCTCGAACGTGCCGCGCCTGGTGCCGCACTGGAGCAAGCCGATCGTGGTGGGGCGCCACGCCTACGGCGACATCTACCGCGCGGTGGAAACCAAGATCCCCGGCCCCGGACGCGTGACGCTGCTCTGGACGCCCGAGGGCGGCGAGCCCACCGAGGTCGGCGGCTTCGACTTCCACGGCGAGGGCGTCGCGATGGCGATGCACAACCTTTCGGCCTCGATCGAGGGCTTCGCGCGGGCGTCGCTGACCTACGGGCTGTCGCGCGGGTATTCCGTGTACTTCTCGCACAAGAACACGATCCTCAAGGCCTACGACGGCACCTTCAAGGACATCTTCCAGCGGGTGTTCGACGCCGAGTTCAAGGACCGCTTCGCGGCCGAGGGCATCGTCTACGAGCAGCGCCTGATCGACGACATGGTGGCCTCGGCGCTGAAGTGGGAAGGCGGCTACGTCTGGGCCTGCAAGAACTACGACGGCGACGTGGAGTCCGACATCGTGGCGCAGGGCTTCGGCTCGCTGGGGCTGATGACCTCGGTGCTGCTCAGCCCCGACGGCAACACGGTGGAAAGCGAGGCCGCGCACGGCACGGTGACGCGCCACTTCCGCGAGCACCAGAAGGGGCGCGAAACCTCGACCAACCCGATCGCCTCGATCTTCGCCTGGACGCGCGGGCTGTCCTACCGCGGCAAGTTCGACGGCACGCCCGACGTGGTGGACTTCGCCGACGCGCTGGAGAAGGTCTGCGTCGAGACGGTGGAGGGCGGCCACATGACCAAGGATCTCGCCGTGCTGATCGGGCGGGACCAGCCCTTCCTGTCCACCCAGGCCTTCCTGGCCAAGCTGGACGAGAACCTGGGGAAGCGGATGGGCTGACCGCCGCCGGCCGGGGCGGGGCGCCCGGTCGCGCCGTGCCGCGACGGTGCTATCAGGCGGGATGCCCTCCTTCCTCGGCGCGCTCGACGCGCTCGCCCTGCTGGTCTTCCTGCTGTGCTGGGTCGGCTACGGGCTGGTGGTCGATCGCATTCCCGCCGTGCGGCGGCGCAGCGTCATCGCCGCGATGGACGAGCACCGGCGCCGCTGGCTGATCCGCTCGATCCCGCGCGACAACCGCATCGCCGACGTGTCCATCGTTGGCAACCTGATGGCCTCGACCTCCTTCCTCGCCAACACCTGCATCTTCATCGTGGGCGGGTTGGTGGCGCTGCTGGCCTCGCCCGACCTGGGACGGCGCGTGCTGGCCTCCGTCCCCTACGCGCGCCAGTCGCTTTCGGACGGGGCGTGGGAGGTCCGCATCCTGCTCCTGCTGCTGATCTTCGTGCGCGCTTTCTTCGACCTGACCTGGGCGCTGCGGCAGTTCAACTACGGCTCGATCCTGATCGGCGGCTTCGGGCGCACGCCGGAGGCGATCCCGGCGGCCGAGGTGGCGGCGCGGGTGGTGAACCGGGCGGCGCGGCACTTCAACACCGGGCTCCGCGCCTACTACTTCGGGCTGGCCGCGCTGGGCTGGATCCTGCATCCCCTAGCGCTGATCGGGGCCAGCCTGTGGGTGCTGTGGGAGTTGCAGCGGCGCGAGTTCCGCTCCGCCGTGCGGCAGGCGGTGCGGGAGTAGGCGTCGGGCAACCCGCGGAGGAACCGCCACCGGATCGTGACGGGGCCGTGGCGCATCGCCGGCAGCGCGGGCGGCGCTTCCGCGTTGCCGACGGGAGCGGCACGTTCCGGTGGACGGCGGTGGTCGGTGCCGGCGCATTCCCCCGACGTCCCGCCCCTATGGGTGCGGCGCCGTGTCGGCCGGACGGCCGGGCCCAACGCATCACCTGACCTCGGAGACATGTTGTTCCCATGCGAACTCTTCCAGCCCTCCTCGCGGCCTCGCTCCTCGCGGCGCCGCTGCCCACCCTGGCGCAGAGCGCGGGCGGTGGCGGCGCCAGCCCGAACCGCGCGCCGCGCGCCGACAGCATCTCGCCGCGAATGGACCCGCGGCCCTTCCAGCCGCCCGGCTCGTTTCCCACCAACACCGTCACCAACCGCCCCTTCGTCGGGCCGCAGGGCGGGGCCGAAGGCTACCGGGCCGTTGTGGGCGGGCTGCAGCGGACGCTGACGCAGCTCCAGCAGCTCCAGCTCCAGATCAAGCAGGCGCACTGGAACGTTTCGGGCACGCTGTGGTACCCGCTGCACCTGCTACTGCAGGAGCACTACGAGGGTACGTCGAAGTACGCCGACCGGGTGGCGGAGCGGCTGCTCTCCATCGGCTCCTCGTCGGACGGGCGGGCCACCACCATCGTGCGGACCTCCACTATCCCCGAGATCCCCGGCGGCTTCGCCGACGACGCCCAGGTGATCGTCTGGTTCACCAACGTGTACAAGCAGGTCGGCGACGAGATCCGGCAGTCGGTGCGCGACACCGAGGAGCCCGATCCCACCACCTCCAACCTGCTGCAGGAGGTCGAGGCCGCCATCGATCTGTACCAGTGGCAGGTACGGGCGCACTTCCAGGCGACGCCGACCGACCCGAACACGGGCTGGGACCTGAACAACAACCGTCCCGTGGAGCTGCCAGATCAGTCGCCCGCCGGACAGCCCGCGGCCGGGGCCCCGGGGCAGGACGGGCAGCCGGGGGGCGGCCAGCCGGCGCGCTGAGCACGGCGGCGCGTCCGCGTCGCGATCCCGGCAACGCGGGAGGTCGGGGGACGGACCCCCGGCCTCCTCAGGCGGCCAGCGCCGCCCGCACCGCCGCCAGCGCCTCGCCCGCCTTGTCGGCATCCGGTCCGCCGGCCTGGGCCATGTCGGGCCGGCCGCCGCCGCCCTTGCCGCCCACCGCCGCGCTCGCGGCCCGAACCAGCGCCACGGCGTCGGCGCGGTCGCGCGCTGGCTCGGCGACGCCCACCACGATGCTGGCCTTCCCTTCGGCGGTGGAAACCAGGGCCACCACGTCGGCCGTGCCACCCTTCAGGATGGCGTCGGCGATGCCCTTGAGATCGCGCGGTGGCGTGTCGCCCATCTCGCGCAGCGCCAGCCGCAGGCCGCCCACCGCCTCGGCGGCGGTGGCGGCGGCACCGGTGGCCATCCGCTTGCGCATCTCGGCCATCTCGCGTTCCAGGCGGCGACGGTCCTCGACCAGGGCGGCGATGCGAGCGGGCACCTCGGCGGGCGACGCCTTGAGTGCGGCGGCGGCCTCACGCAGGAGGCGGTCGCCCTCCTCCACGGCGGCCAGCGCGGCGGCGCCGGTGACCGCCTCGACGCGGCGCACGCCGGCCGCGACCGCGCCCTCGCCCACGATGCGGAACAGGCCGATGTCACCGGTGCGCGCGACGTGGGTGCCGCCGCACAGCTCCAGCGAGTAGACGCCGTGCTTGGCCGTGGCCTCGGGGTCCTCGCCCATGCCGACGACGCGGACCTCCTCGCCGTACTTCTCGCCGAACAGGGCGGTGGCGCCGGCGTCCACCGCCGCCTCGGGGGTCATCAGCCGGGTGGTGACGGCGGAGTTCTGCCGGATGCGGGCGTTGACCTCCGCTTCCACCCAGGCGAGGTCGGCGGACGTCATCGGCATGGGCTGCGACACGTCAAAGCGCAGCCGGTCCGGGGCGTCGAGCGAGCCCTTCTGCGCGACGTGCTCGCCCAAGCGCCGGCGCAGCGCCTCGTGCAGCAGGTGGGCGGCGGAATGGTGGGCGCGTATGGCGGAGCGGCGCTCGTGGTCGACGGTCGCCAGCGCGGCGAGGCCGGTGCGGATGGCGCCGCCGGCCACGGTGCCGAGGTGGACGTGGAGGTCGCCCAGCTTCTTCTGGGTGTCGCGCACCACGATGCGCGCGTTCTCGCCGGCCGAGATCACCCCGGCGTCGCCGACCTGGCCGCCGCTCTCGGCGTAGAAGGGGGTCTGGTTCAGCACGGCCGCGACCTCGGCGCCAGCGGGCGCCTCGTCCACCACTTGCCCGTCCACGACGAGGGCAAGGATCTCGCCCTCCGCGCTCTCGGTGGAGTAGCCGAGGAACTCGGTGGCCCCGACCCGCTCCCGGAGGTCGAACCACAGCGTCTCGGTGGCCGCCTCGCCGGAGCCGGCCCAGGCGGCCCGCGCCCGGCGGCGCTGCTCGGCCATGGCGGTGCCGAAGCCCTCCACGTCCACCGCCCGACCCTCGCCCCGCAGCGCGTCCTGGGTGAGGTCGAGTGGGAAGCCGAAGGTATCGTACAGGCGGAAGGCCACCGCGCCGGGCAACGCTTCGCCCTCGCCCAGCCGCGCCGTTTCCTCCGCGAGCAGGCCGAGGCCGCGGTCGAGCAGCGTGCGGAAGCGGGTCTCCTCCAGCCGCAGGGTCTCGGCGATCAGCGGCTGCGCGCGCACGAGTTCGGGGTAGGCGGCGCCCATCTGACGCACCAGCACGGGCACCAGGCGGTGCAGCAGCGGCTCGGCCGCGCCCATCAGGTGGGCGTGGCGCATGGCGCGGCGCAGGATGCGGCGCAGGACGTAGCCGCGGCCCTCGTTGGAGGGCAGCACGCCATCGGCCACCAGGAAGGCGCCGGAGCGCAGGTGGTCGGCGGCGACGCGGTGGCTGACCTTGAACGGGCCGTCGGGGTCGCGTCCCGTGGCCTCCGCGCTGGCCAGGATCAGGGCGCGGAAGGTGTCGGTGTCGTAGTTGTCATGCACGCCCTGCAAGATGGCGCTGAAGCGCTCCAGCCCCATGCCGGTGTCGATGGAGGGACGCGGCAGCGGCGCGCGCACGCCGGGCGGTCCTTCCTCGTACTGCATGAAGACGAGGTTCCAGATCTCGATGAAGCGGTCGCCATCCTCGTCCGGCGAGCCGGGCGGCCCGCCGGGGATGGCGGCGCCGTGGTCGTAGAAGATCTCGGAGCACGGGCCGCAGGGGCCGGTGTCGCCCATGCGCCAGAAGTTGTCGGCCGTGGGGATGCGGATGATGCGCCGATCGGACAAGCCCGCGACCTTGCGCCACAGGGCGGCGGCGTCCTCGTCCTCGGAATAGACGGTGACCAGCAACTTCTCGCGCGGCAGGGCGAAGTCGCGGGTCAGCAGGGTCCAGGCGTGCTCGATCGCCTGCTCCTTGAAGTAGTCGCCGAAGGAGAAGTTCCCCAGCATCTCGAAGAAGGTGTGGTGGCGGGCGGTGAAGCCGACGTTGTCGAGGTCGTTGTGCTTGCCACCCGCGCGGACGCACTTCTGCGCCGTGGTGGCGCGGGAATACGGGCGGCGCTCCTGGCCGGTGAACACGTTCTTGAACTGCACCATGCCGCTGTTGACGAACAGCAGGGTCGGGTCGTTGCGCGGCACCAGGGGCGAGCTCTCGACCACCGCATGCCCTTCGCGGGCGAAGTAGTCCAGGAAGGTGGCGCGGATGTCGTTGGTGCTGGTCATCGGCCGGCGCGGGTCTTCTCGGGCTGGGGAGGTCGCCGCAGGCCTTAGCGTGGGGGTCGGGCGGCGTCGAGGGCGGGGGCCGCGCGGCGGGCGGCGGGCGGCGCCACGCGCTCCCCCACCTTCGTGCGCGACACGATACAGCGGCGGATGCGCGAGCCGGCGAGTGGTCAGGCCGGCCCGGCAGTGCCCCGCTGGCCGCGACCGGGCGCCCACACATCGTCCGGCGCACGCCACAGGACGGGATCGCGGGCCGCCTCAGCTAGCTCGGTGGCCAGGATGTCGAGGATCGCCTCGCCCTTGGCCGCCGTGCCGGCGCGCGGGTCGCCGCGGGTGCCGGTGACGGGAGCGCGCTCGGCGAAGCTCCAGAACCGGGTGTAGCCGGCGCGACCCTCGACGGGTGCCGGCGCCTGCCGCACGGCTTCCTCGATCTTCTCGCGCCGCACCAGCCCGGGCGTCATCGCCAGCATCAGCGAGGTTTCCGCCTCGCAGGCGTGCTGCACGGCCGCCTGTGTTTCCAGCAGCGGCGCGATCCGCGCCGTGGCGGCGGCCCAGGGCGTGGTGGCGACCACCGCGAGGCCGAACTCGTGCGCCAGCTCGCGGGCGGAGACCGCCAGCGGGTCGACGTTGCCGCCGTGGCCGTTGACGATCAGCAGCCGGCGGAAGCTCAGCGCCCGCAGGGACCGCGAGATGCCGCGCAGCACGCCGTGGAACTCGGCGAAGTTCAGGCTGATCGTGCCGCCGAATGGCAGGTGGTGCTCGCTCATGCCGGTCCACACCCCCGGCAGCACCAGCGCCGGCGGCGCGCCCGCCAGGAGGCGCGCGGCACGGACCGCCATCTCGGTGGCGGAGCGCGTGTCGGTCATCACCGGCAGGTGCGGGCCGTGCTGCTCCAGCGAGCCCACCGGCAGCATCACCAGGGCGTCGGGCTCGGCGGCCAGCGCGCGCAGCTCCGGCCCCGTCAGGTGCGCCCATTCCACGTCGCGCATGCTCGCATTCCCCGGGTGTCCGCGTGGCCGGTAGCCCCGGCGCGGGCGCGCGTCCAGCGGGGAAGGGCTGGGGCTCCCGGACGCGGAAAGGGCCGCATCCCTCGCGGGGCGCGGTTCCTTCACCGGAGCCGGGGGCGCGGGGGGCGGATCACTCCGCCGCCGCCGCCTCCTCGCCCTCGCTCTCGGGCGCGGTCATCATCTGCTCGGCCACCGTTGCGGCCTGGCCGCGGATGCGCTGCTCGATGCCGGCGGCCATGTCGGGGTGGTCGCGCAGGAACTGCTTGGCGTTCTCGCGGCCCTGGCCGATGCGGGTGCTGTCGGCCGAGAACCAAGCGCCGGACTTCTCCACGACGCCGGCCTTGACGCCGAGGTCGATCAGCTCGCCGACCTTGGAGATGCCCTCGCCGTACAGGATGTCGAATTCGACCTGCCGGAAGGGCGGGGCCATCTTGTTCTTGACCACCTTCACCCGGGTCTGGTTGCCCACCACCTCGTCGCGGTCCTTGATCTGGCCGATGCGGCGGATCTCCATGCGCACGGACGCGTAGAACTTCAGCGCGTTGCCGCCGGTGGTGGTTTCGGGGTTGCCGAACATTACGCCGATCTTCAACCGGATCTGGTTGAGGAAGATCATGGTGGTGTTGGAGCGGCTGATCGAGCCGGTCAGCTTGCGCAGCGCTTGGCTCATCAGCCGGGCGTGCAGGCCGACGTGGCTGTCGCCCATCTCGCCTTCCAGCTCGGCGCGCGGCACCAGGGCGGCGACGCTGTCGATCACCAGCACGTCCACCGCGCCCGAGCGCACCAGCGTGTCGGCGATCTCCAGCGCCTGCTCGCCGGCGTCGGGCTGGCTGATCAGCAGGTCGTCGACGTTCACGCCGAGCTTCTTGGCATAGCCGGGGTCGAGCGCGTGTTCGGCGTCGATGAAGGCGCAGGTGCCGCCCTTCTTCTGCGCCTCGGCGATGGCGTGCAGCGCCAGCGTAGTCTTGCCCGAGGATTCGGGGCCGTAGATCTCGACCACCCGCCCGCGCGGCAGGCCGCCTATCCCGAGCGCCATGTCCAACCCCAGCGAGCCGGTGGACACCACCTCGATGTCGGCCATGTCCTGCTTGGCGCCCAGCCGCATGACCGAGCCCTTGCCGAAGGCCCGCTCGATCTGGCTCAGCGCCGCGTCGAGCGCCTTGTTCTTGTCCATCATGCCCCCTGGTCGCCCCCTCGTGGGGCAGACGGTCCACAACCTGCGGTCGCGTGATCCGGTGTCTACTACGACCCCCGGGTCAGCGCGAACCTAGAACGACCCGGACCCGCGCGCCACAACATCGGGGACGGCGGGGGCGTCGTTCTGTTCCCTATATGTTCATTTCTGACGCCGAACTCAACCACGCCCGCGGCCAGCCCGAAGATTCACCGGGCGCTTTCCCGCACCAGGGCGGCGAGGGCCGCGGGACGATAGGGCTTGGCCAGGAACACCATCCCCGGCTCCAGTGCCCGGCCTTCCAGCGCGGCTTCGGCGTAGCCGCTCACCAGCACCACGGGCAGCCCCGGCAGGCGATTCCGCGCCGCGCGCGCCAGGGCGGCGCCGTCCATCCCGGGCATCGCCACGTCGGACACCAGCACCTCCGGCACGAAACCGCTTTCCAGCACCTCCAGCGCTTCCTCCGCGTCCTCGGCCGCGCGCACCTCCATGCCGTCGCGCGCCAGGGCGCGCTCGGCCAGCCGGCGCAGCGGCGCCTCGTCATCCACCAGCAGCACGCGCAGTGGCGCGTCGGGAATGGTGGCCGCTACGTCGGGGACGGCCTGGACGGCCGCCGCCGCCGCGGGCACCGGCTCGGGGGTGGCCGGCTCCTCGGCCACGTGACGCGGCAGGAACACGCGGAAGGTGGTGCCCTCACCGACCCGGGTGGTCACCTGCAGCGCCCCGCCGGACTGCCGGACGACGCCGTGCACAGTGGCCAAGCCGAGCCCGGTGCCGCCTTGCGCCGAGCGGGTGGTGAAGAAGGGCTCGAACATGCGGGCCAGGACCTCTGGCGGCACGCCCGGGCCGGTGTCGGAAACCGACAACACCGACCAGCGCCCGGGCGGCAGCGGGTCGGGGGTGCCCGCCTCCTCGCGCAGTGCCACGGCGGTGCCGGAAGCGATGGTCAGGCGGCCGACGCCGCGCATCGCCTGAGCGGCGTTGGTAGCGAGGTTGAACACCACCTGGTCGAGCTGCGTCGGGTCCACCAGAGCCTGCCGCCCTTCCGCGCCCAGCCGCATGTCCAATCGTATGCGCGGGCCGAGCAGGCGCGGCAGCAGCGCGGCCATGGCGTCCAGCGCGTCGTCCAGCACCACGACGCGCGGCTCCAGGCGCTGCCGCCCGGCGAGTTGCAGCAGGCGGCGGACCAGGGCGGCGCCGCGGTCGGCGGCGGCCAGCAGCGGGTCCAGCTCGTCGGCGGCGTCGGGTGCCCGCTGCCGCGCCGCCTCGGCCGCCGCGACCACGACCGAGAGCAGGTTGTTAAAGTCGTGGGCGATGCCGCCGGCGAGCTGGCCCACGGCGCGCAGCCGCTCCCCTTCCTCGGCCCGCTCGCGGAAGCGGCGCCCTTCCGACAGGTCGGCGGCCAGCAGCAGGCGGCGGCCGTCGGGCAGCAGGCGCAGGCGGCAGCACAGCACCGGCGGCTCGACGCCCTCGGGCGCGGCCAGGGTCGCCTCGATCGGCGACACGCCGCCGGCGGCGAGCCAACGCGCCACCGCGTCCCGCGAGGCGGCGTCGAAGAGCCGCGCCGCCGGGGTCAAAGGTGCCGGCGCCGAGGCCGGGCCCAGCAACCCCCGGAACGCCGGATTGGCGATCAGAACCCGCCCGGAAGCGTCGAGCACCGCAGCCGGTTCGCCGATCGCGTCCAGCAGGGCCCTGAAGGCCTCCCCTTCCCGCGGCTTCGGTCTCCAGAATCCCAATCCGCGCACCCGATCTCGACGCGGAGCATGGTGCGAGGAACGGCGGGCTAATGCAATTTGTAGTTGTTGTTAGACGATCAACTCGCCCGCTTTGCTTCAGGGCTGCACCGAGCTTCCCGCCGGCAGGCCGCGGCGGCGCCACACGAAGGCGATGATCTCGGCCACCGCCGCGTAGTGTTCGGGCGTGATCTCGGTGTCCAGTTCCACCTTGAACAGGGCGCGCGCCAGGGGCGGATTGGACACCAGCGGCACGCCGGCCTCTCGCGCCACGTCGCGGATGCGGGCGGCCATGGAGTCGGCGCCCTTGGCCACCACGCGCGGCGCGGCCGAGCCTTCCTCGTAGGCCAGGGCAACGGCGAAGTGGGTGGGGTTGGTGATCACCACGGCAGCCTTGGGCACCGCCTGCATCATGCGCCGCTTGGAGGCCTGTTGGCGGAGTTGGCGCTGCCGTCCCTTGACGTGCGGGTCGCCTTCGGTGTCGCGGCTTTCCTGCTTGAGGTCCTCGCGGCTCATGCGCAGCTTGCGGTTGTGGCTGAAGCGCACCCAGAACAGGTCGAGGATCGCCAAGGCGGCCAGGGCGGCCAGGGCGGCCGAGACCATGTCGGCGCCGCGCCGCGCCGCCGCCTCCAGCAGCGCCCCGGCAGGCATCAGCAGCAGGTCGCGCAGGGAAGCCGGATCGCCGGCCCCATGTCGCAGCGCGATGCCCACGGCGGCCACCTTGACCAGGGAACGCAGCATCTCCGCCGCCCCCTGCGGCCCGAGGATGCGCTTGAGCCCGGACAACGGCGACAAGCGCGAGAGCTGCGGCATCAAGCCCTTGGCGCTGAATAGGCCGCCGGTTTGTAGCAGGGTGGCCGCCACCGCGCCGGCCGTCGCCGCGACCGCCGCCGGCAGCAGCGCCAGCACCGCCGGCCAGAACAGCCCCCAGGCGTCGCGCGGCGTCAGTTCGTGTGCGCGCGACAGCACGCCGCGCAGCGCCCGCAGCATCGCCGTGCCAGCCTCGGGCATCGCGAAGGCGGCGCCGGCCATGCCGAGCAGCAGGGTGGCGAACGCCACCGCCTCGCGCGACAGGGCGACCTGCCCGTCCTCGCGCGCGCGCTCCAACCGGCGCGGTGTCGCGGCTTCGGTCTTGTCCTCGGCGTCGCCCCCCTCGCCCTCGGCCACGGCGGCTCAGCCCAGTCCCGGCAGCGTGGACCAGGCGACCCGCAGCGCGTCGGCGAAGGCCGCCAGGATCGGCGGCGCGAGCAGGCCGATCAGCGCCAGCCCGCCCAGGATCTGCCCCGGCGCGCCGACCACGTGCACCTGCACCTGCGGCGCGGCGCGCGACAGCAGCCCCATGGCGAGGTTGACCAGCAGCGCCCCCAGCACGAAAGGCGCGGCGAGGCGCAGCGACACGTCGAGCAAGGACGAGCCGGCGGCGACCCAGGCCTCGACGGCGGGGCCGGCCGGCCAGGGCGCGCCGGCCGGCAGCACCGCGTAGCTCTCGGCCAGGGCGCGCAGCGGCAGGGCGTAGAGGCCCGACGACAGCACCAGCACCGCCGCCGCCAGGGAGCCGAGCCGCCCCAACGCCGCGGACTGGCCGCCCAGCTGCGCGTCGGGCACCAGCACCGAGGCGAGCCCGATCAGCGTCGCCACCGCCTGCAGGGCGACGGCGAGCGCGAGCGCGGCCAGCCGCGCCAGACCACCGATCCACAGCCCGGCCAGAACCTCCAGCAGCAGCAGGCGCGCGGACTCCGGTGCGCTGTCGGGCGGCGGCGGCAGGGCATCCTCCAGCCCGGGCAGCAGCAGGGGCACGAAGGCCAGCCCGATGCCCAGTCGCACCGGCGCGGGGATCTCCGACTCGCCCAGTCCGGGCAGCACCATCACCGCTGCGCCCAGACGCGCGAACACCAGCGCCGCCTTGAAGGCGAGGCCGGGCAGCGCCGCGAGCAGCTCCGCCTCGGTCAGGGCAGGCCGCCGATCGCCACCACGCGGTCGAACAGGCCCGACGCGTAGGCGCGCAGCACGCCCACCATGAAGGGACCGAGGAGGAGGAGACCGCCGCCCATCACGGCCAGCTTGGGCAGGAAGGCCAGCGAGGCTTCCTGCACCTGGGTCAGCGCTTGGAACACCGAGACCACGAGGCCAACGATCAGCAGCGCGACGAGCAGCGGCCCGGCGAGTTGCAGCGTCACCCACATGCTCTCGCGCAGGGCCCCGCCCAGCACGTCACTCTCCACGGGCGCGGCCTCCTTCCTGGCGGGCGCGCGGGTGCCGCTAGATCGGCATCCGCATGACATCCTGGTAGGCGGACACGACGCGGTCGCGCACCGCCACCGCCGTCTGCAGCGACAGCTCGGCGCGCGAGACGGCGAGCACCACGTCGGTGACGCTGCCCTGCCCGGCCAGCGCCTGGGTGGAAGCGGCATCCGCATCCCGGCCCACGTCCACCGCGCCCTGCACCGCCCGCGCGAGCGCCGCGCCGAAGGAGCCGGAAGCGCTCGCCGGCGCGTCGGCGGCCGCGTCGCCGGGCCGCGAGATGGCACGGTAGGCGGCCAGCGCCGCGCCGGCGCCGCCGACCGGGGCGACCATCAGCGCAGCGCCTCGATGGTGCGGCTGAGCATGCCGCGCGTGGCTTCCAGCACGCCGAGGTTGGCGCCGTAGGAGCGCTGCGCTTCGCGCATGTCCATCATCTCCACGAAGCTGTCGACGTTGGGGGTGCGGACGTAGCCGCGCGCGTCGGCCGCGGGGTGGGAAGGCTCGAAGCGCTCGGGGAATGCGCCCTGAGCGGTGCCCACGCGCGACACGCGCACGGATTCCGTCCCCGTGGCCCGGTCCAGCCGGTTGCCGAAGGTCACGGTCTTGCGGCGGTACGGGTCGGCGCCGGGCGCGTTGCCGGTGCTGTCGCGGTTGGCCAGGTTCTCCGCCACCACGCGCAGGCGGGTGGACTGCGCCGCCATGCCGGAAGCCGAGATCCGCAGGGCGCGGTCGAGGTCCATCGCGTGCTCCTTCTTCAGCCGTTGCGGCCCAGGGCCGTGCGGAACAGGTTGAGGTACTTGCGGTGCAGGCCGCTCGCCATCTGGTGGGCGGTCTCGTTGTCGGCGACCTTGAGCGCCTGCTCGTCCAGCGCCACCGCGTTGCCGTTGGGCGCCATCTCGGCCGAGTGCCGCTCGGTCCGCGCGCGCATCGCGCCGGTGCCGCCGGCGGGTGTCAGGTGGCCGCTGTCCGTGCGGGCGAGCGCCGGGCCGCCCCGCTGGGCCAGCACCTGCGCGAAGGGCGCGACGTCGCGCGGGCGATAGCCCGGCGTGTCGGCGTTGGCGATGTTGCGCGCCAGCACTTCCTGCCGACGGTCGAGCCAGCGCAGCCTGTCCTCGGCCAGCGCGACGGGGCCGGTTCGCGTGGGATCCATGGGCGGCATCCTGCCCGGGAACCGTGAACGGTCCGTTGACGGGGACGAACGGAAACCGCGCGGCGGAAAGGCGGCGGTAACTCCCCGCGGTGCAAGATGGTGGAATGACCAGCACGCACCAGGACGCGGTCCGGGCCGCAATACGCGCCATGGGCGACACGCTCACGGTGGCCGAGGCGCTGCTGGACGCCGGCCGGGAGATCGACCTTTCGGGGCTGGAGCGGGAGGTCGCGGCCGTTTGCGCCGCGGCGGTCACCCTGCCCGCCGCCGAGGGTCGCGCCCTGCGCGGCGAGCTGGCCGGGCTGATGCTGCAGGTCGAGGGACTCCACGCGCGGCTGCAGCGACAGCCCTGAGCCCCCGAATCTTCATCCGCGCAACGCTGGCAGAAGGCCGCGACCACGCATGACGACGAATTTTTCGACCTGGCTGCTGGCGGCCGCCGCGCTGGCCGGCGTGCTGGGATTGCTGTGGCTGCTGGCGCGCGGCGCGCGGCTGGCGGGTCTCGCGCCGGCCGCCGGGGGCAAGCGGCTGGCGGTGCAGGAAGTCACCGCGCTCGACGCGCGCCGCCGGCTGGTGCTGGTGCGCGTGGACGGGCGCGAGGTGCTGATCCTGACCGGCGGCGCGCAGGACGCCGTGGTGGGATGGCTGCCGTGAGGCGCTTCGTCCTCGCTGCCGCGCTGCTGCTGCTCGCCGGGCCGGCCTTCGCGCAGTCGGTCTCGATCGACCTCGGCCAGACCGGCCAGCCCGGCGCCACGGCGCGGCTGGTGCAGCTCACCGCGCTGATCGGCCTGCTGTCGCTGGCGCCGTCGCTGCTGGTGATGGTCACCGCCTTCGCGCGGATCGTGATCGTGCTGTCGTTGCTGCGCTCGGCCATCGGCGCGCAGGGGGTGCCGCCCAACCCGGTGCTGGTGGGGCTGGCGCTGTTCCTCACCTTCTTCGTGATGCAGCCGGTGTTCGAGGCTTCCTGGGCGTCGGGGCTGCTGCCCATGGTCGAGGGGCAGATCGCCGAGATGGAGGGGCTGTCCCGCTCGGCCGAGCCGTTTCGCGCCTTCATGGCGGCCAACGTGCGCGACGCCGACTTGTCGCTGTTCCTCGACCTCGCCAACCTGCCGCCGGTGGCCGAGCCGGACGCGGCGCCGTGGCGCGCCCTGGTGCCGGCCTTCATGGTCGGCGAGCTGAAGCGTGGCTTCGAGATCGGCTTCCTGTTGTTCCTGCCGTTCCTGGTGATCGACCTCGTGGTGGCGTCGCTGCTGATGTCGCTGGGCATGCAGATGCTGCCGCCTTCCATCGTGGCTCTGCCCTTCAAGCTGGTGTTCTTCGTGATCGTGGACGGCTGGCGATTGGTGTCGGGCAGCTTGGTGCAGGGCTTCAGCAGCGGCTGAGGTGCGGCGTCCGCACGACCACGGCGCGGTCAGGGGCCGGCCGCCGCGGCTCCGCGTCCCGAAGGCACCGCTCACCCGGGGGGAGCGGTCGCGGCGGGACCGGTGGCGCGCGACGGCCGGCGAGGCGGGCGATGCTCAGCCGCCGGGCAGGTGCTTGGCGACGTAGGGCGGGAGGTTGAAAGCACCCGCGTGCATCTCGGGCGTCCAGTAGCGGGTGCGGCCCAGCACGCCGGCCGCCGCGGCCCGCGCGCGGATCTCGTCGGCGCCGAGGCGGCGGCTGGCCGCGTCCTTGGCCGACCAGCCCAGCGCCATGAAGCCGCCGACGTAGGTCGGCACGGCGGCGACGTAGGCCCAGACGTCGGGGAAAAACTTCGCGCGCCGCAGCGAGGTGTCGCGCAGCTCTTCGGCCTGCATCGCCGGCACGCCGCACTGGTTCACCACCAGCCCGCGCGCCGTGAGCAAGCGCGCGACGTTCTCGTAGAACGCGTTGGTGAACAGCACCTCGCCGATACCGACTGGATCGGTGCTGTCCACGATCACCACGTCGAAGGAACCCGCCTCGGCGCGGCGCACGTAGTCGATGCCGTCGCCCACGATCACCTCGGCGCGCGGGTCGTCCCAGGCGTCGCCGCCGATGCCGGGCAGGAACTCGCGGGCCAAGCGGATCACCTCGCCGTCGATCTCCACCATGACAGCGCGCTCAACGTTGCGATGCTGCAGCACGCGCTTCAGCACGCCGCCGTCGCCGGCGCCGATGATCAGCACGCGCTTCGCGTCGCCGTGCGCCAGCAGCGGCACGTGGGCGAGCATCTCCTGGTAGACGAACTCGTCGGCCTCGGTGATCTGCACGGCGCCGTCGAGCAGCAGCACGCGGCCGTGCGAAGCACTCTCGAACACCACGATGTTTTGGAAGGGGGACCGCACGCGTGCCAGTTCGCGCATCATGCGGAAGCGCTGTCCCCACGCGGGGTAGAGCGTCTCGTTCACCCAGGACTCGGTAGTCATCGCGTTCTCCGCGGGCGCCGCAACGCGTGCCCGAAGCCCGTGACGGCACAGATGGCACAGATGGCACGAGAAGGGGCGGACCTTCGCGGTCCGCCCCCGGTCGGCGCGCCGGTGTGCGCGGGCGTCAGACGGTCAGGCCGCGGCGGTGCTCGCCGACCTGGACGCGCTCGGGCAGGAAGCCCTTCCGCAGGGCGATCATCGCCTTGTAGGGATTGCAGGCACCGCACACGAAGATGTCGAGCGCCGCGAACGACTTCTCGGGCCAAGTGTGGATCGAGACGTGGCTTTCCGCCAGCACCAGCACGCCCGACACGCCGCCGTTGGGCTGGAAGTGGTGGAAGTGGCCGTGCAGGATCGTGGCGCCCGTGGCCACCGCGGCCTCGCGCAGCACGTCGTCGATGTGGGCGGGGTCGTCGAGGTTCGTCGCGCCCCACAGGTCGATGATCAGGTGCGTGCCCGCGAAGCGGACGCCGTCCCTCTCGACGAAGTAGTCCTTCGGCTCGTCGTAACCGACGGAGTAGTCGTTCTGGGCGTTGCTCGGGCAATCCGAGACCATCCCCAGCGGAGCAACAAGAGCGTCCATTCAAGGCCCCCATTTCCACCAGAAGACGACCTGTAGCCATCGGCAATGCCGATCAGGTCAGTGAGCGGGGGCATATGGGCCAAGCAGTGGGTGGGGGCAAGCGAAATCGGGATCGTGGCCGGAAAAAACGCGGCTTCCCCCCGCATCGGGGGCGCGGCTCAACGCGTCGGGGGCGCTTCCGCCCGCAACGCCTCCAGCCTGCCCGAAAATCCCCGGAAAAGGTTCAGTTCGCGCTGCAGCCGCGGCAGGTCCGCCAAGCCGCGCACGGGATCGGCGGTCAGCGTCAGGAAGGCGTCCCGTAACGGCCCCTCGCCCAGCCGCGTTTCCCATTGCGCGCGCAGGGCGGACAGGCGCGAACCGTCGCCGGCCAGCGCCGAGAAGGCCACCGCGCGCACCATCGCCCGCCGCTTGGCGTCGTCGATCTCGCCGGGCCCGGCCGCCTGGGCGACCATCGCCTCGGATGCGCCCGCCCAGTCGCGCCGGCCGGCGAGCAGGTCCGCCAGGGCGGGCAGCCCGGCGGGGCCCAGGCCACGCAACGCGGCGATCGCCGGCTCCTCCTGGCCCCGGCGCGCCATGGCGAGGGCCGCGAGCACCGCGCGCTCCTCCAGCAGCGGCGCGGGCAATCCAGGCATCTCGCTGCCGCTGAGCGCGGCCGCGGCGCCCGCCGCGTCGCCCTCGCCCAGGCGCAGCGCGGCCAGGCGAGCGCCGAGCGCCGCGCGCGGCTCGCCCGACATCCCCGCGAGCGCGCCTTCCAGCACGGCGGCCGCGCGGTCGGGCAGGTCGAGTGCGGCGAGCCGGTCGGCGAGCAGCAGCATGGCGGCCTGGCCCTGGGCGTCGCGCGGCAGCAGCTCGCGGTGCGCCTCGGCCAGCGACACGGCGGCGAGCGGCGCCTCGTTCTCCAGTGCGCCGAGCAGCGCGCCGGTCATCGCTGGCCGCAGCGCGGCGGCGCGTTCGGGGAACAAGGCGGCGGTCTCGCCCAGCATGGCCAGGGCGCCGCGCGCGTCGCCGGCCTGCCGGCGCAGCGCCGAGAGCCGCGTGCGGGCGTCCAGTTCCTCCGCGTCGCCGCGCCAAGCGAACAGGGTGGCTTCCAGCGCCGCGGCGGCGCCGGCGGCGTCCAGCGCGCCGGAAGCAAGCCGCACCTCCACGGAGCGCCGCAGCGCCCGGGCGCGCAGCAGGCGGTCGCGTCCGCGCGACGCTTCCTCGTAGGCGGCCAGCGCGTCCGTGTTCCGCCCTTCGGCCTCAGCGAGGCGGCCGCGGGCGTAATCCAGCCCCGGCAGGGTCCCGGCGCCCTCGATCAGCCGGCGTGCGGCGGCGTTCTCGCCGCCCTCGACCAGCGCCTCGGCGGCCGGCGGCAGCAGGCGGGCGCGCAGCGGCTCGGGGTAGGAGAGCAACAGCGGCAGGGTGGCGGCGAAACCTTGCGCGGCCCGCACCGGCTCGCCGCGCGCGGCGCTCAGGGCGGCGCGCCACAGCGCGGTCTCGTCGGTGCGCGGCAGCGCGGGCTCGTCCAGCGCCGCGGCCTCGGCCACGCGGCCGGCGACGAGCGCAGCGGCGGCCCGCAGCACGCGGGCGCGGGGATCGGCGCCGATGCCCGGATCCTCCTGGAAGGCCAGCCGAAGCATCGCCTGCGCTTCCTGCGGCAGGCCGAGCGCGAGCAGGGACTCCGCCGCTTCCAGGCGCAGCGACGCGCGCTGCAGCGGCGGCACCCCGGCCAGGCCGGCCTGCTGCGCCCGCAGCCGCTCGCCCGCCGCGGTGGTGGCCAGCGCGGGCAGTTGCAGCAGGCGCGTCATCGCCATCGCCTCCGGCGCCGGGCCGGGCGTGGTGGGGGCGCCCGCGCCGGCGCCCTCGAGCACGAAGCGCTCGGCGCCCGCGCGCATCGCCACGCCGTCGCCGCGGGCGAGCAGGGCGGTGCCCAGGATGGTCGGCAGCAGCTCGGCGCGTGGCAGCCGGCGCGGCTGCGGACTCGACTGCTCCGCCTCCCCCACCGTGCCGACCAGCAGCGGCAGACCGGTTTCCGGGTCCTCCAGCACCACCACGCGGCCGGGCCGCGCGGCGCGCAGGGTGAGCACGTCGCGGTCCGCCTCGGGGAAGATGCTGCGACCCGGCGGGACCTCCCGGGCCGCCTCCAGCAGCCAAGTGTCGCCCTCGCGACGCGGCACCAGCACGGCCGGCGCGGCCAGCCGCAGGCGCAGCACGGTCGCTTCCGGCAGGTGCAGGGCGTCGGCGGCGCCCAGCACCGGGTCGCCGCGCAGCGCCGTGAGGTCCAGCGGCACGGGATTGTCAAGCACCGCCAGCAGGGCGTCGCCGCGGCGCAGGATCGCCAGTCCCGTGCCCTCCGGCAGGCGCAGGGACAACGCCCGCCCACGGCCGGGCGAGGACGCGATCCGAACGACCACGGCCCCGCGCGGCGGCAGGACCGGCGCCGCCGCGGGTTCGGCAGTGGCGGTCGCGGGGGTGGCCGCCGTCGCGGAAGCGGTACGGGGGACGGCCGGGGTCGGGGCCGGCGCGGCCGGGGCTGGCGCGGCTGGGGGCGCACCCTGCGCGCGGGGAACGGCCTCGGCGACGTTCCCCGGCGGGTTCACGGTCGGCCGGCGTCCCCGGCCCGCCCGCGCCGGCGGCGGCTCAGCGTGGGCGACGCGGGGGGGCTCAGCCGGAACCGTGGCGTCGGCCGGAGATGGGCCGGCAGCCGCGTCAACCGGAACGGGGGTGGCCGGAACGGGGGTGGGTCGCTCGGGGTCCGTGAGGTCGAGCACCACGCGCTCGCCCAGGCGAAAGTGCCGCAGCCGCGCCCCCGGGCGCAGCAATACGGTGACGCCGCCCTCCCCCGCCGAGATGTCCAGCACGTTGCGAGGGAAGCGGCCCGGGATCGCGAAGTCCGCCGGCCGGTCGAAATGCAGCACGACGCGTCCCCGGCTCTCCTCGACGCGGTAGCCGGTGCGTTCCGGCCAGTCGAACACCACCCGCCCGCGGCCGGCGTGCTCGCCCACGCGCACGGCCACGCGCTCGGCGGCGGCAGGCGTCGCGACGAGCAGGAGCAGGCCGAGAACCGACGCCGCCAGACTCCCGGCGGCGAAACCCGGCCCGCTCCGGCGACGCATCAGTCGAAGCTCGCCAGCAGCGCGTCGATGTCGGCCTGCGAGGAGCCCGCCCCCGGCAGCTGCGGCCCGTTGGCCAGCCGCTCGCCTTCCGTCTTGGCGTTCGCCCAGCCGCCCTGGTGCGCGGGCGCGGCCTGCGCGGGTGCCGGCGGGGACTGCCCGAAGCGGGCCGTGACCTCCTGCACCCGGGTCTCGATGGCCTTGAGCGCCGTCACCACCTTGCCGATGCGCTGGCCGGTGATGTCCTGGAAGGAGCAGGCCTCGTAGATGCGGGTGACGGCGGCTTCCACTTGTCCCGCGGCGTCCTTGGGCAGGGACGGCGCGAGCTTCTCCAGGCTCTCGCACGCGTCGAGGATCTCGTTGGTGGCCACCGCCGTATGCTCCACCACCGCGTCCAGCTCGTCGTGGGCGTTGGGAATGTGGCTGGCGTTGATGTCCTCGACGCGCAAGGCGGCGATCTCGGACTTGGCCTGGGCCACGGTGCGGCCGAGCGCTTCCAGCTCGGCCAGCAGCGCGACCTCCTTGACGGTGATGTCGCCTTCCATGCTGGACAGCACGGCGCGCACCGCCTCCTCCACGCCGTCCTCCTTGCGCGCGATGTCAGGCATGCGCCAGGACCTTTGAAATCTTGTCGCGCAGCGTTTCGGCGTTGAACGGCTTGACGATGTAGTTGGAAACGCCGGCCTGCTTGGCGGCGACCACGTTCTCGGTCTTGCTCTCGGCGGTGATCATGATGAAGGGCGTGGACTTGAGGCGAGCATCAGCGCGCACCTCCTTGAGCAGGTCCAGGCCGGTCATCGGTTCCATGTTCCAGTCGCTGATCACCAGCCCGAAATTGCCCGAGCGCAGCTTGGTCAGCGCCTCGGCGCCGTCGCTCGCCTCCTCGACGTTGTCGAATTCCAGCTGCTTGAGCAGGTTGCGGATGATGCGGAGCATGGTCTTGTAGTCGTCCACGATCAGCACGTTCGTGCTCTTGTCCATCGTTCCTGCCTTTTCCGGGGAAGGGTTGTGGGATCACTCGGCCTTGCGGGCGCGCACGCGCGCCAGCTCGGCGGTCAGCAGCCTCGCGCGGTCGGGGCGCATGGCCCCCAGCACGGGAGCAGCCTTGGTTTCGCGCATGCGGTCCATGATCTGGACCAGCACCGCCATCTCTAACTCGTCGAAGACGCCGGCGGCGTCGCGAGGCTTCATCGTCTCGTAGGTCTTGACCAAGCCGCGCCAGCCCGCCTCCTCGCGCTCGTCGCGCGCGCGGTCCATCTCCCCCAGCCGCGCTTGCAGGGCGGCCAGTTCGTCCAGGCGCGCCGTCAGGCGGCGCTCGGCGGCGGCCAGCACCGCCTCGCGCGCCGACAGCGCCTGCTCGCGCCCTTCCAGCGCGGTGCGGCGGCCGCGCAGGCTTTCCAACACCGCGCGCTCGGCGGCCAGCACCGGGTCAGGCGGCTCCGGCACCGTGACGGGCGCCGCTGGCACGGGCGCGGCCGGCGCGCTGCGGGCGGGCGCGGGCGCGGACGCTGCGGCGGGCTGGATCAGCGCCAGCTGCACCGGCAGGGTCGCGCCGCCCTGCGCGGCGCCCCACAGCGCGCCAGCCTTGAGCAGGCACAGCGTCCCGCAGGACAGCATCAGCAGCGGCAGCAGCCGCGGGCGCGGCAGGGTGCTCATCGGGCCAGTCTCAGGGCGCGGAGCAGGTCGCGCTCGGCTTGGCTGCGCGGCGCTTCCGTGGCTTCGGGCGGTGGCACGGCAGCGGACGCGGGTGCGGCGGGTGAGGCCATGCGCGGCGGCTCGGCGGCGGCCAGCGGCCGGGCGACGCGCACCAGCCCCTCGAGCCGGTCGGCCAAGCTCTCGGCGCGCTCGATCAGGAACTTCAGGTCCTCGCGCAGCGGCTCGGCGACGGCGACCTTCTCCGCCACGGCGCGGCCGGCGCCCTCGGCGGTGGCGCGTAGCCGCGCCAACGCCGCCTCCGCTTGGCGCGTCGCCTCACCGAAGTCGGCGGCACCCGCTTCCAGCGCCGGCCGGTCGCGCCGCAGGGCGCCGAGCTGCTTCTCCAGCCGCCACGCGAATGGGATGGCGGCGACCAGCAGCAGCAGCAACATCCCCTGCAGCAACCATTCCGATACGCTCATGCCGCCCCCTCCGCGTCACCCTCGGCGCGCAGCAGTTCGCGCTCGACCCGCACCGCGAGCCGGTTCTCGCGCCGCCCCAGCTCGCCCTCGAACAGCGCCACCTCGCCGCAGCGCAGCCGCACCGGCGCGCCCGGCGCGCAGTTCAGCGCGAGCTGGTCACCGGGACGCAGCGCGGTGATCGCCGAGAGCGGCAGGGTCTGCTCGTCGAGCACAACGTCGAGCGAAACCTCGGTGTGGCGCAGCTCCTCGGCGAGGTGGGTTTCCCAGATGCTGTCGCGGCCGAACTTCTCGCCCATGAACTGCTGCAGCAGCAGTTCGCGGATCGGCTCCAGCGTGGCGTAGGGCAGCAGCAGCTCGATGCGCCCGCCGCGGTCCTCCATGTCCACGCGCAGGCGCACCAGCACGGCGGCGTTGCTCAGGCGCGAGATGGCGGCGAAGCGCGGGTTCACTTCCAGGCGCTCGAAGCGGAACTTCACGGGGCAGAGCGGCTCGAAGGCCTCGCCCAGGTCGGCCAGCACCACCTGGATCAGCCGCTCCACCAGCGTGCGCTCGATGGTGGTGTAGGGCCGGCCCTCGATACGCATGGCCGCGGTGCCCCGCCTGCCGCCCAGCAGTACGTCCACGATCGAGTAGATCATGGCGCTGTCCACCACCAGCAGGCCGTAGTTGTCCCACTCGTCGGCCTTGTGCACCGCCAGCATGGCCGGCAGCGGGATGGAGTTGAGGTAATCGCCGAAGCGCAGCGAAACGATGCCGTCGATCGAGACCTCGACGTTGTCGGAGGTGAAGTTGCGCAGCGTCGTGCTCATCAGCCGCACGAGGCGGTCGAACACGATCTCGAGCATCGGCAGCCGCTCGTAGGACACGAGCCCACTGCTGATGATCTGCTCGATGCCGGTCTTCTCGTCCGACGCGGGCGCGTCGTCGAAACCCATCAGGCTGTCGATCTCGGCCTGGTTCAGCACTTTGGCAGCGTCGGCCGGAGGCGCGTCGTCTTCCAGGTCCGCGCCCCAGGAGGCGGCGAGGTCGTCGTCCTCCGTGCTCATTGCACCAGGATCTCGGTGAACAGCACGTCGGTGACCCGCGCCGGGTGGGCGGCAAGGCTGGCGCGCGCGATCAGTTCCTCACGCAGCCGCTGCATGCCCATCGAGCCGCGCAGCTCCTCGGGCCGCATCTCGCGCAGGTAGGTCTGGAACAGGTCGAGCAGGCGCGGCATGGCCAGCTGCACCACCGCTGCATCCTCGGCGCGCGCCAGCTCCAGCTTGGAGCGCATCCGGATGTAGGTGGCGCGCCGACCGGGCGCGTTGAGATTGGTCACCATGTCGGGCATGTCGAAGAACACCGGCACGCGCGGGCCGGACGGGGCCGCCGCCGCCGCGGCCTGGCCCTCCGCCGGGGCCGCCGCGTGACTCTCCTCGGCCTTGCCGCCGAGCAGGCCGCTGAACCAGACTCCGGCGCCGGCGCCGAGCAGCAGCACGGGCAGCGCGATCAGCAGCAGCTTCTTCTTGCCGCCACCGGCCTTGCCGCCGCCCTCGGGCGCCTCGGCGCCTTCCTTCTTCTTCGCTTTCGCCATGCGCCGTCCTGGCCGCTCCGCTCAAGCTGCCCCGACACGCGCGGGGGATCGCCCGGACGCTTCCGCGCCGTGTCCACAGGATGCCAGGACGTCGTTAACGAAGGCTTGCGGGCGGCAGTCCCGACCGCCCTTCCCGGCAGGATTTGCCGGGGCGCGGCAGCCCCGACGCGTCGCCACCCCGGAGAAGGCTGGCACGCCGGTTGCCCTCACCCCTACGAGCGGCCACCGACCGCGCCTCGAGGAGCAGGTTCATGGACAACCCCGGCTACGTCGCCCTGTCCCGCATGGTCGCCCTGTCCCGCGCCACGGCGGTGCTGGCGAACAACGTGGCCAACGCCGATACCCCGGGCTTCCACGCCGCCCGCCCGGTGTTCGCGCAGTTCATGGACCAGCAGCGGCGCGTGGACGGACCCGCCTCGGGGCGCGACGTCGCCTTCTCCTGGGACCGCGCGACTTGGCGCGACGACGCGCGCGGCGCGGTCCAGACCACCGGCAACCCACTGGACGTGGCAATCTCGGGCGAGGGCTTCTTCGCGGTGCAGACCCCGCGCGGCGAACGCTACACCCGCGCCGGCCGCTTCACCCTGGGCGCCGAGGGCGCGGTGGTGGACATGGAGGGCAACGCCCTGCTCGGCCGCGGCGGCGAGCCGATCCGGGTGGGCGCCGGCGACACCCGCCTGACCATCTCGGCCGACGGTACGCTGTCGAGTGAGAACGGCCAGCTCGGCCGAATCCGCGTGGTGCGCTTCCCCGACCTTCAGCGCCTGACCGCCGAGGGCGACCGCGTGTTCGCCAGCGCCGACGCCGCGGAGGAGATCGAGCGCCCGGCGCTCGTGCAGGGCGCGGTGGAAGGCTCCAACGTCCGACCTATCCTGGAGATGACCCGCCTGACCGACGAGATGCGCGAGTTCCAGTTCGCCGCGCAGTTCGCGGAGAAGGAAGGAGAGCGGCTCACCTCGGCCGTCGAGCGCATCCTGCGCCGCCGCTGAGCCGCGTGACCCCGAACCGCTTCCGCCGGCTCCCCCCGGCCTCCCCCACCACCATCCGGCCCGCGTCGCCGGCCGCGGAGCACTGAACCATGCGTTCTCTCTACACCGCCGGCACGGGCATGATGGCCCAGCAGACCAACGTTGAGGTCATCTCCCACAACATCGCGAACATGAGCACCACCGGCTACAAGCGCCGGCGGGCCGAGTTCCAGGACCTGATCTACCAAAACATGCGCCGCGTCGGCTCGCAGAGCTCCGACACCGGCACCACGCTGCCTTCCGGCGCGCAGGTCGGCCTGGGCGTGCGCACGGCGGCGATCTACCGCATCCACGAGCAAGGCAATCTTAATCAGACCGAGAACAAGTTCGACGTCGCCATCAAGGGCAACGGCTTCTTTCAGGTGCAGCTTCCTTCCGGCGAAACGGCCTACACCCGCGACGGCACCTTCGGCCTCTCGCCCGAGGGCACGGTGGTCACGGCGGAGGGGTTCCCCGTGGGTCCGGGCATCACCATCCCCGCCAACGCGCGCGACGTCAGCATCAACGCCAACGGCGAGGTGCTGGCCAAGGTGGACGGGCAGACGCAGCCGCAGAACGTCGGCCAGATCCAGCTCGCGGTGTTCGCCAACGAGGGCGGCATGGAAGCGGTGGGCGACAACCTGCTGCTCGCCACCCCGTCCTCGGGCGCGCCGCAGCAGGGCCCGCCGGGCTCGGTGGGTTTCGGCAACGTCCTGCAGGGCTTCGTGGAAACCTCCAACGTCAACGTGGTGCAGGAGATCACCAACCTGATCACGGCGCAGCGGGCCTACGAGATGAATTCCAAGGTCATCACGGCCAGCGACGAGATGCTGTCCACCCTGACGCGGCTGCGGTGAGCCCGATGCGACGCCTCGCCGCCCCGGTTCTACTCGCCGCGCTGCTGCTGCCCGCCGTGGCGTCCACCGCCGATCTCGCCACGCTGCGACCGCAGGCGGTGGTGGAGGACGGCACCATTCGCCTGGGCGACATCTTCGCCGACAGCGGCGAGGCCGCGACCCGCGCCGTCGGTCCCGCCCCCGCGCCTGGCCGCCGCATCGTGGTCGAGACGGCGCAGCTGCTCGCCATCGCCCGCGCCCACGGCATCGCTTGGCGGCCGTTCTCGGCGAACGAGCGCGTGGTGATCGAGCGGCCGGGGCGCGCGCTGACCGCCGAGGAATGGCTCGAGCCGCTGCGGGACGCGCTGCTGCGGCTGGGCATGGAGCCCGACGCCGAACTGGAGGTGCCCGGCTTCGCGCCGCCGATGGTGCCGCCAGGCACCTATCCCGAGGTGTCGGTGGAGGGCGCCAGCCTGAGCGGCAACCGCTTCGGCGCCACGCTGGCGGTGATGGCGGACGGCATGCCGGTGCAGCGGCTGCGGGTGTCGGGCCGCGCCTCGCCGACGGTGGCGGTGGCGGTGGCGACCCGGCGGCTGGCGATCGGCGACGTGGCGCGCGCCGGCGACGTGCGGGTGCAGCGGGTGCGCGTCGAGCGCGCCCGGCCCGGCCTGGCCGGGGACGCGGCGCAGGTGGTGGGCCAGCAGCTCCGCCGTCCCCTGACTGAGGGTATGCCGTTCGTGGTGAGCGACCTCGGCGCCCCGGTCGCGGTGGAGAAGAACGGCACCGTGACCATGGTGCTGGAGGCCGGCGGCCTGTCCCTGACCGCGCAGGGCCGGGCGCTCGCGGCGGCGCCGCGCGGCGGGCTGGTGGACGTGATGAATCTCTCCTCCCGGCAGGTGGTCGAGGCGCAGGTCATCGGCCCCGGCCGCGTCCGCGTTGGTCCGGTTCCCCGATGAGTGGCTCCGTCGGACTACCCCTGCTGAACAGCAACGCGCCGAACAGGAAAAACCAGCCCATGCGCCTCCCCCTGCTCCTACTCCCCCTCGCCCTCCTGGCAGGGTGCGGCTCGGCCGAGCGCTTGGCGCGGATCGGTCGCGCGCCGGAGATGGCCGCCATCACCGACCCGACGCGCGCGCCGGACTGGCGGCCGGTCACCATGCCGGCACCGGCCGCTGCCGACGCGGCGACGCTGGCTTCCAACAGCTTGTGGCGGCCGGGCAGCCGCACCTTCCTACGTGACAGCCGCGCCGCGGGGGTGGGCGACCTAGTGACCGTGCTGGTGTCGATCGCCGATCAGGCACAATTGCAGAACAGCACCGAGCGCTCGCGCGCCAATACCGAGAACCTCGGCATTCCGCGGCTGTTGGGGCTGGATGCTTCCTACGCGAGATTCTTCCCCAACGGCATCGATCCGAGCAAGCTGGTGGAAGCATCCTCGGCCAACAATAGTCAGGGCGACGGTTCGGTGCGGCGCAACGAGTCGGTGACGCTGCGGGTGGCCGCGACCGTCACGCAGCTTCTGCCCAACGGCAACCTCGTGCTGACCGGGCGTCAGCAGGTGCGGGTGAACAACGAGTTGCGCGACCTGTCGGTAGGCGGGGTGATCCGGCCGCAGGACATCGCCTCCGACAACACCGTCCGCCACGATCGCCTAGCCGAAGCGCGCATCACCTATGGTGGGCGCGGCACGCTCTCGGACGTGCAGCAGCCCCGTTACGGCCAACAGGTGCTCGACGCCATCCTACCCTTCTGAGGGGGGTTGCACCGGCGAATGTCCGGAAAGCGCGAAGGGCGGCCGGGTTTCCCCGGGCCGCCCTTCCGGCCGACCTTCTCGCGGCCGCTACTTCTTGCCGACGACCTCGCGGGCCTTGTCCTTCGCGCCGCCGGCGGCGTTCTGGACCTTGCCCTCGGCACGGTCGGCCTTGCCGCCGGCCTCCATCGAGGCGTCGCCCACGGCGGCCCCGATGTTCTCCTTCACGGCGCCTTTGGCCTGCTTCAGGGCACCCTCGACGCGATCCTTGTCCACCATGGCGGAACTCCCTCGCTGTTCACCCAACATTGAACGAACGTCGCCGCGGGCGGGTGGTTGCCAGGCGCCGCGTGACCACGTGTGACAGCATGTGCGGCAGATACTTCCTTCAGCGCGACCCGGCGGGGCTCGTGGACTACTTCGGGACCGCCAACGCCACGCCGAACCACGCGCCCAGCTGGAACGTGGCGCCGACCCAGGACAGCCTGGTGGTGCGTCGCAACCCGGAGAACGGCGCGCGCAGCCTGGACGGCCTGCGCTGGGGGCTGGTGCCGCGCTGGGCTCGGGACGAGTCCGGCGGCGCCCGGCTCATCAACGCCCGCGCCGACGGCGTGGCGAGCAAGCCTTCCTTCCGCGACGCCTTCGCCCGGCGGCGCTGCCTGGTGCCGGCGGACGGCTTCTACGAGTGGCGCCAGGAGGGGCCGGGGCCGAAGCAGCCCTACGCCGTGGCGCTGCGCGACGGGGAGCCGATGGCGCTGGCCGGGCTGTGGGAAGGCTGGAAGCGGCCGGATGGCGGCTGGCTGCGGACCTACGCCATCGTCACCACCGAGGCGAACCCGAAGATGTCGGCCCTGCACCAGCGGATGCCAGTAATTCTGGGCCGCGACGACTGGAACGCCTGGCTGGGCGAGCGCGAGGCGAACGACGAAGCGCTGATGGCCCTGTTGCGGCCCTGCCCGGACGATTGGCTGCGGGCCTGGCCGGTGGACAAGCGGGTCAACCGGGTGGGTGAGAACGACGCGGCGGTGCTGCGGCGCGCACCGGACGCCGTGCCGCCCGAGGGGCTGGACGATCCGCCTGCGGAGCTGGCCCGCGACGCCTAAGTCGCGCGGCGCCGCGGCCGGCGGTCCTTCCCTCGACGCCGGGTCGCCCCCGAGACTGGATCGCGGCCCCCGCCGTTCCCAGATCGTCGGGATGTCTCAGACCCTCGACGATCTCCTCGACATGATCGAGCCCGTCCTCGACCACGAGCGGCCCGATTTCCTGGCCGCGGTGGCACACACCGCGGGCCTGCTGCGGGGATCGAGTCTCGTGGCCAAGCCCGGCGCCAACGACCGCGACCTCGTGATCGCCGGCATCCTGGCCTACGGCTCGCTCGCCGTGTCGCGCGGCTACGAGGCCGACGGGCTGCAGGAGGAGATGGAGGGGCCTCTGGTCGCCCTGCTCGGGCAGGGCCGGGCCGACACGCTGCTGGCGGAGTGGCGCGGCTCGCTCCGCTGAGGCCGCGCCCGGGGCGTCGTCGCGGCGCGCGCCGCCCCGTTCACGAGCCGCGATAGGTCGACCAGGACCAGGGTGAGCACAGCAGCGGTACGTGGTAGTGGCCCTGCCCCGAGCGCAGGCCCACCCCCAACACGATCACGCCGACGAAGCCGCCGTCGCGGCCGCACGTCGCGAAATAGTCGCCGGCCCGGAAGCGCAGCTCGTAGCGGCCGGGCAGGAAGTCGTGCTCGTCGAGCAGCGGCGCGGGCGTGCGGCCATCCGCGTCGGTAACCGCCTCCACCAGCAACGCCGGCGCGTCGCCGTCCATCCGCCAGAGCGTCAGCGCCATACCGGCCGCGGGCACCCCGTTGGCGGTGTCGAGCACGTGGGTGGTCAGCGTGGAGGACTTCATGCGGCGGCTCGCGGACTCTCGGCGTGGGACGGGGCAGCATCGGACGCGCCGCCGCACCGGCGCAACGGTCTCACGGCAGGTCCCCCGACCCGCGGCCGCGCGGGGCTTGCACGACGCGGTGCCACACTACGCCCGCGAGCGGCGCCGGACCCCTGGCTTCCAGCCAGCGCGCCACGACGCGGTCCAGCTCGCCGTCGGTGAACAACGGTCGCAGCGCCTCCAGGTCCAGGCCGGCGCGCTCCACCCGCGCGGCGCGCCAGACCGTCGGCAGGTCGGCCCCGGGTGGGTCGGCCAAGTCGCCGGAGGTCGTGTCCGGTGGCGTGCCGGCGGGCAGTGCCTCCGGCGATGCCGCACCCCCCGCGTCGCCCGGCGCCTCGGCCGGCATCGTCGCGGCAGGCGGGGCAGCGGCGCGGGTCAGCAGGGCTTCGACACGGCGCAGGGCCCGCTCCAGCGGGCGGGACACTTCCTCGAAGAACGCGTCCGCCGCCTTCTGCCCGCGCCGCAGCGGGGCGCAGTCGCCGGTCTTGGCGCGCCTCGCCTCGGTCAGCGCGGCGCGGAGCTGGCCGCCGAAGCGGTAGACGCGCTCGGCCGCCGCCGCGTCGGGCAGCGGGTCCGGCACGCGCTCCAGCGCCGCCAGCAGCGCGTCTCGCCGGGCCAGCAGCGCCTCGTTGGCTTCCGCCAGGGCCGGCGCCACCGCCGCCGGGTCCAGCCCGAACAGGTTGTCCCGCCCGCCCGCCTCACGCGCCATTCCCGCCTCCCGCGATCACCGGGCGTTCAACCGGCCGCCGGCCCCGACGTTGATCCGGACCGGGGGAATGGCGCAAACAGCTCGCCCGGAGCGGAGACCCAACTCGCATGACCCGACGGATCCGAAGCGCATGACCCAGGCCGCGGCCTCCAACCTCACCGCCGCCGTGGGCCGGGACCGGCAGTGGGACCGGTTGATACAGCTCGCCCGTCTCGGCGCCATCGCCGGCCCGGACGGGGCGGAAGGCGTCAACCGCGCCTGCCTCACGGCGCTGGACCGGCAGGCGCGCCGCCTGCTGATCGGCTGGGCCGAGGCGATCGGCCTCGCCGTCTCGGTGGACCCGCTCGGCAACCTGTTCCTGCGCCACGAGGGCACCGACCCTGAGGCCGGCGCTGTGCTGACCGGCAGCCACATGGACACCCAGCCCAACGGCGGCCGCTTCGACGGCATCTGGGGCGTGGTCGCCGCACTGGAAGCGGTGCAGGCGATCCGCGAGAGCGGTACGGCGACGCTGCGCCCGATCGAGGTGGTGGCCTGGACCAACGAGGAGGGCGGCCGCTTCGCGCCGGGCTGCATGGGCTCCATGGCCTGGGCCGGCCACTCCGCCGCGAATACCTGGGACGACGTGACGGACCCCGAGGGCGTGCGCTTCGCCGACGCGCTGCGCGAGCATCTCGCCGCCGAGGCCGACCTGTCCCGCCGGCCGCTCGGCGCGGGCGCTACCCCGCCGGTGGCCTACCTGGAGGCGCACATCGAGCAGGGGCCGGTGCTGGAAGCCGAGGGCCTCGACATCGGCGTGGTGTCGGGCATCCAGGGCTCGCGCTGGTTCACGGTGGAGCTGCGCGGCGAGACGGCGCACGCCGGCACGGCGCCGCTGGCCGGCCGGCGCGACGCGGTGCAGGACATGATCCGGGCGGTCACCGCGCTCAACGCCCTGATGACCGACCCGCAGGACGTGCTGCGCTTCACCGTCGGCCGGATCGAGGTGCACCCCAACACCGCCAACTCGGTGGCCGACCTGGTGCGCTTCACCATCGACTTCCGCCACCCGGACCGGGACGTGCTGCTGATCAACGGCGACGCGATCGAGAACACCGTCCGCACCGCCGTGAAGTTCTGCGACGTGACGGTGACGGAGCGCTTCCACGCCCTGCCCATCGAGTTCGACGCGCTAGTGCAGAACGCCGTGAAGGAAGCCGCGGCGGCGCAAGGCCTGCGTTCCCGGCGGATGCCCTCGGGCGCCTTCCACGACGCCCAGTTCACCGTGCCGGTCTGCCCGTCGGGGATGCTGTTCGTGCCGTGCCGCGGAGGGGTCAGCCACAACCCCGCGGAGTACGCCTCGCCCGAGCAGCTCGCCAACGGCACCCGGGTGCTGGCGGCGGCGCTAGTCGCCCTGGCCGACGCTCGGCCCTGAGCCGGGCCACGCCCCGTGCCCGCTGGTCGGGACAGGCTGGCCCGGGGCTCGCGGCACCGCGCCGCTTGCCCAAAGGGTGTTCGAGGCTTCCGCTCCTGGCCGGCTGACCGCATGCGAGTTCTCGTCGACTTGCTGAGTTTCATCCTACGGCATCCACTGGCCAGTCGCCGTCCGCTCGGCGCCTTGCTGCGCCTTTTGCGCTGGCAACTCGGCAGCCGGCTGAGCGGCATGCCGGCGGTAATGCCCTTCGTCGGTCCCACCCGGCTTCTGGTGCATCGCGGCATGTCGTCGGCCACGTCCAACCTTTACGTCGGGCTGACGGACGTCGCGGAGATGGCGTTCATGCTGCACCTGCTGCGGCCCGGGGACCTCATGGGTGACGTGGGCGCCAACGTGGGCGTCTATACCGTGCTCGCCGCCGGCGTCGCCGGGGCCGACGTGGCGGCGATAGAACCGTCTCCCGGCACCCTGCCGCACCTTCGCGACAACATCCGTCTGAATGACCTTTCTGCCCGGGTCAGGGTACATCCTCTCGCGATGGGAGATGCGGTCGGGGGATTGTTCCTGACCACCCGTCGCGGCGCCGCCAACCGCGTGAGGCTGAGCGGCGAGGTTGATGCCGGCGTGCCGATCCTCGCGAGCACCCTGGACGTCGTCTTTTCCCGAGAAACTCCGCTGCTGTTGAAGCTCGACGTGGAAGGCTACGAACTTCGCGTTCTCGCCGGGGGAATACGGCTGTTGTCACATCCCGCTCTGCGCGCCGTGCTGGCTGAGACCGTTCAGCATGCTTCCCGATACGGTGACAGCATCGAACGCATCGACGATCTCCTGCGCCGACACGGCTTCGCGCCCTTCGACTACGATCCGGTCCGGCGTTTGTTGAAACAACGCGCCGGGCCGAGCCGGCCCAACACGATGTACCTGCGAGACCTGGAGTTCATCACTAGCCGCGTGAGCGATGCCCCTCCCTTCAGGATCATCAATGTGCCCCTCTGACGCCTTTCGTCGCGATTGCACCCGTGTGTGCGATGAGATCCTTCGAGCGCGGCATGCGCGGTGTTAACCCTCCTGACCGCGACGCCAACCCCCCCGCGTCCGACGATCGACGGCCCGCTCCTGAATTGCTCGACGCCGGTGGGGACAGTTCGCCCGAACTGTTCTCGAGCGCGCCGTCACAGCTGCTGCGTGCCGAAGGTGTCACAATTCCCCAACTCGCCGCCCTGGAGGCCGCGCCGGAACCAGCGGGCCCGCTGCGCCGAGGACCCATGAGTGAAGCTCTCGGGTTGCACCGTCCCGCGCCCCTGCCGCTGAAGTCGGTCGTCGCCCACGGCAGCGGCGGCGTTCAGCCCTTCCTCCACGTCGCCCTGCTCCAGGATGCCGCGCTCGCGCTGCGCTTGGTTGGCCCACACGCCGGCGAGGCAGTCGGCCTGTAGCTCGATCCTCACCTGCACTTGGTTGGCCTCGACCCCGTCGCCATAGCGCTGACGGATCTGGTCGGCGCGGCGCAGGATGCCGAGCTGGTTCTGTACGTGGTGCCCGACCTCGTGGGCGACGATGTAAGCCGCCGCGAAGTCGCCCCGTGCCCCGAGCCGCTCCTGCAACTGGGCCAGGAAGTCGAGGTCGATGTACACGCGCTGGTCGCCGGGACAGTAGAACGGGCCGGTTTGCGCCTGGGCGGTGCCGCAGCCGGACTGCGTGACGCCGGAGAACAGCACCAGCGTGGGCTCCTGGTAGGTCCGGCCGTTGCGGCTGAACTGCTCGCCCCACACCCGCTCGGTTTCGCCCAGCACCTGCCCCACGAAGCGTCGCCCGACGTCCTCGCGACTCGTCTCCCCGCGCCCGGTGCCCTGGCCGACCCCGGGACCGGCGCGGCGCTCCTGCGGCACGGGCTGCGGCCCCAGATCGCCGCCGCCCACGATGCCCGTGAGGTCGACGCCGAAGAACAGCCCGATCAGCACGATGGCGATTCCGCCCAGGCCGATGCCGCCGCCCCGCCCGCCCGGCATGCGGAAGCCGCCACCCCCGAAACCGCCGCCCTGGCCGCGGCGGTCCTCGACGTTCCGGCTCTCGGGCCCGTCCAGCCGCATCGCGCTCGTTCCTCAACTTTCGTATGGGCGGCAACGTTCCCCCGGGCAGGGGGTTGCCGAGGTGGGCGCGGACGGGCCGGGTCGCCTCAGCCGCGCAGCAGCGCGGCGAGTGCCGGCGATAATCCCAGGCTGTCGCGGTCGCGCGGCGCCGCCATCGCCCCGGTCGCGGGCTCGCAGAAGGCGGCGCGGGCCAGCAGCTCGGCCAGGCGCACGGCACAGCCGATGCCGTCCAGCAGCGGTACCGGCGCCGCCTCGCGCAGGCCGGGTTCCATGCCGGCCAGCGCCGCGCCGCCCAGCACCACGGCATCCGCCCCCGCCGCGGCCAAGCGACGGACCGCATCCAGCACGAGAAGCGCGGTGCCGTCCGGGTCCTCCAGGGCCCGCAGCGGCGCCACTTCCACGCCCTCCATCGCCGCCAGCCGCCCCGACAGGCCGTGGTGGGCGATGAGGTCGCCGTACATCGCCGCATCGCCCAGCGTCACCAACCCGAAGCGCCGGCCCAGCAGGCAGGCAGTCAGGCAAGCGGCCTCGGTCATGCCCACCACCGGGCAGGGCATCAGCTGCCGCGCCGCGTCCAGCGCCGTGTCGTGCGACACTGCCAACACTACGGCGTCCACACTGCCAGCGTGCCCGGCCACCAGGTCCAGCACCGCGTGCGCGGCTATGGCGTTCTCCGCCCGGGTGGAGATCACCGTTGGGCCGAAGCGCGGCGTGGCGGGCACGATCTCGGTGCCCGGCGCGGCGACGGCGCGGGCGGCCGCGGCGCAGCGGTCGGTGATGGCGACTGATGTGTTTGCGTTGGCCAGCAGCAGCCTCACGCGCCGTTCCCTGCCGGCGCGAAGCTCGCCGCGCGGGACCGCGCGGTCCTCACCCCCAGCCGCGCCGTCATCTCCAGCGAATCGGGCCGCTCCGGTCGCAGCCAAGCCAGGAAAGGGTTGAGCGCCAGGACGTCACCGGGCCGCAGCGACAATCGCAGGGCCAGTTCCGGCCGCGCGAGCACGTCGGCGAGGGCGGGTGACGCCGCTGTGCTGGCCAGCCGCACCGGGTCGGCGCGACCGGCGAACACCCCATCGGCGACGGCGAAGACCGGTGCCCGGCCCGGGGCAGACGACTCGTAGAGCGCCGCGAGGGCCGTGCGGTCGGCGCCCAGCAGGGCGTTGTGCACCGCCGCCGCGGATAGCAGGGCCAGCTCGGCCGACGTGGCGAGGGCGAGCAGCAGCAGGTCGGGCAGCGCCGCCGCGGTGCCGGGCTCGGGCTCGGGAAGCGGCGTGCCCAGGCGGCGGCCCAGGCGCCGCAGCAGCGCGTCCGGCTCGGCGGCAGCGGGCAGGCCGCGCAGCAGTGCCAAGCCGCGGCCGTGGTCGAGCCGAGCGTCCAGCTCGGCGGCCAGCGCGTCCAGCCGCGGCGTTGGGGCGTCGGCGCTCCCGCCCAGCTCGGCGGCGTGCTCGGCGCCCAGCGGCAGCATGTACTCGCTGGCCGGCAGGTCCGCGCCGGCCCAGGTGGCGGCGCCGGCCTGGGGCGCGATGCGCCGCGGCGGGTTCGGGGGTGCGCTCATGGGTTCGAGCGTAGGACGGGCGTCCAGCCTTGCCCATCCGCGCCTCGGACCACCATCAATTCCCCAGCGCCCATTTCGCCGGCGGCTCGCGCCGATGATTGCCCGGCCCCGGCTCGTCCGGCCGGATTCTCCTCCCCCCGTTCTCGCCGGCCTTCTCACCCGCTGCCGCCGCCCTTGCCGGCCGGCTTGGGCAGCGTCAGCCTGCGCCGCATGGACGCACCGCCCCCCGACCGGAACCGCGACCCGGTCGACGTCGCCCTCGCCCTGCCCTTCGACCCCGAGGAGATGCTGGCCGGCCTGCGTCCCTGGGTGGAATGCGAGAGCCCGACTTACGCCGCCGCCGCCGTGAACGGGATGATGGACCTCGCCGCGCGCGACCTCGCGGTGGCCGGGGCGGGCGTGGAGCGCATCCCCGGCCGCATGGGCTTCGGCGGCTGCGTGCGCGCCCGCGTGCCGCATCCGGGCGGCGACGCACCGGGCATCCTGGTGCTGGCGCACCTGGACACGGTGCATCCGATGGGCACGCTGGCGGCCCTACCCTTCCGGCGGGACGGCGAGCGGTGCTTCGGCCCGGGCATCTGCGACATGAAGGCCGGCACCTTCCTCGCCGTGGAGGCGATCCGGCAGATGGGCCAAGCGGGGCTGCGCGCGTCCCGCCCGGTGACCGTGCTGCTGACGAGCGACGAGGAGGTGGGCAGCCCTTCGACGCGCGACCTGATCGAGGCAGAGGCGGCGCGCCACGCCCTGGTGCTGGTGCCGGAGCCGGCGCGGGCCGACGGCAGCGCCGCCGGCGGTGTGGTGACCGGGCGCTACGCCATCGCCCGCTTCGGGCTGCGCGCCACCGGCCGGCCCAGCCACGCGGGCTCGGCGCCCGGCGAGGGCCGTTCCGCCATACGCGAGATGTGCCGGCAGGTGCTGGCGATCGAGGCGATGGCCGGCGCCGGCTGCACCTTCTCCGTCGGCGTGATCCGCGGCGGCGCCTGGGTGAACTGCGTGGCGACCCACTGCGACGCCGAGGCATTGAGCATGGCCGAGCGCCAGGAAGACCTGGACGAGGCAGTGCGCCGGATGCTGGCGCTGCGTTCCGGCAGCGACGGCGTGCTGATCGAGGTGCGGCGCGGCGTGACGCGCCCGGTCTGGGAGCCCGATGCCGGCACGCTGGCCCTGCACGCCCGGGCACGCGGGATCGCGGCGCGGCTGGGGCTGGAGCTGCGCGGCGGCAGCGCCGGGGGCGGCTCGGACGGCAATTTCACCGGCGCCATGGGGGTGCCCACGCTGGACGGGCTCGGCGCGCTCGGGGCTGGCTACCACACGCTGGGCGAGCACGTCCGCGTGGACAGCTTGGTGCCGCGCGCGCGGCTGTTCGCGGCACTGCTAGCGAGCGCCTGAGCGGGGCCGTGCCGGACGCGGCGACCCCGGGCCGGACGGTTCCGGTCGGGACGGTTCGGAGGCGCGGCCGGGGGCGGACGGCGCTGGGTCGGCGCGATCGCGGCCGGGCTGTGGCTCAGCCCCGGAACGGGAACTCGCCTTCCGCCTCCCAGAGGCCGCCGCGGTAGCGCCACAGCAGCAGTCCATCCCCGGTCCCGTCCCAGGGTGAAAACTCCGCTTGCAGCTCCGCGAACAGGGCACGGGCCTCTGCGGAGTCCACCTTGTTCTGCACCGTGACGTGCGGACGAAAGCCGCCGCGGTCCTGCGCCGTCAGCCAGGCATGCCAGTTCCGCACCAGCAGCCCGCGCAGCCGGCCGAGCGGCGCACTCTCCACGGCGTAGGCCACGCCCTTGCCGAAGGCACGCAGCCCGCTAAAGCGCAGCGGCACCGGGGCGGTGGCGGCGCAGGCCGCGGCGAGGTTGGCCGCGACCTCGGCCGCGTGCTCGCCTGGCAGGGCGTGGAACAGGGTCAGGTGGGCGGACAGGTGGTTGCGCTGCGGCGGGAAGTGGGCTCGCCGCAGCGCGTCCAGCCGCGCGAAGGACGCCGGATCCATCCGCAACGTCAGGATGAGCGGCGCCGCGTCCTGCTGCATGGCTCGCCTTCGTCCCTCCCCTCGCCCGCGATGCGGCGGCGACGGACGCTGCCTCGCTTGGGCTGGCCGGGACGCGACGTCAATGCGCGCCGCGCTCCCGGCACGCGCAAAAGCCGTTCGCTGACGCCGGCGACGTGGCCGCCCCGCCGCCGCCGCTGCCCGGCCCGGCCCGGCCCGGCCGTCGGGACGCAACTCCGGTCGGGCGTCGCCGCCGGCCGGGACACCGTTGCGCCAGAGGCGGCCCCGGCCCGGCTATCCCGGGCCGGGGCGCGCGTCCAGCGATGGGTTCCCGGCGAGGGTCAGGCGGATGTCGACCTCGCGCTCCACGTGGCCCCATTCCGCCGTGCTGCGAAGCCGGCGCAGCATCACGTCGAAGGCGTCGGCGTGCTCCGGCGCGTACTCGAACCAAGTGAGGAAATCGAAGTTCTCGCCCAGCTCGCGGGCGTGATGCAGGCGCCGGGCGATGGCGGGGATGTAGTCCAGGCCGATCTCGATGTGGCGGGACCGCTCGGCGAAGATCGCGCGACGCTCGTCCTGGGCCATGGCCCACCAGGCATCCGTCTTGCGGATCGGGATCAACGCCGCGAGCGTCGCCTCCGGTCGGCCGAGGCCCGCTTGGCTGGCGGCCAGCGCGTCCACCTCGCTGCGCGTGGTGTAGCGCGTGTTGCTCGTGGTGCCGCGCAGGATCCAGTCGGTTCGTCTGGGCGGGTGGGCGCCCACGCCCTCGATCACGGAGAGCCGCTCGGCCCGGGGCAGGCCCGCGCCGCGCACGGCCTCGAACCGGTCGATGCGCCAGGGTCCCGAAGCCCCGGCGGCGAAGGAAATGAGGAGGGGCGATGCCACGCTCCGCTTGTATGCTGCGCCGATGCGTCGCTTCAACCATCGGCTCGGGTTCCGGCCCACGCGGCCGCGGGCACCAGCCCATCCCTCGGGACCCGGGTCGCCAGCGACCCGCTCCTCCGGCATTCCCAGCGACGGCGCCATCCTCGCCGCGCTCGGCACCAACGCCGGCAGCGGGTGGGGCACGTGAGCAACCGTGCGGCGCGAAGCCACCTCGCCGCCGACCCGGTGCTGGCGCGGGTGATCGCGCAGGTCGGGCCGTGCCGACTCAAGCCCTCCCCCGGGCGCGAGCCCTACGAGGCGCTGGTGCGCGCGGTCGCCCACCAGCAGGTGCACGGCCGCGCAGCGGAGGCGATGCTGAACCGGCTGATCGCGCTCGTCCCGCACCACCCCTTCCCGCCCCCCGTCGCGATGCTGGCGCTGCCCGACGGCGCGGTGCGCGGCTGCGGCTTCTCGGGCGCCAAGACGGCCGCCATCCTCGACATCGCCGCCAAGTCCGCCGCCGAGCGCGTGCCGACGCGGCGCGCCGCGTCGCGACTCACGGATGCCGCGCTGATCGAGCGGCTGGTGGCGCTGCGCGGCGTCGGGCGCTGGACGGTGGAGATGCTGCTGATCTTCACCCTCGGCCGGCCCGACGTGCTGCCGGTGGACGATTTCGGGGTGCGGGAGGGTTACCGGCTCGCCGCCGGGCTGGACGCGCAGCCGCGCCCGCGCGCGCTGGCCGCGATCGGCGAGCGCTGGGCGCCGTTCCGCTCCGCCGCCGCATGGTATCTCTGGCGGGCGGCGGACCTGGCCAAGGAAGGACGCTTCCGCCTGCCGCAGGCGCTCTGAAGCGGGCGGCGGCGCCTCGCGCGGGTCGAGTCCCGGACGCCTCATTGCGCCCGGACGCCGGCTCCTCCCGCCATCACCCCGCGCGGGCGCCCGGATGGCGCGGGAGCGCCTCGGCCCGATCGACCCAGGGTACCCGGCTCGCGAAACGGACGTGTTCCCGGGGCGGCACCAGCTCCGGCCGGTCCAGACTGCACGTCGCGACGTCCAATTCGTCGGGCAGGTCGCTGGTCACGAAGGTCAACGGCGTGCCGCAATCGGCGCAGAAGCTCCGCGTGCCCTTCGCGCTGGAGCGGTGATATCTCGGCGCCCCGGACACGAAGCGGAAATCCGCCTTGGATACGCTGAACCAGGCGACGAACGGCGCGGCCGCGGCGCGACGGCAGTCGGAGCAGTGGCAGAGGATCGAATGGAACGGCGTACCGCCCGCCTCGTAGTGAACCCGCCCGCAGGAGCATCCACCTTCGAGCATCATGTCCCCTCTGAATTCCTCTGCCATCCCGCGCGCGGCGCGCGGCGGATCGCCGGGGCCACCCGGCCCGACGCGCCGCGTCCCGGCGAGCGGGCGCGCCGGCCGGATGCCGCGCGCGCCTGCGAACGGCGCGCCGCACCGGCACCGGAGAGCATGCCTTGCGGCCGCTGACGCGTCGAGGATTGCTGGCGGGCGCCGCCCTCGCCGCGGGAAGCGGCGCCGCCAGCAGTGCCTACGCCCTGGCGTTGGAGCCCGGCTTCCGCATGGTGGTGCGGGAGTACCGCCTGCCGGTGGCGGGATGGGGGACTAGGCCACCCATGACGATCTGCGTGGTGACGGACCTCCACGCCGGCGAGTTCTGGATGCCGCTGGAGCGGGTAGGCCGGATCGTGGACGCCGCCAACGCGCTGCGCCCGGACCTGCACGTGGTCCTGGGCGACCTGCGCGGCTCCTCGTCGCGGCAGCCCGGCTCGCGGCCGCTGGGCGCCACCACGGCCGAGATCGTGTCTCCGCTGTCGCGTCTGCGGGCGCCGCTGGGCACCTTCGCGGTGATGGGCAACCACGACTGGTGGGACGACCTGGAGGCGGTGAACAGCCGCCGCGGCCCACCCCGCGCCGGCCGGCTCCTGGCCGAGGCGGGAATCCCCGTGCTGTCCAATCGCGGCGTCCTGTTGCCGCACGGCGGGTCCGGACCGGTGGACGGCCAGGGGGTCGGGGTTTGGCTGTGCGGTACGGACAGCCAGTGGGCGCTGTGGGACTGGGGCAGGCGGGAGGGGCTGGACGATCTCGACGCCGCCCTGGCCCCGCTGGTCGGCAGCGACACGCCAGCGGTGCTGCTGATCCACGAGCCCGACCTGTTCGCGCGCGTGCCGGCTCGGGTGGCGGTGACGCTGGCCGGCCACACCCACGGCGGCCAAGTGCGGCTGCTCGGCTGGTCGCCGATCGTGCCGTCGCGCTACGGCAACCGCTACGCCTACGGGCTGGTGGAGGAGAACGGGCGGCGGCTGGTGGTGTCCGGCGGCCTGGGCTGCTCCAACCTGCCGGTGCGGCTGGGCGTGCCTCCGGAGATCACGCTGGTGCACCTTGCGGCGTGAGGCCGACGGCTCGGTCCCCGGCCAAGAAGCTTTCGATCGCCTCGAGGAAGCCGGCCGGGTTCTCGGCATGCAGCCAATGGCCGGCCTTCTCCACCGTGGCGAAGGCGGCGTGGGGGAACAGGGCGCGGATCGCCGGCTCGTGCCCGGGGCGCACGTAGTCGCTCCGCTCGCCGCGCACGAACAGCGTCGGCCCGTCGAAGCGCGCGCCCGTTGGCGCTTCCCATCCCCCGATTGCCGAGAGTCCCGCGGCGATCTCCTCCAGGCCGATGCGCCAGCGCGGCGGGGAGCCCAGCCGCAGGTTCTGCAGCAGGAAGGCACGCACGCCGGCCTCCGGCACCGCCGCCAGCAACGCGGCGTCCGCCTCGCGCCGCGACAGCCCCTCGCGCAGCGGCAGCTTCCGCATCGCGGCAACGTAGGCGGCGAAGTGCGGCGGGTAAGCGACCGGGGCGATGTCGGACACCGCGAGCTGCGACACGGCGCCGGGATCGCTCAGCGCCAGGGCCATCGCCGCCTTGCCGCCCATGGAGTGGCCCAGCACGGCGGCCGGCCGGGCGCCCAGCGCCGCCATCGTTTCCGCCACGTCCCCGGCCATGGCGGGGTAGTCCATGCGCGGATCGTGCGGGCTGTCGCCATGGTTGCGTAGGTCGAGCGCCAGGACGCGGTGCCGCGCCGCCAACGCCCTGGTCAGCGCGCCGAAATTGCGGGCTTGGCCAAACAGCCCGTGCAACAGCGCCACCGGCGGGCCCTCGCCCGTTTCCAACACGTTCAGCCGCATCGCCCTCTCCGCTCCCGCCCGCGGCGGCACGCCGGTCGCCCCGTCTCATTGCCGCACCGCCAGCGCGACGCCCGACAGGATCAGCGCCCCGCCCACACACCTGTCCCAGCCCATCGGCTCGCCCAGCCACAGCGCGGCCGCGGCGACGCCCACCACGGGTACCAGCAGGAAGCCCATCGAGGCCACCGCGCCCGGCAGGAGGCGACCGGCCTCGATCACGCACCACGTCCCCAGCGGCGCCGCGAGCAGCCCCACGAGGGCGGCGTGCGGCCACGCGCCGGAGCCCAGCCCGCCGCCCGGCTCGCGCAGCGGGGCCAGCGGCAGCAGAATTACCAGCGCGATAGTGAAAGCGAAGGGCAGCAACTCCAGCATCGGCAGGCGCGGCGGACGGGCACGGGTGAGAGCACGGAAACGCTCCACAGCAGCGCCGCGACGAGCAGCAGCGCGGTGCGCCCCGCCGGCGCCAGCGCCACGTAGGTTAGCGCGAAGAAGCCGAGCTGGAGCACGCCGAGCGCCAGCAGGTCGGCCCGGCCGGGGCGGCGCAGCCGGCCGAGCAGCAGGAACGGCGCGAACAGCACCCGGAATGGCACTTCGGCCACCTCGGCGCCGTGCCCCACCGGCGCGCGAACTCGGACGCCGCGACGGTCAGCGGCGCTCGCGTCCCGCTCACCGGCGCCGGCCGGACCCGTTTCGAGCGGGCGGGTAACGACTGTCTCGGTTGCTGTCCTCGGCCCGCGAAGGATGGAGGACTTCCACCGGTGCCGCCATGAAGCTCCTCCTCGGCCAGCGACCGCACGGTCGACGTGCGGCCGAACCCCGTCGAGCCGGATACCGCTCAGCGAAGCCGGCCGGGTCGGGCCAACCGGGTCGGGCCAACCGGGTCGGGCCAGGGTGACCGGGCGAGGTCAGTCGGGCGAGAATGGCCGGGGTTGCGCCACTCCCGCTCCCGCCGGCATCGTGCTGGGCGGGCTCGCGAAGCCGGAAGGATTGGTATTCCATGCACGACGTCGCGCGCCGTCCGCTGCTCGCGGGCGCGGTCTTCGCCGTGCTCGCTCCGGGCCGCGCCGTACGGGCGCAGGGCGGGATACCGTCCCAGGGCGGCGGATCTCATGGCGCGGGAGCTCCGGGCGGTGGCGAGCTCCGCCTGGGCGCGCTGTTCCCCTTCTCGGGCCCGCTCGCCCTGCTGGGCGACGAGAGCTTCCGGGGTCTCGAGGTGGCGGTGGACGAGCGCGGCGCCGCGGGCGGGCTCGGCGGGCGGCCGCTGCGGCTCCTCAAGGGCGACGCGACCGACCCCGCCCAGGCGGTGGCCGAGGTACGCCGTCTGATCGGCGCGGAGCGGGCGACGGCCGTGTTCGGCACCCTGTCCAGCGCGCTCGGCCTCGCCGCCAGCCAGGTCGCCGAGGAGCAGAGCGTTCCCTACCTGGAGCTCGGCGCCATCGCCGACGCCCTCACCGAGCGCGGCTTCCGCGGTCTGTTCCGCACCTGCCCGCGCGCGGCGGAGTTCGGGCGGCTCGCGGCCGACGCGGTGGTCGACACGCTGGCACCAGCCCTGGGCGCCGCGCCGGACGCGCTGCGCGTGGCGATTCTCTACGAGGACGGGCCCTACGGCCGGAGCGTGGCCGCCGCCGAGGAGGCCCAATCTCGCGCCCGGGGCCTGCAATTGGTCGAGAAGCTCGCCTACGCGGCGCGCGCGACGGAGCTCGCGCCGGCGGTGCAGCGGTTGCGCGGCGTGGGCGCCGAGGTGGTCCTGCACACCGGCTACAACGCCGACGTGCTGCAGTTCTTCCGCGCCATGCGGGAGATGGCGTGGCGCCCGCGCATGGTGATCGGCGCCGGCGGCGGCTACGGCCTAGCCGACACCGCGCGCAGCCTGGGTCCCGAGATCGAGGGCACGATGAGCGTGGACTTCACGCCCTTCGCAGTGAGCGAGGCGGCCGCGCCGGGGGCGCGCCCCTTCGGCGAGGCCTACAAGCGTCGCTACGGCGCCGAGCCGCGCTCCGGCCACAGCTTGGCCAGCTACTTCGGGGCACAGGTCTGCCTCGACGCGATGACCCAGGCGGGCGGTGCGGATGGAGAGCGGCTGCGCGCCGCCATGCTCGCGACCGACGTCGCGGAGAACACCACCGCTACCGGCTGGGGCGCGCGCTTCGACGAGCGGGGCCAGAACACCCGCGCGCGCCCGGTGCTGACGCAGTGGCAGGACGGGCGCCAAGTCACTGTGGCCCCGCCGCGCTTCGCTGTGGCCGCGGCGCGCGGGCGGTTCGGCCTGCCCTGAGGATCGCGATGCGGCGTCGCCGGGCGCGGCGCTACCGCGGCACGCTCAGACGGCCGTAGAAGTCGCGCAGCAGCTTGCCGCCGTGCGAGAAGCTGTTGGCAGCGTTGAAGCGGGCGAGCCGGTCCTCCGCCTCCAATCCCGGCCGCTCGGCACCGATGCGCTCCAGAGCGGCGGCCAGCGCCACGGTCGGGTCCGCGGCCTCGGCGGGGAAAGTGTACACCCAGGGGGCGCCGATCCTGGCTTCCAGCTCCGCGAAGACGGGCAGGCCCGATCCGAGCAACCGTCCGTGGTTGGCCAGCACCAGCAGCGCCATGCCCGAGTTCGAGCCGATGGTATAGGGCAGGACGACCGCGTCCACCGCCTGGATCAACCTGGCCAGTTCGTCGTCGAGGATGGGCCTGTCGAGGCGGACCAGGGCGCCGGGGTCAAGCTGAGCCAGGATCGCGTCCGCTTCGGCCCGGAAGGAGGGCTGGGTCTCGCCCGCCACCACGGCGCGGACTTCGCGGCCGTCGCGCAGGCGGCGCGGCAGCAGCGAGACCGTTTCCAGCCCCTTGCGCGGCCGCAACACGCCCAGGTAGCCGAGCAGGAGGACGTCGCCATCGCCGACCAGCGAACGCCGAATCGCCAGCCGCGCCTCGGGTGGATGCAGGGTCGCCGGCGCCGACGCCAAGCCGAGCAGCAGGAAGGGCTTGGCCCGCTGCGCCGGGAACCGTCCGTAGAAATCCGCCTGCGAGGACGCTGACAGGAAGACGTAGCCGTTGGTGATCCGCTGCACGAAGCGCAGGTAGGGCCAGAGCAGCCATTGGTGCCGCGGCACGAAGGGCACGACGTCATGTACGGTCTGCACGACCCGTTTACCCAGCAGTCGCGCGAGCGCGAAGAAGCCGGCGAACATCGCCGCCCAGAACGCGGCCGGCAGCAGCGAGCTCTCGTTCACGTAATGCGCGGGGAAGTGGCTGTGAAAGACGTCGAACCGGAAGCTCCAGCTCCGCACCTCGCCGGGGTCCACGATGTCCACGCCGTTCTGCTCCAGCGCTCCGCAGAAGTCGCGCATGTAGGGCTGGCTCGACGACCGGCCGGGGAGCGAGAGCAGCCGCAGCGTCCCGGCGCCGCCGGGGTGGGCCCGCCCCCCCGCGTTCGGGCGCCGCCCGCCGAGGCGCCACCTGCGCCATCGCGGCAGCCCGGCGGGCTCCGCCGCGCCGACTTCCCGCCGCTCCGAGGCGACGTGCGAGGGGGAGGTGGGCATCGGCGTCAGTTCGCGGTGATGCCGGCCGCCTTGATGATCGGCTCCCACTTGGCGACCTCGGCGTCCAGGAACGCCTTGGCGCTGGCCGGGGTGGAATCGGCGCGGACGTCCATGGTCAGGTCCGACAGGCGCCGCCGGACGCCGTCCAGGGCCATCACCCGGTTCACCGCCGCGTTCACCGCCTCCACCACCGGGGCCGGGGTGCCGGCGGGCGCGAACACCATGTGCCAAGTGTAGGCCTCGTAGCCAGGCACGCCGGCCTCGGCAAAGGTCGGCATATCGGGCACCGGCGCGATGCGCTGGGCGGCGGACACGGCCAGCCCCTTCACCTCGCCGCGCTGCACGAAGGGCAGCGCGCTGTTGGCTACGTCGAGCATCATCACGACGTTGCCGCTCAGCAGGTCCGGCATCGCCGCCGCCGAGCCCCGATAGGGCACGTGGTTCACCCGCAACCCGCCGGCCTGGCGCAGGAACAGCTCGCTCGCCAGATGCAGAGCGGCGCCGTTGCCGGTGGACGCGTAGTCGTACTTGCCCGGGTTGGCTCGGAACAGGGCGATCAGATCCGGCAAGCTATTCACCGGCAGGTCCTTGTTGACCATCATGATCATCGGGATCGTGCCGGTCAGCACCACGGGGGTGAGGTCGGCGAGCGGGTCGAACGGCAGGCGCGGGAAGATCGCCCGCAGCGTGGCGTGAGCGATCGTCGTGTAGAGCAGCGTCTGGCCGTCCTTGGCGGACTTGGCCACGACGTCGGTGCCGACCACAACGCCCGCGCCGGTACGGTTCTCCACCACCACGCGCTGCGGCAGCGCACGGCCCATCTCGTCGGCGATCAGCCGGGCGGGGATGTCGGTGGGCCCTCCGGCCGCGAAGGGCACCACGAGCCGCACCGGCTGCGTCGGCCAGCCCGTCGCTTGGCCACCTCCCTGGGCCCGCACGGTGGGCGGAAGGACCAGCGGCGACGCGGCGAGCGAGGCTGCAGCGGCGATGAGGTGGCGGCGTAGTGACATGGCGGCGTTTGCTCCGGGTGCGGGTTTCGACGGCTTCTGATCGGCCGTCTAGCAACGGTCGGCTAAATGCTCGTGAAAGGTCTTACACGTCGAGCGGCAGCGGGCCCTCCGTCCCGAAGAGCAGGATGCGGCTGTCGCCGTCCAGTGCCAGGACACTACGGGCGGCCGGGTCGGCGGCCGCCAGCAGCAGCCCTGCCAGCCCGGCCACGGCGCTCGGGCCCGCCGCGACCGGCGGCGTCCGGCCAGCCAGCAACGCCACGCAGGCCACGGCGGCCGCGTCCGGCACCACCATGAAGGCGTGCGCTGCCCGCTCCAGCTCGGCCCAGGCCAGCAACGAGGGCTCGCCGCAGTTCAGCGAATCCATGGTCGTCTCCGGCGCGCCGGGAAGGGCCACGCGCTCACCGGCCTCGGCGCTGGCGAGCAGGCACGCCGCCGCCTCGGGCTCCACCACCACTAGGCGGGTCGCGGCGCCGGGATGGGCGCGGAGCTGCGCCGACACCGCCGCCGCGACCCCGCCGACACCGCCCTGCACGAAGCAGTGGGTCGGCGGCGCGGGCATGGCCGCCAGCGCCTCGTCCGCCATGACCCGGTAGCCCTGCATCACGTCCTCCGGCACGGCGGTGTAGCCGGGCCACGAGGTGTCGGACACCACGAACCATCCTTCCCGCACCGCCGTCCCCGCCGCCGCGCGCACCGCGTCGTCGTAGCCGCCCGGCACTTCCCGCACCTCCGCCCCGAGCCGCGCGATCGCCGCGCGCCGCCCCGCCGGCACGCCCGGATGGACGAAGACCACGCTCTGGCAGCCGAAGCGGCGGGCTCCCCAGGCCACCGCGCGGCCGTGATTGCCGTCGGTGGCGCAGCACACGATGATGTCGCGGGTCGCCGCACCATGGTCGCCGCGCTCCAGCGCGTCCGCCGCCGCCGCGCGCACGACCCCGCGCCGGGCCAGCTCGGCCGCGAGCACCCGGAACACCGCGTAGCCGCCGCCCAGAGCCTTGAAGGAGCCTTGGCCGAAGCGCCCCGCCTCGTTCTTGTAGTGCACGGCGGTGACGTTCGCCGCAGCAGCGATCTCCGGCAGCGACACGAGCGGCGTGGGCGCGTAGCCGGGCCAGGCGGCGATGGCCGCTCGCGCTCTCCGGTAGCCCGACTGCGGCAGCACGACCGTGCCGGGCACGCCGCGTCTCGGGTTGGGGAACAGGCGGAAGTAGTGGGAAGCGACCATGCCGATCATTATCCTCGCATCCCGCACGCGGCGCTGCCACCTTTTGGGAACGCGCCGCGGCCCGCCATCTCGCGCGCGGAGGCTTGATGCGGGGGTGCTCGAACCCTGATATCGCGTTGCGCGAGAGGCATCGTGCTTCCCGCCCCGGGGCGAGCAGGAAGGAACTTCGACCATGGACCAGCCGCTGCCTCCGGAAATCTCCGTGCCGCCGACGCGGTGGGAGCCCGACCGCACGCCGCCCGTCATCCCCTATGCGCTGCCACCCTTCCTCAAGGCCCTGTCCCGCGGGGCGCGCAACCGCTGCCCGGTCTGCGGCGAGGGCCGTGTATTCTCGGGATACCTGAAGGTGGTGCCGGCCTGCGCGGTCTGCGGCACCCGGCTGGGCGCACTGCGCGCCGACGATGCGCCGCCCTACTTCGTCATCTTCCTGGTGGGGCACCTGCTGCTGCCGCCGGTGTTCTGGATCGAGAGCGCCTACCAGCCGCCGATGTGGCTGCACATGGTCGTGTGGCTACCACTCTTCGCCGCTGCCTGCGTTTTGCTGCTGCGCCCGGTGAAGGGCGCCACGGTGGGCCTGATGCTCAGGCTCGGCTTCACCGGCGAGGAGCACGACGGACCCGCGCCGGAGCCGGGACCCGCGCCGGCGCAGTCGGGCGAGCAGCGCAGCCGCGATGCCTGAGCAGCGGCTGGTCCGCATCGAGCTGCCGTCCGGTCTGGCGCCGCAGGGCCCCTACGCGGAAGCCGATCGCGCCCAGGCGGTGGCGGACCTGCTGGCCGAGAACCGCTTCGACCCGGCCGGGCTGCGGCGCGGCCCCTACGTCCTGCACCTTGAGCTGCGGGACGGGCGGCTGTGGCTCGACATACGAGACGCGGCCGACTTGCCATTGCACGGCTTCGCCCTCGCGCTCGGGCCGTTTCGCCGACTCATCAAGGACTACCTGATGGTCGTGGGCAGCCACGAGGAGGCGGTCACCGCTGGCGACCACGAGAGCCGCGTGCAGGCGATCGACATGGGCCGGCGCGGCTTGCACGACGAGGGCGCGGAACTGATGCGCGAACGTCTCGAAGGGCGTGTTGCCCTGGACTTTGCCACGGCGCGCCGCCTGTTCACCCTGGTTTGCGCCCTGCACAGCCGGATCTGATCCGCCCTGACGGCGGCCCCGTCCGGACACCCCGTCCGCCTCGCCCATGCGGTCCTGGCCGGCAGCGCGCCCTTTCCGGCCCCGTACCCTCCCGTAGTCCACTTGAAGGCTGGTGACGCCGGGCAGTGCGGGCGACCTGTTGTGACGGAGGTCGGGAACGGTTAAGTTTTTTCGAGCAGCTGGAAGAGCAAAGTTTTTTCCTGTTTCTAACGAGTTTTTCGAGAATGATTTCCATCATCTGGTCCGTTGCCCTCCGAGGAGATCGCATATGTAATACCAGCGGCATTGGAAGGTGACACTGGTCGCCTGTGTTCGCCTCTGGTCGATT
>CAXTEL010000008.1:71269-83236 GCA_964243365.1 uncultured Roseomonas sp. | reverse complement strand
GGCGAGGCCGCGTCCACGACGGCGCGGGCCAAGCCGAAGCCGGCCGCGGCGGGCAAGGCGCGCCCGAAGGCCGGCGTGAAGCCCGCTGCCCGCGGAGCCGCCGCGCGCGGGCCGGCCGCCAAGGCTCCGCGCGGGTGAGCCCGCCGCGGCGGCGGGCCGGGGCCCGGTCCGCCGCATCCCGCACGGCCGGGGGCACGGTCGCCCCGACCCGCGCCGGTCGTCGCGCGCCTTGAGGGAGGAGGACGGCGCCGCGCCGGCCCGGCCCACGCGCGATGCCGCCGTTCCGCCCGGAACGGCGATCGTGGAGGTGTTCGGCACCGACCCGGACGGCGATCCCCTGGCCCGCCCGGTGGCGTGGGAGGGCGAGGCGCCCCCGCTGATCCACATGCGGCCCGAGGCCAGGGGGCAGTCGGCCCTGGCACCGGGAGAGCGAGTGCTGGCGCGGCTCGAGCGGATCGGGCGCGACCGGTACGAGGGGCGCACGCTCAGGCGGCTGGCGGGCGACGGCGGTGCGGCGACCCGCGTGCTGGGCGTGTTCGAGCGCGGCCGGGTGCGTCCGGTGGACCGCCGGGCGCGCGCCGACTGGACCGTGCCGCCGGGCGAGGAAGGGGGTGCCTCAGACGGCAACCTGGTGCTGGCGGCGCCGCTGCCGGGGTACGGGCTGGGCCTGCGCCCGGCGCGCGTGCTGGAGGTGCTGGGGCGCACGGACGACCCGCGCGCGGTGTCGCTGCTGTGCATCCACGCCCACGGCATCCCCACGGCGTTCGAGGACGCGGCGATACGCGAGGCGGAGGCGGCGGGCGCGGTGGGGGCGGAGGGGCGCGAGGACCTGCGCGACGTGCCGCTCGTGACCATCGACGGCGCCGACGCGCGCGACTTCGACGACGCGGTGTTCGCCCAAGCCCACGGGGACGGCTGGGCGGTGGTGGTGGCGATCGCCGACGTCGCCTACTACGTCCGCCCCGGCTCGGCGCTGGACCGGGCGGCGGCGGCGCGCGGCAACAGTGTGTACTTCCCCAACCGCGCCGTGCCGATGCTGCCCGAAGCGCTGAGCGAGGGCTGGTGCTCGCTCAAGCCCGGCGAGGAGCGCGGCTGCTTGTTCGTGTGGATGCTGTTCGACGCCCAGGGGCGCGGGCTGGGGCACCGCTTCGGGCGCGGGCTGATGCGCTCGGCCACGCGGCTGACCTACGAGGCGGTGCAGGCGGCGCGCGACGCCGGCGAGGCGCGCTTCGACGGCTTGTACGGCGCCTGGGGGGCGCTGGACGCCGACCGCGCGCGGCGCGGCGCGCTCGACCTCGCGCTGCCGGAGCGGCGCGTGGTGCTCGACGCGGACGGCCGCGTGACGTCGGTGGCGCCGCGGACGCGGCTGGACAGCCACCGGCTGATCGAGGCGTTCATGGTGGCCGCCAACGCGTGCGCGGCCGCCGAGCTGGAGCGGCGGCGGCTGCCCTGCCTGTACCGGGTGCACGACCGGCCCTTGGACGCCAAGCTGGACGCGCTGCGGCCGTTCCTGGCGACGCTCGGGGTGTCGCTGCCTCCGGGCGACCTGCTCCGGGCGCGTGACCTCGCTGCGCTGCTCGACGTGGTGCGCGGCCGTCCCGAGGAGCAGCTGGTCCACGGGACGGTGCTGCGGGCGCAGAACCAGGCCGCCTACGCCCCGGACAACATAGGGCATTTCGGGCTGGCGCTGCCGCGCTACGCGCACTTCACCTCGCCGATCCGCCGTTACGCCGACCTGCTGGTGCACCGGGCGCTGATCGGCGGTCTGGGGCCGGGTCCGGACGGACCGGACCCGGACGCGGCGCGCGCCATGGCGGCGGTCGGCGAGCACGTCACCCGCACCGAGCGGCGCGCTGCCGCGGCCGAGCGCGACGCCGTGGACCGCTGCCTCGCCGCGCACATGGCGGACCGGGTCGGCGCGCACTTCGCCGCGCGCATTTCCGGCGTGACACGCTCGGGGCTGTTCGTCACCCTGGACGGGAACGGGGCGGGCGGAGTCGTTCCCCTGGCCTCGCTTCCGGAAGACCGATGGGACCACGACGAAGCCGCGCGCCGCGTGGTGGGGCGGCGCACCGGCCTGCGCTTCTCGCTGGGGGAGCCCGTGGAGGTGCGCCTGGCCGAGGCCGTGCCGCTGACCGGCAGCCTGCGCTTCCAGATCCTGCAGGGACCGGGAGACGGCGGGCCGCGCGGGCGTCGCGGCGTGCCGGTTGGACGCTCGCGCTCGCGCTGATCGCGCTCGCCGGCGGCGCGCGGGCGCAGGACCCGTGGGTACCGTTCCCCGGTTCGGTGCTCGCGCCCGGCGCCGCCGAGGCGCGCTTCCCGCGCGCGGCGATCGAGGAAACCTTCGCCGCCGGCTTCGCCGCGATCGGGGAGCGCCACCTGGAGGCCGCCGAGCCGGGCGAGCTGGCGCTGTGGTCGCTGCGCGGGCTGGCGGCGCTGGACCCGGACCTGCAGGCCGACGCCCCCGGCAGCACGCTGCGCGTCACCGTTTCGGGCCGGCTGCTGGCGCAGCGCCTGCGCGGGCCGGGGCCGGGCGGGGCGGCCGGCACCCTGGCGTGGTTGCTGGAAGCCGCCTGGGGCGCCTCGCCCGCGCTGCGCCGCGCCGGGATGGACGGCGTGCTGCAGGCGGCCTTCGACGAGGTGTTCAACCACCTCGACCCGTACAGCCGCTACCTCGCGGCCGGCGACGCCGAGGCCGGGCGCGACCGTCGCTCCGGCCAGGCGGGATTGGGATTGCGGCTGACGGCCGGGCCGCGCGGCGTTGCCGTGGCCGAGATCCTTCCCGACAGCCCGGCCCGCGGCTCGGCGCTGCGGATCGGCGACCTGCTGCTGGCCGTGGACGGCGAGCCGGTCGCGCCCGGCGACCTAGCGGGCGCCGAGGCGCTGCTGCGCGGGGAGCCCGACAGCGCGGCGCGGCTGCTGGTCGGGCGCGGGCGGGCGCGGCGGCAGGTGGTGCTGCGCCGGGACGCGGTGCCGCCGCCCTCGGTGCGGGCGGAGCGGCGGGGCGAGATCCTGCTGCTGCGGGTGCCGGCGTTCCTGGCCAACACGCGGGCGCAGGTGACGCGGGCGCTGCGCGACGCCTTCGACGGCCGACCGCCCGCCGGCCAGCCCCGCGCCGTGCTGATCGACCTGCGCGGCAACCGCGGTGGACTGCTGCTGGAAGCGGTGGGCACGGCCGGCGCCTTCCTGGCGGGCGGCGTGGTGGCGCGCACCGACGGGCGGCACCGCGATGCCCGCAGGGTGTGGGAAGCGCCGGGCGAGGACCTAGCGCGCAACCGGCCGGTGGTGGTGCTGGTGGACGGGCGCACGGCGTCCTCGGCCGAGATCGTGGCGGCGAGCCTGCTCGACCGCGGCCGCGCGGCGGTGGTGGGCAGCGCCACGACCGGCAAGGGACTGATCCAGGTGCTGGTGCCGCTGCCCAACGGCGCGGAGCTGTCGCTGTCGTGGTCGCGCATCCTGGCGCCGTCGGGCTGGCCGTTGCAGTCGCTGGGGGTGATCCCGTCGCTGTGCACCAGCCTGGGCGCCGAAGGCACGGCGGCGGGGTTGGCGCAGCTGGCGGAGGGGCGCGCCCCGATGGGGCCGGTGCTGGAACGCGTCCGCGCCGCGCGGGCGCCCGTGCTGGCCAGCGAGGTGGCCGCGCTGCGCGACGCCTGTCCGCCCGCCGAGGGACGCGACGCCGACCTGGGGACCGCCACGGCGCTGCTGGAACGCGGGGGCTACGAGGCGGCGCTGCTGCGCTGACGCGCGCGTGACCGGCCGCCGGGGGCAGCTCGGCGCCCGCCCCGGTTCCCCCGGTCCGGGCGAACTCACGGCGGGGACCTGGGGGTTCCCCCGGGTCCCCGGCGGGGTTCAGGGGCAGCGCCCCTGGCCCGGCGCCGGACCGGCGGAAACCGGAGCCGGCCCCGGCCGCCCGGCGGCGCTTGACGGCGCCGCGCGCCGCTGTAGCCTACACGGCCTCGGCGGCCCGGGCCGTGCCCGCGCGCCCGCCCATCGAGAGGCGATCACCAGCACCATGGCCAAGTCCAACACCATCCAGATCCGGCTCGTGTCCAGCGCTGACACCGGGTACTTCTACGTGACGAAGAAGAACACGCGGAACAGCACCGGCAAGCTGGAGATGAAGAAGTACGACCCCGTGGCGCGCAAGCACGTCGCCTTCCGCGAAGCCAAGATCAAGTAGGTCACGCGCTGGCGGCTCCGGGACGGCGGCGCGGCGCTCAGGCCAGCTCCAACCGGTTCCGCCCCGCCGCCTTGGCGCGGTAGAGCGCGGCGTCGGCCCGCTCCACCAGCAGGTCGGGCGAGGTGCCTGGGAATGCCCAGGCGGCGCCGATGCTCACCGTCACCCCTACCGCGCCCTCGCGCAGGTCGAAGAGGTGGTCGCCGATCGCGGCGCGCAGCCGCTCGGCCACCGAGCGCGCGTCGGCCGCGGCGGAGCCGGGCATGATCACCAGGAACTCCTCGCCTCCGTAGCGGGCCACCACGTCGGCGCCGCGCACGTGGAAGCGCAGGCGATCGGCCACCTCGCGCAGCACCACGTCGCCGGCCGCGTGGCCGCGCGTGTCGTTGATCGCCTTGAAGTGGTCCACGTCGATCATCAGCACGGTGGCGCCCTCGTCGCGCAGCAGGGCGCGCAGATGGCCGGTGGCGTAGTGACGGTTGCGCAGCCCGGTCAGGCCGTCGGTCACCGCCATCTCCAGCGAGCGCTGCAGGTCGTCGCGCAGCCGCTCCCCGTAGCGCTTGCGGCGCACCTGGTTGCGGGCCCGGGCGCGCAGCTCGTTGGGGTCCACGGGGCGCAGGACGTGGTCGTTGACGCCGAGGTCGAAGCCGCGCTGCACCTGCGAACGGTGCTCGGTGTCGGCGACCAGCAGGATCGGCAGGTCGCGCGTGGTGGGATGGGCGCGCAACCGCGAGGCCAGCCGCAGGCCCTCGCCGTCGCCGTCGCCCGAGCACAGCCCCAGCACGGCGAGGTCGAACCGGTCCGACGACAGCCGCTCCCAGGCCACGCCCGACCCCGAGGCGACGGTGACATCGAAGCCGTCCCGCGCCAGCATGTCGCCGAGGTGGCGCGCCTCCTCCGTGTCGGCGATGGCGAGCAGCACGCTGGCATCCGCCACGCTGTCCGGAGGCGTCCCGAGCGGCTGCAGGCCGAGGTCGCGCGCGGTCTGGGCGCGGATGCGGAAAGCGTCCAGCACCTGCTTGGTGCGCAGCAGCGCGCGCAGCCGGGCGAACAGCGTCGCGTGATCCACAGGCTTGCTGAGGAAGTCGTCGGCGCCCGCTTCCAGCCCGCGCACCCGCTCGGCGGGGTCAGCCAGCGCGGTGACCATGACCACGGGGATGTGCGCCGTGTCCTCGCGCGCCTTGAGCCGGCGGCACACCTCGTAGCCGTCCATGCCCGGCATCATCACGTCGAGCAGGATGACGTCGGGCTTCCAGCTTTCGGTCAGGCGCAGCGCCGCGTCGCCCGAGTTGGCGGAGGCCACCTCGTAGTACTCGGCGCGCAGCCTCGCCTCGAGCAGCTGGATGTTCGCGGCGATGTCGTCCACCACCAGGACGCGGGCGCTCATCGGCGCGGCGCCGCAGCGCGGAGGACCCGGGGCGCCGCGCCGGCCCGCCCAAGGGGGCGCCCGATGGCGGCGCGCGTACCGTTCGGCGACGCGCAGCGCGCGCCCATCCTCGGGACATCCATTCTGCCCTCCGGAATACCACGGCGTTGCGCGCGTCCCAAGCAATGCTTGCGGGGCGATGCTCGCGGGCGCCAGCGCGAAGGTCAGCCGGAACCGGGCGAGGACAGTCGCACGCGTCCGCCGCCGGGCTCGTCCAGCTCGGCCAGCAGCGCCGGCGCCGGCGCGGCGCGGACCGCCACCGCGGCGAGGCCGCGCCCAGCCAGGGCGCGGCGGATCCGGTCCGGCTCGGGATGCTCCGCCGTCAGCCCGGCCAGCCGCCAGCCGCTGTCGGGCAGCACCCGAGCCACGGTTCGGTTCCCCGGCCACTCGATCAAGCACGGGACGACGCCGCCGGCAGGGTCATCGGGGGCGGCGAACAACCAGCGCAGGGCGCCGCGCGACATCGGCTCCGCCCGGCCCGCGCCGTCGCCCAGCCGCCGCAGCAGCGTCCCCAGAAAGGGCGTGCGGGCGACGAAGCTCAGCAGCGCCGGGCCCTGCAGCAGCGCCTCGCGCGTGGCCGCCAGGTCCAGCCCGAAGGCGCGCGGCGCGGCGGGTTCGGGCTGCGCTGGGTCGGGGGCGATGATCTCCAGGTAGAGCGCCGGCCCCAGGCCCAGCAGCAGGTTGTGGGTGCCGCGGCCGGGATGCGCCCCGCCCGGCGCGGGCTCCGCGCCGAGCGCGGCGCGCGCCCAGGCGGCGCCGCGCTCCAGGGTGTCGCAGCCGACCACGAGGTGATCCGGCTCGGCCGCGCCGACCTCGCCCGGCGCCGCCCCGGGTCCGCTCATCGCGCGGCGAACTGGGTTCTGCCGAACATCACCTCGCGCTCGGCCTCCAACATCGGGCCCTGGCGCTGGTTCCCCGACAGCACCGCCACTCCCCGTTGCACCGCCGGCCGCGCGGCGACGGCGTCGTGCCAGCGCGCGACCGCGGGGTAGTCGGCCAAGTCGATGCCGCGCCGGTCGGGGTTGCGCAGCCACGGGAAGGTGGCGATGTCGGCGATGGAGTATTCGGCGCCGGCCAGGAACTCGGCCTCGCCCGGGCGCTTCTCCAGCACGCGGTCCGGGCGCCCGACCTCGTTGGAATAGCGCTCGACGGCGTAGGGGAGCTTCTCCGGCGCGTAGGCGGCGAAGTGGTTGCACTGGCCGAACATCGGGCCGACGCCGCCCATCTGGAACATCAGCCATTGCAGGCAGCGCAGCCGCGCGGCCGGGTCGGCGGGGATCGGCTTGCTCGTCTTCTCCGCGAGGTGGGTCAGAATGGCGCCGCTCTCGAATAACGGCAGCGGTCGCCCGCCGGGGCCGTCGGGATCGACGATGGCGGGGATGCGGTGGTTGGGGTTGATGGCGAGGAACTCGGGCGCGAACTGGTCGCCGGCGCCGATTTTTACCGGCACCACGCGGCAGGGAAGTCCCGGCTCCTCCAGCGCGATGTGCACCTCGTGGCCGTTCGGGGTGGGCCCGGTCCAGAAATCGATCATGCCCGCGCGCTCCCTCGTGGGTGCCGCGGAGTTGGGGCCGCGCGTGGCGCCGGGGCAAGTCATCGCGCCGCGAGCCCGGTGCACCCCGTCCGCCGCCGCGGACTCGGCTAGGCCATCGATCCCCGCCCCCGGCGGCGCGCGGGTCTGTCCCGCGCCCGGCGGGTGCGAGGGCGTCTCTTTTCGCTGGCGGGCGGGTAGCCGCCGGATTCGCGCGTCGTCCGGTTGTGGCAGACGGGCCACAGTGGGTTGTAACAGCGCCTTCGCGGGGCTCCCTCTCAACCTGGTGAGTTGGCGAAACGCCATCGGAAATGCTTCTTCCCGCTCACCGATCTAGTCGGACAAAGGACGCGATACGAAATGAAGTTCCGCCACGCGCTGCTCGCCGCGACAATTCTCGCCGCGCCCGCGACCGCCTCCGCCCAGGGCTTCTTCAACAACTTCCTGCCGCCCGCCGCCACGGAGCCCGTCACCGGCCTGTACGTCGGCGCCGGCGCTGGCTGGAACCACGTCGACAAGCGCAGCACGACCGCTCGTGGCGGCAACGCCGGGTACTTCGCGGGCGTGCCGGCGAACGGCCAGGGCAACATCCGCTTCGAGGAAGGCTGGGGTGGCGCGGCTTCCATCGGCTGGGGCTTCGGCAACGGCATCCGCGCCGAGGTCGAGGGCAACTACCGCACCAACGCCGTCAACAAGTTCGGCGGCTTCGGCGGACCCCGCGCCAGCGCCGCCTTCAGCAAGGCCACCGGGCGCGAGCACGAGTACGGCGTGATGGGCAACGCCTTCTACGACTTCCAGCTGCCGGCCTTCTTCCCGACCATGCCGATCCCCGTGGTGCCCTACATCGGTGGCGGCGTGGGCTACATCTGGACCGACCTGAACAACGTCGGCGGCCGCAGGCTGCCCGCCGGCAACACGGTGAGCATCGACGACACCCAGGGCCGCTTTGCCTACCAGGGCATCGCTGGTCTCGCCTTCCCGGTCACCGCGATCCCCGGCCTGTCGATCACTGCCGAGTACCGCTACCTCGGCACCCTGCAGGATAACTTCAACGGCGGCGTGAACAGCCCGACCGGCGCGCCGGTGTCGCGCGGCCGCTTCGAGGTCGACCAGGCCAACAAGCATTCCGCGTTCCTGGGCCTGCGCTACGCCCTGTACACGCCGCCCGCCCCGGCCCCGATGGCGCCCGCCCCGGCGCAGGCCCCGGCGGCGGCGGCGCGCACCTACCTGGTGTTCTTCGACTGGGACCGCGCCGACCTGACCGACCGCGCCCGGCAGATCGTGGGCGAGGCGGCGCAGAACGCGCGCCGGGTGTCGTCCACGCGTATCGAGGTGGCCGGCCATGCCGACCGTTCCGGCACGCCGCAGTACAACCAGCGCTTGTCGCAGCGTCGCGCCGAGGCGGTGGCCGCGGAGCTGGCGCGCCAGGGCATCTCGCGCAACGAGATGTCGATCCAGGCCTTCGGCGAGAGCCGGCCGCTGGTGCCGACCGCCGACGGCGTGCGCGAGCCGCAGAACCGGCGCGTGGAGATCGTGCTGCGCTGAGCAGCCGACTGACGCGATCCGCGTGAGCAAGGGGGGCCGGTCCGAGAGGACCGGCCCCTTTCGCGTTGCGGCGGTGCTCGCCGACCCGTCACCCTTCCCGGGCGACCCGTCGCGGCGGCTCCGGGGTGGGACCGGTCCTCGCCGCGTCGCCGCGGCGCGCACCTTCGCGTGACGCCCTTGCGGGGACGTGCGGGCTGGCCCTAGGAACATCGCCCATGCCCGCAGCGCGCGTCGCCGTTCCCGCTGGCCGGACGGCTGATCCGGTTCGCCGCCCCCACCCCCGCGCCTCCCGCCCGCCCATCGTCGGTCGGCGCGGGCCGACCCTGATCGGCGGGACGTGAGCGAGGGGCTGGGCGCCCTGCTGGTCCGGGCCACGGCGCTGCTCGCCGCCGCGCCGGATGACCGCGACGGCGCCTTCCGCACGCCCTGCGTGGGCACGCGCGGCGCGGACGGGCGCCCCCGGCTGCGTACCGTGGTGCTGCGGCGCTTCGATCCCGGGGCGCGCGCGCTGGAGTTCCACACCGACCGGCGCGCCGGCAAGGTGCCCGAGATGGCGGCGGAGCCGCGCGTCGCCCTGCACGCCTGGGACCCGGCGGCGCGGGTGCAGCTGCGGATGGACGGCGTCGCGACCCTGCACGGGGCGGACGCGGTCGCCGACGCGGCCTGGAACGCGCTGCACGACGGCAGCCGCGCCGCCTACGCCGTCGGGCCCGCTTCCGGCACGGACGTCCCCGCCCCTCCCCCCGCCCCGCGCGATCCGGCGGCGGGGCGCGGCAACTTCCTCGCCGTGGTGGTGGCCCTGGAGGCGATCGAGTGTCTGGAGCTCGGGCCGGACGGGTGGCGGCGCGCCCGGTTCCGCTTCGCGCACGGGGACGCGGAGGCGGCGTGGCTAGTGCCGTGACGTACCCGGAGCGCGGGGCCGCGGTGGTCGTCCCCCACCCGCCGGCCCGCCCGGACTCGCCGCGCGGCGCGGCGCGGCCCAGGATCGCATCCCGATGACCTCGCTCGCTTCGGCTTCCACCTGGGCGCTGGTCCGCGCCCGCGGCGCGGACGGCGTGCCCGGCCCGACGCTCCTCGACTTCGACGCGTCGTTCGCGCTGCCGCGCTCGCCCAACGCCCACCTCGTCGCGCCGCCCGGCTCGGCCCTGCCGGCGCACCGCAGCCATCCCCTGCTCGGCGCCGGGCCGGAGCGGGTGTGGGAAGCGCTGCTGGCCGCCACGGCCGCGATGCCGCGCACCTGGCGCATCGGCGCGTGGCCGGAGCGGAGGCAGGCGCAGTGGGTGGTGCGCACCCGGCTGATGAACTTCCCCGACCTAGTTTCGGCCGAGGTGGAGGAGATGCCGGGCGGCAGCGGGCTGGTGCTGTACTCGCGCTCGCTGATCGGCTGGTCGGACCTCGGGGCCAACCGCCGCCGTACCCGGCGCTGGTTCCGGGCGCTGGAAGCGGCGCTGCGGCGCGGCTGAGCCGGCCGGCGCGCCTCCCTCCCCCCTTTTCTCGCACGGAGTTCCCGGCATGCGCGGCATCGGCGCCGTCCTGCGCGACGCATGGGCCCTGGCCCGCCCCTACTGGTCCTCCGAGGAGCGCTGGTCGGCGCGCGGGCTGCTCGCCGTCGTGGTGCTGCTCAACCTCGCGCTGGTGGGGATGAACGTCATCCTCACCTTCTGGCAGCGGGCCTTCTACAACGCGCTGGAGAACAAGGACTGGGACAGCTTCGTCGGGCTGCTGTTCCTCGGGCGCACCGACGCCGAGGACGGCTTCCTGCCGGGCTTCTGCTTGGTGGCGGGGCTGTTCATCGTCGTCGCCGTGGCCGCGTTGTACCTGCGCCAGCTGCTGGAAATCCGCTGGCGGCGCTGGCTGACGACCCGGATGGTGGGGCAGTGGCTGCACGGGCGGGCGCACTACCAGATGTCCCTGGTCGCCGACGCCGCCGACAACCCGGACCAGCGGATCTCCGAGGACGTGCGGTCCTTCGTGGCGGAGAACCTCGGGCTCGGGCTGGGGCTGCTGTCCTCGGTGGTCACGCTGCTGTCGTTCGTGGCGGTGCTGTGGGGGCTGTCGGCGGCGGTGCCGGTACTGGGGCTGAATATCCCCGGCTACCTGGTGTGGGTGGCGCTGCTGTACTCGGCCGCAGGCACCTGGGTGGCGCACCTGATCGGGCGCTCGCTGTCCGGGCTGCACTTCCAGCAGCAGCGGCTGGAGGCGGACTTCCGCTACGCGCTGGTGCGGGTGCGCGACAACGCCGAGGGGATCGCGCTGCACCACGGCGAGGCCGACGAGGAGCGCGGGCTGAACGCGCGCTTCGCCGCGGTGTTCGGCAACTGGCGGCGGCTGATGACGGTGATCAAGCGGCTGACCTTCTTCACCTCCGGCTTCGGGCAGGTGGCGAGCATCTTCCCCATCGTGGTGGCGGCGCCGGCCTTCTTCGCCGGGCGCATCCCGCTGGGCGGGCTGATCCAGACCTCGTCGGCCTTCGGGCAGGTGCAGGGGTCGCTGTCGTGGTTCCTGGACAGCTATTCGCGGCTGACGGAATGGCGCGCCACCGTGGCCCGGCTCGTGGGCTTCGAGGCCGCCATCGCCGCGGCGGAGGCCGGTGCCACCGCCGGGCCGCGCTTCGGGCCGGGCGAGGCGGGGGCGCTGGCGCTGTCCGGCGTGGCGCTGGACCTGCCCGACGGGCGGCGGCTGCTGGAGGGCGTTGACCTGTCCGTGGCGCCGGGCGAGGCGGTGCTGGTCACCGGCGCCTCGGGGTCGGGCAAGTCCACCCTGTTCCGCGCCATTGCCGGCGTCTGGCCGTTCGGCCGCGGGCGGATCGCCGTGCCGCGCGGCGCCCAGGTGCTGTTCCTGCCGCAGCGCCCCTACCTGCCGCTGGGCACGCTGCGCCGGGCGCTGTGCTATCCTTCCGCCCCGGAGGACTTCCCCGACGATGCCGTGCGCGCCGCGCTGGCCGCCGTGGGGCTGGGGTTCCTCGCGCCGCGGCTGGACGAGGCGGACAGCTGGGACCGGCGCCTGTCGGGCGGCGAGCAGCAGCGCGTGGCCTTCGCGCGCGCCCTGCTGCAGCGCCCGGACTGGTTGTTCCTCGACGAGGCCACGGCGAGCCTGGATCCGGAGGCGGAGGAGCAGCTCTACGCCCTGCTGCGCGAGCGGCTGCCCGGGACGGCGATGGTGTCCATCGCCCATCGCCCGGCGGTGGCGCGCTTCCACGACCGCGCCGTGCGGGTCGCGGGCGGGCGGCTGGCGGACGCGGTTCCCGCGCCGGGGTGAGAGGCCTCCCTTCCGGCCCCGCGCGCGGCA
>CAXTEL010000008.1:0-71169 GCA_964243365.1 uncultured Roseomonas sp. | reverse complement strand
GCGCGGCACCTGCTGCTCCACGGGGGGCGTTCCCCGATATTGCGGCCGTCGTTGACGTTTGGGAAATAATTCTTAGAGATACTCCGGTGATCGAGGTGATGCGAGAGGATCGGCATCATGTTCATCGTCGCTGGTCAGCGGGGCACCGGCTCTTCCGAGCGAGGCGAGGGCGACACCCGCCCCGGAGACTTCCCGGCCGGGGCGCGGCGCGCCGGCGAGCGCGGGGCGGCAGGCAGGGCCGCCCGGACGCGGCGCAAGATCGTCGTGCTGTGGGGTTGGCTGACGCAGACCGGGTACCGCCCGGAACTGCACTACATGCGCGGCGGTCGGTCGCCGCCTTCGCGGACCTGACGCGAAGAGGAGGCGGCCGCCGCCCGGCCGCGCCGCCTCAGCCGCCCGCGCGCAGAACCCGCAGCACGGCGTCGCCGTAGCGGTCGAGCTTGCTGGCGCCGACGCCGGGCACGGCGGCCAACTCGTCGAGGTCGGCCGGGCGCGAGGCGATGATCTCGCCCAGGGTGCGGTCGGAGAAGATCATGTAGGCCGGCAGCGACTGCCGCTGCGCCTCGCCGCGGCGCCATTCGCGCAGGGCGTCGAACGTCGGGTCGCCTGACGCGGCCGGGGCCTCGCGGCGGACGGCGCGGCTGGGGGCGCGCTCGCGGGGGACGGCGAGCTCCTCGCGCAGCATGACCTTCTCTTCGCCGCGCAGGATGGCGCGGGAAGCCTCGGTGGCGCGGTACTCGCCGTGGTTCTCCACCGCCACGTCCAGCGCGCCGCGGGCGACGAGCTGGCGGGCCACGCCGCGCCAGTTGCCGGCGGCGACGTCGCGTCCCACCCCGAAGGTGGGCAGCTTGTCGTGGCCGAACTGCACAACCTTCTCCGTCCGCTCGCCGCGCAGCACGTCCACCAGGTGCCCCAGCCCGAAGCGCGAACCGGTCCGCACCACCGCCGAGAGCAGCTTCTGCGCGGCCACCGTGCCGTCGCGCAGCGTGGGCGGGCGCAGGCAGGCGTCGCAGTTGCCGCAATCGGCGTCGAGGTCCTCGCCGAAGCAGCGCAGCAGGATGCGGCGGCGGCAGGTAGCGGACTCCGCGATGGCCACCATGCGGTTGATGCGCTCGCGCTCGATGCGCTTCTGCTCCTCCGAGGCCGGGCTGTCCTCCAGGCGATGGCGGGCCCAGACGATGTCCTCGGCGCCGTGCAGCAGCAGCGAGCGGGCCGGCAGGCCGTCGCGCCCGGCGCGGCCGATCTCCTGGTACCAGCTCTCGGGGGAGCCCGGCAGGTTGGCATGGGCGACCCAGCGCACGTCGGGGCGGTCGATGCCCATCCCGAAGGCGACGGTGGCGGCCATCACCACCGCCTCGCCGCCGGCGAAGCGCTTGTGCGCGGCCCGCTTGTCGCCCGGCTCCATGCCGGCGTGGAAGGCCATGGCGTCGTGGCCGTTCTCGCGCAGCCAGCCCGCGGTCTGCTCGGAGCCCTTGCGGGTGGAGCAGTACACGATGCCGGCGCCGCGGCCGTCCGCCGCCTCGCGCGCGAAGGCCAGGATCTGCCGCCGCGCGCTCTCGCGGGGCGCGGCCTCGATGCGGATGTTGGGGCGGTCGAAGCCGCCGCGGAACACCGGGTCGTCCTTGAGGCCGAGGCGCTCGCGGATGTCCTCTACCGTTCGGGCGTCGGCGGTGGCGGTAAGCGCCACGCGCGGCACGTCGGGGAAGTTGCGGGCCAGCACGTCCAGCGCCCGGTACTCGGGGCGGAAATGGTGGCCCCACTGCGAAACGCAGTGCGCCTCGTCCACCGCGAACAGCGCCAGCCGCGTTTCGGAAAGCATCTCCAGCGTGCCGTCCAGCGTCAGCCGCTCGGGCGAAACGTAGAGCAGCTTGAGTTCGCCCGAGCGGAGGTCGCGCATGATCGTCGCGCGCGCCGCGTCGTCGAGCTCGGAATGCAGGGCGGCGGCGTTGACGCCCTGCTGGCGCATCGCCGCGACTTGGTCCTCCATCAGCGCGATCAGCGGCGAGGCGATCACGCCCAGCCCGGGGCGGCACAGGGCCGGCACCTGGTAGCACAGGCTCTTGCCGCCCCCCGTCGGCATGAGCACGAGCCCGGAGCCGCCGCCGACCACGTGGCGCACGATCTCCTCCTGCCGGCCGCGGAACTCGCGGTGGCCGAAGACGTCGTGCAGGACCTGCCGCGGGTCGTCCGGGGCGGCGGCGCGGCGGAGAAAGCCCAGCATCAGCCCCCGATGCGGATCTCCACGCGGCGACTCTCGGTCGGCACGGACTCGAAGGGCACGGGCCCGACCGCGACCTGGCTGATGCGGGTGGGCGCCACGCCCGACGCGCGGAGCGCCGCAACGACCGCCTCGGCGCGTACCCGCGACAGCGCCGTGCTGCCGCCGGGGAAGGCGGACGGATTGGTGGACGCATAGCCGAGCACCCGCACCGGCGCGATCGGGTAGCGGTTGGCGATGGCGGCCGACTCCGCCACCACGGCGCGGGCCGGCGCGTCCAGCTCGATGTCGTCGCGCTCGAAGAACACGACGCGCGCCTCGGGGGTGCGAAGCTCCGCCGGGGCGCAAGCGGCGAGGAGCGGGAGCGCCGCGAAGGAGGCGAGGAACAGGCGGCGCATTCTGCGCTATCTCCGGCGTGGCGAGGTGCAGCAGATGCGACGGCGCCCGATCCGCGTCAACCTGACCGGGCCGCGGCTCGAAACGGCCCCTTCATCTCCGACGTGGCAGGATGCGCCCGATGTCCGCCGCACTGCCCGACCCGGCCGGCTACGACCCCGTGCGCTTTCCCGGCCAGGCGGAAGGGGAGGAGTGGCCGCCGGCCGCGTTCGACTTCGAGTCACCCCGCCTGCGCGGCGGTCACGTGCTGTTCGAGCGCGACGCCAGCGGCGAGTCGTGCCTGGTGCGCGACCACGCCCCGGTGCGCTTCCTGATCCCGCTGGAGACCGCCCACGTCGCGCTGGACATCCCCGCCGGCGGGCGGGACTACCGGCTGCTGCGGCTGGTCCCGTCGGCGCTGCGCTTCGTGGACCGGCTGAGCCCGGACGACCCGGTGCCGGAGCTGCTGCGCGACGGCGAGCCGCCTCCCGTTCCCGACGAGCACGTCTACGCCGCCACCACCACGCTGGTGGGCGTGCTGGCCGCCCAGGCCGGGGAGTCGGGGCGGGCGCTGTGCGAGGCGATCCGCCGCGTGCCGCCGGGCCAGGGCATGTTCGAGCGCGCGGTGATGGAGTGCGTCACCCACGGCAACGGCTCGGTGGAGGCGATGTCGAAGCTGGCCCGCTCGCTGCAGCGGCTGGCCAACTCGCACGCCCGGATGCTCGCGGCCGTGGCGGCGCAGCCCGACTACGCCGCAATGGAGCGGGTCGTGGCGGCCACGCGGGCGACGCTGGCGCGCGACAAGGTGTGGGCGAATGACCTACTCACCCACGGGCTGGGCGCGCTCTGCGGGCGCGTCGGGCTGCCGCGGCGGACCGCGGCCGCGGTCCACGCCGACGCCGTAGCGTCGGTCGAGCGCCAGGGCGCCGCGGCCGATTACGCGGCCCTGGCGACGGCGCAGGACGAGGCGCGCAACCGCCTGCTCGACCTGTCGGTGTTCTGGGGCCGGCTGGTGGCGGCGTGGGTGGCGGTGGACCCGCAGACCACGGACCGCCGAGAGATCGAGCGGCTGGCCCGCAACGCGGCGCGGCGCCTGACCCTGGCCGCGTTGTACCGCCTGCCGCAGGGGTAGGGGCCGGCGGCGCTCACCCCGCCGCCGGGAAGGCCCGGCCGCCGGCCAGGCGCAGCACGCGCGTCGGTCGCTCCACGCCCAGCAGCCGGTGCACGATCAGCAGCACCGTGCGGCCGGCGGTCGCCGCGTCCAGCGTTTCGAGGAAGGCGCGCTCGGTGGCAGCGTCCAGGCCGGCCGCGGGCTCGTCGAGGATCAGCACCGGCGCGGGCGAGAGCAGCGCCCGGGCCAGGGCCAGGCGGCGCCCCTGCCCGCCGGAGAAGCGCACGCCGCCTTCGCCGCAGCGCGCCTCCAGCCCGCCCGGCAGGGCGCGCACCAGGTCGGCAATGCGGGCCCGCTCCAGCGCCTCCCACAGCGCCTCGTCGGGGGCATCCGGCGCGGCGAGGCGCAGGTTGGCGGCCACCGTGTCGTCGAACAGCCGGGCGTCCTGGGTCAGGCAGGCGACCCGGGCGCGGACGTCGGCGGGCTCCAGGGCGGAGATGTCCACGCCGCCCAGGGTGACGCGGCCTTCCTGCGGCGCGGCGAAGCGCAGGATCAGCGCCGCCACGGTGGACTTGCCCGAGCCGGACGGGCCGAGGAGGGCCACGCGGCCGCCCTCGGGCACGTCGAGCGACAGGCCGTCGAGCACCGGCGGCCGGTCGGGGGACCAGCGGAAGTGCACGTCGCGCAGCCGCAGGGCGACGCCGCGCGGCGGGTCGGCCTGGGCGGTCGGGGGGGCGACCGGCAGCGGTGCGTCGGCGGCTTCCAGCATCCGGCGCGCGCTCGCGCCGGCCGCGGCCAGGGCGGCGCCGGCGCGGGGCACGGCGGACAGGCTCTCGGCCGCCGCCAGCGCCAGGAACAGCGCCGGCACCGCGACCAGAGCGGCGGCGCCGACGCCCCCCGAGGCGGCGTCCGCGAGGCCCCAGGCCAGGGCACCCAGCAGCGCCGCCTGGGTGAGCAGGCTGCCGGCCGCGCCGCCCAGGGCGCCGGCGCGGGACAGGCGGCGCTCGGCGGCCGCCTGGGCGTCGCCGGCGGCGGACAGGCGCTCGACGGCCCGGGCCTCGGCGTTGGCGGCGAGCACGTCCTCCAGCCCCAGCAGCGGTTCCACCGCCCGGGCGCGCAGGCGCCCACGGGCGGCGGCCACCGCGCCGGCGTCGCGCGCCGCGACGGGGGCGAGCAGCGGCGGCAGCAACAGGGCGAGGGCCAGCGGCAGCGCCACGATGGCGGCCACCGCGGGCGAGGCGGCGCCGAGCAGGGCCGCCACCGCCAGCACCGTGGCGGTGGCGGTGACGACCGGCACCAGGGCGCGCAGGTAGAATCCGTCCAGCGCCTCGATGTCAGAGACCAGCCGGCCCAGCAGGTCGCCGGCGCGGCGCAGGCCGATCCCGGCCGGCAGGCGGTCGGCGAGGCGGCGGAAGAACCACACGCGGGTGTCGGCGAGCGCCCGGAAGGTGGCGGAATGGGTGCTCATGCGCTCGCACCAGCGCAGGGCCGGGCGGACCAGGATCAGCGGGCGGAGGAAGAGGAGCGAGGCGGCCGCGGCGGCGGGCGCGGCGTGGCGCAGGCCGTCGGACACGCCGCGCCCGGCCAGCGCCAGCAGCGCCACGCCCGCGAGCGCGGCCGCCGCGGCGACCAGGGCCCCCAGCGCCAAGCGCGGGGCGTGGCCGCGCCAGAGCAGCAGCACGCGGCCGAGGTCACGCCACATGGTCGGCCTCGCGGTCGCGGCGGGCGGGGACGCGGCCGTTGGCCAGCACCAGGGTGCGGCCGAAGCGGGCGCGCACCTGGGGCGAATGGCTGGCGATGATCGCGGTGCGGCCGGCGCACAGGCGGCGCAAACCGTCGAGCACCTCGGCCTCGGTGCCGGGGTCGAGGTGAGCGGTGGGCTCGTCGAGCAGCACCAGGGGGCGGTCGCGCAGGAAGGCGCGGGCGAGCGCCACGCGCTGCGCTTGGCCCCCCGACAGACCCCAGCCGCCCTCCCCCACCACGGTGTCCAAGCCCAGGGGCAGCGCGGCGGCGAAGTCGGCCACCCGGGCGTCGCGGGCGGCAGCGTCCACCGCCTCGTCGTCGGCGTCCGGGCGGGCGAGGCGGATGTTCTCGCGGATCGTGTCGCGGAACAGGTGCGGCGATTGCGGCACGTAGGCGGAGAGTTGGCGAAGCGCGTCGGGGCGCAGCGCGGTGGCGTCGCGGCCGTTGAGGGCGATGCGGCCGCCGTCGGGGCCCCGAAAACCCATCAGCAGGCGCAGCACCGAGGACTTGCCCGAGCCCGACGGGCCGGCCAGCACCAGCGCCTCGCCCGGCAGCACGCGGAAGGAGACGCGGTCCAGCGCCGGCGGACGGGCGGGGTCGTAGCGCAGCGAAACGTCGTCGAAGGTGACCACCACGGTGGGAGGCACCTCCTCCAGCAGGAGGCCGGCAGGCGGCGGGGCGTCGAGCAGCGGTGCGAGCGCGGCCGCCGCGCCGCGGGCCGACATCTGCTCGTGGTAGGCGGCGGAGAAGGCGCGCAGCGGGGCGAAGAAGGCCGGCACCAGCAGGATGGCGAACAGGGCCGAGACCGGCGCCGGGTGGCCGCCGCCCAGCAACGCGGCGTGGCGCCAAGCGAGGCAGCCCAGGATGGAAGCGGCGATCAGCTCCAGCGACACCGAGGACAGGAAGGCGACCCGCAGCACCCGCATGGTGCGCACGCGCAGCTCGTTCGCCGCGACGCCCAGCGCGCGCGCCTCATCCTCGCCGCGGCCGAAGAGGACCAGGGTGGGCAGGCCGCGCACGCGGTCGAGGAAGCGGCCGGAAAGGCGCTGGAGGGCGTCGAACTGCCGGCGGCTGCTGACCGCGGCGCCGATGCCGGACAGGGCCATGCCGACGGGAACCAGGATGCCGCCGGCGAGGAGGATGAGACCGCCCACCGGATCGGCGACGCCTGCGGCCAGCGCCACCGCGAGGGGGGAGAGCACGGCGAGGCGCGCGGCGGGCAGCCAGCGCGAGAAGTAGCCGTCCAGCGCCTCGACGCGGTCCACCACCAGGGTGGCGCGCTCACCGGCGGGGCGCTCATCGGCGGGGCCGAGTTCGAGCAGGCGCGCCAGCACGCGCCGTCGCAGCCGGGCGCGGGCGGCGACACCGGCGGCCTGCTGGACGCGCTCGGCTGCGACCGCGAGGCCGACCTGGAGGAGCGCCAGCGCCGCCGCGGCGGCGAGGTCGGGCCAGCCGGCGTCGGCCAAGCCCAGCAGGGCGGCGAGCAGGCGGGCGACCAGCCAGGCCTGCGCGATGCCGCAAGCGGCGGCGGCGAGGCCGAGCGCGACGGGGCGGAGCAGGCCGCCGCGGTGCTCGCGGGCGGTGCGGGCGAGCAGCGCGCGGCCGGCCTTCTGGTCGGCCTCGTCGGCCGTGCTGTGCGACATGTATCCTAACTAGCCCAGTTCGCGGGCGCGTCCAGTCCGCCCATCCATGCCGCCCGCGCGCGCCAGGAGCGACGATCATGCTGCCGCACCACCACCGCCACGACTACCACCCCTGGAACGAGCGGCCGCGCTGGGCGTGGCCGGGCGGCGCGCGGCTGGCGGTGTACCTCGGGGTGAACCTGGAGCACTTCGCCTTCGGGGAAGGGCTCGGGGCGGAGCTGGCGCCGGGGGCGGCCAGCGGGGCGGGGCCGCAGCCGGACGTGCTGAACCACGGCTGGCGGGACTACGGCAACCGGGTGGGGGCGTGGCGGCTGATCGAGCTGCTCGACGAGCTGTCGCTGCCCTGCACCGTGCTGCTGAACGGCGCGATGTACGACCACGCGCCGTCGCTGGTGGCGGCGCACCGGGCGCGGGGCGACGAGATCGCCGGGCACGGGCGCACCAACAGCGAGCGGCAGGGGGCGATGGCGGAGGGAGCGGAGCGGGCGCTGATCGCCGAGGCCACGGCGGCGATCGCGCGGCACGAGGGGGCGGCGCCGCGCGGCTGGCTGTCGCCGTGGATCAGCGAGAGCCGAGTGACGCCCGACCTGCTGGCCGAGGTGGGGTACCGGTACACGCTGAACTGGTGCTCGGACGACCAACCGGTGTGGCACCGCACCCGGTCCGGGCCGATCCTGGCGATCCCGTATCCGCAGGAAGTCAACGACATCCCCGCGATCGTGGCGCGCAAGGATGGGGCGGCGCAATTCGCCGAGATGATCGTGGAGGATTTCGAGGAACGGCTGCGGCAGTGCCGCGACGGGCGGGCGCAGGTGATGGGGATCGCGCTGCACCCCTACGTCGTCGGTCAGCCGTACCGGATGCGGGCGCTGCGGCGGGCGCTGGCGCACGTGGCGGGCAAGCGCGGGGAGGTGTGGGTGTGCACGGCGGGGGCGGTGCTGGATCACGCGGCGGGGTTGCCGGCAGGAACAGTGGTAGGCGCATAGCGTGGTAATGCGGAGAGGCTTCGAGGTTGAGCAATCGAAAGTATGCCGAATGTAACTGAGCAGCGCATCGCAAACGACACCAAGATCTGATAGGTGAATGTGTGGACATGAAGCAGAACGTTGTTGCGGGAAGATTATACGATCTTCTCATGGCTGGCTACACATTGCATCGGAAACACGAGTTACGTACGTCAGGCCAGATAATTATCGAACTAAAAACCTGTTCAGAAAATGTAATGTATGGGCAAATCACTCTCTGGAATGATGGGCTTTTTAAAGCTCGGGTATACTGACGAAGCAAAGATCGAATCAGAAGACTCTATAGCATTTCAAAAATTTATTTCGACTATACCAAAGCCGTCCTTACGAGACGAGAGCCGAGACTTTCGCTCACGCACGTTGGCCATGGTGTTTATTTATGGAATTGGTGCAGCTGTCGTTTTTGGGATCGTTCTCGTGTTCAAATATGTAAGTTAGTGGTTGAGCAGTTGACACGAAAACGTAGACTAAAAGTAGCATTGTTCGGAATTGCGTTAAACAAATCTATTCGTCTCCACTTACACAAAATAATTATTTTTCTAAGCCACTTAGCTTAATAGTCGGCGCATCGCAGCACGAAATCTTGCCTCGACCGTCCGGGCCGCGACGTGCCGCCCGCCCTCCACCACTGCGCGTCCTCCCGCCACCACGGTGCGCACCGGGTTGCCCTGGCCCGAGAACACCCAGGCGTCGAGCAGCGCGTCCCCTTTCCGCCCGAACAGCGCGGGGTGCCCGGGGTCCAGCTCCACGAGGTCGAGGCGCATGCCCGGCGCGATGGCGCCCAGCAGACGGCCGGAAGCGCGCGCCCCGCCGCGCAACGCGGCGTCGAGCATGGCCCGGCCCGGGTGCGGCGAGCGCTCGTCGGTGGCCACGGCGCGCTCGCCCAGCGCGAGGCGCTGACTGGTCTCGAGTTGGCGCAGTTCGTCGCGCGGGGCGGTGCCGACCTGGCTGTCGGAGCCGACGCCCCAGTGCCCGCCGGCGGCGCGGAAACCCGGCAGCGGGAAGGTGCCGTCGCCGAGCGAGGCCTCGGTGGAGGGGCACAGGCCAGCGACCGCGCCGGTGCGGGCCAGGGCGGCGCCCTCGGCGGCGGTGACGTGCGTGCAGTGGATCAGGCACCAGCGGGCGTCGAGCGGCATCTCGCCCAGCAGCCATTCCAATGGGCGGGCGCCGGTGGCGGCGAGGCATTCCGCGACCTCGCGCGCCTGCTCCGCCGCGTGGAGGTGGATCGGGCCGTCCGCCGCGAGGCCGCCGGGCTCCGACAGGGCCCGCAGCATCTCCGGCGTGACGGCGCGCAGGGAATGCGGCGCCACGCCGACCGCCGCCTGCGCGTCCCCGGCCGTGGCGGCGCGGCAGCCGTCGAGGATGCGCGCGAAGCCGTCGAGGTCGTTCAGGAAACGGCGCTGCCCCGGCGCCGGGTCGCGGCCGAAGATGCCGCCGTGGCGGTATAAGCTGGGCAGGAGCGTGATGCCGATGCCGGTGGCGCGCGCGGCGGCGAGGTGGCGCAGGGCCATCTCGGCGGGCGCAGCGTAGGGGGTGCCGTCGGGGGCGTGGTGCAGGTAGTGGAACTCGGCCACCGCGGTGTAGCCGTGGGTGAGGCACTCCGCGTAAAGCATCGCCGCCACGGCTTCGGCGTCCTGGGGCGAGAAGCGCCCGACGAAGCGGTACATGGTGTCGCGCCAAGTCCAGAAGCTGTCACGCTCCTCGCCCGGCGGGGAGCGGCGCTCGGCGCCCCCGGCCATGGCGCGCTGAAAGGCGTGGGAATGCAGGTTCGGCACGCCGGGGATCACGGCACCGCGCAGGACGCGGCCACCGTCGCGCAAGGCGGCGGAGGCGTCGGCACCGGGCTCGACGGCGAGGATGTCACCCGCGGCGTCGGCGGCGATGCGGACGTCCGACGCCCAGCCGCCGGGCAGGAGCGCGTCGCGCGCCAGGAACACGGTCTCGGGCACGCGCCGCTCCTCAATCCCGCGCGTCGTGCATGGCGCGAAGCTCCGCGCGGGGCAAGCCGGCGCTGGCTGCCCCGCCCCGCGCGACGCTAGGCTGCCACATGACCGACGCCCCGACGTCCCGCTTCCGCAACGCACCGGCGATCCGGGCGCCGCGCGGCCCGGTGCTCTCCGCCCGGCACTGGACCACCGAGGCGGCGCTGCGGATGCTGATGAACAACCTCGACGCCGAGGTGGCGGAGAAGCCCGAAGAATTGGTGGTGTACGGCGGCATCGGCCGCGCAGCGCGAGACTGGGACTGCTTCGACCGCATCTGCGCGACGCTGCGCCGCCTGCGCGAGGACCAGACGCTGCTCGTGCAGTCGGGCAAGCCGGTGGGCGTGTTCGAGACGCACGCCGACGCGCCGCGCGTGCTGATCGCCAACTCCAACCTGGTGCCGGCCTGGGCGAACTGGGAGCACTTCTCCGAGCTCGATCGTCGGGGCTTGATGATGTACGGGCAGATGACCGCCGGTTCATGGATCTACATCGGCAGCCAGGGGATCGTGCAGGGCACCTACGAGACCTTCGCCGAGGCCGGGCGGCGGCACTTCGGCGGCGATCTGAGCGGGCGCTGGATCCTCACCGCGGGCCTGGGCGGCATGGGGGGGGCGCAGCCGCTGGCCGGCGTGTTCGCGGGGGCGAGCGTGCTGGCGGTGGAGTGCCGGCCGTCGAGCATCGAGAAGCGGCTGGGGACGGGCTACCTCGACGAGCGGGCGGACGACCTCGACGCCGCGCTGGCGATCATCCACCGCGCCACCGACGAGCGGCGCGCGGTGAGCCTCGGGCTGCTGGGCAACGCGGCGGAAGTGTTTCCCGAGCTGGCGCGGCGCGGCGTGGTGCCCGACATCGTCACCGACCAGACCAGCGCGCACGACCCGAGCAACGGCTACCTGCCCGCCGGTTGGACGCTGGGGGAATGGGACGCGCGGCGCGAGAGCGATCCGCGCGCCGTGGCGGCGGCGGCCAAGCGGTCCATGGTGGCGCACGTGCGGGCGATGCTGGACTTCCGCCGCATGGGCGCGGTGGTGATGGATTACGGAAACAACATACGCCAGATGGCGAAGGACGAGGGGCTGGCGGACGCGTTCGGTTTTCCGGGCTTCGTGCCGGCCTACATCCGGCCGCTGTTCTGCCGCGGCGTCGGGCCGTTCCGCTGGGTGGCGCTGAGCGGCGACCCGGAGGACATCCGCCGCACCGACGCGCGCGTGCGCGAGCTGATCCCCGACGACCCGCACCTGCACCGCTGGCTCGACATGGCCGGGACGCGGATCGCGTTCCAGGGGCTGCCGGCGCGCATCTGCTGGGTGGGTCTGGGGCAGCGGCACCGGCTGGGGCTGGCCTTCAACGAGATGGTGGCGCGGGGCGAGGTGTCGGCGCCGATCGTGATCGGGCGCGACCACCTCGACAGCGGCTCGGTGGCCAGCCCCAACCGCGAAACCGAGTCGATGCTGGACGGCTCGGACGCCGTGAGCGACTGGCCGCTGCTCAACGCGCTGCTCAACACCGCCTCGGGGGCCACCTGGGTGTCGCTACACCACGGCGGCGGGGTGGGCATGGGCTACTCGCAGCACGCGGGGATGGTGATCGTGGCGGACGGCACGGCGGACGCGGCGCGGCGGCTGGCGCGGGTGCTGTGGAACGACCCGGCGACGGGGGTGATGCGGCACGCCGATGCCGGCTACGGGATCGCGGTGGATTGTGCGAGGGAGCAGGGACTGGAACTGCCGATGCTCGGCGGATGAGCGGCGCGGTACGGATCACCCCCGGCGCGGCGACGTTCGCCGAGCTGCGAGCGGTGATGGACGGCGCGGCCCTGGCGCTGCCCGACGGGTGGCGCGCCCCGGTGCTGGCCTCGCTGGACGCGCTGACGCGGCGGATCGAGGCCGGCGAAACGATGTACGGGGTCAACACCGGCTTCGGGAAGCTGGCCTCCAGCCGCATCGAGCGCGCAGACCTCGCCGGGCTGCAACTGAACCTGATCCGCTCGCACGCCGCCGGGGTGGGCGAGCCGCTGCCCGCTCCCGTCGTGCGGCTGGTGCTGGCGCTCAAGGCGCTGTCGCTGGCCCGCGGCGCTTCCGCCGTGCGGCCCGAGACGGTGGAGATGCTGCTGCGGCTGCTGGAGGCGGACGTGCGGCCGGTGATCCCGTCGCGCGGCTCGGTGGGCGCGTCCGGGGACCTGGCGCCGCTGGCGCACCTGTCGCTGGTGCTGATCGGCGAGGGCGAGGCGAGGCGCGACGGCGCCGCCGTCCCCGGGGCCGAGGCGCTGCGCGGGCTGGGGCTGGCATCGCTCGCGCCCGGGCCCAAGGAAGGGCTGGCGCTGCTCAACGGCACGCAGGTTTCCACCGCGATCGCGCTCGACGCGCTGTTCGCGGCGTCCGACCTGCTTCGCACCGCGCTGGTGTCCGGGGCGCTGAGCACGGAAGGCGCGCGCGGCTCCGACACGCCGTTCGACCCGCGCATCCACGCCCTGCGCGGCCAGCCCGGCCAGGTCCGCTGCGCGAGCGCGCTGCGGGCGCTGATGAGCGGCAGCGCGCTGCGCGAAAGCCACCGCGCCGGCGACGCCCGGGTGCAGGACCCCTACTCGCTGCGCTGCCAGCCGCCGGTGATGGGCGCCTGCCTCGACGCCTGGGAGCACGCGGCGGCCGTGCTGGGGCGCGAGGCCAACGCGGTGACCGACAACCCGCTGGTACCGGCCGACGGCGAGGTGCTCTCGGGCGGCAACTTCCACGCCGAGCCGGTGGCGCTGGCGGCCGACCACCTCGCCCTGGCGGTAGCCGAGGTCGGCGCCCTTGCCGAGCGGCGGATCGCCCTGCTGGTGGACCCGGTGCTGAGCGGGCTGCCGGCTTTCCTGGTGCGCGAGGGCGGGTTGACCTCCGGCTTCATGATCGCCCAGGTCACGGCCGCCGCGCTGGTCGCCGAGAACCGGGCGCTGGCCGCGCCGCGCTCGGTGGACAGCCTGCCCACCTCCGCCAACCAGGAGGACCACGTCAGCATGGCCACCGGCGCGGCGCTGCGGCTGGGGCCGATGCTGCGCAACCTGTCCGACATCATCGCGGTGGAGCTGCTGTGCGCCGCCCAGGCGGTGGAGTTCCACCGGCCGTTGCGCTCCTCGGAAGCCCTGGAGCGCGCGCACGCCCTGGTGCGCGGCGCGGCGGCGTTCTGGGACCGCGACCGGCAGATGTCGCCCGACATCGCCGCCGTGGGGGACCTCGTGCGACGGGGGGCCTTCGTGCCGCTGTGCCCGCTGCCGCCGCCGCCGCCGCCGCCGCCGCCGTGAGCGCGGGCCGCGACCGGGCCTGGGTGAACTGCACCCTGGTCACCATGGACGGGCCGCCGGACGCGCCGCTGGGCGTGGTGCCGGACGGCGCCGTGGCGGCGCGGGACGGGCGGATCGCCTGGGTGGGCGCGCGGCGGGACCTGCTGCCCGCGCCGGCGGCGGAGGTGATCGACTGCGGCGGCGCGCACCTGCTGCCCGGGCTGGTGGACTGCCACACGCACCTCGTCTTCGCCGGCGACCGTTCGGCGGAATGGGAGCGGCGGCTCGGCGGCGCCGGCTACGAGGAGATCGCGCGCGAGGGCGGCGGCATCCTGTCCACCGTCCGGGCGACGCGCGCCACGTCGGAGGACGCGCTGCTCGACGCCTCGCGGCCGCGGCTGGACGCGTTGATGCGCGAGGGCGTGACCACGGTGGAGATCAAGTCCGGCTACGGCCTGGCGCTGGACGTGGAGTTGCGGATGCTGCGCGTCGCCCGGCGGCTCGGGCGCGAGGCGCCCGTGTCGGTGGCGACCTCGCTGCTGGCGGCGCACGCCGTGCCGCCGGAGTTCGCCGGTCGTCGGGGCGACTACGTCAGCCACGTCGCCGGGGAGATGGTTCCCGCCGCGCGCGGGCTGGCGGACGCTGTGGACGTCTTCTGCGACCGGATCGCCTTCACGGCCGCCGAGACGGCGGTGGTCTTCGACGCGGCGCGGCGCCACGGCATGCCGGTGAAGCTGCACGCCGACCAGCTCTGCGACTTCGGTGGCGCAGCGCTGGCGGCGGCGCACGGCGCGCTGTCGGCCGATCACCTGGAGCACGCGAACCCGGCGGGGCTGACGGAGATGGCGCGGGCGGGCACCGTCGCGGTGCTGCTGCCCGGCGCCACCTACTTCCTGCGCGAGGCGCGCCGGCCCGACGTCGCGGCCATGCGGCTGGCGGGGCTGCCGATGGCGCTGGCGACCGACATGAACCCCGGCTCTTCGCCCGTCCGGTCGCTGCTGCTGACGCTGAACCTGGGCTGCACGCTGTACGGACTGACGGTGGCTGAGGCACTGCTGGGCGTCACCCGGCACGCGGCCGCCGCGCTGGGCTTGCGGGACCGGGGACGGCTGGCGCCGGGGCTGCGCTGCGACCTCGCGCTGTTCCGCGTCTCGCGCCCGGCGGAGCTGGCCTACTGGATCGGCGGCGCCCCCTGCGTCGGGCGGGTCGTGGCCGGCGTGCCCGTCAGCCCCGGAACAGGCTGAGCAGGGCTTGGGGCGCCTGGTTGGCGATCCCCAGGGACTGCGTGCCCAGCTGCTGGCGGATCTGCAGCGCTTGGAGGCGCGCGGATTCCTCGGCGAGGTCGGCGTCGATCAATGCGCCCAGGCCACCTTCCATCGCGTCGAGCTCGGCCTCGTCGAGGTCGATCCGCGAACTGATGTGGTTCACCGCGCCGCCGAACTCGCTCAGCGCGTCGTTCACCGCCGTTTGCACCTCGGCGAAGGTCCTCATCGCTGCGGGGGTGCCGCCGTCGCTCGCGCGGACGTTGGGCGAGTCCGCGACCAAGCCGCTGCCCAGGAGAGCCTGCGCTCGCGGCGCGGTCATGACGCTCGACGCCGGTAGGCCCGAGGGCTCCGGCGCGAAGTCGGCGCCGGGCGTGCCGGTAGCGACATCCCCCGTGCTGATGTTGATGGCCGTGTCGAAGGTCAGGGTCGCGCCCACCGTGCCAGCGATACTGAGACCCTCAACGTTCTCGTCGTTCGCGATCATCGAACGGCCGTTGCGGGTGGCGCTGGAGAGAATGAAGTTCGTCTTCCGGACCATTTTATTGAAGTCGTCGCTGTAGGTTTCGCGGTTCTCGTCGTCGAGCGTGGTGTCGGACAGGTTGACCAGCAGCTCGCGCATCCTGATCGCCTCGCCGGAAACCCTTTCCCCGGTTCCCAGCGCCTTGGCGGTCGTGGTCGGCAGGCCCTGCACGCCGTCGAACTGGCTGTTGGCCGTGGACAAGCTGGCCACGCCGGAGCGCACGGTCTGGACGATGGCGAAGCCGACGCCATCGTCCCGGGCGTCGGACACCCACGTGCCGGTGCTGATGCGCTCGCGGGTGCTCTGCGGCGCGTCGCTGGTGCGGTTGAGCGGCTGGAGCGCGACCACGGCGCCCATGTCGGTGTTTAAGGAACTGCGTGCCATCGGAGTTTCCCTTCCGAACCGGCACGACGCCGCGCCGCGCTGCTCACCCCGGAGATGACCATCCACAGCTGAACCGAAGGTTAACGGCGGCGGAGTCCGGATACGAAGAAGCCCCGGCGCATCGCTGCGCCGGGGCTTCCGGAACCGTTCCCGATGACGCAGGGAGTCAGTTGTCCTTGAGGATCACGGCCTGACGGCCGCGCTGCCCGTCGCGCACCTCAAGGTTCACCTTCTGGCCCTGCTGCACGTCGGCCACACCCGCGCGCTGCAGCACGGAGGAATGCAGGAACACGTCCTGTCCGCCGTCCTCGGGGGTGACGAAGCCGAAGCCGCGCACCTGGTCGAACCACTTCACGGTGCCGTTGATGGCGTAGGTCGGCCCGCCCTCGTCGCGCCCGGAATCCCGGCGCGGAGGCGGACGGTCGCCGAAGCCGCCGGGACCGCGCGGGGCGCCGAAGCCACCGCCGCCGCCGCCGAAGCTGCTACCGCCGCCACCGAAGCCGCCGCCGGGGCCGCGCGGGGCACCGAAGCCGCCACCGCCGCCGTAGCCGCCACCACCGAAACCGCCGCCGCCACCGCCGAAGTCGCGACGCGGGGGCGGACGGTCGCCGAAACCGCCACCGCCGCCGCCGAAGTCACGCCGGGGCGGGCGGTCGCCGAAATCCCGGCGCGGGGGTGGACGGTCGCCGAAACCGCCGCCGCCGCCGCCGCCGCCGCCCGGACCCTTCCGCAGCTCGGAGATACGCGTCACGAGGCGGCGGCCCTGGCGGTCCGTGCCGATCTCGCACATCAGCTTGTCACCGGTGTCAGGCGGCTCGATGCCCGCCTCGGTGAGCGCAGAGGCGTGGAAAAACACGTCCTGCCCATCGGGGCCGAGCACGAAGCCGAAGCCCTTGCGCCCGTTGTACCACTTCACCTCGGCCTCGACGGACCCGGTGCCGCCCTGGGAATCATTGTCGGGAAACACTGTCTCTATACCCACGCAGACTGACGCGACCCGACGGGATGCAGGGTCGGTGCATTCATGCTGGCACGCCCCTCCTTGGATTTCCAGACGTAACCTCGGATCGAAATTGATCCGTCCCCTTGATTCGGCGGCGTCCGGCTCGCGTCGGGACCCCTGCCCGCACCCGCCTCGCGCCCTGGCGGGCGGCGCTCGCGACGCGGGTCCGGCGGCGCCGCCGAGCCGATGATCTCAGCCGGCGTCGAGCACGGCCCGCCCGGCCATCACCGTGACTAGGTGGGCCCGGTACTCGGCGCCGCCGTGGATGTCGGCGTTCAGCCCGTCGGGCGACTGGCGGATGCCGCTCACCGCGCCGGGCGACCAGTCCGCCGCCAGCGCCGCTTCCATCGTCGCCTGGCGGAACACGCCGGGACCTGCGCCGTTGACCACCACCCGCACGCCGACCGGGCCGCGCGCCACGAACACGCCCGCCATGACGTAGCGCGAGGCCGGGTTGCGCATCTTGGCGTAGCCGGCCTTCTCGGGGATCGGCAGGCGAACGGCCACCAGCAGCTCGCCGGGCTCCAGCGCGGTGGAGAACATGCCCAGGAAGTAGTCGTCCGCCGCGATGCTGCGCCGGTCGGTCACCAGGGTCGCGCCCAGCGCCAGGGCGGCGGCGGGGTAGTCGGCGGCGGGGTCGTTGTTGGCGAGCGACCCGCCCATGGTGCCGCGGTTGCGAACCTGGGTATCGCCGACGATGCCGGCCATGCGGGCCAGCGCGGGGATCGCGCCCACGATCAGCGGGTCGGTGTTGACCTGGTCGTGCCGGGTCATGGCGCCGATCACCAGCGCGTCGCCCTCGCGCCGGACGCCGCGCAGCTCGGCGATCCCCGAGAGGTCCACCAGCGCCGACGGGCGGTCGAGACGGTGCTTCAGCGCCGGCAGCAGCGTCTGGCCGCCGGAGATGGGCCGCGCCTCGGGGTCGGCCAGCAGCGCCACCGCGGCGGCGACCGAGGTTGGCTTATGGTAGGCGAAATCGTGCACGGCGCGTCCCCTTCCCTCAGGCCCCCGCCCGGGCCAGCTCGGGCGCGCGGCCGTGCATGACCTCCTGGGCGGCGGCGATCGCCTTGACGATGTTGTGGTAACCGGTGCAGCGGCACAGGTTGCCTTCCAGACCGCGGCGGATCTCGTGGTCCGACAACCCCTCGGGGTGCTTGCGCACGAGGTCGATGGCCGACATGACCATGCCCGGCGTGCAGTAGCCGCATTGCAGCGCGTGGTACTCGCGGAATGCCTCCTGCATCGGGTGAAGCGTGCCATCCGGGTTCGCGAGGCCCTCGATGGTGAGGACGTTCGTGCCCTCTGCCTGCACCGCGAGCATGGTGCACGCCTTCACGCTCTCGCCGTCCACGTGCACCACGCAGGAGCCGCACTGGCTGGTGTCGCAGCCCACGTGGGTGCCGGTCAGCCGCAGCGTTTCGCGCAGCAGCTCCACCAGCAGCGTGCGCCCCTCGACCTCCACCGACTGCGGCCGGCTGTTCACGGTCAGCGAGACCTGCGGCATGGTGCTTCTCCCAGCTTCGATGCGCGCGAAACGGTGCCCGGGGGCCGCCGCCGCGCTCCGTCCCAGAGTCTTGCCCCGCGGGGGGCCGCGTCAAGCGGCCCGCGGGCCGGAACCCTCCCCTACGCGGCGGCGGCAGGGGTGTTGCGCGCCAGCGGGTTCTCCGCCGCCGGCAGGTCGTGCAGGTGGCAGGCGGCGAAGTGGCCACCTTCGGTCAGGCCGAGCGGCGGCTCCTCCACCCGGCAACGGTCGAAGACGTAGGGGCAGCGGGTGTGGAAGCGGCAGCCCGGCGGCGGGTTGACCGGGCTGGGCACGTCGCCCTTGAGTATGATGCGCCGTCGCGACGCGCCCGGCTCGGGAACCGGCACGGCGGAGAGCAGGGCCTCGGTGTAGGGGTGCTTCGGCGCGGCGAACAGCATCCGGCGCGGCGCCACCTCGACAATCTTGCCCAGGTACATCACTGCCACCCGGTGCGTCATGTGCTCGACGATGGCGAGGTCGTGCGAGATGAACAGCAGCGCCAGCCCCAGTTCCCGCTGCAGGTCGCCCAGCAGGTTGACGATTTGCGCCTTGACCGACACGTCCAGCGCCGAGACCGCCTCGTCGCAGATGATCAGGTCGGGCTCGGCGGCCAGCGCCCGGGCGATGCCGATGCGCTGGCGCTGGCCGCCGGAGAACTCGTGCGGCCAGCGGCCGATCGCCTCGCGCGGCAGGCGCACGGTGTCCATCAGCGCCGCGAGCTTGCGGTCCAGTTCGGCGCGGTTCCTCGCCAAGCCGAAGTTGCGGATCGGCTCGGCCAGGATGTCGCGCACCCGCATGCGCGGGTTGAGCGATGAGAACGGGTCTTGGAACACCACCTGCATGCGCCGTCGCATCGGCCGCAGCGTGCCCAGCGGCATGGTGTCGATCCGCACGCCGTCGAGCACCACCTGCCCGTCGGTGACGTCGAACAGGCGCAGAATGGCTTTGCCCACGGTGGACTTGCCGCAGCCGGACTCGCCCACCAGCGACAGCGTTTCGCCGCGCGCGATGGAGAAGGACACACCGTCCACCGCGTGCACCACCCCCGTGACGCCGCCCATCAGGCCGCCGCGCAGGGGAAAGTGCTTCTTGAGGTCGTGGACCTCCAGGATCGGGGCCGCACTCACGCCGCGACCCGCTCGATGGCCGCGTAGTGGCAGGCGGCGAGGTGGGCGGGTGCCTTAGCCTCCAGCGCCGGCGCCACGTTGCGGCATAGGTCAGTGACGTGCGGGCAACGCGAAGCGAAGACGCAGCCCTCAATGCGCTGCTTGAGGCTGGGCACCAGGCCGGGGATCTCGGCCAGCCGCGTGGTCTCGCCGGTGAGCGAGGAGCCCAGCTTGGGCACGGCGCCGAGCAGACCCTGGGTGTAGGGGTGGCGCGGCGCGCGGAATAGCGGGCCGACGGGGGCTTCCTCCACCTTGCGGCCGGCGTACATCACGACCACCCGCTCGGCGACCTCGGCCACCACGCCGAGGTCGTGGGTGATGAGCACGATGGCGGCGCCGACCCGACGCTTTAGGTCGCGCATCAGGTCGAGGATCTGCGCCTGGATGGTGACGTCGAGCGCCGTGGTCGGCTCGTCGGCGATCAGCAGCTTGGGGTTGCAGGCCAGCGCCATGGCGATCATCACGCGCTGGCGCATGCCCCCCGAGAGCTGGTGCGGGTATTCGCGCACCCGGCGTCTGGGCTCGGAGATGCCCACGAGATCGAGCATCTCCACCGAGCGCGCCTCGGCCGCGCGCTCGCCCAGGCCCTGGTGCAGGCGCAGCGTTTCGCCGATCTGCCGGCCCACGGTGAGCACCGGGTTGAGCGAGGTCATCGGCTCCTGAAAGATCATGCTGATCTCGTTGCCGCGTATGGCGCGCATCTCGCGGTCCGAGAGCGTCAGCAGCTCGCGGCCCGCGAACCGGATGGAACCGGCGATCTTGCCCGGCGGTTCGGGGATCAGCCGCAGGATGGACATCGAGGTGACGGACTTGCCGCAGCCGGACTCGCCCACGATGGCCACCGTCTCGCCGGCCTCGACGGTGAAGGACAGGCCGTCCACCGCACGGTTCACGCCGTCGGGCGTGCGGAAGTGAGTCTGCAGCCCTTTCACCACCAGCAGTGGCGCGGCGGGGGAGCACGTCCCGCTCACGGGTTGCGCGCCATGCGCGGGTCGAGCGCGTCCCGCAGCCCGTCGCCGAGCAGGTTCACCGCCAGCACGGTGATCGACAGGAAGATCGCGGGGAAGAACACGATGTAGGGCTTGACCTGCCACAGCGCCCGGCCCTCGGCCATGATGTTGCCCCACGACGGGATGGTGGGCGGCGTGCCGGCACCGATGAAGCTCAGGATGGCCTCGGTGATCATGGCCGAGGCACAGATGTAGGTCGCCTGCACCGTCAGCGGCGCCAGGGTGTTGGGCAGGATGTGGCGCAGCATGATCATCGGCACTCGCGTGCCGGACGCCACCGCCGCATCCACGTAGGGCTGCTCGCGAAGCGACAGCACCACGCCGCGCACGAGCCGTGAAACGCGCGGGATCTCGGCCACCGTGATGGCGAGCACGACGTTGCCGACCGAGCCGCGGGTGAGCGCCATCAGCGCGATGGCCAGCAGGATGGAGGGTATCGACATCAGCCCGTCCATGATCCGCATCACCACCGTGTCGGCCCAGCGCACGAAGCCCGCGAACAGGCCGATGGCGAGGCCGACGATCGAGGACAGGATCGCCACCGAGAAGCCCACGGTGAGCGACACGCGGGCGCCGTAGAGCACGCGCGAGTATATGTCGCGGCCCAGCATGTCGGTGCCGAACCAGTAGGTGGCGGAGGGCTCGCGGGTGCGGCGTGCCGGGGCGAGCGCGGTGGGGTCGGCGGTGAACAGCAGCGGCGCGAACACCGCCATCGCCAGCATCAGCAGCAGCAGCAGGCCGCCCAGCGCGATGGTGGGGTTGCGGCGCACGAAGCCCCAGGCGCCGCGGCGGGCGCGGATGGGCGGCAGCACGTCGGGCAGCGGCGCCGCGGCCGCGGGCCCGGCGGCGGCGCCGAAGGTTTCGACGGCGGCGGTGCTCAATAGCGGATCCTCGGGTCGAACAGGGTGTAGAGGAGGTCGATGCCCAAGTTGACCAGCACGTAGACGAAGGAGAACAGCAGCACGACGCCCTGGATCACGGGGTAGTCGCGCCGCAGGATCGCGTCCACGGTCAGCCGGCCCAGGCCGGGTATGGCGAACACACTCTCGGTGACCACGGCGCCGCCGATGAGCAGCGCCACGCCGATGCCGATCACGGTGACGATCGGCACGGCGGCGTTCTTGAGCGCGTGCAGGAACAGGATGCCGCGCTGGCCGAGTCCCTTGGCGCGCGCGGTGCGGATGTAGTCCTGCTGCAGAACCTCGAGCATGGTGGCGCGGGTGATGCGGGCGATCAGCGCGATGTAGACGCCGCCCAGCGCCACCGCCGGCAGGATCAGGTTGGTGATCCAAGGCCCGAGCCCGCGCGCGAAGGGCGTGTAGCCCTGCACCGGCAGCCATTCCAGTTCCAGGGCGAAGACGTAAGCCAGCACGTAGCCCACCACGAACACCGGCACCGAGAAGCCGAGCACGGCGAAGCCCATCACCGCGCGGTCGAGCCAGCTCCCCGCGCGCCAAGCCGCCAGCACGCCCATCGGCACCGCGAGCGAGACGGCCAGGATCAGCGTGATCACCATCAGCGACAGCGTCGGCTCGATGCGCTGGGCGATCATCGTGGTGACGGGGAGGTTGGTGAAGATCGAGGTGCCGAGATCGCCGCGCAGGATGCGCCAGGACCATTCCCCGAAGCGCACGAGGAACGGCCGGTCCAGCCCGAGGCTGGCGCGGATGCGGTCCACGTCGGCCGGGGACGCCTGGTCGCCGGCGATCACCGCCGCCGGGTCCCCCGGAGCGAGGTAAAGCAGCGAGAACACGAACAGCGCCACGATCGCCATGACGGGGATCGTGGCGAGCACGCGGCGGATGAAGTAGGCCAGCATCGGTGTCCCGGCCCTCCCCGATCAGCCCTTCGACACGCCCCAGAAGAACGGCAGCGGCCCCGCCACCACGCCGGTGAGGTTCTTGCGCCACGCCTGGTAGGAGCGGAAGAAGCCGGTGGGCGCGTACAGGCCGAAATCGACGGCGCGGGCGTTGAGCGCGTCGATGGCGGTCTTCTCGGCGTCCGGCGTGGTGGCGGCGAACCAAGCGTCGCGCGCTGACTCGACCTCGTCGGATTTGGGCCAGCCGAACCAAGCGCCGTCGCCGTTGGCGCGGATCGCGGTGTAGGCGGACGGGTTGGTGCAGTCGGCGCCGGCGTGCCAAGTGTGGAACATGTTCCAGCCGCCCTGGGCGGGCGGCGCCTTGGACGCACGGCGCGAGCCCACCGTGCCCCAGTCGGTGGCCACGAAGTCCACGTTGAAGCCGATGCGCTTGAGCAGGTCGGCGGTGACGTCGCCGAATGCCTTGGTGATCGGCTGGTCCTGCGCCACCACGCAGGTGACCGACTGCCCGGCGAGGCCGCTGTCGGCGAGGAGCTTCTTTGCAGCCTCCACGTTGTGCATCTTGAGCAGGTCGCTGCCGGCTTCCGTGTAGAGCGGCGTTTCGGGGGTGAAGAAGCCCGGCAGCCGCTTCCACAGCGCCTCGTCGTCGCCCACCAGGGCGCGCATGTAGTCCTCCTGGTCCAGCGCCATCATCACGGCACGCCGCGCCCGCACGTCGTTGAACGGCGGTTGCAGGTGGTTGAAGCGGAAGGCGCCAATGTTGCCGAACGGGTCGGCGATGTCGACCGACACGTTGCGGTTGCGGCGCAGGGTGGGCACCAGGTCGCTGATCGGGTTCTCCCACCAGTCGACCTCGCCGTTCTGCAGCGCGGCCGAAGCGGTGGCGGGATCGGGCATGATCACCCATTCTACCCGGTCCACCATCACCCGCTTGCCGCCGGCCAGCCAGGACGGTGGCTCGTCGCGCGGGACGTAGCCGTCGAACCGCTCGAACACCGCCCTGGCGCCGGGCACCCACTCGTTCTTCGCGAAACGGAAGGGGCCGGAGCCGACGTACTCGCCGATCTGGGAGAACGGGTCGGTGCGGGCGATGCGCTCGGGCATCACGAAGGAGCACGGCGCGTTGGCCTTGGCCAGCGCCAGGATCATCTTCGGGTAGGGCGCGCGCAGCCGCCAGCGGAAGGTTCGGTCGTCCACCGCGACCAGTTCCTCCTGCACCGCGCGGATGCCCTGCCCCATCGGGTCGCGCACCGCCCAGCGGTTCAGGCTGGCGACCGCGTCGCGGGCCAGCACCGGCTCGCCGTCGTGGAATCGCAGGTTCGGGCGGAGGCGGAAGGTCCAGGTCAGGCCATCGGCGCTGTTCTCCTCGCTTTCCACCATCTGCCGCTGCGGGCGGAGTTGGCTATCCCAGCCGTACAGCGTATCCCACACCATGGCGGCGGCGTTGCGAACGACGTACTGCGTGCCCCAGACCGGGTCGAAGTTGGCGAGGTTGGCCTGGGGAACGAAGCGCAGCGTCCGCGCCGCGGTCCCCTGGGACAGCGCCGGGGCCGCCAGCCCGCCGGCCACCGCGACGGCGCCCAAGCCTGCACCAGTCCTGAGGAATGCGCGTCGCTGCATCGTACTCTCCGCTCGATCGTTGGGCATCGCCGCGCAGCCTGCGCCGCGCGGAACCGGCCTGCCAAGTGCGTGGGCGGCCGCCGGCACATCCGTCGACGGCAGCTTTGCACGCGGCGTGCCAGCACGCGCGGTGCCGGAGGCCGGCGCGGGTCACGGCCCCGGACAGCGGGCACCGGGGCGCGACCGGTCGTGGAGACCGCTTCGGTCCCCGGTCGTGGTCAGGCGCGCTGCACGTTCCAGAACAGCGGCAGGCCCTTGAGCACGCCGGACGCGTCGCGGCGGTAGGCCCAGGCCGGGAAGTACTGGCCCAGGGGCAGGAACGGCACGTCCACCATCGCCTGCTGCTGCTCCTCGGCGGCGATCCTCTGCTGCGCCGCGAGGTCAGGCGCGTCGAGCCACGCGTCGCGCAGCTCTTCCAGCTTCGGCGCGGTGGCCCAGCCGAACCAGCCCGCCTGCCCGTTGCCGCGCAGCGCTTGGCTGACGGCGGGATTGAACATGTCCAGCCCCGACCAGAAGGTGAAGAACATGTTCCAGCCGCCCTTGTCGGGGGGCTCCCGGCGGGCGCGGCGCTGCACCAGCGTGCCCCAGTCGGTGGTCACGAGATCCACGTTGATGCCGGCCTTCGTCATCATGTCGGCGCCAACCTGGGCAAGCGCGAACAGGGTCGGGAAGTCGGCCGGCGCCATCAGCAGCACCTTCTCGCCCTTGTATCCCGCCGCCGCGAGGTCGCGCCTGACCTTCTCCATGTCGCGCGGCCCTTTCAGCACTTCCAGCCCGGCGTCGGAAGCCATCGGCGTTTCGGGCGGGAACACGCCCACGTTCTCCCGCCACAGGGACCGGTCGGTGCCGGTCACCGCGGTCATGAAGTCGGCCTGGTTCACGGCGCCCAGCAGCGCCCGGCGCACCGCGGGATTGTCGAAGGGCGGGTATAGGTGGTTGAAGCGGCCCACCGCCATGAATCCGGTAGGATCATACAATTCCAGCACGACGTTGCGGTTGCGTCGCAGGAGGGGGAACAGGTCGCTGCCGGGCTGCTCCCACCAGTCAACCTCGCCGTTCTGCAGCGCGGCCGAGGCGGTGCCGCCGTCCTGGATGACGTGCCACTCGACGCGGTCGAAGTTCACCCGCTTCGGCCCGGCGGTCCAGGACACCTTGCCGTCGGCGCGGGGGGCGTACTCGGGATGGCGCTCGTAGACGACGCGCGAGCCGGGGACGCGCTCGTCGGCCTTCCAGCGGTACGGGCCCGAGCCGATCAGTTCGCGCACCGCAGTGGTCGCCTCGGTACGGGCCAAGCGCTCGGGCATGATGAAGCAGACGGGGCTGGAGGGCTTGCCCAGCGCGTCGGGCAGCAGCGGGAAGGACTGCTTGAGGCGGAACACGATGGTGCGGTCATCGGGCGCCTCTAGGGCATCCGTGCGCGCCAGCAGCACTTGGCCGAGCGGGTCGCGCGCGCCCCAGCGGCGGATCGAGGCCACGGCGTCGCGGGCGCGGACCGGTTCGCCGTCGTGGAACCTGAGGCCCTCGCGCAGCTTCAGGGTCCAGCGCTTGCCGTCGTCCTCGACGGCGTGCCCTTCCACCATCTGCGGCTGCGGCTTGTAGTCCTCGTCCAGTCCGTAGAGCGTGTCCCAGATCAGGTAGCCGTGGTTGCGGGTGACGTAAGCAGTGGTGACGATCGGGTCCACCACGGTCAGGTCGGACTGCGGCACGAACTTGAGGACGCGCGACGCCGTGCCCTGCGCGATGGAGGGACGGGCGATGGCGGCCGACAGGCCAGCCCCGGCGGTGCCCGCCAGGAAGTCGCGACGCTGCATGCTCATGGTTCCTCGGACGCGGACGTTCGACGCAGGCCGGGAGGGAAGCCGACCACCCGCCGGGGCGCAAGTCCCGTGCGCCGGCCGCCGAAGGCAACGCGCCCGGCGTCGAGCAACGGGCCGGGGCGCCGGCATCCCGGCACCGGGCGCGCCGCGCCGCCATCCCGCTCCCGCCCCGGCCCCCACCTTGGCAGCGTCCACCGGCCCAACTATCCCTGCCCCATGCACGCCAGAAGCGCTCCGGCGGAACGGCTCGGCGGCCCTGCCCGGACGCTCGCGGCGCAGCTGCTGCGCTTCGGCGCCGTCGGCACCGCGGGCTTCGTGGTGGACTCGGCGATGCTGCTGGCGGCGCTGGCAGCGGGCGCGGGCCCCTACGGCGGGCGGCTGCTGTCCTACCTGGCGGCGGCGACCGCGACCTGGGCGCTGAACCGCGCCTGGACCTTCCGCGGGCGCGGCGGCCGCGGCCCGGCGCTCGCGCAGTGGGCGCGGTTCCTGGTCGTGAACCTGTCGGGCTTCGCGGTGAACTACGGCACCTACGCCCTGCTCGTCGCCAACGTGCCGCTGGTCGCCGCGCATCCGGTGCTCGGGGTCGCGGCGGGGGCGCTGACAGGCTTGGCGGGCAACTTCGTGCTGTCCCGGCGATACGTGTTCGACGGTTCGTGAGCGGGACCGCGCCCCGGGACGGGGTTCCCGCGACGACGGCGCCGAGGATCGCCGTGCTCGTGCCCTGCCGCGACGAGGAAGCGGCGGTGCCGGGCGTGGTGGCGGGTTTCCGGGCCGCGCTGCCCGGGGCCACGGTGTACGTGTACGACAACGCCAGCACCGATGGCACCGCGGCGGTGGCGCGGGCGGCCGGCGCGGTGGTGCGGGGCGAGAGCCTGCCGGGCAAGGGCAACGTCGTGCGGCGCATGTTCGCCGACGTGGAGGCGGACGCCTACGTGCTGGTGGACGGCGACGGCACCTACGACGCCGCCGCCGCGCCGGCCATGCTCGGCCTGCTGCTGCGCGAGCGGTTGGACATGGTGACCGCGGTGCGGGTGGACGCGGGGCTGGGCGCCTACCGGCCCGGGCACCGCCTGGGCAACCGGGTGCTGACGGGAATGGTTCGGCTGGTGTTCGGCGACCGCGTCACCGACATGCTGTCGGGCTACCGGGTGTTCTCGCGCCGCTTCGTGAAGTCCTTCCCCGCGTTGTCCGAAGGTTTCGAGACGGAAACCGAGTTCACCGTGCACGCGCTGGAGCTGCGCATGCCGGTGGGCGAGCTGCCCACCCCCTACAGCGAGCGGCCGAGCGGCTCGGCCTCCAAGCTGCGGACCTGGAGCGACGGCGCGCGCATCCTGCGCACCATCGTCGGGCTGATGCGACGGGAGCGGCCCCTGCCCTTCTTCGGGCTGCTGGCGGGCGCGCTGCTGCTGGGGGCCGGGGTCCTGGTGGCGCCGGTGCTGGAAACCTATCTGCGGACCGGGCTGGTGCCGCGGCTGCCGACGTTTCTCCTCGCGGTAGGAATGGTGGTATTGTCCTTCCTGTCGCTCACCTGCGGCCTGATCCTAGACACGGTGACGCGTGGCAGGCGGGAGAACAAGCGCATCGCCTACCTTTCCGTTCCCTGGGTGTAGGCCGATCGCATCCACGATCCACCCCCCGGCGTATCGGCGGTTACGGAATCTTCACCGGACAGGGTAGAAAAAGAACGCTAGCCGGTCCGCGTTCTGGTCGCCCGTCACGGCGCTCCGAGCCCAAAGCCTACCCAGAAGCCTACGGAGACGCCCGATGAGCCTCCTCGTTCCCCCGCAGGGCGTCGCGTCCAAGGATACCGTCCTCGGCCGCGCCATCGCCGCGTGCCGGGGCCAGTTCATGGCGGTGGCGGTGTTCAGCGGCGTGGTGAACCTGCTGCAGCTCACCGTATCGTTGTACATGATGCAGGTGTTCGACCGCGTCCTGGCCACCCGCAGCCTCGACACGCTGGTCTGGCTGACGCTGATCGCGGTCGCGGCGATCGGGCTGCTGGCCCTGCTGGAGGGTGCGCGCGGGCAGGTGATGGGCCGCGCCGCCACCTGGATCGAGGCCCGCGTGGCGCCGGAAGGCTTCACGCGCGCGCTGGAAGCGCAGCTTCGCGGCCGGCCCTACCGGATGGAAGCGCTGCGCGACCTGTCCGTGTGCCGCAACTGGCTGGGCAGCCCCGGCGCGCTGTCGCTGTACGACGTGCCCTGGGTGCCGATCTACCTGGGCGCGATCTTCCTGCTGCACCCGATGATGGGCTGGGTGGCGGTGGGCGGCGCGGTGGTGCTGTTCCTGCTCACCCTGATCAGCGAGTCTAGCACCTCGCCGCTGCTCAAGCGCGCCAACGTGTCCAGCATGGCCAGCCATCGGCGGGCCGAAGCCGTGGCCCGCAACGCCGAGGTGATCGACAGCATGGGTATGGCGCCGGCCGTGCTGCAGCGCTGGCGCGAGGGGCTAGCCGAGGCGGCGCCGCTGCAGGACCGCGCGGCCGACCGCGCCGCCATCCTGTCCTCGTTCACCAAGTTCACCCGGCTCGCGCTGCAGATCGCCATCCTGGGCCTCGGCGCTTGGCTGACCATGAAGCAGGAGATTACCTCGGGCGCCTCGATCGCCGGCTCCATCATCATGGGCCGCGCGCTGGCGCCGGTGGAGCAGCTGATCGGCGGCTGGAAGGGGCTGGTGCAGGTCCGCCAAGCGCTGACGCGGCTCAAGACCTTCCTGGGCCTGCCGCGGCTGCGCCCGCCCGGGCTGCCGCTGCCCGAGCCGGAAGGGCGCGTCACCTCCGAGCGCTTGGCCTACGCGCCACCCGGCAGCACCGCCGCGATCATCAAGGGGCTCTCCTTCACCTTCGAGCCTGGCGACAGCGTGGCCATCATCGGGCCGTCGGCGGCGGGCAAGACCACGCTGGTGCGGCTGCTGATCGGTACCCTCGCCCCCTCCTCCGGCGCCGTGCGCCTGGACGGCGCCGACGTGTCCACCTGGCTGCGCGAGGATCTCGGCCGGCACGTCGGCTATCTGCCGCAGGACGTGGAACTGTTCGAGGGCACCGTGCTGCGCAACATCGCCCGCATGGGCGAGGCGGTGCCCGACGACGTGTTCGAGGCGGCCAAGCTGGCCGGCTGCCACGAGATGATCCTGCGCCTGCCGCAGGGCTACGACACCGAGGTGGGCGAGCAGGGCCAGCAGCTGTCCGGCGGCCAGCGGCAGCTCGTGGGCCTGGCGCGGGCGATGTTCGGCCGGCCCAAGCTGATCGTGCTCGACGAGCCCGACAGCAGCCTGGACGGCGACTCCGAGGCGCGCCTGCTCAAGGCGATCCGCGAGCTGAAGGGGCGCGGCACCACCGTGGTGCTGGTCAGCCACCGGCCGGTGCTGGTGCAGGGCGTGGACAAGGTGATGGTGCTGCGCGAGGGTCAGATCGAGGCGTTCGGGCCGCGCCAGGAGGTGCTGGCCCGCGTCATGGGTCCGCGCGCCGCGCCGCCGGTCCAGGGTCCGCCTCCGGGCGGCGTCCAGGGCAGCGTCCAGGGTTCCCGCCCACCCGAAGCCAGCCAGCCCGGAGTGGCCGCATGAGCACCACCGTCGCCCTTCCCGGCGGGCAGCTGCCGGCCGAGATTTCCCGCGCTCCAACACCCGGGCTGGTGCTTGACCTTCCGCGTCCGCGCACGCGTGGGCCGGTGCTGATGGGCATGCTGGGCATCCTCGGCTTCTTCGGCAGCTTCGCGGCTTGGTCCGCCTTCGCGCCGCTGAGCGAGGCGGCGATCGCGCCCGGCGTTATCAAGAGCGAGGGTAACCGGCGCGCCGTGCAGCACCTCGAGGGCGGCATCATCCGCGAGATCCTGGCCCGCGACGGCGACGAGGTCCGCCGCGGCCAGGTGCTGATGCGTCTGGACGACATCCAGGCCGACACCAGCGTGGAAAGCCTGCGCGGCAGCCGTTGGGCGCTGGGCGCGCAGGACGCCCGGCTGGCCGCGGAGATGGCCGGGGCGAGCGCTGTGGCCTTTCCGGCCAACCTGCTCGAGTCCGATGACGCCCGGGCGCGCGAAGCGATGACCGGGCAGCAGATCCTGTTTGCCAGCCGGATCGCGACCCTGAACAGCCAGAGGCAGGTGCTGGAAGCGCGCTTGGTGCAGCACGAGGCGACGATCACCTCGGCCCGCGCGCAGGTCGGCAGCCAGCGCCGCCAGCTGGATCTGCTGCGGCGCGAGGAGGCCGACGTGGGCGTCTTGGTCCGGCAGGGGCTGGAGCGCATGCCGCGCCTGCTGGGCCTGCAGCGGCAGGTCGCCTCCACCGAGGGCAACCTGCTCGACCTCGTCGGCCAGATCGACCGCGCCCAGTCGCAGATCGTCGAAACCCAGCGCGAGCTGCAGCGGGTCCGCGACCAGCGCCTTCAGGAGGTTTCCACCGAAGCGCGCGAGGTGCGCTCCAAGCTGATGGAGGTCGATGAGCGGCTGCGCGCCGCCCAGGACGTCGCGACGCGGCGCGAGATCCTTTCCCCGGCCGACGGCACGGTGTTGGGCAGCAAGTTCTTCAACCCCGGCGCCGTGGTCCGCGCCGGCGACACCGTCATGGAGATTGTGCCCTCGCGGGACCGGTTGATCGCCGAGGTGCACGTGTCGCCGAGCGACATTGACGTGGTCTACGTCGGCCTGCAGGCGGAGGTCCGGCTGCCTGCCTTTAAGCAGCGGCTGGTGCCGTTCCTGGACGGCCACGTGGTGTTCGTGGGCAGCGACGTGACCCAGGACCCGCAGCGCGGGCTCGAGTTCTACCGGGCGCAGATCAGCATCGACGAGGGGCAGCTTCGCGCCCTCGACGGCGTGGCGCTGCGGGCTGGCATGCCGGTGGAGGCGCAGATCAAGATCGGCGAGCGCTCCTTCTTCCGCTACATGATGCAGCCGGTGATCGACAGCTTTCACCGCGCTTTCCGCGAATCCTGAGGTTCATCACATGAGCAACCTGCCGACCCTCTTCACCGACGGCGTGCTCGAGGCCCACGTGCGCCACGGCATGGTCCGGGTCACGCTCGGCCAAACGGGTTCCGACGGGCGCGGCGTGCCCAACGGCCAGCTGGTGCTGCCCCTGGTGCAGCTGCCGCTGCTGCTCACCAGCCTCACCAAGCTGCTGCAGGAGCTGGAAACCCGGGCCCGGCAGGCCAACGCCGCGCCGCCTGCCGTCGAGGATGCGTCCCACGTCCCAGTCGCGCCGGGCGACACGGGGGTTCCGGGCGGCGCCTTCCGCTTCACTTCGGAGTGACGCCGGAGCGTTGAGGCGGGGCGCGTCGCCGACCCGCTTCCCGCATCCCCTCCGTCAGAACCTGAGCCGCAGCGCCAGGACCGGATCATCGGATGCCATCGCGTCCACCCCCAGCGCCAGCATCCGCTCGATCGCGGGCGCGTGGTTCGCCCCCCACGCGCCCACCCGCAGCCCGCCCGCCCGCAGGCCGCGCAGCACCTCGGCATCGAGCGCGGCCTCGTGCGTCTCGACCATGGCGAGACGGTGCGCCCGCGCCACCGCCGCCACGCCCTCCGGCCCAATCGAGCGCAGCAGGCCGGGCTCCACCAGCCACGCCACGTGGTCCAGCCCGCCCGCTGCCCCGGCCGCCGCGGCCGTGCGCGCGTCGAAGGCGATGATCCCGGAGCGCGCGCGCATCCCCGCCGCGTCCAGGACCCGCAGCGTCGCTCCCAGCAAGCCCGGATAGGGCCGACCCGACGCGTCCGCCTTGATCTCGATCTGCAGGCGCAGGCCCGTGGTGGCCAGCAGCGCCGCCACCTCCGCCAGGCTCGGCACCGTCTCGCCCCGTGCGCCGCGCAGCCGCAACCGCGCCAGTTCCGCCGAGTCGCGGTCGCGCACCGGGCCGCGCGCCTCCGTGGTGCGATCCAGCGCGGGGTCGTGGATAACTGTCGGCTCGCCGTCGCGCGACGGGTGCACGTCGCATTCCGTCATCTCCAGCGTCAGGCCGGCACTCTCGCGGAACGCGGTGAGACTGTTCTCAGGCCACAGCAGGGCACCGCCGCGGTGGCTCACGATTTCGGCGGTCAAGCGCACACCTTTTCCGCTGGATGAAACTTCGGGGATGAAACCGAGCGGCCCGCCGACCTATTATCTTTCACTCTCACGTCGGTGGGTACGCGTCGATGTCGCTCTGCCTCGTCCTGCACGACCTGCCGCCCGGGGGCTCCGAGATCCTGGAGGCCGCGATCTGGGAAGTGTCGGACAGCCACTGGCTCCCCACGGCCGATGCGCTGCTGGTGTCCACCGGGGTTTCGGTGGGCTACCTTGCCAGCCACCTGCGGCAGGCATTGCGGCGGCACGGGGTGGAGGGCTCAATCGTGGTTCTCCGCACTGACTCCGAGGTGGTGTCCGACGGCCTGCCCGCGAGCGCGGCGGCTTGGCTGCGGGAGCAGTCCGCCCCCGAGGCACAGGTCCCGCTGCTCGGCTGACCCCGGGCGCCGTCCCGCGGGAACGGCTCCGTCCTCAGGGCAGGGATGCGAGCCTGGCGCCGAGCAGGGCGAAGAACCCGTCCGCGTCCAAGGTCTCGGCCACTCGCGCGTTCGCGGGGTGGTCGGTCCGGCCCCAGCGGTTCACGTGGGTCCTGCCGCGCCCTGGGCCCTCGCCGCATTCCACCCTGACCTCGGCCTCGCGTAGCGAGAAGAGGTCGGGCGCCAGCAGGAATGCCGCCGCGCAGGGATCGTGCAGGGGGAAGCCGCCACCGCCGAGTCGTCGGGACGGCGGGACGCTCCGCATGATGTCCGCCGCCGCCCGCAGACAGCGTCCCGATCCCGCCGCCCCGGGCAGCGCGGCCAGCCGGGCCGGTGTCACCAGCGCCTGGGCCGTCAGTTCCAGCGTCACCAGGGTCACCGGCGCCCCGGAGGCGAGCACGACGGCCAGCGCCTCGGGGTCGGAGGCGGCGTTGAACTCGGCAGCCGGGGTCCAGTTGCCCTCGCCCCAGGCGCCGGTCATCAGCACGATCTCGCGCACCCGGGCCGCCAGCGCCGGCTCGGTCGCCAGGGCCAGGGCCAGGTTGGTCGCGGGACCCAGCCCTACCAGCGTCACCTCGCCCGGGGGCGCGGCGCGCAGCAGGTCGCGGAGGGCGTCGCTGGCCAGTCCGGGCGTCGCGGGCGGTCCCTCGGGCAGGGGCACGCCGCCCAGCCCGTCGGCCGCGTGCACCCTCGGCTCGCTCCGAAAGCGCCCCAGCAGCGGTTGCGCCGCGCCCGCCACCACCGGCACGCGCGAGCCCGCCAGGCCGAGCACCGCGCGGGCGTTGGGCAGTGTCCGCTCCAACCCGGCATTGCCGCCGACCACCGTGACGAGCCGAACGTCCAGCTCCGGCGAGGCGACCGCCAGCCACAGCGCCAGGGCGTCGTCGGTGCCGGGGTCGCAATCGATGACGACGGCCCGCGCGGCGGCGCCGGGCGCGCTCACGCCCTGGGCTCCGGGCGCGCCCCGGTTCGGGTTCGGCGTCCGCCGCCCCGGGCGCCGGAGGGCTGGTCGGGACCGGTGTCGTCGTGGGCGTGCATGGCGTGCGTGGTCCGGTCCGCGTCGTGTCCGGCCGATCCTGTCAGCCGCGCCCGCCACGCGCCAGTTGTCCGGAACGGCGGACGTCGCGCCCGCCCGTCGCTCCGCGCGTCGATCGCCGGGTGGGTCCGATTTCCCCGGGTGCCGCGACTACCGCCCGCGCCGATTCCCGCTAACGTCCGCGCCAGCCGAGGAGACCGCCCGTCCGCATGGCTCCGATCGTCGCCCTGTCGCACCGGACGACCTACCGCTACGACCGTCCCGTCTCGCTCGGCCCGCAGACGGTGCGGCTGCGCCCCGCCGCGCACGCCCGCGCGCCGATCCTGCGCTACGCCCTGACGGCCTCGCCGGCGCCGGCCGGCATACGCTGGATGCAGGATCCATTGGGCAATCACACGGCCGCCGTGCAGCTGGCGGATCGGGTCACGTCGTTCGAGCTGATGGTGGACCTCGCCGCCGACCTCGCGCCGGTGAACCCGTTCGACTTCCTGCTGGAGCCGGAGGCGGTGGCGTGGCCCTTCCGCTACCCCGCGCTGCTCGACGCCCAGCTCGCCCCTTTCCGCGGCGATGGTCCGCCCGCGGCCGAGGTGGCGGGACTCGCGGCGGCGCTCGGCGACGAGCGGGACACGGTGCGCCTGCTCCTGGCGGCGAACGAGCTGGTGCGGGCGCGCGTGTCCTACCTCGTCCGGCCGGAGCCGGGCATCCAGTCCCCGGCCGAAACGCTGGCCGCGGCCCGCGGATCGTGCCGGGACTCCGGCTGGCTGCTGGTGCACCTGCTGCGGGCGCTCGGTTTCGCGGCGCGCTTCTGTTCCGGCTACCTCGTGCAGCTCGCCGACGCCGAGCACTCCGACCGCGCCGACCTGCACGCTTGGGCGGAAGCCTGGCTGCCTGGTGCCGGCTGGATCGGGCTCGACGCGACCTCCGGCCTACTCGCCGCCGAATGCCACATCCCGCTGGCCGCAGCGCCGGAGCCGTATTCGGCGGCGCCGATCACCGGCCGCCTGGAAGCGGTGGGGTCGGAGTTTTCCTTTGGCATCGCGGTGCGGCGACTGCCGTCGCGGTCGGCGCCTTGATCGGGGGACGGCCGGGATCGGGACGCGGCTGGCGCGGCGCCCAACCAGCCGGCAGGATGCCGCCATGACCCTGCCCGACGGCCCCGAGAACGCGCTCCCGGCCGTGTTCCGCCCACCCCGGCGCGGCCCCCGGGGCGGCGAAGACCGGCCGTGAGCGCCGTCCTCGACGAGATGGTGGATGGCGCCGGGCGGGTCCGGCCGCACTGGCGCGGGTTGCTGTCCGCCGTCGGTGCCCTGCCGGAGGGTGCGCTCGCCGACCGCGCCCTGCGCCTCGACCGCGCCCTGGAGGAGGACGGCATTACGGCCCTCCTGCCCACCGAGGAGCGGGTCACCACGGGGTGGCGCTGCGACCCCTTCCCGCTGCCGCTGCCGGCGGGCGAGTTCGCGGCGCTGGAAGCGGGGCTGGCGCAGCGCGCCCGACTGCTCGACGCCGTGCTGCGCGACCTGTACGGGCCGCAGCACCTGCTCGCCGAGGGGCTGCTGCCGGCCGAGCTGGTGTTCAGCAACCCCGGCTTCCTGCGCCCCTGCCGCAGTGCCGGCGCCGCGCCGCGCGAGCCGCTTGTGCGGACCTGCGCGGCCGACCTGCGACGCGGCCCCGATGGCGCCTGGGCCGTGGCGGCCGACGCCACCGCGCGCATGGCCGGCCTCGCTCAGGCGCTGGAGAACCGCCGGCTGCTTGCCCGCAACCTGCCCGAACTGTTCCGCGGCGCCCCGGTGCGGCCGCTGCGCCCGTTCCTGGAGAGTTGGCGCGACGCCCTGCGCGGCGCCGCGCCCCCCGGCCGCGGGGCGGACACCGTGGCGCTGCTCACCCTGGGCGTCGGCGATCCGAGCTGGGCCGAGAACGTGGTGCTGGCCCGCGCACTGGGCTGCACGCCGGTGGAAGCGGGCGACCTGACCGTGCGCGGCGGCGACCTGTTCCTCAAGACGCTGCGCGGCCCGCAGCGCGTGGGCGTGCTGCTCCGCCGCACCGAAGGCCGGCTGCTCGATCCCCTGGAGTTCGGCGCCAGCGCCTCGCAGGGCGTCACCGGGCTGCTGGATGCCGCCCGCAACGGCGCCATGCGGATCATCAACGACCCCGGTGCCGGCGCGGTGGAGGCCCCCGCCCTGGCCGCCTTCCTGCCCGTGCTGTGCGCGCGCCTGCTGGGCGAGTCGCTGCGCCTGCCCTCGTTGCGCACTCTGTGGCTGGGCAACCCCGACGCGCTGGCCGAGGTTCGCGACGACCCGGGCGCCTGGGTGCTGCGCGGCGCCGCCGACCCGCACCGGCCGGGGATCGCGCTGGCGGACGCCGACCCGCGCACGCTGACGCAACTCGCGGCGCGTCCGGGTGCCTGGGCGGCGACGGCCGACGCGGCGGCCTCCCTCGCCCCGTGCTGGTCGGGTGAAGCGTGCAAGGCGGCCCGCCCGGTGTCGCTGCGCATGTTCCTGATGCACGACGGCGCGGCGTGGCGCGTGCTGCCGGGCGGCTTTGCGCGGGTGCTGGACGGCGGCGGCCCCCCGCTCGGCCGGATGCCGCCGGGCGGGCTGTCCAAGGACGTGTGGGTGCTCGACGAGGAGCGCGGTGACGTTTCGGGCCCGATCCCCGCGCCGGCCCCCGTGCTCGCCGTTCGCGGCGCCGGCGCGGACCTGCCGTCCCGGGTGGCGGACAACCTGTTCTGGCTGGGCCGCTACGTGGAGCGCCTGGACAACGCCGCCCGGCTGGCCCGCGCGGCGCTGGCGCGGCTGGAGCGCGACGCACTGCTGCCGCACGAGCTGGCCGAGCTCGCCGCGCTGGCGCGCTGCCTGGTACCGGCGGGCCTCGCCACCGCCGAGGACGCGCCGGCGGGCGGCGATGCCGCGTCGCTGCGACAGGCCCTGCTGCGCGCCGTGCGTCCCGGCGGCGCGCTGCCGATGATCTTCCACCGGATCGCCCGCTTGGTGGATGGCACGCGCGACCGGCAGACCGGCGACATGCACGACGCCTTCCTGCAGCCGTTGCGCGAGATGCGCGAAGCGCTGCCGGAGGTGCGCGACGCCCAGGCACTGAACCGCCTGTTCGGCGCAGCGCTGCGCTACGCCGCTGGCGTGGCGGGGGTGGCGGCGGAGAACATGGTGCGCGGCGGCGCCCATACCTTCCTCGACCTGGGCCGGAGGCTGGAGCGGGCGCAGGCCGTGAGCTCGGCCCTGGCGCTGGCGCTGGACCAGCCGCCGGCGCGCCTGGAGGCCGGGCTGCGCTTGGCGTTGGAGCTGTGCGACAGCGTCATCACCCACCGCACCCGCTACCTCGCCGCGCCGCAGCCGGCCACGGTGCTGCACCTCGTGCTCGCCGATCCAGGCAACCCGCGCGCGCTGGGCTTCCAGTTCGCCGAGGTGCGGCTGCTGCTGCGAGAGGTCGCGGGCGGGCCGAATCCGCTCTCGGACGAGGCATCGGCGCTGCTAGACCAAGCGGCGGCGATCGCGGCCGGCGACCCGTTCCTCGCCACCGAACGGCTACGGGCGCTCGGCGCGCTCTCGGAGGCGCTGGCGGAGTCCATCTCGCGTCGCTACTTCACGCTGCTGCCGCCGCTCCGCACCCTCGGCCCGGAGCCGCCCGACCCGCCGCGCCGCGGCGCCTTCGCGGGTGCCACGTGATCCTGCGCGTCCGCCACGTCACCACCTACGAGTACGGCCAGCCGGTGGATCTCGCGACCCACATGCTGCACCTCAGCCCGCGCCCGCTGCCGCACCAGCGCGTGCTGCACGAGGCGCTCACCAGCACCCCGCCCGCCGCCCGCAGCACCTTCGGCGAGGACCATTTCGGCAACCGGGTGGCCTGGATGTTCCTCGACGACGCGCACGACCGCTTCGCGGTGGTGGCCGAGGCCACGGTGGACGTCGCCTTCGCGCGCCCGCCCGCTGGTCCCACACCTCCCTGGGAGGAGGTGGCGCGCCGCGCCTTGCGTGACCCCGGCGCGGCCGAGTTCACCTTCGACAGCCCGATGCTGGCCGCGGGCGAGGCGGCCCGTGCCTTCGCCGCGCCGTCCTTCCCCGCCGGGCGGCCGGTGCTGGATGGGCTGCTGGACCTCAACGCGCGCTTCCGGCGGGAATTCCGCTTCCGCTCCGGCGTCACCGGCATCGCTACCCCCGTGGAGGAGGTGCTGCGCCGGCGCGAGGGCGTGTGCCAGGACTTCTCGCACGTCATGATCGCCGGGCTGCGCGCCCTCGGCCTGCCGGCGCGCTACGTGTCCGGCTACATCCGCACCTACCCCGCCCCCAACCAGCCCAAGCACCAGGGCTCGGACATGTCGCACGCCTGGGTCGGCGCCTGGATGGGGCCGGGTCTGGGTTGGGTGGACCTCGATCCCACCAACGACCTCGTGGTGCGCGAGGAGCACGTGGTGCTGGGCTGGGGTCGCGACTTCGGTGACGTGTCGCCCCTGCGCGGGGTCATCCTGGGCGGCGGCCGGCACAGCGTCGAGGTCGCGGTGGACCTCGAGCCGGTGGAGGACTGACGCGGAAGGCGCCGAGGCGCGGCAGGTCGCGGACGACTTCCATCTCGCCTAAGTCGGGTTCGGGGTCAGGGACGCCGCCCGTGGCCCCCGCCGGGGATCCAGGGGGCCTCCGAACTCCCGCCTTCCATTTGTTTGGGTTGGACGGGGTGAGTCGATCGATGGCGTAGCCGCGTTCATCGTTGCGCCGGTTGCCCGCGGCACGCACGCTGCGACCCGGTGGGTGCGACGCCGGCGGGGGATGGGCATGGCCACCAGGGGCATCGCGGTCGTCACGGGAGCGGGCAGCGGCATCGGCCGGGCGGCGGCGCTGGCGCTACTGGGGGACGGCTGGTCCGTGGCGCTGGCGGGACGGCGCGTGGACGCCCTGCGCGACACGCTGGCGCTCGCCGGCGGGCACGCCGGGCGCTGCCTGCCGATGGCCGCGGACGTGACCGACCCGGCCTCGGTGAACGCGCTGTTCGCCGCCGTGCGCGAACGCTTCGGCCGGTTGGACCTGCTGTTCAACAACGCCGGCCGCGGCAGCCCCGCCCGCGATGTCGGCGACACCGACCTGGAGGACTGGCTCGGCGTGGTGGCGGCCAACCTGACCGGCTCCTTCCTGTGCGCCCGCGCCGCCTTCCGCATCATGCGCGAGCAGGACCCGCGCGGCGGCCGCATCATCAACAACGGCTCGATCAGCGCCCACGCGCCGCGCCCGGGCTCGGCGCCTTACACCGCCACCAAGCACGCGATCACCGGCCTGACCAAGTCCGTCAGCCTCGACGGGCGCAAGTGGAACATCGCCTGCGGCCAGATCGACGTCGGCAACGCCGCGACCGAGATGACCGAGCGCATGGCGAGCGGCGTGCCGCAGGCGGACGGCTCGATGATGCCGGAGCCGCGCATGGACGTCGCCCACGTCGGGCGCACGGTGTTGCACATGGCGTCCCTGCCGCTCGACGCGAACGTGCAGACCGTGACGGTGATGGCGACCGCGATGCCCTTCGTCGGGCGCGGCTAGGACGGCTCGCGCCCAGGTCGACGCATCGCCGGTGCGTCCGTCGCCGACGGCGCGGCGGGCTGCCCGATGTTTCGGGAAGCCGCGTCACCCGCGTGCGGCGCCGGCGGGAGCGGACGGAACGGCGCCCGGTGGTGGTCTCAGTGGGAAGGCGAGCGAAGTCGCCTTCGCTCGTCGATCCCCACCCGGCCGCGCACCGGGCGGAACCGTCGCCCGTCGGTTCTATCGCTTGCCCGTCACCGGCACGCCGCGATCAGCCCCGCGTCGCGGCCAAGCCGCCGCCATGGCCACGACCATTCCCACCCCGGCCCCCACCGTCGGCACCGCCAGCCCCAGCGAGCCGTAGCGCGTCTCCGCCAGCGCGCCGACGCCGGCTCCCGCCAGGAACGCGACCCAGCGCAGCAGGCTTCCGCCGGCGTCCCCGAGCTTTCCGGCCGCCATCGCCCTGCCGAACCGCACCAGGGTGCCCGTGATGAACGTCGCCCCGGGCTCGCTCGGCAGCACCTGGTTCAGCGCTCCCATGGCGCCCGCGATCAGCAGCACCTTCCGCAGTGGGAACGGCTCCCCGGCGACTGCCATCGCCGCGCCCAGCAGTCCGGCCACCAGCGCGAGCACCGCCGCCTCGCCCCACGGTTCTAAATGGCGCCGCAGCACGGCGCCCAGGGTGGTCGCCGCCGCGAAGGTCGCGAACAGGGTGGCGAGCGGCAGTACCCGCGCCCAATTCGACGCCAGCAACGCTCCGCCCAGTTTCGTTGTGTTGCCGGTCACGTACACCGCCAGCAACTCCTGACCGTGCACGAAAGCAATCGCGTCGGTGCTCCCCGCGAGCCACAGCAGTGCCAGTGCTGGCAACATGTTCATCGCGACGCCACCCCGTCCGCCCGCACGCGCCCGGGGGTGCCCCTGGCCGCGGCAGCACCTCAAAAGATCTTGCGCGGTGACCCTGACGAGCGCGACCCCGCGGATCGAGCGCGACCCAGCGGCCGTCGCCTCCTTACCGGAGCACGGGCGCGGATAGCACGGTCCGGATGGCCTTGGCCGGGTGGCCGCGGCACGGGCGGACCCGCCGCCCGCCGACGGTCAGCGGCGCCGGTCGTTGTTCTCGTCGTCGCTGCTGCTGCTGCGGGACGAGCGCCGTTCAGAGCGGTTGCCGCTACCCCGCCGCGCCTCGTCGTCGCGCCCGCGTTGGTAGCCGCGCTCGTAGGCATCGCGGACAGTCTGGTCCTGGCCCTGGTTGCCGCTCAGCAGGCCCTGGAGCGCCTGCCCTATGCCCGGCGTCTGGGTCTGGGTTTGTGCCTGGGCAGGCTGGGCGAATGCCGCCATGCCGATGAGCGTCGCCACTAGGATCGGTCGCATTCCTGTTCCTCCTCGCGAATGTGCTCCGGCCTGCTGTGACCGGTTCCGGGAGGAGAACGCGCCGGCCCCGCGAGGTTTCCCCGGAACGCCGACGAGGGCTGCAGTGGTCGGGGCCGCGAAGGGCGGCGACGTCGCCTCAGCGCGCCCGGGCGACGCAGAACTCCACGATCCCGGCCAGGGCGCGACGCTCGGCGTTGTCGGGGAAGGCAGCCAGGGCATCGAGCGCCGTGCGCCCGAAGTCCCGGGCCCGCGCCACGGTCGCCGCCAGCGTGCCGTGGCGGCGCATCAGCAGCAGGGCGTGCTCCAGGTCACCGTCGCGCTGGTCACGCTCCTCGAGCACGCGCTTCCAGTAGCCGCGCTCCTCCTCGCCGCCCCGCGCGATGGCCAGCAGCACCGGCAGCGTGATCTTGCCTTCCCGAAAGTCGTCGCCAACCGTTTTGCCCAGCTCGGCTTGCCGGGCGGAATAGTCCAGCGCGTCGTCGACGAGCTGAAACGCCATGCCGAGATCGCGCCCGTAGGTGGCCAGCGCCGCGGCTTCGCGCTCGGGACGGCTGGCAACCACGGCGCCCACCTCGGTTGCGGCGGCGAACAGCGCGGCGGTCTTGCCGGCGATCACCCGCAGGTACTGCGCTTCCGTGGTAGCCGTGTCGTTCTGGGTCACGAGTTGGAGCACCTCGCCCTCGGCGATGGTGGCCGACGCCCCCGACAGGATTTCCAGCACGCGCAGCGCACCATCCTCGGTCATCAACTGGAAGGCGCGGGCGAACAGGAAGTCGCCCACCAGCACCGACGCTTTGTTGCCGAACAGGGCATTGGCGCTGGCCAAGCCTCGTCGCAGCGTGCTCTCGTCCACCACGTCGTCGTGCAGCAGCGTGGCGGTGTGGATGAACTCCACGCAGGCGGCCAGCGCCACGTGCCGGTGCCCGGCGTAACCGCACATGCGCGCGCTGGCGAGGGTCAGCAGCGGGCGCAGCCGCTTGCCACCGGCCGCCACGAGGTGGGCCGCGAGCTGCGGTATCAGCGCCACGGGGCTGTCCATGCGCTCGACGATAAGGCGGTTGCAGGCCGCGAGGTCATCGCGGACCAGCGCGGTCAGCGTCGTCAGCGCGGCCTCGGGGTCCTCGTCGGCGGCGGCGGGCGTGAGGGCGGCGCTCAAACGGCTTCTTGACCTCGGGGTACGGGGCGGCACCATAGGCCAGCCCGCGGCGCAGCGCCAAGGCGAGCCGGAACGGCCTGCGGAGGCGTCCATGCGCGTGGTGGCTTCGACCAATAACTTGGTCCGCCTGAGCTTCCTGCAAGCGCTGCTGCGGGACGCCGGAATCGAACCGCTGCTGCTGGACGCGCACGTCAGCGCCGCGGAGGGCGGGATCGGCGCCTTTCCCCGCCGTCTGGCCGTGCGCGCGCACGACGCCGCCGCGGCTCGGGCCGTGCTGCGCGAGGCCGGCGAGGATGGCGAGGGCGGCGCCGAGCGGGACGGGCCCGACCGGAACGCGGTCGAGCGGGAAGATTGAGCGTCATCACCGCTGACGCGCTGCTCGGCGGACGGGTCCGGCTGCGGCAGCCTGCCGCCGGCCTGCGCGCGGGGCTGGACGCGGTGATGCTTGCCGCCCGCGTCCCGGCCGCGCCGGGCGAGCGCGTGCTGGAGCTGGGCTGCGGCACCGGCGCCGCGCTGCTCTGCCTGCTCGCCCGCGTGCCGGCCGCCACGGCGCTCGGCGCCGAGCGCGACCCGGCGCTGGCGGCGCTGGCGGCGGGGAACCTCGGCCTGAACGGCTGGGAGAACCGCGCCGCGATCCGCGCGGCCGACATCGGGCGGCCGGACGCGCTGGCGGGTGTCGGCACCTTCGACCACGCGATGGCCAACCCGCCCTACTGGACCGGCGGCACCCCGCCCCCGGGCACCGTCCGCGCCGCGGCGACGCACGCCGAGGCCGACCTGCCGCTCGCCGCCTGGGCCGGGGTCATGACTGCCAGACTGCGCCGGGGCGGCAGCGCGACGCTGGTGCTGCCGGCGGCGCGCCACGGCGAAGGATGGGACGCGCTGCGTCGGGCGGGTTGCGGGGGCGTGTCGCTGCTGCCGCTGTGGCCCCGGGCGGGGCGGGGCGCGAAACGGGTGCTGCTGCGGGCGCGGCTCGGCTCGCGGGCACCGGACGCCGTGCTGCCGGGCCTGGTGCTGCACGACGCGGCCGGGTGGACCGCCGGGGCGGAGGCGGTGCTGCGCGGGGAAGCGTCGCTGGCGGAATAAGACGCCGACCGGCCCGACGGGCGCGTCCGGGTTGCCGGGCCGGGCCTCGCGCCCGACCGTCAGCGCCGGGCGTCGGGGTGGCGTAGGAGCCAGAGCCGCTCGTGCGCCGCGATCAGGCTCTCCATGTTCTTGCGGCGGTTCACGTCCGGTTGCACCGGCCGGCGGGTCAGCATCAGCTCCAGCAGGCGCAGGAGTTCCTCCGCCACCTCGAAGTCCTCCTGGTCGCAAGCGTGGTGGAAGGCAATCAGGATCTTGTCGGACAGGCGGCGCGTCTGCCTCGGTGCCGCTCCCCCACGCAGCCGGGACGGTCCCTCCCCGCCTTCATCCTCGGCCATGAACGAGACGCCCCCTTCCGCCAGGATTGCACGCGCCGGCCGGTAATCGGGCGCGACGTTGGATCGTCACCCTATCCTGTCCCCGCCGGCTCCGGAACCCGATGCGACCGGGCGCGCCCACGCGTCGCGGCACTTGCCGCGCCGGCCGACGGACCGCACCGGCGCAAAAGGCCGGCGTCCCGTGACCAGAAGCCACCCCGGCCGCCTCAGCGCATCGGCGGCGCGTACATCAGGCCGCCGCGGTTCCACGGCGCGTTGACACCCCGCGGCTGGCCCGTCGGCGTCACGTTTCGCTCCCAGATCTCGCCGAAGTTGCCCACCGCCCGCACCACCCGCAGCGCCCAGTCGTTCTCCACGCCCAGCATCCGGCCCAGGTCGCCGCTCCGGCCGACGAAGCGCTGCACGTCGGGGCTCGGACTCTCCGCCATGGCGGCGGCGTTGGCGGCGGTGATGCCCATCTCCTCGGCGGCGAGCAGCGCGAAGTGGGTCCAGCGCACGAGGTCGAACCAGCGCCAGTCGCCCTTGCGCACCGCCGGGCCGAGCGGCTCCTTGGAGAACACCTCCGGCAGCAGCGCGTAGTCCGCGGCCAGCCCGCCCTGCCCCACCCGGAACGCCGCCAGCGTGGAGGTGTCGGACGCGTAGGCGTCGCAGCGGCCAGACGCGAAGGCGGCGCGCAGCTCCTCCAGGTTCTCGATCAGCAGCGGCCGCAGCCGCATCCCGTTGCGGCGGAAGTAATCGGCCACGTTCAGCTCCGTGGTGGAGCCGGGCTGGAGACAGACGGAAGCGCCGTCCAGCTTGGTCGCGCTGTCCACGCCCAGGCGCCGGTGCACCAGGAAGGCGTTGCCGTCGTAGTAGTTCACGCCCGCGAAGGCGAGCCCGAGCTGCGCCTCGCGCCCCAACGTCCAGGTCGTGGCGCGCGACAGCATGTCCACCTCGCCCGACTGCAGCGCGGTGAAGCGGTTCTGCGCCGTGGTAGGCACGAAGCGCACCTTGGCGGGATCGCCCAGCGCGGCGGTCGCCACGGCGCGGCAGTAGTCGGCGTCTAGGCCGCGCCACTCGCCGCGGCTGTCGGGCGCGGCGAAGCCCACCGTGTTCGGGGTTACGCCGCACAGCAGCGCGCCGCGGGCGCGCACCGCCGCCAGTGTGTCCGGGGCGGGCTGCGCCGACGCGCGGCCGGGCTGCGCCAGCGCGCCGCCGGCCAGCAGCAGGCCGACGAGGAGCAGGGACAGCCGGCCAGTCACCGACGTTCCTCCCTCAACGCATTGGGGGCGCGTACTGCAGCCCGCCGCGGTTCCACAGGTTGTTGAGGCCGCGCTGCACGCCGAGCGGCGTGATGTTGCGCTCCCACACCTCGCCGAAGTTGCCGACCTGGCGGACGACCTGCACCGCCCAGTCCGGGTTCAGCCCCAGCATCTTCCCGAGGTCGCCGGTGCGGCCGATGAAGCGCTGCACGTCCGGATTGTTGTTGTCCTCGAACTGCGCGGTGTTCTGGCTGGTGATGCCTAGCTCCTCGGCCGTCAGCTGCGCGAAGTGGGTCCAGCGGACGATGTCGAAGAACTTCCAGTCGCCCTTGCGGATCACCGCCCCCAGCGGCTCCTTGGAGATGATCTCGGGCAGCAGCACGTACTGCTCGGCGTTGGTGCCCTGGCTGGAGCGGAACGAGGCGAGCGAGGAGGCGTCGTTGGTGTAGGCGTCGCAGCGGCCGCTGATGAAGGCGTTGCGTATTTCGTCGATGGCCTCGATCACCACCGGGGTGAAGCGCATGCCGTTGCTGCGGAAGTAGTCGCCCAGGTTCAGCTCGGTGGTGGAGCCGGGCTGGACGCACACCGTGGCGCCGTCGAGCTGCTTGGCCGAGGTGATGTTGGCCGACTTCTTCACCATGAAACCCTGGCCGTCGTAGAAGTTGACGGTGGCGAACTCGAGGCCCAGCGAGGCTTCCCGCGACAGCGTCCAGGTGGTGTTGCGCACCAGCAGGTCCACCTCGCCCGATTGCAGCATAGTGAAGCGGTTCTGGGTGGAGGACGGGACGTAGCGGACCTTGCTGGCGTCTCCCAGGATGGCCGTGGCCACGGAGCGGCAGCCGTCCACGTCCAGCCCTTCCCACACGCCGCGGCTGTTGGGCAGGCTGAAGCCGCCGGTGGACGGCGCCACCGAGCACAGCAGGACGCCGCGCTGGCGGATCGTCGCCACCATGTCGCCAGCGCCCGGCTGGGACTGGGCGGGCGCCGCGAACGGCAGCGCGGCGGTGAGGAAGCCGAGCGCGGCGGCGACGGAACGGATCATTCGAGTCTCCCGGTGCGAGGAGCCGGCCACGAGCTGCCGGCCGGACGGGAGGGAGTGTCGTGAAACCGCGCCGGGCGTCACAAGGGCGCGGTGGCTGCGTTCTCGTCCTCCGGTGAGGCGCGGCGCCCAAGGGACAGGCAGACCGGGCCGCTGACCCGCCGGACTGCTCAGGAAATGCGCTCGCTCGACGGCCTCACTCCCACTCGATGGTGCCGGGCGGCTTGCTGGTCACGTCGTAGGCGACGCGGTTGATGCCGCGCACCTCGTTGACGATGCGGTTGGCCACCCGCGACAGGAACGCCACCTCGAAGGGGTACACTTCGGCCGTCATGCCGTCGGTGCTGGTCACCGCGCGCAGCGCCAGGGCGTTGTCGTAGGTGCGTCCGTCGCCCATCACGCCCACCGTGCGCACCGGCAGCAGCACGGCGAAGGCCTGCCAGATCGCGTCGTACAGCCCGGCCGCGCGTATCTCGTCGAGGAAGATCGCGTCCGCCCGCTGCAACGTCGCAACCCGCTCCGGCGTCACCTCGCCGGGGATGCGGATGGCCAGGCCCGGCCCGGGGAACGGGTGGCGGCCGATGATCGTCTCTGGCAGCCCCAGTTCGCGGCCCAGCGCGCGCACCTCGTCCTTGAACAGCTCGCGCAGCGGTTCCACCAGCCGCATCCGCATCCGCTCGGGCAGGCCGCCGACATTGTGGTGCGACTTGATGGTGACCGACGGCCCGCCGGTGGCGGAAACGCTCTCGATCACGTCCGGATACAGCGTGCCCTGGGCCAGGAAGTCGGCACCGCCGAGCCGCGCCTGCTCCTCCTCGAACACCTCGATGAACAACCGGCCGATGGCCTTGCGCTTGGCCTCCGGGTCGGTGGTGCCGGCCAGCGCGCCGAGGAACAGCGCGGACGCGTCGCGATGCACCAGCCCGCCGCCGAAGCGGTCGCGGAAGGTTTCCACCACTTGGCGTCCCTCGCCTTCCCGCAGGAGCCCGTGGTCCACGAAGATGCAGGTGAGTTGGTCGCCGATCGCCTCGTGGATCAGCGCCGCCGCGACGGAGGAATCCACCCCGCCCGACAGGCCGCACACCACCCGGCCCGTACCCACCTGCGCGCGGATGCGTGCCACGGCCTCGGCGCGGAAGGCTTCCATGGTCCAGTCGCCGGCGCATCCGCACACGCCGTGGGTGAAGTTGCGCAGCAGCGCCGCGCCGTGCGGGGTGTGCACGACCTCGGGGTGGAACATGGTGCCGTAGAAGTGCCGTGCCTCGTCGGCGATCACCGCGAAGGGCGCCCCCTCGGAACGCGCCACGGCACGAAAGCCCGGTGGCAGCTCAGTGATGCGGTCGCTGTGGCTCATCCAGACCTGCTCTCGCGCTCCCGGCGCCCAGACGCCCCGGGTCAGCGAACACTCCTCCGACACCTCCACGAAGGCGCGGCCGAACTCGCGGTGGTCGCTGCCCCGCACCGCGCCGCCGAGCTGCGCCGCCATAGCCTGCTGGCCGTAGCAGATGCCCAGCACCGGCAGGCCCATCTCGAACACCGCCTGGGACGCGCGCGGGCTCTCGCCTTCCGTCACGCTGGACGGGCCGCCGGACAGGATGATGCCGCGCGGCGCGAAGCCGCGGATTCGCCCGGCGTCCGCGGTGTAGGGCCAGACCTCGCAGTAGACGCCGCTCTCGCGCACCCGGCGGGCGATGAGCTGGGTCACCTGGCTGCCGAAATCTAGGATCAGGATGTGGTCGTGCCCGGTCGCGCCGCCGGGCGCGTCGTCCCCGGGCGCCTGGAGGGCCGTGCCGGCCGGCGTCACGCTCTGCTGTGCCATGGCGGCGTGCAGCACGAACGCCGCGCGCCCGTCAACCCCGATGCCCGGCGGCATTGGCTCGGTTCGAATTTCCGCAAAGGGTCGGGAAGCAGAAGCTAGGCGAGTCGCCGGATCATCAGCGCTTCGTCCAGGTACGATCCGTCAGCAAGCCTCACCGAGGCCGGCTCCACGCCGTAGGTTCGGAAGCCCCAGCGCTCGTAGAAGCGAACGGCAGGACGGTTGCCGTTCACCACCGTCAGGATGATGCTTTCCACGTCCAGCCGTGCGCGATCGACGAGTGCACGCATGATCGCGTCGGACACGCCGGAACCGCGATGCGCTGCCCTGACATACATGCCCCATAGAAGCGCCTTGTGCTTCAACTTCGTCCCGATGACGCGCGACAGGCCGGCAATCCCGATCAGGTCGTGCGCTTCGTAGGCACCAACGACGAAGTCCTGCTCCAGCCGCGCTGCCGCTTCCACGACCGAAGCTTCATCTTCGGGGGAGGAGCGAAACTCACGGTCTTGGAGACGGAAACCCTCCAGTCGAATATGCCGGAAGTCGCCGGCATCCTGTTGGGCCAGGTGTTTCACCGTGACCGACATGATTTCCTCCCTCCGATCCCAGCTGCCTGGACTGCGCCGACATCGTGTCCGGGTCGTATCGGAATTGAATTAGGACACCACCCGGCCCCGACCCCGATATGGCGCCAGCGTCGGCGCCGCCAGCCGTGCGCACCCGCTGCCCGCGCGCACGTCGCCCGGCTGCGCGGCCCGCCTTAGCCTACCCCTGCCGTTGCACCGCGGTCGCGGCCAGCAGCGTGCCGATGGGATTCCAGGCGATGGCAGTCTGCTCGACGTCGCGCCCGCCCACCCGGATCATCTCGCGGGCCACGGGCCGCCCGCCCAGCCGGCGGTAGAAGAAGCGCGCGTGGTTCCCGGACAGCACCCACAGCATGGCCGAGCCGCAGCCTATGGCCGCGAGGTGGGCGGCGGAGGCGCGCAGCAGCCGCCGCCCGATGCCCTGGTCGCGCCAGTCCGGCAACACGTACAGGGTCTCGATCTCGCCGTCGCCCATGCCCGCGCGCCGGGCGCGCGAGGCCGAAGCGAAGCCGATCGGGCCGGAAGGCTCCTCCGCGGCCTCGGCCACGAACACCGCCTCGCCGCCGCGTCGCGCCAGCATGCCGCGCTGGTAGCCGCTGGCGATCCGCCCCGGCGACATTTCGGCCAGGAAGCGGTCGGGCAGCATCCCGGCGTAGCTGTCGCGCCAGGCGAGGACGTGCACGCCGCCAATCGCCGCGGCGTCCTCCGGCCTCGCCCGCCGGATGCTGATCACGCGGTGCTGCCGCGGCGCTCCAGCACCGCGCAGAAGAAGCCGTCCGTTTCCCGATCGTGCGGGGCCAGCGCCATGAAAGGTCCCGCACCGGGCGGCGGCCCCATCCCCGGCTGCCGTTCGGCCGAACCGGCCCAGGCCGCGGCGAGCGGCAGGACGCTGAACTCCGGGCGACGCTCCAGCAGGCCGTTCACCTGTACCTCGTCCTCCTCGGGCAGCACCGAACAGGTAGCGTAGACCAGTCTCCCGCCGGGACGCACCAGGGAAGCTGCGCCGTCGAGGATGTGGCGCTGCTTGGTCACCAGCTCCGCGAGGTCGCCCGGCCCGGTCCGCGTCCGGGCGTCGGGGTTGCGCCGCCAGGTGCCGGTGCCGGTGCAGGGTGCGTCCACCAGCACGCGGTCGAACTGCCCCGCGCGCCGCTTGACCCAGCGGTCGCCGGGCTCCAGCAGGTGCGTCTCGACGTTGTCCACGCCCCCCCGCCGCAGGCGCAGCGCGGCACCGGAAAGGCGCGCGGCGGACACGTCGCACGCCACGATGCGGCCGCGGTTGCCCATGGTGGCGGCCATCGCCAGCGTTTTGCCCGCAGCCCCGGCGCAGTAGTCCGCTACCCGCGCGCCGGGCCGGGCGTCGGCCAGCAGCGCGATGAGCTGGCTGCCCTCGTCCTGGATCTCCACCAGACCCTCGCGGAAGGCGCGGGTGGCCAGGACGGGCGTGCGGCCCCGCACCCGCAGGCCCCAGGGCGAGAGTGGCGTGGGCTCGGCAGCGATCCTCTCGGCCGCCAGCGCGGCGCGCGCGGCTTCCCGGCTCCCCTTCAGCGCGTTGGCCCGCAGGTCCAGCGGCGCCGGGCCGCACATGGCCGCCGCCGCCTCGGGCAGCGCGTCGCCGTAGCGGGCGCGGAACCCGGGCAGTGCCCATTCCGGCACGTTCAGCCGCACCGCCTCGGGCATGTCGGGGCGGACCAGCGGCCCGCGCAGCGCGGCCAGGGCGGCGCGCTCGGCGGCCGCTAGCGGCGGCTCGGCGTGGCCCTCGCCGCTGAAGGCGCGACCCACGACGTCCAGCGACTCGCCCCCAACCAGGAGCAGGTGCGCCGCCGCGAGCAGCCGGGCGGCGGGCGCCGCGCCGACGCTCGCCAGGTGCCAGTCCAAGCGCAGTCGCTCGCGCACCACGGCCCAGGTGCGGTCCGACACGTCGCGGCGGTCGCCGCCGCCGATGAAGCGACGGGCGCGGAAGAAGTCGTTGGCGACCGCGTCGGCCGGGCGGCGCGGCTGGGCCTCCATCGCGGCCAGCAGCGCGATGGCGCCCGACAACCGAGCGGCGGGGGTCACGCCGCGCGTCCGCGGGTCGCGCCCCGGGATAGGGCTATCACCCCTCGGCGCGATAGTTCGGCGCCTCGCGCGTGATGGCGACGTCGTGCACGTGGCTCTCGCGCAGCCCGGCGCCGGTGATCCGCCGGAAGCGGCAGTCGCGCTGCATGTCCGCGACCGTGGCGCAGCCGGTGTAGCCCATGGCCGAGCGCAGGCCGCCCACGAGCTGGTGCAGCACCGAGCCTACCGGACCCTTGTAGCCCACCCGGCCCTCGATGCCCTCGGGCACCAGCTTGAGGCTGTCCTGCACCTCGGCCTGGAAGTAGCGGTCGGCCGAGCCCCGCGCCATGGCACCGATCGAGCCCATGCCGCGATACGACTTGAACGACCGGCCGCCGTACAGGAACACCTCGCCCGGCGCCTCGTCGGTGCCGGCGAACATCGAGCCCAGCATCACGCAATCCGCGCCCGCCGCGATCGCCTTGGCGACGTCGCCGGAGGAGCGCACGCCGCCGTCGGCGATGGCCGGCACCCCGCGCGCCCGCGCCGCGGCGGCGCACTCCATCACGGCGGTGAGCTGCGGCACGCCGACGCCGGCCACCACGCGGGTGGTGCAGATCGAGCCCGGCCCGATGCCGATCTTCACCGCGTCCGCGCCAGCCTCGATCAGCGCCTCCACCGCCTCGGGGGTGGCGACGTTGCCGGCCACCACCTGCACGCCGTTGCTCAGCCGCTTGATGCGGGCCACCGTTTCCATCACGCCCGCCGAGTGGCCGTGGGCGGTATCCACCACCACCACGTCCACCTCCGCTTCCACCAGGAACTCGGCCCGCCTCAGCCCGTCCTCGCCCACGCCGGTGGCGGCCGCCGTGCGCAGCCGGCCCAGGGCGTCCTTCACGGCGGACGGGTTGGTCTGCGCCTTCTCCATGTCCTTGACGGTGATCAGCCCGACGCAGCGGTACTGCTCGTCGACCACCAGCAGCTTCTCGATGCGGTGCTCGTGCAGCAGGGCGCGGGCCCGCTCCGGGGTCACGTCGCCTTCCACCGTCACCAGCTTGTCGCGCGTCATCAGCTCGTAGACCCGCAGGTTGGGGTCGGAAGCGAAGCGCACGTCGCGCGAGGTGACGATGCCCACCAGCTGGTTCGAGCCCGGCTCCACCACGGGTATGCCGCTGATGCGGTGCTGCCCCTGCAGGGCGCGCAGCTCGGCCAGCGTGCCGTCGGGGCCGATGGTGACGGGGTTGACCACCATGCCGCTCTCGAACTTCTTGACTCTACGGACCTTCGCCGCCTGCTCGGCCGGCGTCATATTCTTGTGGATCACTCCGATCCCCCCCGCCTGGGCCATGGCGATGGCCATGCCGGCCTCAGTCACCGTGTCCATGGCGGCCGAGACCAGGGGAATGTTCAGCGCGATCTCGCGGGTCAGTCGGGTACGCGTGTCGGTCTGCGCCGGCAGCACCGTGGAGTATGCGGGCACCAGCAACACGTCGTCGAAGGCGTAGGCCTCCTCAAAGCGGAGGCGCGCGGGGAGCGGGGAATCGGGTGCCATGGGCGGGGGCCTCTCGGGAGGGCGGGCGCTGCCGCGACCTTGGCACGCCGTCCTACGCCCGACCGGCGCCGCGGCGCAAGCGGCGGTCCCATGACGAAGCGCCCGACGGTCGTCCGAATCGCGTTCCGCCGGCGCGACCTCGCCGGGCGGCCGCGCCGGAACGGGCTGCCGGACGGACCCCGGCCGGCCGGGCGTCCCGGGCGGATTCCCCGAAGGAGACCCACCGGTCAGACCTTCCCGCGAACCTCGTCCCCGGCACCGCCCCGGAAGCCCTGCGCCACGACGTAGGCCTCGGCGCTGTCCTTGCGGCTGGCGGGCGGCTTGGCATGCCGCACCTGGGCGTAGTCGCGCTTGAGGGCGGCGAGCAGGTCGCGCTCGGTGCCGCCCTGGAACACCTTGGCCACCAGGGCGCCGCCCGGCGACAGCACGCGACGGGCGAAGTCGGCGGCGAGGTCCACCAGCGCCAGGATGCGCAGGTGGTCGGTGGCGTTGTGGCCGGTGGTGTTCGGCGCCATGTCCGACAGCACGAGGTCGGCCTGCCCGCCCAGCGCCGCCAGCACCGCCGCCTCGCCGGAAGCCTCGGCGAAATCGCCCAGCAGGATCGCGGCGCCCGGGACCGGGTCCATCGGCAGCAGGTCCAGCGCCACCACCGCCCCGCGCGGTCCGACCTGGCGCGCCGACACCTGGGTCCAGCCGCCGGGCGCAGCCCCGAGGTCCACCACCCGCATGCCGGGACGCAGCAGCCCGTAGCGCTCGTCCATCTCCAGCAGCTTGAAGGCGGCCCGCGAGCGCCAGCCGGCCGCCTTGGCGGCGCGCACGTAGGGGTCGTTGAGCTGTCGCTCCAGCCAGCGCTGCGAGGCGGTAGTGCGGCCCTCGGCTGTGCGCAGGCGAGTGGCGAGGCCGCGCGGCGGCGGGGGACGGGTGGCGGGAGGCTTGGTCACGCCGTCCAGGGTGCCGCAGCCGCCGCTCCGAAGCGAGGGGCGGCGCGATGGCCCCGTCCCGTTCCCCCGGCGCGACGTGCTCCCTCGCCGCGGATCAGCCGCAGCAGCATGCCCTCCCGCAGGCCGCGGTCGCACACCGTCAGCCGCGCGGCGGGCCAGGTGCGGCGGATGGCGGCGTACACGGCGCAGCCCGGCAGCACGAACTGCGCCCGCTCTGGCCCGATGCAGGGATGCGCCGCCATGCCTTGCTGGCCCAGCGCCAGCAGCGCGTCCAGCGCCGCGTCGGCCACCGCGAGGTCCAGCACCTGCCCGTCCACCAGGGGGCGCGAGTAGCGCGGCAGGTCCAGCGCGATGCCGGCCAGCGTGGTGACCGTGCCGCTGGTGCCCATCAGCCGCACGCCGCCCGCGCGCAGTTCCTGGCGGATGCAGTGCACGGCGTCGAAGGGCTCCAGCCGGGCCGACACCTCGGCCACCACTGCGTCGAAGCCGGCAGGCGTGTCGCAGGAAGCGCCGGGCCGCTCCGAGATGGTGACCACGCCCATCGGCACCGACACGTAGCCGATCAACGAGGGCACCGCGGCGTCGGCGCGTATCCAGGCGACCTCGGTGGAACCGCCGCCGATGTCGAACAGCAGCGCCCGGCGGTCGCAGCCCTCCAGCAGCGGCGCGCAGGATTCCATGGCCAGCGCCGCTTCCTCGCGCGGCGAGATCACCTCGATGGGCATCCCCAAGGCGTCCGCGGCGCGCGCGAGGAAGCCGGCGCCGTTGCTGGCGCGCCGGCAGGCCTCCGTTGCCACGGCGCGGGCGTTGCGCACGCTGCGACGGCCGAGCTTGTCGCGGCACACCGCGAGCGCTGCGAAGGCGCGCTCCATCGCGGCGGCCGAGAGCGCGCCGGTGGCCGCCAACCCCTCGCCCAGGCGCACGATGCGGCTGAAGCTGTCCACCACCCGGAAGCCGTCCGGGCCGCCGGGGGCCGCCATCAGCAGTCGGCAGTTGTTGGTGCCCAGGTCCAGCGCGGCGTGCACGGGGGCGCGGCTGGCGGCCTCTGCGGCCTCGCGTGGGAGAATGATTCTTCGGCCGGTCATGTCGGATTGATGACCGATGATCCGGCAAGCCCGCGTCCGGGAGCAAGGCCTTTCGTGCGAGGGCGGTTGCGAGGGCCGGACCCACGTGTTATCCGCCCGTCCCCATCGGGAAAGGCCTCGGTCCGCCCGACGGGTGGGGAATAGTTTAACGGTAGAACTTCCGACTCTGACTCGGACAGTCTTGGTTCGAATCCAGGTTCCCCAGCCAGCCGCCCAGCCTCACCGCCGCAGCACGAAGGCCGTCGCGTCCCACAGCGCGAAGGGCTGCCCGCCGTCCAGCACCACCGCCATCCCGTGCCCGGCCGCCCAGCGGGCGGCGTCTTCCCGGTCGCTCGCGACGTCGCGCCCGTAGGACAGGTTCAGGATGGCCAGCGCCCCGCCCGACCGCAGGATGCGCGCGGCGTCAGCCACGTGCCGGTCCGCCAGCCCTCCCCCGGCCTGCACCAGGTAGGGGAAGCTGTCGGCCGCCAGCACGAGGTCCAGGCTCGCGGCCGGCAGCGCGGCGAGGTCCTGCCCGCCGGTCGCCGCGAAGCGCAGGCCCGGGACGTCGCCGTGCCGCCGGCGCGCCTCGGCCACCATGCCCGTCGATACGTCCAACCCCAGCACCGACCGGCAGCGCGGAGCCAGCGCCGCCGCCACCCGGCCGATGCCGCAGCCGAGGTCCAGCACGTCCCGGTCGGGCCCGATCAGCCCGGCCCCCGCCAGCCAGCCCACGATCTCCGCCGTCGCCGCCGCCAGGATCGCCGGGTCGTTCAGCGAGTAGGCGGCGACGCTGGCTTCCGGGGCGCGCGCCACGGCGCGGTCGTAGGCGGCTGCGACCCCAGCGACTGCCTCGGCCGGCGTCCGCGCCGCGTCCTCGTGGTCCAGCCTCGCCGCCACCAGCATGGCCCGCAACTCCTCCAGCCCGCCCCGCTGGCGCGCGTGCAGACGGGACAGGGCGGCGGCGCGCGGGTCGTCGACGGGCAGCGCCGCCATCCGCGCCGCCACGTCCTCCGGCGACAGCCCGGCGAGCACGAGCCTAGCCAGGGCGACCTCGGGCGACAGCGCCCCCGCGAGGCACAGGCGCAGCGCCTCCGTCGCGGCGTAATGGTTCGGGCTCACGGCGGCGCGTTCCCGGCTGGCCGTGGTGGAGGCGGGGCATCCGGCCGCGTTCGGCGCGCGGCATCGGGCCGGAGCCGGCGCGACGCATTGTGCCGATCCACCGCGCCCCAGGCGTACTTGTAAGCCTCGGGCCCACGCAGGAAATGCAGCTCGCGCCTCCCTTCCGCCAGCATCGACGCGATCAGCTCGCCGAGCAGGATGGCGCCCGGGCTCTCGCGGGCGCGCGCCGCGTCGTAGCCGCTGAGGTACAGCAGCACCGTCCCGTCCGCGGCGAGGAAGGCGTGGTGCGCCGCCGCCGGCACGCCGCCCAGCCGCAGCAGCTGCAGGCGCAGCGACCCGTCCGCCACTAGCGCCGGGGTGGCCTCGCGGTGGAGCGCCAGCACGCGGGGGTCGGCCAGCACGCCGCCCGGCTTCCCCTGCCCGGCCCAGCGGCCACCGTGCAGCGCCACCAGCGCGTCCAGCATCGCGCCCGCGGTGTCCGGCGTGGCGGTTTCCAAGGTCCAGCCGCCGCCTTCCCGCGCGCGGTTGCGGGCGTTGCGCAGGGCGTCGCGGCGGCCCTTGGGCAGGCTGCCGGCCAGGGTGGCGCCGGGCGCCAGCGCCAGCACCGGGCAGGGGTCGGTTGGGTGCACGCCCTCGTCCCGCCAGCCCGCCGGAACCGGCGCCTCGCGCAGCGCGGCCCCGGGCGGCAGGTCGGTCAGGTCGCAGGACGCCGCGTCGCCGGACGCGTCCAGCGCGGCCGCGAGCAGCCATCCGGGAGCCTCCGCCGGCGCTTCCGGGTCGAGCAGGGCGTCGAGGTAGTCCGACACGCCCACGCCCATGAGCAGCAGCTTCGCCGACCCGTCCTCGGGGAGCAGGTAGAGCGGCAGCAACCCGAGCAGCCGCCCGGCTGCATCGCGCAGGGTCGCGACCCGCGGCATCCCGGTGCCGAAGGCGTCCCACCACGCCAGCAGCCAAGCCGGCGAATGGAACGGCGTCACCCCTACCGCCCGACGCCACAGCGCGTCCCAATCCGGGCGCAGGGCGCGCAGCGCCGCGTCGTCCGCGACCACGCCCGCGATCACGCCGGCACCGTCGCGAGCCGGCGATACAGCGCCAGGTACTCGGCCGCGGCGCGCGCGACGTCGAACCGCGCCCGCGCGGCGGCGCGGCAGGCATCCGGGTCCAGCGTGCCGGCGCGGGCGATGGCCGCGGCCATGCCGTCCACGCCCGCCACCAGGAAGCCGGTGCGCCCGTGCTCCACCACCTCCGGCAGCGCGCCTGCCGGGAAGGCGATTACCGGCGTGCCGCACGCCAGAGCCTCCATCGTCACCAGCGAGGCGGTTTCCGGCGCCAGGCTGGGCACCAGCAGGCAGCGCGCGGCCGATAGCAGCCGCCGCTTGCGCGCGAAGCCGAGCGGTCCGAGGAAGCGCCATCGCCGCCCGTCGAGTCGGGGCGCGACCTCGCGCGCGAAGTAGTCGCGGTGCTCGGGGTAGGGGAACACCTCGCCGCCGAGCAGCAGCGCCACCCCCGCCGCCCGCGCCGCGTCGAGCGCGAGGTGCTGGCCCTTCTCCGGGCAGATGCGCCCCAGGCACAGGGCGAAGCCCCTACGCGCGTGGCGGGCATACCCCAGCGCCGCCACCGGCACGCCGTTGCCGATCGGCGCGAGCAACGGCGCCGCCACCCCCTCCAGGGCCGCGTGCTGCGCGCGCGACACCCCGTGCAGCCAGGTGCCGGGCCGCGACGGCCGCAGCGCCCCGCGCGGGTAGAAGGACGGCGGCAGGTGCAGCGTCACCAGCACCGGCGGGCCGGGCGGCGGCAGGTAATGGTGGAAGTCCACCCCGTGCAGGTGCACCGCGTCCGCCGGCGCGTCCCGCAACGCGGCGGCGATCGCCGCCGCCGTCGCCGCGCGCGCCGCCCCCTGCGCTGCCGCGTCCAGCGGCCCGGCGGCGCGCGGCACCGGGCGCAGCTCGCCCGCGACCACAGAATCCTCCCGCGCCACCACGATCGAGCGGTGCCCGGCAGCCATCAGCGCCCGGTCCAGCGCCGACAGCACCTGCTCGGCCCCGCCCACCGCGTCCGGCCCCACGGGGGCGAGCGGGTATGCGACCGACAGCACGGTGAGCGGCCGTTCCCTCAAGGCGGCAACCCGAGCGCCCGCCCCGCCTCCACCGCGAAACCCCGCCAGCGCGGCCCGTCCATGCCCCAGGGAAAGCGCTCGTAGAGCAGCGCTCCCGCGTGCGGAGCCGCGGAGAAGTTGTGGAAGGGCGCCGGGCGGACGCTTTCCGCCCCGACCGGGAACCGCGCCAGCGTCGTCGACTGGGTCGCGAAGCACCGCAGCATCGCGCGCTTCCGCTCCCGCTCGCCCGCGTCCAGGGTGACGACCGTCGGAGGTGGGCCGCTTGGCAGGAACCGCCCCACCGCCCAGCCGTCCGGCCCGGCGTGGTAGCAGGCCATCTCCCACACCGCCGGCGCCGCGCCGCGCCGCGCCAGCAAGACCACGGCGGCCGCGACGCACCACGCCGCCGCGTCGTGATCGGGGTGACCACCCTCGTAGGGGTGGGTCAGTACCAGCCGCGTCCCGTGCCGCTCCAGCCGCGCGGCGATCCCCTCCGCGAGCGCCGCCATATCAGCGGAAGCGCCCTGGTCCGCCGCGCCCAGCGAGGCGCGCGACGCCCGGACGCCGCCCGTCGCCAGGGCCGCGGCCAGCTCCCGCTCCCGAGTCGCGGCGTATTCCGCCGGGTCGCCGCATCCCGCCGATCGCGCGTCGGCGCCGTCCCGGGGGGCACCGTCGGTGACGTGCACCAACAGCAAGTTCCCGAACAACGGCAGCAACGCGCCCAGGCCGATGGTCTCGTCGTCGGGGTGCGCCACCACCGCAGCGACCGCTTCCCCCACCGCTTCCCGACGCAGCAGCCGCACGCCGAGGTCAGCCGTCCCCGGATCAGGTGTCAGGCCGCCACCCCGGCGCTCACCCGGCCGGGCGCGTAGCGTCGCAGCATGGTGGCGCAGAACTCCGCGAAGGCCTCCGGATGCCTGGGCGGCGAGGTGTGGTGCGGCCAGACGCCCTCGGATTCAGGGGTGAAGCAGAAGGTCACCGTGACGTCGAAGCCTTCCAGGGCGCGCATCTGCCGGTCGAACCAGCGCTCCGCCCCCGGGCGCAGCCAGTCGGCCCAGCTCAGCCCGGTCCGCAGGTGGGTGACGCCCAGCTCGCGCAGCTCGCGCACCGCGTCGTCCAACCGGTGGTCCTCGTAGTGGAACCATTGGCAGATGCCGAACTCGGGCGCGCAGTCCCGGAACACCCGGGCGGCCAGCTTGGGCGTACCGCGCTCGTCGAACAGCCCCATGTGGAAGTGACGGTAATAGGAGGAGCCCTCCGCCTCCTTGTGCCGGGTGGTCGCCTCCCAGGCGGCGGGCAGGTCGTACAAGCTGTACCAGTGTATCCGCGGCGCCCGCCCGCGCAGCAGCTCGAAAGTCCGCCGCAGCCCGAACTCCTGCACCTCCTCCGCACCGAAGGTCGAGACGCCGACCTCCGACACCCAGATCGGCTTCGCCGTGACGGTGCGGATCAGCTCGAGCTTGGCCGGCCAGTCGCTCAGCGGCCAGTGGTTCCAGTCCAGCGGGAAGCCGTGCACCGCCACCGCGTCGATGTGCGCCATTGCCCCGTGGCCCTCGAGCACGCGGAGGAAATCCGGGTCGATCGGCGACATGCCGCCCAGCACGCGCGGCAGGCCCGGCGCTTCCGCCGCGATCGCCTGGGCCGCGAGCCGCACCGTGTCGCCGAAGATCCGCCAGCCTGGGTCGGCCCCTTCGAAGTCCCAGTGCGACTTGTTATTGGGCTCGTTCCAAATCATCGCAGCCTCGATCACGCCGCGTTCGCTCCTCTGGGGAAAGGGCCGTCCGGAGTCGAGTCGTCCGGGGTCGCGTCAACCGGGGCCGGGCCGTCGGGGCGCGGCACCAAGTCTCGCGCGTCGGCGTCGTGCGCCCCGCGCGACGGGTAGACGGCGCCGTAGAACTCGTCCGCCCGCCCGGCGCGGCGGCACAGGAACACCTCCGGCTCCGGGTTGGCCTCGATCGCGAAGCCGGCCGCGCGCAGCATCGCCGCCGAGGCGGCGCGGTTGGGCACCCACCAGTTCGTGTGGTCGCCCGAGAAGGCGTGCTCGACGAAGTGCAGCCGCGGCCAACCCTCGGCCGCGAACGCAGCCGCGTCGAAGAAGTCGTAGTCGGGCGCCACGGGCGCGATCTCGGCGTTGCCGCGCTGCATCGACTGGAACAACAGCAGGTCGCCCGCGACGTGCTCGCGGATCAGGTCCAGCGCCAGCAGCGGATGGCGCAGGTGGTACAGCACGCCCATGAATACCACGAGGTCGAAGCGCTCGCCCAAACTGGCCACGTCGTACACCGATAGCTGGCGGAACTCGATCTCCAGCCCTTCCACGGCGGCCGCGAAGCGCGCCTGCTCGAGGTAGCGTGCGTCGTGGTCTACCCCCAGCACGCGCGCCGCACCCCGGCGCTTCATCTCCATGCTGTAGAAGCCGCCGTTGCAGCCGATGTCGAGCACCGTCCGGCCCGACAGGTCCGCTGGCAGCACGTGCGCGAAGTCGCGGAACTTCGTCGCCGGATAATCGAACAGGAAGTGGTGCGGTGCGGTGCGCACGCCGCGCAGGTCGAGGTTGTGGAACCACGGCCCCAGCTCCGCCGCGCGCGCGGCGATGCGCTCGGGCGTCCAGGTCACGGCGGCGCTCATGTCATCCTCCCGGCCATCGCCCCCGGCACGGCGTCGGCCGCGCCGCCGAGCAGCTGCGTCGCCTCGCGGTAGCCGTTGAGCGTGCCCACGTCCACGTAGCTCTCGCCGCCCCGCACCCCCCAGGCCGCCCCGCCGCGGTCGATCCAGGCGTTCACCAGCGTCCCGATGTACTCGTCCCGCCGGTCGCGCGCTTCCCACAGCGCGTGCAGCGCGTGCAGCGTGGCGCCCGGCATCTTGAAGGCGCCCCATACCCAGCGCGTGCTCGGGTCGGGTCGCTTGACCTGCACCTCCCGCACCCGGCCGCCCGCGTCGGTGTCCACCGCGTCGAACAGGTCGGGCCGCGACACCGGGAACAGCAGGAACGACAGCCGGTCGTCAGGCAGGCGCCGCAGCGCGTCGGCCGGGAACCACACCGTGTCCGGCAGCCCCACGATCACCGGCTCGTCGGCGCGCACGAAGGGCACGGCGCGGAAGATCGCGTCGCACAACCCGGCCGCGCGCTCCTGCACGGCGTAGGCCACGCTCGCCGCCCCGTAGCAGCCGCCGTAGTAGCGCAGGATGTCGGATTTCAGCGGCGAGATCACGAACAGGATCCGCGTCGCGCCCCCGAGCACCATGCGTTCCACCAGGAACTCGCTCACCGCGCGCGGCCGCTCGATCCCTTCGGCGTCCACCCGGCTGCCCACCGGCAACAGCTCCTTAGAGAAGGCGAGCGGCTGGATGCGCGTCCCCTGCCCCGCCGCCGGCACGATGCCCCACATGGCCTGCCGCTCAGCCCCGCGCGCCGACCGGTGGGCACGCCGCCGACCGGAACGCCGCCGGCCGGAACGCCGCATCCTCCGACGCCTCCGCCCGGGCCGCCTCCGTCCGGGCAGGACCGGGGAACGCGACGGCGGCGGGCCCGGCCGCGTCCTCCAGCGCCGCCACGAGCTGGCGCGCCCGGCGCCCCGCCGTGTGCTCCGCGAGCGTCCGTTCCCGCGCCCGACGGGCGATCGCGCCCAGCGCCTCGTCGGACAGGTCAAGCGCCGTCAGCGCGTCCTCGGTGCCGCGCGCCACCAGGATCTCGCGCCCCGGCTCGAAGAAGCCGTCCAGCCCGTCCCACCAGTCCGTCAGGATCGGCGCACCGCAGGACGCGGCCTCGAACAGCCGGCCCGACGGGCACCAGCCCGAGCGCGCCATGGCCTCGCGCGTCACGTTCAGCGTCAGGCGGGAGGATGCGTAGAACTCTGCGTGCTCGGCGGGCGGCAAGTGGCGCACGAAGAAGGTGTTCGCCGTCCAGGGAAAGCCCGCGGGATACTGGGCCCCGCCGATGACGAAGCGCGCGTCGGGACGCCGCCGCGCCGGCTCCACGAACAGCCGCTCCAGCATCGCCTGCCGGTCGGCCGCGTAGGTGCCCATGTAGCTCAGCGCCGCGCCGAGGCGTGACGACGCGCGGCCGGGCCCGTGCAGCGCCGGGTCCACCGAGCCGTACAGCGGCGCCACCCGGCGGGCGCCCAGGCGGTCGCGCAGGGCATCGAGCGCCGCGCCGCCGGTGTAGCTCAGCACGATGTCGAAGCCGCCCAGCCCGCCCGGCCCCACGTAGTCCACGGCCTCGCCGGCCGCGAGCCGCGCCAGCGTCACCGGCGTGTCGAGGTCGTAGAAGCAGCGCACCGCGCGGCTGTCCTCCAGCAGCGCGGTCGCGTCCAGCGCGTCCGGGCAGTAGGAGGTCACGATCCCCGCGTCGGCCTCGGCCAGCGCCCGCCGGGCGCGCGGAAGCGCCGACGCCCAGTCGGCGTAGAGCACCAGCTCGCCACCCTCGGGCAGCGCGTGCAGGTCCCGGTTCTCGGCGTAGTAGTCCACGTCGCGCTCGAAGAAGCTGACGCGGTGCCCGTCCGCCAGCAGGGCCGAGATGAGCGCCCGCCACAACGCCGCGTGCCCGTTGCCCCACGACGAACTCACGGCGAGCCCGAAGACCACGATCCTCAAGCGCGGGGCCTCAAGCGCGAAAGCCCGGGCCGTTGGATGCGAACCGGGCGGGGCGCGGGGCGTGTCGGTCGAATCGCGGTGGGCATGATCTCGGTCCGGTGATGCGCCGTCCGATCCTGGCCGGCTGCCGGCCCCGGCATCAAGCCACCGGGCCTTCACCATCGCGCAAGCCCCGCCGTCACGACCCGGCGACCGCGCCTCCTCGCGCGCTGGCCGCCCGACGCCGGACGGGGTCTCAGATCGGAAGGTCGGCCCCGCGCGACGCGCGACGGCGCGCGGCTACGGGCGTGGCCGGGCGCAGGATCGGCCGCGCCGAAGCGTCCCCGGGCAGGAAGTGGTCGGCGATGCGACGGATGTCCGGGCGGGGCGCGCGCTGGCGCGTGATGCCCTGGGCGAGCAGGTCGGAGAGTTCCGGCTCCTCGGCGGCGTCGAGGGAGTCAAGCCAGTCCGCCAGGAACGCCTGGGACACCGGCGGCAGCGCCTCGTCGCAGCAGCGCAGGGCGTCCGCCACCTCCCGCGAGTCCAGGGCGTGCCGCAGCGGTCCGGCCAGCGCGAACAGCTCGGGCAGGTCGCGGCGCAGCAGCGCCGCCAGCGCCGCGCCGCGCGACGGGCAGGCGCGCTCCTCGATCATCGCGCGCAGGACCGCGGCGCCGGCGGGATCGCTTTCCAGCCGGCCTTCCGCGGCGATCAGCGCCACCTCGGCCGCCGGATCGCAGAGCAGGAAAGGATCCCAGGCGCGACCGCCGTCCGCGCGATCACCCAGGTGCTCGCGCAGTGCCGCCGCTGCTTCCAGCCGCTCCCGCACCGGTAACCCGTTGTTCAGGCCGAAAGCATAGAGTTCGCGCAGCGCTCCCATCGCTTCCGGGTCGGCCCGCCGTCCGTGCCGCAGGGCCTCTCCCACCAGCATGTCCCGGAAACTCGGCCAGGCCCGCATCCGACCGGCCAGTGCCGGCTGCCGCATGATCCGCAGGAACGCCGCCGGGTGCGTCAGGAACATGGGCTGCCAAGTCGTCGGTTCACTGGGCATGGAATTCTTCCCCCGTCTCGAGCGGCGCGGAGCACCGCGGTCCCAGAGGTTATGAGAACCGGAAAATTGCCGCTCTCTTAATGCCGACGGCGTTTCACGGCTATGTGAGACCGCGTTCGCGCTCGCCGCGGCGAGCGGCGCCGGCGCCGGACCCGACCGGCCGGCGCCTTCCCGCGCCGGCATTCGCCCCGCTCGCGCCGAGGGCCGGATGGTCATACCCGCGCTGGCCGGCACCCTGGTACAGGGGCACGGCGCGCGTTCCCCTCCCGTTTCGCTGGCGCGCCCGGGCCGGCCGCCGTAGGCAGGCCGGGACACGCCGCGGAGGGATCATGCGCGCTGCTGGACCGGCGGGAGGGCCCGCGTGACCGACGACCTGCGCGGGGCGCGCGTGCTGGTCACCGGCGCGTCGGGGTTCGTGGGGGCGCATCTCGCGCGCCGCTTGCTCGCCGACGGCGCGCGGGTGCTCGGGCTGGACAGCCTGAACGGCTACTACGACCCGGCGCTCAAGCGGGCCCGCCGGGCGGCGCTGCTGGATCATCCGGCCTTCGCCTTCGCCGAGGTGGACGTCGCCGAGCCAGGCGCCCTGGCCGGGGCGTGGCGCGCGTTCGCCCCCGACGCCGTCGTCCACCTCGCCGCCCAGGCCGGCGTGCGGCATTCCCTGAGCGCGCCGCGCGACTACAGTCGCGCCAACCTCGACGGCTTCCTAGAGGTGCTGGAAGCGGCGCGCGCCTACCCCGTGCGGCACCTCGCCTACGCGTCGTCGTCCTCGGTGTACGGCACCAGCACCCGGGTACCCTTCCGCGAGGACGACCCGGTGGACCGCCCTTCCTCGCTCTACGCCGCCACCAAGCGCGCCAACGAACTGATGGCACATTCCTACGCCCACCTGTTCGGCCTGAAGCTGACGGGCTTGCGCTTCTTCACGGTGTACGGGCCGTGGGGCCGCCCGGACATGGCCTACTGGACCTTCACCCGGGACCTGTTCGCCGGCCGCGAGATACGGGTCTTCAACCACGGCCGGGTGTGGCGCGACTTCACCTACGTGGACGAGGTGGTGGAGGCCGTCGCCCGCCTGCTGTGCCGCCCGCCGGCGGCACCCGACGAGCCGGGCCGCCCGGTGCCGGAAGTGCCGCACAGGATCTTCAACGTGGGCAACCACACTCCCGTCGCGGTGGGCGAGGTGCTGGACATCCTGGAAAGCCACACCGGCCGCCGGGCGCTGCGCCGCGAGGTGCCGATGCAACCGGGCGACGTGGTGCGGACCTGGGCCGACGTATCCGCCCTGCGCGCCGCGGCGGACTTCGCCCCGCGCACGCCGCTCGACGAGGGCTTGGGCCGGTTCGTGGGCTGGTTTCGGACGTTCCACGGCATCGATTGAGGTCGTCGGGCCCCAATTGCAGCCACAGGTTGCTGGAGTGTTAACGGCACCCGGGCGCACGAAGCGGCCATGCGTGTCGCAGCCCCCGTCCGCCCGGTCCTTCCCCGCCGCTTAAGGAAGGATTCAGAGCTCTCGGCCACCATACTGCGCATGATCGCACTCAACTCCCTCGCCGCTTTCACCCAGGACGTGAGCCGCGCGGGGAGCGTGGGCAGCGTCGCGCCGATCCGCGAATCCGCGCCGCGCGGCTCCGAGGCCACCCGGGTGGCGGAGCGCCGGCTCGACAGCGTGCCGCCGGCACCGGCCACCGCGAACCCGCAGCGCGGCCTGTTGCTCGACATGCGGGTCTGACGACGCCAGAGCCGGTACCGCCGTTGGCGGGCCTCCGGGCGCCCTTGCGTGCGGCGTCGCCGTTGAGCACTCTCCCGGCATGGCCGGTCGGTTCGAGCGCGTCAGGCACGAGGGCGACGAGCACGAGCGCCTGACCTGCCGCGACTGCGGGTTCATCTCCTACGAGAATCCCAAGATCGTCGTCGGTTCCGTCGTGGACCTCGGCGACGGCGTATTGCTCTGTCGCCGGGCCATCGAGCCGCGCGCCAACCATTGGACCCTCCCCGCCGGCTACATGGAGCTCGGCGAAACCGCCGCCGAGGGTGCGGCCCGGGAAGCCTGGGAGGAAGCGCGCGCCCGCATCGCCGTGGACGGCGTGCTGGCGGTCTACTCCATCGCCCGAATCGGGCAGGTGCAGATCATCTTCCGCGCCCGGCTGGCCGAGCCCGGATTCGCGGTCGGCCCCGAGAGCCTGGAGGTGCGCCGCTTCGCCTGGGAGGACATCCCTTGGGACGATCTTGCCTTCCCGTCCGTGCACTGGGCGTTGCGGAGCTGGCGGCAGTCGCGTGATGCGACCCTCCCGGCCGCCGTCCTGAACCCGGCGGAGGACCCCCGCGGCATCCGCGGCATCGAGGGCGACGCGTCGTGACGCGCGCGCTCGCGCTGGCCGCCCTGGCCTTCCTGCTCCTGATGGCACCCGGGCCGCCGCGCCCGGTCGCGGCCCAGGCCGATCCCCCGGCCGCGGAGCTCGCACCGCCCGCCGCGGCCCGACCCGCGCCGCCGCGCCGCCGGCCACCCCCCCGCCGCACCGTCCGCCGTGTGCCGCCCGCCCCGGTGGCCGAACCGCCCGCAGCCTTCGCCCTGCCGATGCCCGCCCCGCGCGAGACCGCGCCGCGTCCGGAAATCGCGCCGATGCCGAACCGCAGCATCGAGGGCCCGGTCGTCCGCGATCCCGGGGAAGGTCGCCCTTCCTTCTCGCCCACCATCATCGAGCCGCGCGACCTGCCCGGCGGCGGGCTGAACCGCGGCCGCAACGACCGGCTCACCCGCGAGGACCGCTTGTTTCGCGAGCCCGCCCCCGGCGCCACCCTGCGCCTGCCCTTCTCCTACTGAAGCCGCGCCCCGGCAGGCGCGTCGCCGGCTCAGTCCTGCTCCAGTCCCACCAGCGAGCGGGCGAAGTCGCGCGGGTCGAACGGCCGCAGGTCGCCCGCCTGCTCGCCCACCCCCACCGCGTGCACTGGCAGCGCGAACTCCTGGGCCAGCGCCACCACCACGCCGCCCTTGGCCGAGCCGTCCAGCTTGGTCACCACCAGCCCGGTCACGTCCACCATCTCGCGGAACACGCGGACCTGCTGCAGGGCGTTCTGGCCGGTGGTGGCGTCCAGCACCAGCAGCACGGCGTGCGGTGCCGAGGATTCGCGCTTGCGGAGCACGCGAACCATCTTGCGCAGCTCCTCCATCAGCCCGGCTTTGTTGTGCAGCCGCCCGGCGGTGTCGATGAGCAGCACGTCCATGCCCTCCGCCCGCGCCCGCTCCAACGCGTCGTGCGCCAAGCCGGCCGCGTCCGCCCCGGCCTTCGCCGGCGCCACCACCGGGCAGCCGGTGCGCTCGCCCCAGACCTGGAGCTGCTCCACGGCTGCCGCCCGGAAGGTATCCCCCGCCGCCAGCATCACGCGCCGTCCCTCGCCGCGCCACGTCTCGGCCAGCTTGGCAATGGTGGTGGTCTTGCCGGTGCCGTTCACCCCCGCCACCAGCACCACGAAGGGTCGCTCCGCCGCTTCCGGCACCAGCGGCCGGGCGAAGGGCGCGAGGATGGCGGCGAGTTCGTCGGCCAGCAGGCCGCGCACCTCCGCGTCCGACACCTCCCGCCCGAAGCGGGTGCGCCGGAAGCCTTCCACCACGCGCCGCGACGCCGCGACCCCGAGGTCGGCGGCGATCAACGTTTCCTCCAGTTCCTCCAGCGCCGCCTCGTCCAGCGGGCGCCTCGTGAACAACCCCGAAAGGTTGTCGGTCAGCCGCTGCGTCGAGCGATGCAACCCGGCGCGCAGCCGACCAAAAAAACGACCCCCCGCGACGGGGGCGGGGGGGTCGGGTGGGCTCGGCGGCGCGACGGGTTCGGGGGCGGCGGCGCGCCCCACCACGATCGCGGGCGACGCCCGCGCCGCCTGCGTCGGCAGCCCCCCGCCCGCGAACGCCTCCTCCTCCCGGACCTCGCGCGCGAGGGCCTCCAGCGCCGCAGCGTCCGCCGGGTCCACCTCCACCACCCACTCCGTCCCGGTCGCGGACGGCGCCGATGCGGCGTTGATCACCGGCGGGTCCGTCACCGGGACGGGGCTGCCGGGGTCCTCGGCGGGGGGCTCCTCCGCCGGACTGTCCGGCGGCTCCTCCACCTCCGGTTCGTCGAGGTCCGGCGGCAGCGGAATCGGGTTCGGCGGCTCGCGCACCGGCGCCGGGTCGGGGAGCGGCTCGCTCGCCCGGCCGGACAGCCGACCCCAGAGTTCCTTCAGCGCCATTCGGCCGATCCTTCCCCGTTCCCCCCGAGCCGCAGCGTGCCCTCGAAGGCCGTGGCCACCGGCCCGGTCATCAGCACGTGCCCGTCCCCGCGCCACGCGATCCCCAGCGTGCCGCCTGGCATTTCCACCGCGGCGCTCCGGCCGACGAGCCCGCGACGGTGCGCGTTCACGGCCGCCGCGCAGGCGCCGGAGCCGCAGGCCAGCGTCAGACCGGCGCCGCGCTCCCACACCACCAGCCGCAGCCGGTCGGGCGCCAGCACCTCCGCGAAGCCGATGTTGGCGCGATCGGGGAACCACGGGTCGCGCTCGATCGCCGGGCCCAGCGCGGCGGGATCGATCACCCCCAGCGCCTCCACGAAGAAGGTCGCGTGCGGGTTGCCCATCGAGCAGACGGCCGGCCCCGAGACCGGCCCGAGCGCCAGCGGCAGGTGCAGCGTGTCGGCCTCGCGCGCCAGCGGCACGTCGCGCCAGCCCAGGCCGGCCGGGCCCATGTCCACCCGCACCGTCCCGTCCGTCAACCGCTCGGCCGGCAGCGCGCCCGCCCGGGTGCGCACCACGGCGCGGTCGCGCCCGCTCTCGGCCATCAGCAGGGACGCGACGCAGCGCGTGGCGTTGCCGCAGGCCCCGCCCTCGGACCCGTCCGGGTTGGCGATCCGCATGAACACGTCGCTGCCGTCGCGGCCCGGCTCCATCACGATCAGCTGGTCGCAGCCGACGCCGCGCCGGCGGTCCGCGATGGCGACGATCCCGGCGGGACCGAGCGGCAGGACCGAGGCGCGGGCGTCGAGCACGACGAAATCGTTGCCGGCGCCGTGCATCTTTCGAAAGGGGACGAGCACGCCGGCGATATAGGCGGCGGCTGCGCGGGGCGGAACCCTCTTCGCCCTGGGCTCTGCTAGTTCGGCGCCAGGCCAGGGGCCCTGTCCCTGGACCCCGCCGGGGACCAAGGGGGGGCCCAAACCCCCCGCAGCGGATCGGTTCCTCCCGACAGGGGGTGACCTCGACGCGGCTCCGCTTCCGAGGCCACCCCCCGTCAGGAGGAGCCTTATCTTCTCACGGATGGAAGGTGGAGGCATCTCGGCCCGTGTCCGGGGATGCGAAGCCTTCCCGCCGCCGGTCCGGCCGGTGGAAGCCTCGGCCGGCCGCGGGCTGCCCGCGGCCGGTGCGTGCTTCGCCATCGGCGTCAGGCCACGCTCCCGGGTAACGCGATCCGCTCCGCCGGTTCCTGCCCGAACAGCTCGCGCCCCGGCCTGGGTCGGCCGAAATGGTAGCCCTGGGCCTCCGTGCAGCCGGCGGCCCGCACCAGCCCGAGTTGCTCGCCGGTCTCCACCCCCTCCGCGGTCGCGCCCATCCCGAGGTTAGTCGCGAGGTGCGCCACGGACTCGACGATCGCGGCGCAGTCCGCCCGGGTCGCCATGTCGCGCACGAAGGACTGGTCGATCTTGATCTTGTTGAACGGAAAGGAGCGTAGGTAGCTCAGCGACGAGTAGCCGATCCCGAAATCGTCCAGCGCGACCCGCACGCCGATCGCGCGCAGCCGGTGCAGCGTGGCCAGCACGGAATCCGTGCCGCGCAGCAGGACGGTCTCGGTGATCTCCAGCTCCAACCGGTCCGGTGCGAGCCCGGACCGCGCCAGCGCATCCGCGACCACCTCCGCGAGGTCGTGGCTGCCGAACTGCGCCGCGGACAGGTTCACCGCCACACCGTGGCCCGCCGGCCAGGTGGCCGCCTCGGCGCAGGCCCGGCGGATCACCCAGCCGCCGATCGCCACGATCAGCCCGGCCTCCTCGGCCAACGGGATGAAGTCGGCCGGCGGCACGGTGCCGCGCAGCGGGTGGTGCCAGCGCAGCAGCGCCTCGAAGCCGCGCACCCGGTCCAGTTGGAGGTCGTGCACCGGCTGGTAGAGGATCTCGAACTGGTCCCGCGCCAGGGCGCCGTGCAGGTCGGACTGCACCGCCCGGCGCGCCTCGAGCCGCGCGTCCATCTCCGGCTCGAAGAAGCGGTGCCCGTTCCTCCCCTCCGCTTTGGCCCGGTACAGCGCCATGTCGGCGCGCTGCAGCAGCCGGTCGGCGTCGCGGCCGTCGGCCGGCGCGACCGCGATCCCCACGCTGGTCCCCACCCGGACCCGCTGGCCGTCGAGGTCGAACGGCGTGGCGAGCGCCGCCACCACCCGCCCGGCCAGCGCGGCGGCGTCCCCAGGCTGCTCGGCGCCGTACTGGAGGAGCGCGAACTCGTCGCCGCCCAGCCGCGCCACGAGGTCGCCCTCCCGGGCGCAGGCCCGCAGCCGCCCGGCCACCGCCCGCAGCAGCGCGTCGCCGGCGTGATGCCCCAGCGTGTCGTTGACGGCCTTGAAGTGGTCCAGGTCGAGGCAGAACACCGCCAGCGACGCGCCGGGCTGCCGATGCAGCCGGGCCAGCGCTTCCCCGATGCGCTCGTGCAGCAGCACCCGGTTGGGCAGTTCCGTCAGCCCGTCGTGGTGCGCCATGTGGGCGACGCGGGCCTCGACCCGGCGCCGCTCGGTCGCGTCCTCGTAGGTGACGACCCAGCTGCCGTCGGCCATCGGCCGGTGCGTCACGTTGAGCGCGGGCCCATCCGGGTGCTCGCGCAGCAGGGTGTGCGGCCGGCCCTCGCGCGCCAGGGCATCCTGCTCCTCCCCGATGCGCGCGAGCATCTCCGCGGGGTAGCGGCCGGCGGCGACCGCATCCTGCCAAACCTCGCGCAGCGGCAGGCCGGGCCGGGCCGGGCCGGCCAGCCCGAACATTTCGGCGAAGCGCCGGTTGCAGACGATGAGCCGACCCTGGCCGTCCACCATGCACAGGCCCTGCGACATGTTGTTCAGGGCAGCGTCGAAGCGGTCGTTCTGCACGTGCAGGCCGGCGTTGGCTCGGTGCGCCATAGCGTTGGCGTCCTCCAGGTCGGCGCTCGCGCGCGTCAGGTCCAGCGTCAGCGCGCGCAGCGTGCCGTGCGCCTGCCGCAACAGCCGCTCGCGCCGCAGCATCAGGCCGACCAAGCCCAGACCGCACAGCACGAGCCCGGCGACCATGCCGGAATACAGCCGGTGTAGCCGGCCGAGGTCGCGTCGCTCGGCGTCCGCCAGCTCGCCGCCGCCCGTCGCCCCACCCCGCGCGAGCCGCCCGTCCATCCCCGGGACTAGGTCCAGCAGCCGGGCGGCGTCCTCCGGCCCCCGTATCTCCGACGCCAGGGGCAGCGCCGCCGCGACCGCCGAAGCGAGGTCCCCGGCCACGCTCCGCGCTTCGGGGTCGCGCGACCCCTCCCCTTCCGGCTCCCGCATCGCGGCCACGCGCTCCGCCAGGGCGCCCAGGCGGCGCTGGATCTCCTCGCGGGTAACGCCGGAGCCGGGAAGCGCGAAGGCCGCTACCGCGTCCCGCAGGGCCTGGTGCTCCGACGCGACTTGGGCGGCGCGCCATACCGCGTCGTGGCGTGAAGCTTGGCCCAGCGCGTCCTGGCGTTCCGTGATCAGGACGGAGGTGCAGACGGCCGCCCCCACGAGGACCGCGGCGACGACCGCGAGCACTCCGCGCGGGGTGCCGTGCGCGCGCGGGCCTGCCCCGCCCTCGCGCCCGGCCCCGCCCGGATCGGTCGGTGGAGGCCGTCCCGCCGCCGTCGGCAGGAGCACCGGGGCCGCGCGTCGGGGCGTCGCCGACGCGCCCGGGGTCGCGGCGGTCGCCATCCGCATCGTCGGGTCGCGCGACATGGGTCTCCTCGGTGGCGGCTCGTCACCGGCAGCGTGCTAGCGACGAAGCATGAACGGAGCCTGAGCGATCGTCACTCCCGCCCGCGGCCAACGCCCTCGTTTGTCGACGGGCGCCGGGCGCCGGGCGGTGAACGGAACGCTCCGCGCCCACGCCGAGCGCCCCGTCGGGGCCCGGGCTGAAGTTCCCGCAGCGGCGAGCGCCGCGAGGCGCGGCGCGTTCGGGCGGCACCGGGCGAAGCGAGCACGACGGGTATGGAGGGCGTGGGCGGGATCAGCGTTCGCAGCGGCGACCACCGACGCCATTCCCCACGCCACCGGCGAGCGCATGTGCGGCCCGCCGCTCACCTCGGACGCGCTGCGGGCTGAGCGGTGAAGGCGAGGCGCCGCCGCCGAGGCGAGCGGGGCGTTCGGCGTCCAGCCTCGCATCGGCGGCCGGGCGTCAGCCCCGCTCGCCCCTCCTCAGGAAGGCTGGCGCTGCGCGGTCCCGCCGGAGGAAGCGCCGCGCGAGGCGATGGCCCGCGCGGCCCGCGCCAGCCTGCGGCGCGTCAGGATCACCCGGGTGACGAGACACATGACGACCACGAAGCCGATGGCGAGCAGGGCCCACAGGGTGTTCTCCTCCCCCAGCCAGGCCACCGCGTACCAGCCAGCCGCGACGAAGGAGAACGCCCACAGGCCAGCGGCCACGAAATTCAGCGCCGCGAAGCGCAGCCGGCCCATGCCTGCCACTCCGCAGGCCGCCGCGGCGACGTTGCGTATGCCGTAGATGAAGCGGAAGGTGAGTACGAACACCACGCCGTAGCGGTCCAGGAAACGAAGCGCGGAGGCCATCCGTCGCTCCGCGCCGGGAATGCGCGCCACCGCTTTCGCGCCGTAACGCTTGCCCAGCGTGAACCAGACTTGGTCACCGAGGAAGGATCCGCCCCAAACGCTGAGCCCTAGGATCCAGGGGTCGATGGCGCCGGTGGCGCGGGCCGCGGCGGCGGCCACCAGCACGAACGTTTCGCCCTCGAAGAACGACCAGACGAAGGCTATGGCGTAGGCGAACGCTCCCTTCTCCGTCAAGAACTCAGCCACTCAGGTGCTCTCCGTCCGCGGCAATCGTCTCACGAAGCGATGATGCACGCCTCGGCGCGGCACGACAACGTTCGCTCGCCGGCCGGCGACTCGCGCGGCGAAACCCATGCCGGTCCGGTGGAACACAACTGGGACGGCCGGCCCGCGCGGCCACGCACGCCCACAACCCAGGATTGTCCCCGACCATCGCGTCCGCGCGCCCGGATGTCGCGACACCCCGTCGATCGGGAAACCAAGGCCCGGCCCGCACGGTGCGAGCCCGCCTGGGCCGAGGCAGGCCCCTCACCGGTGCCACGCGCGGACGCCCTGCCCACGCCGAGCAGCCATGTCGGCATCGAGGCGTCATGCAGCTCCTCCGCGGCCCGGCTGACGCCCAGGCTCTCATGACGGGGTTTCGCGACAATTACGCGGCTAGGCGCGACCACCGCCGGTTGCTTTGCGCGAAAGCCCGGAGCGGGAGATGGTGCGGACGCCCCGGCCGGACCAGGGACCGGACGACCACGAACCGGCGGAACCACCGCCGGCCGCGCCCTGTCAGGCTTCCGCCTCCAGCCGGTAGCCGATGCCCGGCTCGGTGCGCAGCAGCC
>CAXTEL010000007.1:0-84419 GCA_964243365.1 uncultured Roseomonas sp. | reverse complement strand
AAAGCACGCCTCATCGCTGAGGCTGCCAAGGAGGTCTCGCAACCAGACAGGTAGTTGTCGGCAACAATGCCTCCGCGAACGTCGTGAAACTGACGGAGTGGAGCAGCATCCGTTCCTCTTACGCCGAGCTGAACGCATCGGGCAACGGCCTCGTTCTGTGCCATTAGGCGTTTCGGACTTGGCGCAATATGGCACGTGGCTGGATTAATCTGCGTGGCCACAGCCACGGCTGGTCGCCACCTTAGGGTCGCTAGACCGACGTCGGGGTGGATGCTCGGGCCTTCTGCTGGGTGCCTCTGGTCGCCCTCGCCGTCGATCGGCACTGGCGACTTGACTCCGGGTCGGGCTGAGCGCCGCGGCTACGATGAGTTTTTCCGCCGGTCGGCCAAACGCGCCCTCATTCGGAACGGGGCAGCGACGTTGCGCCCGAACCACGCCGACGCGGGAAGCTTGATGCAACGCTACATTGTCTTTGTTCCGTAAAAGAAATGCCTTCAGAATGTGGCAACGGCGGGGCTACGCGGCCCCTTGGTCACGCTCAGGGGGGCGGCGACCTCGCTTGGGGGGTTTCCGATGCACCGGACGGGATTGGGTCGCGCGACCGCGCTGGCCGTCGGGGGAGTGGTTTCCGCGTTGGCGATGGCCGCACCAGCAGCGGCGCAGGACAACACGCGCGTCGATGCTCTGGAGCGACAGCTCCGGGAACTGCAGTCGGAGTTGGCGCGCATGCGTCGCGAGATGGCGCCGCAGGCTGAGGCGCGGCGTACCGGGCCAGGACGGGCCGGGACGGGGCGCGAAACTGCGCGCCCGGGGCAGCGCCCCCCCGAGCCGGCTACGGCGCAGGCACCGCAGCCGCCGCAGCCGTCGGGCGGGGTCGCCACGGCGCCGGCCACCGTGCAGCCCGGCTCCGGCCAGGTGGCGCAGGACACCGAAACAGCGTCTCGCTCGGCCACCACGGCGCCGACCCGGGCCGCAGAGCCGGGCAAGCTGTCCTTCCCCGCCGGCCGGCCGACCTTTACCTCGGCCGACGGGCGCTTCTCCGCCGCCGTGGGCGCGCAGTTCCAGTACGACGTCGGTGGCTACATCCGCGACAGCCGCGACACGCCCGACCAGCGCGGCGTACCGCGCTTAGATAACTTCGGCGAGAACTTGCGTCGCGGACGGCTGCCCTTCGTGTTCCGCTACGACGACATTCAGCTGAACATCACTCCCGATTTCGGCGGTTCACCCGATGGCAACCCCAGCCTGTACGAGGCGAACCTGAACTGGACGCCGGTCAAGCCGCTGACGGTCACCGGCGGCTACTTCAAGCCGTGGGTCACGCTTGCCGACTCCATCAGCTCCAATGACTTCCTGTTCCTGGAGCGGCCGAGCATCGCCGAGGTTGCGCGCAACATTGCCGGCGGCGACGGGCGCGCGTCCGTGGGCGCGCGCTGGGCGGAGGACCGCTACTTCCTGTCGGGCTACCTTACCGGCGCGAACTACGGCTCACAAGCGACCAACCTCGCTACGCCGCAGCAGACTGGCGGCGTGTTCCGCGCCACCGGCCGGCCGGTAGCGGCGCCGGACTGGGACGCCCACCTCGGCTTCTCGGGCTCGCTCGCCTTTGACATCGGCCGCACCGCCAACGGGCAGACCATCACCCTGCAGGACCGGCCGGAGCTGCGCATCGACCAGAACCGGCTAATCAGCACCGGCGCGCTGAACGCCGACACCGCCAACGAGTGGGGACCCGAGATCGCCATCCGCTGGCGCAACGTGCTGGTGCAAGGCGAATACATCCGCATCGGCGTGAACCAGTCCCGTGCCGGCGCCGCGCCGCGCCCGGACCTGTCCTTCGAGGGTGGCTACGTCGAGGCGAGCTGGGTGGTCACCGGCGAGGCGCGTCCCTACGTACCCAGTGCCGGCGCCTTCGGCGGCGTGCGGCCGCGACAGCCGTTCAATTTGCAGGACGGCAACTGGGGCGCGTTCGAGTTGGTGGGACGCTACAGCATCAACGACCTCAATGATCACGTCACCCGCGGCCGTGCCGCCTCGCTCACCGGCGGCGTGTTCGGCGGCCGGCAGGAGATCATCGGCGCCGGGGTTAATTGGTACCCGAGCAACAATCTCCGCTTCTCGCTGCAATGGAACAATGTGACTGTGGACCGCCTCAACGCCGCCGGCACCACGCAGATCGGACAGCGCTTCGATACGGTGGCGCTGCGGACGCAAGCGACTTTTTAGCGGCCTGTGCCGGAGGGAGGGGCACGGGTCGGCGGCGCCTCAGAGGGCCGACTTGGGTGCCCCTTCCCGGCCTGCAGACTTCTGCTCCGCCACGTGGCTATGCACGGCCGCGACCTCCATCCAGTATTCGCGCACTGACTCGGGCAGCACGTCCACCAGCTTGGTTACTTGGCCCGGGTCGATTCGGTGCGCCAGCACGCGGAACACGGCGCGGACCGCGACGCGCTGGTCGAGCGGACGGGTGCCCTCCAACCTTCCAGCTACCTGGTCCAGGAAGTCGTCCAGCGTGCGGAACTTGTCCGACGCCTCGGTGGGTCGCCATCCCTCGTAGAACAGGCCGCGCACCAGCAGGGGTAGCTGCTCGCCCAGATGCGCGGCGAGACCCACGGGCACCCGGTCGCGCAGCACCCGCAGCACCGCGCCGAGCGCGTTCCACGCATCCTGTCGCGCACCGGCCGGGTCGGCGCCGAGATCGTCGGCCACGTCGTCGAGCCACTCGTGCGTGACCTGCAGCGTCCTGTCGAAGACTTCGAGCCCGTTCGCGGCCATCCGTCACGTTCCTCCTGCATCCGGCGCGGCTCGGTCCAGCAAGGCAGCACCGGCCGGCACGCGATCAACGCGTCCAGGCGCACCGGGTTCGCACCATTCGCGTTCCAATGACCGTCGAAGTGCACGTTTCCAACGGCATGGTCGCGGCGCCCCGCGCAGGGCCCGACCGCTATCCCGCATGGTCCGTTCGGAGCCACGAATCCGCTGCTCCAGCTGTCACGGTTCGGACGATGGATCAGCCTTGGCCGAGGGCTAAGGTCACCGGCAGGCGCATCCAGGTCGGCAGGTGAGGGCGCAGCAACGCGTCGCCACAGCGGAGCGGCCCGATCTCCAGGGCGTCCAAGCGCAGGAGGGCCAATCCCACCGCGGCGTCGTCGCGCGCGATACCGGAACGCATCTCGCCGACCTCGACATTCTCCCGCAGCACGGACGCTCCCCTTGAGGGCAGTGGCCCCTCAACCTTCACGGGCACCAGACGTCGCTTGACGAGGCCGCGGTACTTGGTCCTGGCGGTCAGTTCCTGGCCCATGTAGCAGCCCTTGGTCCAGGACACGCCGTGCAGTTCGTCGAAGCCGGCTTCCAGCAGCACGGACTTCTCCGACTCCAGGTCGCGGGATCCGTCGGGCAGGCCCAGCCTCAGGCGGTGCACGTCGTAATCCTCGGCCGTCGCGTCAGCGTCCGCGCGCACCCGTTCGTCGGACGCGAGCACGCGCCAGCCCGCTTCGGGCAGCCGGGGGTCGGGCACGGCGAGATCACCGGCGGGGGGCTCCGCCCCGTCCCAGCCCACGCTGACGGTGAGATCGGCCGCCTCGCGCAGCACGACGTGTGAACGCAAGCGAAAGCGCGAGAGCTGCTGCACCAGCATTCCCGCCTGGGTTCCCTCGCAATCCAGCAACAACCGGTCCAGATCGTGGAACACGAAGAAATCCGCTAGCCACTTGCCCTGCGGCGTCAGCAGGGCCGCCCAGACGGCGCGACGGGGTGCGTCGGGGCTGGCGACGTCGTTGGAAACGAGGCCCTGAAGGAAGGCAATCCTGTCCTCTCCCGAAACCTCGACCACGGCGCGGCTCGGCAGGTGGGCGATCGGCATGACACAGAACTGGAGAGGCGCTGCCCGACCCGCAATGCCTCCGGGAGCGCGGGGGGCGGTACGAAGCCGCGAACCGTGCTAGGGCCGTCACGGAATGCAGATCCTGTTCGTCAGCTCCACGCGCGTCGGGGATGCGGTGCTATCCACGGGGCTGCTCGACCATCTTCTGCGGGCCCACCCAGATGCCCGCTTCACCGTGGCTTGCGGGCCGGCGGCAGAGGGCGTGTTCGCTCGCATGCCGCGCCGCACCGCGACGATCGTCCTGCGGAAACGCTTTCTTTCCCTGCATTGGCTCGACCTCTGGCGGCGGGTGGTGCGGACGCGATGGGACTTGACCGTGGACCTGCGCGGCTCGGCCCTGGCCTGGAGCCTGCGGACGCGACGCCAGGCCGTGATGCGCGGCGGCCGGCGGTCGGGCCACCGCGTCGGGCACATCGCGGAGACGCTCGGTCTCGCGCCGCCACCGCATCCCGTGACCTGGACCGCACCGGAGGACGAGGGCCGCGTAGCCACGTTGCTCGGCGGCACGCGGCGCTTCCTGGCGCTCGGGTCGACCGCCAACTGGTCGGGCAAGGTATGGCCCGCGGAGCGTTTCAGTGAGCTCGCCCGTGCGCTCACCGCGCCGAACGGGTTGCTGCCGGGTGCCCGCATCGTGTTGCTGGGAGGACCCGGTGAGAAGGCGATTGTGTCGCCGTTGTTCCGCATGCTGTCGAGCCATTCCGCCGACGTGCTCGACCTCGCGGGGATTCTGTCGCTCCCGGAGGCCGCGGCCCTGCTGCGGCTGGCGAGTCTCTTCGTGGGAAATGATTCCGGGCTGATGCACTTGTCCGCTGCCGCCGGCGCGCCGACCCTGGGACTATTCGGCCCGACGCCGGCGGACGAGTATGCCCCCGTCGGTCGCGCAGCCCGCGCCGTGGTCGCGCCGGACGGCACCATGTCCGGCCTGACCGTCGAGGCCGTGCTGGCCGCCGTTGGGAGCATGCTTCCGGCTCCCATGCCCGCGTGGGGGTCGCGCGAGGAGTCCGTGTTGGGATCGTGCACGTGACGGCAGGCGCGCCGCTGGGGGGCGCTAGAACCTTCTTCGAGCGGCTCTGCCCGGTTCTGCACCGGGCTGGCGCAGTGGCATCGCTACGGCTACGCTTCGGCGGAGCGCTGGACCTACCGACCGAGCCGCTATCGCGCGCCGGCCTGCGTCGTTCCGCGCCGCGCGCGATGGTGGCCCGGATGAATCGCGCCGCCCGCCGCCCGCCGCGCGCCGATCAATACCCCGTCAGTTGGCTGGGCGACTACCACTCGCTGCGCTACCATCGTTCCTGCGATCATCTCGTGGCCGGAACCCGCGACCTCGTGGACTGGATCGCCGGCCGGGGCTGGCCTGCAGGGCACGTGCACCATCGGCCCGATATCGCGCCCGACCTGCTCGGCGACGCGCCGGCCGGCCGCGCGACGCTCGGCGCGGAGCACACCGAGACGCAGGTGCTCGCCCGTTGGCGCCGCCTCCTGTCCGCCGTGGCGACGGCTGCCCCGGGGGCCGCCTGACGGTGTGCGGGATCGCTGGCCTCGCCCTGCGCCCGGAGTGCGCGCCTGACGCGGGCGTAATGGAGGCCCTGACGGGCGCACTCGCGCACCGGGGGCCGAACGGCCGCGGTCACCACGTTTCCGGAAGCGTCGCGCTCGCGCATACCCGGCTCGCCATCATCGACCTCGCCGGCGGCGATCAGCCGCTCCTCGCGGGACCCGCTGCGCTGGTCGCCAACGGCGCGGTGTACAATGATTCCGAATTGCGCGCGGCGCACGGGTTCTCGTGCGCGACCGGCAACGACTGCGAGTCGCCCCTGCACATGTGGCACCACGACGGGCTCGGATTCGCGGACGCGCTGCGCGGCATGTGGGCGATCGCGTTGCACGACCGCGCGGCGCGGCGCGTGGTGCTGTCGCGCGACCCTTTCGGTATCAAGCCCCTCTATCTGGCGGCCGTGGCGGGCGGGATCGCCTTCGCGTCCGAGGCGCAGGCGCTGCTGTCGGCCGGGCTGGTCGCGCCGCGCGTGCGGTCCGAGGGGCGCGACGAGCTGATGCAGCTCCAGTTCACCACGGGTACCGAGACGATCTTCGAGGGCATCCATCGTCTGCTGCCGGGCGAGACTCTCGCCATCGTCGACGGCGCCGTGGTGGAGCGCCGCCGCCGTTCGGCTTTGCCGCGAGGCGGGCCGGAGGAGATCGGGGAGGAGGCGGCGCTGGAGCGCTTCGGGCGTGCCTTCTCGGCCAGCGTCGAGATGCACCAGCGAGCCGACGTTCCCTACGGGATGTTCCTCTCGGGCGGCACGGACAGCGCGGCGGTGCTGGCGGCCATGTCGCACACCAATCCGAACCCCGTGCTGGCCTTCACCGCCGGTTTCGACACTGCGGGTCGCGGCACCGACGAGCGCGAGCATGCCGCCGCCGCAGCCGCCGCCGCCGGCGCTCGGCACGTCCGCGTCGAGGTGGGCGAGGCCGAGATGTGGCGCCACCTGCCCGCCATCGTGGCCGCGATGGACGACCCGGCTGCCGACTACGCCATCGTGCCGACCTGGTTCCTGGCACGCCGGGCGCGGGAGGAGGTGACGGTCGTGCTCTCGGGCGAGGGCGGCGACGAGATGCTCGCCGGCTACGGTCGCCACCGCTCGGCGATGCGGCCCTGGTGGCTCGGCGGCAAGGCGATGCGCGCGCGCGGCGCCTTCGACGGGCTGGACGTGCTGCGGGAGCCGCCGCGGTCGTGGCGCGACGGGCTTGCCGCCGCCGAAGCCGTGGTCGCCCAGCCGGGCCGCACCCGGCTGATGGCTGCCCAGGCGCTGGACATGGCCGATTGGCTGCCCAACGACTTGCTGCTGAAGCTCGACCGCTGCTTGATGGCGCACGGCGTCGAAGGCCGAGTTCCTTTCCTGGACAGCGGGGTGGCCGAGGCGTGCTGGCGCCTGCCTGACGAGTTGAAGGTGCGCGGCGGCGCCGGCAAGTGGCTGCTACGCCGCTGGCTGGAGCGCGAATTCCCAGCCAGCCGTCCCTTCGCCCGCAAGCGGGGCTTCACCGTGCCGATGGGTGCCTGGATCGCGCGGGTCGCGGACCGACTGGCGCCGCTCGTGGCAGCGCAGCCGGGCGTGGCGGAAATCGCGTCGTCGGATCGCGTCCTGCCGCTGTTCGCCGCCGCGGCTGGGAAGCGAGAGGGATTCGCGGCCTGGCACCTGCTGTTCTACGCGCTCTGGCACGCCCGGCACGTCGAGGGGCGGCCCTTCGGGGGCGACACCTTCGAGTTCCTTGCGGGACGATAACAGGACGAACGTGGCAGCGTCCGAGCGAGGGGATCAGGAAGCGTCAGGCCGCCACTCCGGCTCGCGGCTCCCGCCCGGAGAAGGGCCTCCCGGCGGAAACGCGCGAGCTCGATAGGCGTTCTTGTTCGCGTCGTGGATGGCGCTCCCGTGGATTCGCCGTCTTGTCGGGGGTTCAAACGCCCGCCCTGTCGCACCGGGACACGCCGCGGACGCGACCTGGCGGTACCCTCGCTGATGTACGAGGCTTTCTGACCTACGCGGCGGTCACTTTGCCTCGTAGGCGAGCACCGCACGCAGGTTGCGCTCGGCTACGTCGAGGACCTGCTCGTCCCCGGTCACCATTAGGGCGGCGATGGTGCCGTCGATCAGCAGGAGGAGCTGCCGGGCCAGCAGGGCGGGCTCCACGCGGCCCGCCGCTACTGCCTGCTCGGTCAGGAAGTCCAGGATCAGGCGGTGATGGTCGGCTGCCAGGGCGCGAATGCAGGCATCGCCCTTCTTGTGCTCCGCGGCCGCGTTCATGATCGCGCAGCCGTAGAAGCGATCGCCGCGGAACCAGATGGCGAGCGCATCTACCACCCGCTCCAGCCTCCCACCAGGCACGTCCGACACGGATAGGACAGCGGCGAAGAAGCTCTCGCGCCACGCCGCGCCCTCGCGCCGCAGCACCTCGTGCAACAGCGCTTCCTTCGAGCCGAAGCGGTTATAGAGCGTCATCTTCGACGTGCCGGCCGCCGCGAGGATGCGGTCCACACCGGTGGCGTGGATGCCGTCTCGGCAGAACATTTCGCGTGCCGCCGCAACGATCCTTTCCTGCGGTGAGGTGCCGAGGTCATGCAGGATACCGTCAGCGAAAGGGACGTCTGCCGCTCTCACGCGCAATGCATCCTTGCTGCCATCTGTGCCTGCCTAGTTCTTCAGCGAATGCTCCACCTCACCGTACCTGGGAAGCGTCTTCTCTGACTTTTGGATCCAGCGCTCGAAGACATATCCACTCAGCACGAAGAGCGTCAATCACCGCCCTGGAACCGCCAACGCGGGAGGATGGCATGGTGATTGCAGGGGAATTCCCAGACTGACCTTTCTGTCCGGGGATCTACTCCTCGGAATTCTTCAGCAGGAACGTAGGGAGAACAACGATGAGCGCCACGGCCATGACGTCCTGCCTGTCACCTATCGATAAGACCGGCCTCGACTCCCTGATCGCCAAGGGCAAGGCCGATCCGAAGGCGATCAAGACCCTGAAGTGCCGCACGGTGGCCGAAGGCCGCTTCCGGCACCTGAACATGATCCGCAGCCTGCCGGCGCACGTGATCGACGAGCCGCCGGTGCTGCTGGGCGACGATACGGCACCCAACCCCTCCGAAGCCGCGCTGGCCGCTCTGGGTTCCTGCCTCGCGGTGGGCATACACGCCAACGCCGTGGCGCGCGGTATCACGATCCGCTCGCTGGAGGTGGAATTGGAGGCAGACATCAACATTACCTCCGTCTGGGGCACCGGGGATATCTCGCCCAAGCCCGTGGGTTTCGAGGCCGTGCGGGCCAAGGTTCACCTCGATGCCGACGCTCCGAAGGAGGTCGTAGACGACCTGATTGCTCACGCGGCGGTGTGGTCGCCGGTGGCCAACACCTTCACCAAGCCGGTCGCGCTCACCGTCACTGCCGCCAACGCGGCGCCCGCCTGATGTCGGCCGGAGGCGCCATGCCCGACACGCTGACGCGCGGCGCCTCCGCTTCGCCTTCCACCCTGCCCGGCACGATGGGACGCGGTGCGGAGACGCTGGGCGCGGCGGTGCTGGGCCGCGTGCGCGAGCGCGTGGAAACCGAACTGCGCCCACTGGTGCAGCGGATCGACCGAGACGGCTACTACCCGCTCGACGCGTTCCGGGCGCTGGGCGAGGTCGGCGCCTTCTCGGCGCACCTCGCCGCGCACACGCCGTTGCCCGCGCCGAGCCTGGGCCTGTCCATCGAAACGATGTCGGCGATCGGCGCCGACTGCATGTCCACCGCGTTCTGCGCCTGGTGCCAGGATGCCTGCGGCTGGTACCTAGAGAACACCGACAATGCCGGCCTGCGCGACCGGCTGCAGGGCGGCATCGCCACGGCGGCGCTGCTCGGCGGCACCGGCCTGTCCAACCCGATGAAGGCGCTGTCGGGCATCGAGTCCTTCAAACTGCGGGCGAAGCGCGTGCCGGGCGGCTACGAGGTCACCGGCGTGCTGCCCTGGGTGTCGAACCTCGGCGACGGCCATTGGTTCGGCACGGTCGCTGAGGACGCGCAGGACCCCTCGCACCGGATCATGATGATGGTGCGGTGCGGCCAGCCCGGCGTGTCCATCAAGCAGTCCGCCCACTTCCTCGCCTTGGAGGGCACCGGCACCTACGCCGTGCGCTTCCACGACGCCTTCATCGACGACGACCTGCTGCTGGCCGATCCGCTGGGCGACATGCCCAAGCGGATCCGGCCGGGCTTCGTGCTGCTGCAGACCGGCATGGGGTTGGGCGTGATTGAGGGCTGCATCGCGTCCATGCGCCGCTCGGACGTGACCCAGGGTTCCACCAACCAGTACCTGCCGGACCGTCCGGAACATTTCGAGGATCGGCTCGCTGCGTTGCGCGAGCGGCTGCTGGAGCTGGCGTGCACGCCGCACGAGCCTGGCACTGAGTACTTGCGCGGCGTCCTCTCCGCCCGGTTAAAAACGAGCGAGCTGACGCTGGAGGCGACTCAGGCCGCCGTGCTGCACGCGGGGTCCCGCGGTTACCTCGCGGGCTCCGCGGTGCATCGGCAGCAGAGGGAGGGAATCTTTGTCGCCATCATCACGCCCTCCGTCCGCCACCTGCGCAAGGAGCTGGCGGGATTGTCGCAAAACTAGCCGCCCCGACAGTGCGGAGCCCCGCCGCGAAGCCGTAACACCCATCCGGAGAGAACCGAGCATGAGCGAGAAGGTCCTGCTAACACCGTCGGAGCTGTCGGAACTCCTGTCCGGCCCCGGGCGCGCCGGCATCGTAGTCATCGACACACGCCCGCCCGCCACCTACGCCGAGGGGCACATTCCCGGGGCCGTCAACCTGCACGAGATCTTTACCTATCTCGCTACCTCGACCCCCAGCGGCATGGAGGAATTGCGCCAGGTGTTCGCGAATGCCTTCAGCGCCGCGGGCCTGTCGGGCAAGGAGACCGCCGTGATCTACGAGGGCTCCATGAGCTCTGGCTTCGGCCAGTCCTGCCGCGGCTACTTCCTACTCAAGTTCCTCGGCTACCCGAAGGCGATGGTCCTGCACGGCGGCTACCAAGCCTGGACCGCCGCGGGCCTGCCGACCAGCACGGAGGCGGTGACGCCCGAGCCGAAGGCCTTCCCCATGTCCGACGAGGGAAAGTCCATGATGATCGACCGCGAGACCATGCTGGCGGCGCTGACCGAGGACGGCATCGTCAAGCTCGACGTGCGCGACGTGGACGAATGGGTCGGCGACAGCTCCTCGCCCTACGGCAAGGATTTCTGCCCGCGCAAGGGTCGCATCCCGGGCTCGCGCTGGATCGAGTGGTACCGACTGATGAAGCCCACGGCCGACGGCCCGATGTTCAAGTCACCCGACGAGATCCGGGCGGAGTGTCATAGTGTCGGCATCGCGCCGGATACCCCGGTCTACCTGTTCTGCTTCAAGGGCGCCCGCGCCTCCAACTCGCTCGTCGCGCTGAAGGAAGCCGGCATCCGCGACGTCCGGCTGTATTTCGGCTCATTCAACGAGTGGAGCCGCGATCCCAGCCTACCAGTGGAGGGCGGGCCGCCCTGGGCGCCCACCGCGGCCTGACCGGCGCCGCGCGGGGCGGACTTTCCCGTCCGACGGTCGGATGCGACACAGGGTCGCATCCCGCAGGAGCCCGGCATGGTCAGCTTCGACTTGGTTCTGCGCGGCGGCACCTGCGTCCTGCCCTGGGGTGCTGAGATTACCGACATCGGCGTGCGCGGCGGCCGAATCGCGGTGATGGGCGACCTCCGCGGCGCCACCGCCACGGAAACGCTGGATTGCGGCGGCCTGCACGTCCTGCCCGGGCTGATCGATCCGCACGTCCACCTGCGCGACCCCGGCGACCCGGCGGTCGAGACGATCGAGACCGGCACCCGTGCCGCCGTGCTGGGCGGGCTGTGCGCCGTATTCGATATGCCCAACACGGTGCCGCCCGTCACGGATCGCGCGGCACTGGGCCGCAAGCGCGAGCACCTCGCTGACCGGGCTTGGTGCGACGTCGGCCTCTACGTCGGCGCCACCAAGGCGAACGTGCCCGCACTCGCCGCGCTCGAATCGGAGCCGGGCGTCTGCGCGGTGAAGGTCTTCGCGGGCTCCTCCACGGGCGACCTGCTGGTCGAGGACGACGCGTCGCTGGAAGCGGTGATGCGCTCCGGCCGGCGGCGCGTCGCCTACCACTCCGAGGACGAGTATCGCCTTCGGGAGCGCCGCCCGCTGTTCGAGGAGGGCGGCCCGCACGCGCTGCACGCCGAGTGGCGCGACGTGGAGTGCGCCTTCCTCGGCACCCGCCGGATCGCCGCACTGGCCCGCAAAACCGGGCGGCCGGCGCACATCCTGCACGTCTCCACCGCCGAGGAGCTGAAGCACGTCCGCCAGCACCGGGACCTGCTCACGGCGGAGCTGCTGGTGAACCACCTGACACAGGTCGCCCCCGACGCCTACGACCGTCTCGGCGGCTACGCCGTGATGAACCCGCCCATCCGCGACGCGCGGCACTTCGAGGCCGCCTGGGCCGCGGTGCGCGACGGCACCGCCGACACCGTGGGCTCCGACCACGCGCCGCATTCGCGCGAAGCCAAGGAGCGGCCCTGGCCCGCCACCGCGGCCGGGCTGACGGGGGTGCAGACCCTGGTGCCGATCATGCTCGACCACGTGAGCGCCGGCCGGCTGCCGTTGACGCGGCTGGTGGACCTGATGTGCGCCGGGCCCGCGCGGGTCTACGGCGCCACCGGCAAAGGACGGCTCGCCGCGGGCTACGACGCCGACTTCACCGTGGTGGACATGAAGCGCCGCCGCACGGTCGAGGAGTCCTGGATTGCCTCGCCCTGCGGCTGGACACCCTTCGCCGGCATGGCCTGCACCGGTTGGCCGGTCATGACGGTGCTCCGGGGCGAGGCGGTAATGCGCGAGGACGAGGTGCTGGGCGCGCCGCGCGGCGCGCCGGTCCGGTTCCTGGAGGCCCGGGGTCCCTGACCGTTCCGTCCGGGGCCGCTCGTCAGAACAGGTTGAGCGGCCAGCGCTCCGTCGGCGCCCGCGGCGGCGACGGTGGGGCGTCGGCGACCGGCCGGGGCGGCGGCGAGCCGGGCGGCAGCGAGGACCAGCAATCTACCGATCCGAGGCTGCGGGTGCAGTAGACGGCCGGGGCGGGAGGGAGCGGGTCCGGGCGGCAGTAGCGGCTCTCGCCGCGGTCGAGATGGGCCACGGAGCAGTCCCGCCCCGTCCACGCGGATACTGCGAGGTCCGGCACCGCCCGGCCCGTGGTGGTCAGGGACACGACGTTCGCGGCCGCGAAGGGACCCAGGGCGCTCTCGCATCCGCCCAGGGCGACGAGCAGCGATGCCAGCTGGAGGAGCGGGGTGCGCACGCCACGACCTGTAACGCGGTCGCGTTAACAGCAGGTGCACCGGCGCGTCCCGGCCTCGGCGGTTCGCGGACTTAACGCCGGGAGGTGGTGCCGCTATGAGTTCCCCCTCAATCCTTTCGGAACCCGATCGCGTTGTCCGACATCTTCGATGAACTCCAGGAGGATTACCGCGCGGAGCGGGTGCGGCGCGCGATGCTGCGCTGGGGTGGCGTGCTCGGCGCGATTGTGCTCGCGGCGCTGCTGGGCGCCGGTAGCTGGCAGGGCTGGCGCTGGTGGCAGGGCACTCAGGCCGAGCGGACGGCCGCGCTTTTCCTGGAAGTGCACCGCGCGACCGAGCAGCCGGGCGCCGACCTCGCCGCGATGGGGGATCGCTTCGCGGCCCTGACCGAAGGGGCGCCGGCCGGCTACCGCAGCCTGGCCCGACTGCGGGCGGCCGCCCTGAAGGCGGAGGTGGGCGACCGCGATGGCGCCCTCGCGCTGTGGGACGCGGTGGCCGGCGACTCGGACGCCGACCCCGTGTACCGCGACCTCGGCGCGCTGATGTGGTCGCTACACGGGCTGGACACGCTCGACCCGGCCCGGCTCGTCGCCCGGCTCTCGCCGCTGGCTGAGGAGGGCAATCCCTGGCACGCCTCGGCGCGGGAACTGCGGGCTCTGCTCGCGGCGCGCCGTGGCGAGCGGGACGAGGCTCGCCGAACCCTGGAGGCACTCGCTGCCGACGTCCTCGCACCGCAAGGCCTGCGCGAGCGCGCCACGCGACTGGCCGCTGGGATGGAGGGATGAACCGGTTCGTCGGCCGCCGCGCCGCGCTGCTCGGCGCCGCGACCGGGCTGCTCGGCGGCTGCGACACGATCAGTGACCTTCTGGCTGATCGCAAGGACCCCTTGCCGGGCGAACGGCGGCCTGCCCTTGAGACGCGACGCGAGGTCAGCGCCGATCCCGCCATCGCCAACCGCGCGGTCGATCTGCCCGCGCCGCGGGAGATCACGGCTTGGCCGCAGCCCGGCGGCAATCCAGCTCATGATCCGGGGCACGTGGCACTGCCGGTCGATGGCATGCGCGAGGCGTGGCGCGCCTCGGTCGGCACGGGCAGCGGCTACCGGCGGCGCATGACTTCGGGCCCGGTAGCCTCCGCCGATACGGTCTACGCTGCGGACGCATTGGGCCAGGTTTCCGCGTTCGACCTCGCGCGCGGCACGCGTCGCTGGCAGCTGGACGCCAAGCCGGAGGACGACGAGGTCGGGGGTGTCGGGGCCGGTTGCGCCCTGGACGGCGGCGTGCTGTTCGTTGCCACCGGCCTCGCCGAGGTGCTGGCGGTGGACCCGGCCACCGCCAGCGTCCGTTGGCGGGTCCGCACGCCAGCGCCGACTCGCGGCGCGCCCGCCGCCGCCGATGGGCGGGTCTTCGTGCTCACCCTCGAGAACCACCTGCTGGCGCTCTCGGCGGAGGACGGACGTCGCTTGTGGACTTACCGGGCTCAGCCCGTCGCCGCCGTACCCTTGGGCCTGCCCGCCCCCGCGGTGCAGGGGGAGACTGTCGTTGCCGGCTTCCCTTCCGGCGAGCTGGTGAGCCTGCGCGCGTCTGATGGGCGCGTCCTCTGGACCGAGACTCTGTCGGCGCCGGTGGGCGCGCGCCGGGGTGGCATCGCCGATATCGCGGGGGTGCATGCCCTGCCCGTGATCTCCGACGGTCGTGTGATCGCAGTGGGTCAGGGCGGCACCACCCTGGCGGTGGACCTGCGATCCGGTCGTCGGCTGTGGGAGCGGGACGTGGGCGGCGCCGAAACGCCGGCGGTCGCCGGTGACTGGATGTTCGTCGTGTCCACCGCTCAGGATCTCGTCGCCCTGGGGCGGGACACCGGGCAGGTGCGCTGGGTGACGCCGCTGAATCCTCCGACCTCGCCGGGCAGCGGGCGGCGACAATCCACGATCTTCGGAGCACCTCTGCTGCTCGGTGGGCGTCTCGTGGTGCCGGGCAGCGGTTCGGAGGCCTTGCTGGTGAACCCGGCTGACGGCGCAATCACCGGCCGTCTGCGGCTACCCGGTCCCGTCATCCTGCCGGCCGCCGTGGCGGGCAGCGCTCTGCTGGTGCTCGCTGAGGACGGCAATCTCGCGGCGATGCGGGGGTGACCCGGCCCCGGATCGCCATCCTGGGCCGGCCCAACGTCGGCAAGTCCAGCCTGTTCAACCGGCTGGCAGGGCGGCGCACGGCCATCGTGGACAACACGCCCGGGGTCACGCGCGACCGCAAGGAGGCGGAAGCGCGAATCGGCGGCCGGGACGTGATCCTGGTGGACACCGCAGGGCTCGAGGAATCCGCGCCAGACACCATCCCTGGCCGGATGCGCGCCTCTTCCGAGGCTGCGCTGCGCGAGGCTGACCTGATCCTGTTCGTGGTGGACGCTCGCACCGGACTGACACCCCCCGACCGCGCCTTCGCCGATTGGCTGCGTCGCCAGAAGCGCCCGGTGCTGCTGCTGGCCAACAAGGCAGAGGGCCGAACCGGGGCGGCCAACGCCCTGGAGGCCTATGAGCTGGGGCTCGGATCACCGCTGCCCGTGTCGGCCGAGCACGGCGACGGCTTCGGCGAGCTGCACGACGAGATCGCGGCGCTGCTGCCGCCCGAGGACGAGGACGATGGCAACGAGCCCGAGGACATCGAGGAGGCGCGCCGCAACCGTCCACTGCGGCTGTCCATCGTGGGCCGCCCGAACGCCGGCAAGTCCACCCTGCTCAACGCCCTGCTGGGCGAGGAGCGCATGATCACCGGCCCCGAGCCCGGCCTGACCCGGGACTCCGTGGCCGTGGAATGGGTGGACGGCACAGGCGGCAAGGTGCGGCTGGTGGACACCGCCGGGATGCGCAAGCGCGCCCGGGTGCACGAAGGGCTGGAGCAGATGTCGGTCGGCGCCACCCTGGCCGCGCTCAAGGAATGCGAGGTGGTGGTGCTGGTGCTCGACGCGCTGCTCGGCATGGACGAGCAGGACCTACGCATCGCGCGCTTGGCCGAGCGTGAGGGTCGGGCCGTGGTGGTGGCGTTGAACAAGTGGGACGCGGTGGAGGATCGGGTGGCGAACCGTCGCCGGGTGGACGACGTGCTAGCCACTTCGCTCGCGCAGTCGAAGGGAGTGATGGTGGTTCCCCTCTCGGCCGCCACCGGGCGCGGCGTGGATCGGCTAATGCCGGCGGTGCGGAAGGTCTACGAGCGGTGGAACCGGCGGGTTCCCACGGGTGAGCTGAACCGCTGGTTCGAGGGCATGCTGGAACGGCATCAACCGCCGCTGGTGGAAGGCAAGCGGCTGAAGCTGCGCTACTGCACCATGCCCAAGGCGCGGCCGCCGACGATCGCGGTGTTCGGCACCCGCGCCGAGATGCTGCCCGAGGCCTACCGTCGCTACCTGGTGAACGGCTTCCGCGAGGCGTTCGACATGCCCGGCGTGCCGGTCCGGCTGAACCTGCGCGGCACGAGCAATCCTTATGGAGAGGAGGGCTGAGCCCTGTGGACACTCAGCCCAGCAGGCGGCCGATCACCCGGGCGGTGTAGTCCACCACCGGGATGATGCGGCCGTAGTTGATTCGGGTGGGCCCGACCACGCCCACCGCGCCGACGATCTGCTCCTGCGCGTTGCGGAAGGGCGCCACCACCATGGACAGGCCGGCGGCGTCGAAGAACCCGCTCTCCGCCCCGATGAAGATCTGCACGCCCTCGCCGCGCTGCACCAGCTCCAGTAACTGCAGCATGGTTTCTTGCGCCTCGAGACGGTCGAACAGCGCACGGATGTCGTTCACCCGGGCGGCGTGGTCCAGGTTCTCCAGCAGCCGCGACTGGCCGCGCAGGATGAGCGAGCCGCCGCCGCCGCCAGCCCAGGTGGCCAGTCCCGCCTCGATCACCTGTGTGGTCAGCGCGTCCAGCGCGGTGCGGTTCGCGGCAATGTCGACCGACACCTGAGCGCGGGTCTCCTCCAGGGTGCTGCCGTTCAGGCGGGCGTTGAGGTAGTTCGTGGCCTGGGCCAGCGAGCCGGCCGGCAGCCCGGCCGGCACCTCGATCACGCGGTTCTCCACCTGCCCGCTCTCGCCAACCAGCACGATCAGGGCGCGTCCCGGGCCGAGCGCCACGAACTCGATGTGGCGCACGGCCGACTCCGTCTTGGGCGCCAGCACCAGCCCCGCCGCGCCGGCGAGACCTGAGAGCATCCGGCTGGCTTCACCGAGCGTGTCCTGGATCGAACGGCCCGAGGCAGCGCAGCGGGCCGCGATGTCCTCCCGCTCCTTTTCGGAGAGCTCGCCGAACTCGAGCAGCCCGTCCACGAACAGGCGCAGCCCCCGTTCGGTGGGCAGGCGACCGGCGCTCGTGTGAGGCGCGAAGAGCAGGCCTGCTTCTTCCAGATCCGCCATGGCGTTGCGGATGGTGGCGGGGGACAGGGACACCGGCAGGCGACGCGACAAGGTCCGCGAGCCCACTGGCTCGCCCGTCTCCACGTATAGCTCGACGATTTGGCGGAGGATCGCCGCACTCCGATTGTCGAGGCGTTCCGAGATGCCCGGGCTGGCCATTCGAGGGAAGCTCCTGGGCCGCGAAGCCCCGCGCGGCGACGGAGTTTATTCCTGCACATTCTCAAGATATAATCGTACCGTAGCAGGGTCAATCCAACCCGGCGTGCGACCGCGCGAAGAGGCCGTTGACATCGCGGGCGTGAGCCACGACCTCTGCCGCCCTTTCCCAGCGGGAGTCATTAGGACCATGCGGCCCTCCGGACGCACGCCCGACGCGTTGCGAAGCTTGATCTTGGAGCGGGGCGTCTCCCGCCACGCCGAGGGCTCCTGCCTGATCCGCATGGGGCTGACGGAGGTGCTGTGCACCGCCAGCGTTGAGGGCCGGGTGCCGCCTTTCCTGCGCAACTCCGGCAAGGGGTGGGTCACGGCGGAGTACGGCATGCTGCCGCGCGCCACCCATACCCGTGGCGACCGGGAAGCGGCGCGCGGCAGGCAGTCCGGGCGGACGCAGGAAATTCAGCGTCTGATCGGCCGCTCGCTGCGCGCTGTGACCGATCGGACCGCGATGGGCGAGATGACCGTCGTCCTCGATTGCGACGTGCTCACGGCCGACGCGGGCACTCGCTGCGCCGCGATCACCGGCGCCTGGGTCGCCCTGCACCAGGCCTTCGCCCACTGCCGCAGAATGAACATCATGTCACGCGACCCGCTCATTGGGCAGGTCGCCGCCGTGTCCTGCGGGCTGTGGGAGGGTGAGGCGATCCTGGACCTGGAATACTCGGAGGACAGCGTCGCCCAGGCCGACGCCAACTTCGTGCTGACCGACTCGGGCGGCTTGGTGGAAGTGCAGGCCACCGCCGAGGCCGAGCCGTTCACCGAGGCGCAGCTACAGTCCCTGCTCGTCCTGGCGCGGAAGGGCACTGCCGAACTGTTCGCCGCTCAGCGGGCCGCGGTCGGCGCGTGATGCGTCGCTTGACCGGGTCGCGCCTCGTGCTGGCCACGCACAACGCGGGCAAGATCCGGGAGGTCACCGCCCTGCTGGCCCCCTGGGGTCTGGATATCCTGGATGCCGACGCGCTGGGGTTACCGGCACCGGACGAGACCGCCGACAGTCTCCTGGGCAACGCGCGCCTCAAGGCGCTCGCGGCGTCCGGCGCCACTGGACTACCGGCGCTCGCCGACGATTCCGGGTTTTCCGTCGCCACGCTGAATGGCGAGCCGGGCGTGCGCACCGCGGACTGGGCCACCCAGCCGGATGGGACGCGTGACTATTCCCGTGCTATGGTGGAGGTTGAGCGCCGGGCGGCTGGCTTCGCCGATCGCCGGGCTTGGTTCTCCTGCGCCCTGGTCCTCGCTTGGCCCGACGGCCAGATCGAAGGCTTCGAGGGAAGGATCGACGGACAATGGACATGGCCGCCGCGCGGCACGCTGTCCTTCGGCTTCGACCCGATCTTTCTTCCCGACGGGGAGAGTGAAACCTTCAGCGAGATGGATCAGGACCGGAAGGCCGAAGTCAGTCATCGCACTCGTGCTTTCGCCCAGCTCACCGCCGCCTGCCTACCACCCCCGCCGGTAGGAACGGTTCAGCCGCCCCGGGGCGGGCGCCGCTGAACAGCTGGTTGCGGATCCTGTCCGACGAGGCCGTGACGGAGGACTCTTTCCCGGTGATGCGACTGCTCCTGCTCAACGGCAACACTGACGCCGTGATGACCCAGCGACTGCGTGCCCTGGCCGCGTCGGCGCTAGAACGCTCGGGTCTCGCGAACAGTGTGTCCCTCCTTCCCGTCACGGTGCGCTTCGGGGCGCGATACATCGCCAGCCGCGCCGCCGCGGCGGTCGCCGCCCACGCGGTGCTGGACGCCGTGGCCGAGCACGCGTCGGACGCGGACGCGATTGCGCTGGCCTGCTTCGGTGATCCTGGCCTCCTCGCCGCGCGCGAGATCGTCGGCGTGCCCGTGCACGGTATGGCGGAGGCTAGCATCTCGGCGGCCCTCCGGCTCTCCCCGCACGTCGCCGTGCTGACGGGTGGAGCCGCTTGGGTGCCGATGCTGGAGGAACTCGTCCGCCTTTCGGGCCGGGCCGCGGAGCAGGTGCGGATACGGGCCGTGCCACCGGCGGGCGATGCCCTGGCGCGCGACCCAGACAACGCGGCCGCGACCCTGGCGCGGGAAGCCGAAGCGTCGGTCGCGGATGGGGCGGAGGTGGTGGTGCTCGGGGGGGCCGGCTTGGCGGGATTGGCCTCGGCCGTGCGCGCCCGAGTCGGGGTGCCGGTGCTGGACAGCCTCGAATGCTTGGTGGCCGCGGCCGTTTCAGCGCCCGTTCCACGGAGCGGGGCCGTCGCGTTGCCCGGAGGCGGCGTGGCCAGCGCGGGGCTTTCTTCCTTTCTGACCCGCGCCCTCGCCGGATAACCGCCTCTTAAGCAGCACCGGAGCAGAATACCCCCGGGTCCGGGACCGCAGGGGCGAGCAGACATTGGCAAAAGGCCGAAAGGAGGGCGTGACAATCGTCCTCAAGCGCGAGGAGGTGGGCGCCGAGGGGCACCACGGCGGCGCCTGGAAGGTGGCCTATGCGGACTTCGTGACCGCCATGATGGCGTTCTTCCTCCTGATGTGGTTGCTGAACGCCACCACTGAGCAGCAACGCCGCGGTCTGGCCGACTATTTCGCGCCCACCAACGTCCTGGGCGAGGGCAAGACGGGCTCCGGGCAGCCCTTCGGCGGCCGCACGCCCCACGAGGCCGGGGAACTCGCTTCCAACACCGGCGCGGTTCGCCTGGAGATGGGACCGCGCCCCGTGCTCCAGGACGTGGAGGTGGATGACGACAGCAACCAGCCGGCGCAGCCGATGCTCGCGCGCGAGGCTCCACCCGGCCCGGAGGAGGCACTGGAGGCCCGACCCGGTCGCGCGGAAGCCGGCATACCGCCCACGCGTGAGAACAGGACGCTGGCCTTGCGCGCAACCCGCGAACAGGAAGCGCGCGAGGCCGCCGAACTCGCCGTCACCTCCGAGCAGGCGCTGCGACAGGAACTGGAACGCCGCGAGCGGGAAGCCCTGGAACGCTTGGCGGACCAGGTGCGCGCCGCGGTGCGCGATGATCCGGCGCTGGCCGAACTCGCTGGGCAGATGCGTATCGAGCAGGTTCCGGAGGGGCTGCGGATCCAGCTCCTCGACGCCGACCGGCAGCCGATGTTCACCCTGGGGGGCACGGCTCCCAACGATCGATCGCGCGCCCTGGTGGCCCGAGTTGCCGCCATCATCCAGCGCGTGCCCAACACCATCGCGATCACCGGGCACACCGACTCCACCCCGTTCCGCGGCGGCGAGCGATCCAACTGGGATCTTTCCGCCGAGCGCGCCAACGTCACGCGACGCCTACTGGTAGAGGGCGGCGTCGGGGAGGCCCGCCTGCGCAGCGTCGCGGGGCTGGCCGATCGGGAACCGATGCTGCCGGAGACCCCGCAAGCCTCGGGAAATCGCCGGGTGGCCATCCTGCTGCTGCGACAGAACCCGGCGCCGGGGACGATGCCGCGATGACCACGATTGTTGGCCTGATCTTCCTGCTGGCCTGCGTGTTCGGGGGATATGTCCTCGCCGGCGGCAAATTCGACATCATCCTGCACGCGCTACCCCACGAGATGCTGACCATCGGTGGCGCCGCCGTCGGCGCCTTCGTGATGTCGAACAGCGTGCACGACATCAAGCACACGCTCGGCGGCTTCATGAAGATCATCAAGGGCGGACGCTTCCACAAGTCGCAGTACGTGGACCTCCTGAGCCTGCTGTTCTTCTTCGTGCGCTTGGCCCAGACCAAGGGCGCCATGGCGCTGGAGCCGCATATTGAGAAGCCGACCGAGAGCGCCGCCTTCCAGAAGTTCCCCGCCATCGCCGCCGACCACCACGCGACCGACCTGATCTGCGACTACCTGCGCATGATCGGCATGAATGCCGACGATCCCCACCAGATCGAGGATACGATGACGCGGGAACTTAAGAAAATTCGCGAGGAGGAGATGCACTCCTCCCACGCCATGCAGAGCACGGCGGACGCGCTGCCCGCGCTGGGCATCGTCGCCGCCGTGTTGGGCGTGATCAAGACCATGGCCTCCATCGATCAGCCGCCCACCGTGCTGGGCGGCATGATCGGCGGCGCGCTGGTCGGAACCTTTCTGGGCATCCTGCTGGCCTATGGCATGATGGCACCCATGGCAGCGCGCCTGAAAGGCGTCGTGGAGGAAGAGTCCAAGTACTACGAAGTGATCCGCGCCGTGCTCGTCGCGCACCTGCACGGGAACGCACCGCAGGTCGCCGTGGAGACCGGCCGCAAGGTGGCACCGAGCGGCCATATGCCCAGCTTCCAGGAACTTGAAACGGCTCTGCAGGACCTGCAAATCGCCTGAAGCGTTTGGCCAGCGCTCCGGCGGCGGGCAACGCCCACGCAGGCCCGCAGCAGCTTCCGATCAAGCCAGCCTCGGGACGCAGCGGCGAGCGTCACCTCAGCCGAGCGCGGCCAAGCGGTCAGGCCCACCACTATGGAACTGAGAGCACCTCGATCAGGTGTCCGAAAGGTTCAGCCCTGAGCGTCCGGCGACAATGCCATGCAAGCACCGCGTGCACGTAGCCGGTCGCAAGCGGTTTGCGCCACGTCGCGGGACAAGCCGACGATGCGAGCGCGGTAGAGCCTGCCGCCCTGCCCCTGAATCACGGGCTGCACGGCGACGCGCGCCCCCGTGGTCGCGATCCGGTCGCGTGCCTGATCCGCCGCGACGCGGGCGAGGTTCTCGCTGGCGAAGGCACCAACCTGAACGGCCCAGGCGCCGCCCACCGACGCGGCAACCGACGTGCGTGGGCCGCCCGGCAGAATACCCGCTTGCGCGGACCCGATGAAACCAAAGCCGCGGGGACCGGCCGTGGTCGGAAGCTGCGCCCTGGCCATCTGTCGGGTTGGAAGGACTGGCGGAGTGGGGAGCGCCAGCGTGAAAGGTTCCACCCTTGCTGGTGCCGACGGCCGGGAAAGAGCCAGGACCGGCTCGCGGACCGGTGCTTCCGGAGGATTGGGGATGGGATCCATGCGCACCACCCTATCGGCCGGTTCGCTGAGGGTCGGATAAGTGGAGCCATCCGGAATAGGATCCATACGAACCACGGTGCCCGACAAGCTCGCCACCTGGACATCTGGATAGGTAGACCCATCCGGGATGGGTTCCATTCGCACGACGGGACCTGCGGGAAGGGTGGCTACCTGCACGATAGAGTCGGCGGAGCGGCGCTGTTCACGCTGCTCGCGCAGCGCCAGCATGATACCAGGATCGGCGCGACGGGGCCCGGGCGGGACGTTCAGCGGGATCTCGGCTGCGGCGTAGACTTCCGGCGCGGCGCGCCGCGTCGGGTGTGCGTCGACGATCCGGGGTCCGATCCGCGCGACGTAGTTGCGGGTTTCGTTCGGCATGGAGCGGCCGCTCCACAGGTAATCTTCGAGTCGTCTCGGTCCGGCGTTGTATGCGGCCAGGAAGGCGGGGCTGCCATACAGATCGTACATCTGCCGGATGTATGCCGTTCCGGCCATGATGCTGTCGTAAGGATGATAAGGATCGTCGCCCAGTCCGTGCTTGTAGCGCAACTCCGTGTAGGTGCCGGGCATAACCTGCATCAGACCCATCGCGCCGACCGGGCTGGTGGCCGTGGCCCGGCCGGCGCTCTCCTGGCGCATGACTTCGCGGATCCATCGCTCCGGCACGTCAAAGCGGCGGGAAGCCTCGCGGATGTAGGGACCCCACGGATCACCGGGCGAACCAGGTGGGTTGTAGGAACTCGGACGGCTCGCGGACGGTGCGTAGCTGACGGAGTTGGTGACGCCGGGTTGGCTGCTGCAGGCCGCGACGGCCGCGAGCAGAAGGGAACTCGTGACTGACTGCCAACGAGTCAGCGGGCCGGCTCGCCGAGCATTGCCTAGCTTCATCCTCTAAACCCCCCTTAGGACAAGTCGCTGGGCAACCGGGACGCAATCCACTCAGCGCCCCCGCGCCGCATGGAAACCATCACCACAGCCAGAACAAGCAAGGACTCACCTCCATCCGGGCTAACGGAACCAGGAATACTAGGCAAGCGAAGACTCTTCGTCGTGCGTGACGAGAGTGGCAATCGTGTCGTGGAAGCGTCACTTTGCGCAGTGATGACAGTTTCACCACGAATTTCTGCTCAGCAGCCAGTCCGGGAGGACGAAATCATGAAGCTACGAAGCTCCAGCCTACGGCGACGCTCCTGCCGCGCTCTCCTCATTCCAATTGTACTAGGCGCAGCCTCGGCCGGTTGCGCGCCGCAAAATACCGGCTCCACCTATGCTGCGTCCGGATTGAACCGTGCCGCTGCTGTCTCTTACGGTAGCATCGTAGGCTCCCGACCCGTGCAGGTGCGAGGTGACGCGGGTGGCCTCGGCACCACGGCGGGCGCGGTGGCCGGCGGCTTCGGCGGCTCATTCATCGGGGGCGATTGGCGGTCGAATGTGCTCGCAGGTCTGGGCGGCGCGTTGCTGGGAGGCTTCGCTGGCAACGCCGTGGAGCGAGGCGTCGGCAGCGGCCAAGCCATCGAATTCATCGTCCGCGAAGACAGGGGCGGCGATATCGCGGTGGTTCAAACCAACGAGGATGACCTGCAGGTCGGTGATCGCGTCGTGGTGAGTCGAGGTGACCGCACGCGTCTCAGCCGCGCCGCGGGTAATACGCCGTCAGCCGCCGCTCAAAATCCGTTCCCACGATCCTCACCGCCGGCTCACCTTCCCAACCGGAACTACGTCTCGGTGCTCTCGGCCGGGCTATCAGAGGTTCATACGCTCGAGTGATCACGGGAGAACCTTTTCCAGTACCTGTTGTGGTGCTGGAAGACGTCGTATAGGCAAGTTCCATGAGCGCACTTCCGGCACGCATACACAGTGTCGACGCGAGCAGACCTCAGCATCTCTCCCGCGCCCTTTCCGACCTGAGGCGAGGGTTGCGCTCCTGGCGCTTGGCCTGGGCACTTGCAATGCTCGATTTGCGCAACCGTTATCGCGGCTCCGTCCTGGGCCCGTTCTGGATGACGGCGTCTGCCGCGCTGATGCTGGTCGGTCTCGGCCTGCTTTATTCGCGCCTTTTCGGCATCTCCCTGAGAGATTATCTGCCGCACTTGGCGGTCAGCCTGATCACGTGGAATGTTATCTCGGGTCTCGTTGCCGATGCCTGCACGGCACTCACCAATGCGGAGGGTATCATCCGTCAGATACCCCTGCCATTCACCGTGCACGCGCTCCGCTGCGTGTTCCGCAACGCCCTGACTGCCGCGCACAACCTACCGCTCCTACTCGTCGTGCTTATCGCCCTGGGGCAATGGCCCGGGATCGAGATCGTGCTCCTCCTCCCCGGCCTGCTAATACTCGGGATCACCGCTTTCGCGGTGTCCCTGCTCCTGGGCATGTTGTGCGCTCGATTCAGGGACGTGGGGCAGATTGTCGGCAACGTCATGCAACTCGCATTTTTCCTGACCCCGATACTGTGGAAACCAGAACTGCTCGGTCCGGCTGCCATTTGGCTTCCGCTAAACCCTTTCTATGCCATGCTGGAGATGGTGAGAGGACCGCTCATTGAGGGCGGAGGCAGCCCGATCGTTTGGGCCGCGGCATCCTTCTACGCGCTGGTGTTGGTGGCCGTGGCATTCGCCTTCTTCGTCCGTTTCCGCGGTCGCGTCGCCTTCTGGGTTTGAGACCGTGGTGATGATCGAGGCGCGTGGACTCACGATCGAGTTCCCGCTGTACCATTTCGGCGCTCGTAGCTTGAAGAAGCGGTTGCTCGCGAGGGCCGGCGCACGCGTGCGGACCGATGATGCGAATAGAGTGGTGGTCAGCGCCTTGCGCGACCTGAACTTCGCTATCAGTCGCGGCGAGCGCGTCGCTCTCGTCGGTCACAACGGCTCCGGCAAAACTACGCTTCTGCGCGCGCTCGCCGGCATCTACGAGCCGGTCGGTGGATCGCTCCGCGTCGAGGGCGAGGTGGGCTCGCTCATTGATCCTGCGGCAGGTTTGGATGTGGACAGCACTGGCCGTGAGAATATTCGCCTGAGAGGTTTGTACGGCGGCCTCAACGAGGAAGAACTGCAGAAGTTGGAGGAAGCGGCATCAGCTTTCTCCGGCCTCGGCGAATTTCTCGATGTGCCGACGCGCGGCTACTCCGCCGGTATGCAGGTGCGTCTGTCCTTCGCCATGGCGACCACGATGACGCCGCAGGTACTGCTCATGGACGAGTGGTTCCTCGCGGGTGATGCTGATTTTATGCTCAGGGCCGAGGAACGCTTGGTGGACTTGGTACGAGGCGCCGAGATCCTTGTCATCGCCACACACGATGAGAGCGTGGTGCGTCGCTGGTGTACGCGCGCGATACGGCTGGAGGCGGGACGGATCGTCGCTGATGGACCCGTGGCCGAAGTTCTCGCTCCTGGTGCGCGAGGTGCGACCTGACTCGGTTCGTGGCGGAAGCTTCGGGAGCGGCCTGCTCCTGCCACTCATCCTGCTTCCACTCGATGGTTAGGAGGATCGAATGCCCGGCCTGAGTTATCTGCTCGCCAGGGTTCGGCACGTGCCCGAGCCCCTGAAGCGGCGTTTACGGCCGGTCTACTTCCGTATGTTGTCGACGGCCGTCACGGCGCCAGGGGGCAAACGCGCGGCGCGTGTGCTGGCCAGGCTCATGCCTGGATTGCACGGCTGGTTGCGATTACGCTTCGACGCCTATCACGTCTTGAGAATCGTCTCGCCACGATCATCCCTATCATCGCCCGAGGGTCATCATCTGCGACCACCGGCGCAAATGGCAGCAGCCGAGAGCTCAGTGTTCAGGCGGCTTGCAGGCCGCCAAGTCATCAATCGATGAGCAGCATGCGTCTCGTCATCGATCTGCAAGGTGCGCAGGGTTCCAGTCGCCTGCGGGGTATCGGGCGTTACTCGCGTGAACTCGTCCTAGCCATGGCTCGCGAGCACCGCGATCACGAGGTGATCGTGGCACTCAACGCCACCATGGAGGATGGCCTCGACGAGTTGCGCGACACCTTGCGCGACGTATTGCCGGCCAGTGCCATCCACCTCTGGTGGGGCCCCGTCGGCGCCGCCGAGGTCGTCGCTGACCGTCCTGCGCGTGCCCGCGGCGGGGAATGGTTGCGCGCCCGGGCACTCGCTGCGTTACGGCCTGATGTCCTCCTGATCACGAGCATCTTCGAGGGTGCGGGCGACGACATCATCTCCCGTTGGCCTTCCGCGCTGTCGCGGCCGCCGACCGTAGCGATCTGCTACGACCTCATTCCATTGGTGCAGCGCGCGGACTACCTGGACGGTGCGTGGGCTGGCGGTTTGAAAGAATGGTACCTGCGCCGCCTGCACGAGATGCTCTTGACTGACGGACTGCTCGCGATTTCCGAAGCAAGCCGCAGCGACGTGATTCAACACATCGGCTATCCCGCCGACAGGGTCAGCAACATATCGGCCGGGATAGGGCCGAACTTCCACCCAGTTCCCATCGATGCGGCCCGGCGCGGAACGCTGTTCGCCCGTTACGGCTTGCGAGAGGGATTCCTGCTCTTCGTGGGCGGCGGCGATCATCGCAAGAATGAAGCGGGGCTCATTCGGGCGCACGGCCTACTCCCGCCGGCTTTGCGCAGAACGCACCCGCTCGCCATTGTCGGAAAGGTAGACCGGCTCGCATTACAGGCTACGGCACGCGAGGCAGGCCTCGCATCCGACGACTTGATCCTCATCGGCTTCGTCGATGAGGCAGATCTCCCGGTTCTCTACGCGTGCTGCGCACTCTTCGTGCTGCCCTCCCATTACGAAGGCTTCGGACTTCCCGCTGCTGAGGCGATGGCTTGCGGCGCTCCGACGCTGGGGAGCAACACCGCCAGTCTGCCGGAGGTGATCGGGTTGTCGGAGGCCACTTTCAATCCTTCGGACCCCGAGGACATGGCACGCTGCATCGAGCGCGGCTTGTCGGACACCAGCTTCCGACAGAGGCTGCTCGCCAATGCGTCCTCACGGGCCGCACTCTTCACCTGGACCAACACTGCGGCACGAGCCTGGAACGCACTGGAACATCTCTTTCCGGTTCGCTCTCCCGCTCCGCCGCGATCGCTGCCTCGGTTGGCCGTGACCTCGCCCTTGCCACCCCTGGCGAGTGGGATCGCTGACTACACGCGAGAGCTGGTGCCTCACTTGGCACGGCATTACGACATCACGCTCGTAACGCCGGGTGGAAGCACCGAGGACGAATGGCTTCAGGTCAATTTCCCTGTGCTTGGCCCCGATGAGTTTCGGGCGCGGGCGGCGAGGTTCGACCGCGTGCTTCATCAGCTCGGGAACTCTCAGTTCCACGCTTTCCAGTTGAATGAACTGCTCCCGGAATTTGGCGGGACGGCAACTCTGCACGACAGCTTCTTGTCCGGAGTGGAGAGATGGCGGGCGGCCGCGATGAAGGACTCGCACGGCCTCGCCTGGGTATTGCACGATGCTCACGGCTGGCCAGCGATAGCCCATCTGGCCGCGAAAGGAGAGGACGCCGCGGTCGCCAGGTACCCAATCAGCCTTTCCGTATTGCGTGACGCCGACCAAGTCGTTCAGCACTCCACTCATGCCCGGGATATCTTGAGAGGGCACTTCGGCGATGCAGCGACGCGAGATATTCTGTTCATCCCGCAATTGCGACGCGCCTTACCGCTTCCTGATCGGTCCGCAGCCCGTCGACGACTGAAGCAGCCCGAAGAAGGGTTGTTGGTAGCGACCTTCGGTGCCGTCGCACCTACGAAGCTCCCGGACCGGCTGCTCGCGGCCTGGCGGCGGGTGGCGGTCAGACTTGGCAACGCACGCCTCGTATTCGTGGGAGAGATATCGCGGGATTGTAGCGATCTGATGGAAAAGTACCGGGAGGTCGGGTCGGGCGAAGTATTGATGACCGGTCGGGTGGACCAGAACGAATACACGGACTGGCTGCAAGCTGCCGACGTTGCGGTTCAGGTGCGTGCTCAATCCCGGGGTGAGAGTTCCAGAGCACTGCTCGACTGTTTGGCTGTCGGCCTGCCATCAATCGTGAACGCGCATGGGGCATTGGCGGAACTGCCTACGGATGCCGTGCTGATGATGCCTGACCAGTTCACGAGCGACGAACTCGTCACGGCCCTGCTACACCTCGGCCGCGACCCCGAGGCGCGTCGAACCCTCGAAGAACGCGCTCGCGGCTACGTCCGTAGCAACCTGTCGCCATGCCGTGTGGCGGCGAGCTACAGGGACGCCATCGAGGCCGCCCATGAAACAATTAGCACGCCATCTCAGCTTCTGCAGGAAGCAGATTTGCCGCCTGGCGACACCGGCGACCTCGCGGCACTCTCGACAGCAGCCGTGTCCTGCATTCCGGCGCGGCGCCCACCACTGCTCATGCTTGACGCCAAGCTCCTATCGAGTGAGGCGGGCACATTTCCGCGAAACCTATTTCAGCGCCTGCTAATTTGCCATGCTGCCGATTTGCGCGTGGAGCCCGTCCAGTGCGACGCGACGGGAAAATGGCTGACCACGCCGGCAGTGGCGGAGGAATTGCTTGGATTGCGGGTACCGGGACTTCAGCCCAAGGAACTGGCCCCAGCGTCGGGCGACGTTCTGCTCACGTCGGCGGAGGCGCTGCCCATCGCTCCGGAACAGCCCCTGCAAAGGCTGCGGCGGCGCGGAACGGTGGTTCTGGCTTGGTTGTCACGACACGACGAAGCGGTGCGCACGGAACTCGATGGAACTCTGTACATCAATCCGGATGGCAGCGCCGTTCTGCGTACGCTTCCCGACCGCAACGGCGTACCTGCCTGGATATCAGGGCTGCCTTGGACGAAATGAGGACCGATTCAGCCCGTCAGACGTGCTTTCCAATCATCCAGGACAGCAACCAGGGTCGTCTCCCAGGGGATCGTCGGTAACCAACCTAGTTGTTCCCGCGCCTTGACGGCGTTGCCCACTGTCCGAAGGACGTCCGTGGGCCGCAACCGGTCCGGCACGGTCTGCACCTCGGGCGAGATGCCGGCGATGGCAATGAGGGTGTCGAGGACATCACCAACGCGCCTGGGTGCGCCGGTCGCGATGTTGAAGACAGCCCCGGGGAGTAGGTGCGGCTCTGCACACAACGCGGCCAAGTAAGCTTTGCAGACGTCACGCACGTCCAGGAAGTCACGCCAGCGATCCAGCGCACCCACGCGCACCACGGGTTCCTGTAATCCCGCGGAGATTCGTGCGATCTGGCGCGCGAAGGAGGGTACCACGAAGGCATCCGACTGCCCTGGGCCGATCTGATTGAAGGGGCGCAACCGTACGGTGCGGAGGCCGCGCAGCGACATCTCGGCTACGGCGAGATCCGCTGCCGCCTTGGAAGCAGCGTAGGGGTTTGCCGGCTGTAGTTTCGCGGTCTCGTCCAGAGCCTCCCCGGACTGGAAGGACAAGCCGTAGACTTCAGCCGACGAGGCGAGGAGCAGGAGGGCTCCCGGCGCGTGCCGCAGGAGTGCCTCCCCCAACGCCACGGTGCCGAGCAGGTTTATGCGCCAAGTGTGCTGAGGATCGGCGAAGGATGCGTCGACCGCGGCCTGAGCCGCCAAATGAACCACCGCGTCCAGGCGTAGTGCAGCGAGCCGCGCGAACCCCGACTCATCGAGGAGGTCGAGGGAAATCGTTTCATCCGCACCTCGTACCGGGCCGCGCCGGGACGCAGCAATCAGGTGAACTCCTGGGAGGCCCGTCCGCAGTATGGGAAGGAGGTGCCGTCCGACGAAGCCGCTCGCCCCAGTGACGAGGATACGCTCCGGCTCGGCCGCATGCGACATTCAACGAAGCCGCGAGCGATGCCGAAACAGGTCAGCGTCGACCATCTCCTGGATCATGGCTTCCAGGCTTATCTCCGCACTCCAGCCGAGCTTCTGCTTGGCCTTTGACGGGTCGCCGAGCAGAACATCTACCTCGGCAGGTCGCATGAAGGCCTCGTCCACCCGCACGAATTCTTGGTAATCCAGCCCGACGTGGTTGAAGGCCACGCGGCACATGTCACGCACGGTGACGGTTCGCCCGGTCGCGACCACGTAGTCGTCCGCCACCTCCTGTTGCAGCATCAGCCACATGGCCCGGACGTAGTCCTTGGCGTGGCCCCAATCCCTCTTGGCATCAAGGTTGCCCAGCCTGAGATCACTGGCCAGCCCAAGCTTGATCCGCGCTGCGCCGTCGGTGACCTTGCGGGTGACGAACTCTATGCCGCGCAACGGGCTCTCGTGATTGAACAGGATCCCCGAGGACGCGTGCAGTCCGAAGGACTCGCGGTAGTTGACCGTCATCCAGTGGGCGTACAGCTTGGCCACGGCGTAGGGTGAGCGAGGATAGAAGGGCGTCCGCTCGCTCTGCACCGGCTCCTGGATCAGACCGTACATCTCGCTCGATGATGCTTGGTAGAAGCGTGCTCGCGGCATGGCGAGACGCACCGCCTCCAGGATGTTGCCCGCACCCAGCGCCGTGACCTGCCCGGTCAGCAGCGGCTGGTTCCAGGACGTCTTCACGAAGGACTGCGCACCCAGATTGTAGATCTCGTCGGGCTTCACCTCCTGACAAAGGCGAATCAGGGAGGACAGATCTATGAGGTTGCCGTCGAGCACGCGCACCTGCCCCGCGATACCGAGCCAGCGCAGCCGCTCGTCCACCACGTCGGACGAGGAGGAACGACGCACCAACCCGAATACCTCGTATCCCTTTTCCAGGAGCAACTGGGACAGGTATGCCCCGTCCTGTCCCGTCACTCCGGTGATCAGTGCTCTCGGCATCTCACTCTCTCGATGGGGTACTTCCCCGCCCTTTAACCCCCGTCCTGGCTGCTGGCCAGACCGTGCGGGCTGAGGAAGATTCGGTAGTCGGGCGGCTCGAAGTGCACGGGAGCGGGGTTGCGGCTGAGAGGATCCGCCATGGTACGGCGCAGCGCGTCAGCGGCCCGCTCCAGGTCCGGTTCAGCCCATCTCGCGCCTGGAAGGTCATAGGTGCCCTGCGGGTCGTGCGCCTGCACCAGGGTGTAGGGCACGGCGGAGCAGCCTGGACCCGACATGAAGTCCAGGTTGCCCGACCAGCCGGTGGCCACCACCGGCCGGCCCAGGGCCATGGCCTCGGCAACCGCGAAGCCGAAACCCTCCGCCCGGTGCAGCGAGAGCAGGACGTCGCAGCATCGAAACAGGGCCCACAGTTCCCGGCGCGGCAGGAGGGTGTCGAGCACCCGAATGTTCGGATGCGCTGCGGCGGCGCGGGTCACGATCTCCCAGGACGGGCCGGCCCGCGCGGCCCCGTGCGTCTTCAGCAGCAGCACGTGGCGCGGATCATCACCGAATGCGAGGACGTGCGCCGCAATCGAACCGAGCGGATTCTTGCGGGCCAGGGAGGAAGTCGCGTCGAACACACTCAGCGTCACGAAAGCGTCGGTTGCCAGGCCGAAGGCGTCTCGCCCGAGTGGCGCAGGATCAGGCCGGGGCAGGGCGTAGGGTACCACCGCGGGTGGTGGGAAACCCGGGCGTGCGAAGACATCGGCGCAGTAGCGGCTCGGCGCCCAGACCCGATGGCAGGCATCATAGCCGCGATGCCAGTCCCTCGGCAGCACCGGAAGCTCCCACGCCCAATTGGCGATGAGGCGCTTCCCGGCAACGGCCGCTCGCCCCAGCGCCAGCAAGCCCCAGGGCAGCATTGGGCCATTCACGTGCAACACGATCGTGCCAGGTCCGCGGGGAACTCGGAGCAATGGTGGAGCGGCGCCCTGTCTGTGCGCGCCCGTGAGGTCGGCGGCGACCGGCGCGAGACCTTGCGCCCGCATGGCCTCGATCATCCGTCGCGCGCCCTCGCCGAGCCCGGTAGGAGCGGAAAGATAGCCCGCCACCACGAGCGACCCTTCGCCTCTCGGTTCCGGGTGAGTCGGCCGAGGCGCCAGCAGTGCTGCCCCGCCGAAGAGTGCTTCACGTCGCAGGTTGCGCGGCAAAGCCTTCCAGGCGCGTCGTGCCAAGCTCACCCCAGCTTCTCGCGGTCGAGGCCGAGCCCGCGTAGGCCATCGACCAGCTCTGCCGCCTGCGCGTCCCAGTCGGTGAGCCGCGCTCCCTCCCGAAAGGCGGCGCGCGACAGTTCCGCTCGCGTGCCTGGGACCAGCAGTTGGATCATCGCTTCCGCCAGAGCCGGCGCAGTAGCGCTTCCCGCCAGAATGCCCGTGTAATCATGTCTCAACTGGTCGGCGAGCGCGCCCACTGGAGTCGCCACTACTGGCACCCCCGAGGCGAGGGCCAAAGGCAGTACGCCCGATTGACTGGCTTCACGGTAGGGGAGCACGACGGCCCAGGCGCGTGCGAGTAGGAAGGGTATCTCCGCGTCCGGGACCCACCTCTGCTCTACTTTCACGCCGGGCAGTGCCGAGATGCCCGGTGCGGATGCCTCCACGCTTCCCTCACCCACGATGCGCAGCGTCGCGCCGGGGTGACGCGCCCGCACGAGGCGAAAGGCATCCCGCAACAAGTCGAGCCCTTTGTAGGCTCGCAGTCGGCCGAAGAACAGGAACTCCCCTTCCATCGATGGGTCATGCCCCCGTACCGAGAAGGGCAGGTGCGCGCCCAATGATGTGCGCAACAAGGGCAACTCAGGCCTGAGTTGCCCGAGCACTGCTCCCACGCCGGCTGAGAAGACCAGCGCGGCGCGCGCGGCGCGCAATTCCGTCCGTAAACGCCAGTCCCAGAATAGTGCGGGATCACCAGGGTGTGGCCGAGCGTCGTGTATTGCGGGCACGAAGCCAAGTCCCTCTGCCGCTAGGGAAGGCGCGACGAAGGGTGTCCAGACATGTGACATCGCGGAGAAGACGACGTCTGCCCTCAAACGTCGGGCCTGGGTCACCAGACGACGGCTCAGCGCCGGTACGCGGGCGAGTCCACCAACAGCGCCCATGGAGCCCACAAAGGTCCGGATCACGTCGGCCTGAACGTCTATCTGGCGGAACTCATGAAGAAGACTCGATGAATCGGTTAAGGATAGTTCCAGATGCACACTGGGATGGCGTGCCAGGGAGCGCGATAGGCACAACGCGTACTGTGCTCCGCCACCACGCCGACCCCAGTACCAGAGCAAGATGCGCATCGTCAGCCGCTAACATCATGTGCGCGCTCTGCGAAGCCGCGCTCCCACTTCACGACCCTAGGAGAATGCTGGATATCGGCTTCTCCCCGCTTGCCCTCGCCGCTCTTTCAGGTACCAAAAAGAGCGAAATAAGGGCACCTAAAGGTTGATAGATGAAGATAGATACACGCATGAGTTGTGTTAATGAGTAAATTTTCTATCTTGTATGGCCAGACGGGCCCGCTACTTCGTCAGCACGGGAGAAGCCTTCCACTCTTCGCCGTGAATGAAACATCCCTGACCGAATTCCTGGCGAGCCTTGAGCACGCCGAGGCAGCATTCCTGAGGGAGACCGGATTCCGCGCTGCTTCCGGCCAACTTGCCTTGCTGCCCGGGCCGAGTGGTCTCGCCGGGGCCATCCTGGGCCTGGGTGGTCCGGCAGGAACAGCGACCCGCCCCCCGTGGACCTATGGGGACTTGCCCACGCTGCTGCCCGAAGGCTCCGCTTGGCACCTCGCCGGAACGCACGACGTGGCCGCCGCGACCCTGGGCTGGTGCCTCGGCGGCTACACCTTCAGCTGCTATCGCGAGCCTTCTCGCCCAATCGCCGGACTGATTGCGCCGAATGGGTGTGAGCGGGAGATCACCGTGGCGTCAACGACGTACTGGGTAAGGGACCTGATCAACACTCCGGCGGCTGATCTGGGTCCCGCAGAACTACTCGCGGCAGCGCGCGATATGGCGGAAGCCGAGGGCGCCAGCTTTGAGCAAGTGGACGGTGACGCGCTGCGCGAAGCGTTTCCGGCAATTGCGGCCGTGGGAGGCGGCAGCACGCGTCCTCCCGCCGTCGGCGTCCTACGCTGGGAAGGGGACGATAAGGGGCCGCTGATCGCGCTGTGCGGCAAGGGGGTGTGCTTCGACACGGGTGGCCTGGACCTCAAGCCCAGTGCTGGCATGCTGCGTATGAAGAAGGACATGGCCGGTGCTGCCGTCGTGCTCGGCCTCGCGGCATTGATCATTCGGGAGCGCTTGCCCGTACGATTGCTGGTGTTGGTCGGCGCGGTGGAGAACAGCACGTCAGCAACGGCCTTTCGTCCCATGGACGTCGTACGAACACGAGCCGGTATAACCGTGGAGGTCGGCAACACCGACGCGGAGGGACGCCTCGTCCTAGCTGATCTGCTGACCTACGCGTCGGAGCACTCGCCGGACCTCATAATCGACTGCGCGACTCTCACCGGAGCGGCGCGTGTTGCCCTGGGCCCGGACGTCCCCGCCCTCTTCTCGAACGACAACAACCTAGCCGACGCGATCTCGAGAGCAGGGGACGCGGTCCACGATCCCGTGTGGCGCCTACCATTGCATCGCGGTTACGATTCGTGGTTGGACAGTCCGATAGCCGACTTGAACAACGTTGCCAGCAAGCCGATGGCGGGCGCCGTGGTGGCAGCCTTGTTCTTGTCCCGATTCGTTCCGCCAGCAATGCCCTGGGCTCATCTGGATTTATACGGCTGGAATGACGCGCGCAGGCCCGGGCGTCCCGAGGGCGGGGAGGCTCAATCGCTGCGCGCGCTGCAGGCAGCGATCACGAGTCTGTTCGGCAAACCGCGCAATGAAACGACTCGGTAACGAGAAGAGTTGAGAAGATGAACGGCAACGCGCCGCGATGATGCCGTCCAGGGGTGATGTCGTCGCACCCCGTCCAGGACAACCTTCGATGTGGCCATCGGGATGATGAAGGAAGCTGCTGTCATGGCGATGGAGATGAGTGCCGAAGCACTCGTGGGAGTACTGCGCGACACGATCGTCGCCATGGTGCGACGAGACGGTCCGGATCTGTCGGCACGACAACTCGGCGTTTTCCTCACGACATACCTCGCGGACGGTCCTCACACTGTTCGTGGGCTCGCTGCGGCCCTGAACGTGTCCAAGCCTGCGATCACGCGGGCTCTCGATAGACTCGGCGAACTCGACCTGACGCGTCGGAAGACGGATCCGCAGGACCGTCGCAGCGTGCTCGTGCAACGGACGGCCAAGGGGTCCACGTTGTTGCGGGACCTGTCCGGGATCATGGGTGAAGCGTCGCAGTACAGCTGCGGGCCTGCGGCGGCAGAGGCTGCCGGTCGCGAGACCAAAGCCAGAACCATCGTTTGAGCCCAGTGAATACGCTAGACACCTGGCATTGGAGGATGTTCGCGCGCCGGTGATGCATCGAACGCAGCGCGAATCAGCGCCCGTGTATACGGGTGCTGAGGAGATTGCATTACGAGCAACGTCTCGCCGGTCTCGACGACTTCTCCCTGCTTCATCACGATCAGCCGATGTGCCAGGGCACGCACCACCCGGAGATCGTGGCTGATGAACAAGTACGCGAGACGGTGCCGGATTTGCAGGTCGCGTAGAAGATCCACGACCTGCGCCTGTACGGACACGTCTAGCGCACTCGTCGGCTCATCGAGCACCAACAGCCTGGGTTTCAGCACCAGCGCACGGCAAATCGCGATTCGCTGACGTTGACCGCCGGAGAATTCGTGCGGATAGCGGCCGGCAGTGGAAGGGTCCAGGCCCACCTCGATCATACCGGCGCTGACGCGCGCTGCGCGCTCCTTCCCCGTCAGCGAGGGTTCGTGCACGGCGAGACCTTCGCCCACGATGTCCGCGACCGTCATGCGAGGTGACAGGCTGCCGAACGGATCCTGAAAGACCACCTGCATGTGGCGTCGGAGAGGGCGTAGCCGCGCCCGGCTCAATCCGTCGATGCGCTGACCGCTCAGCCGCACTTCGCCCGTACCACGCTCCAGTTGCAGCAGCGCGAATCCCAGCGTCGTCTTGCCGCTGCCGCTCTCGCCGACGATGCCGACCGTCTCGCCGCCGTGGATCTCGAGCGAGACGTCACTCACCGCACGAATTTGCGCCACGACGCGACGAAGTAATCCTCGACGCACCGGAAAGCTCACGCTGACGTTCTTCGCGGCCAATAGTAGCTCAGCCTGCGCGAGCCGCACCGGCGGCTCTCCCCTCGGCTGCGAGGCCAGCATCGTTCGAGTGTAGGGGTGAGATGGTTTGGTCAGCACGTCCGCCACGCGTCCCTGCTCCACCACGCGCCCGTCTCGCATCACGATCACGCGGTCCGCGTGCTTCCGTACGATGGAGAGGTCGTGGGTGATGAGCAGCAGGCCCATGCCGGTCTCACGCTTCAAACTGCCCAGCAGATTGAGGATTTGTGCCTGGACAGTGACATCGAGCGCCGTGGTGGGCTCGTCGGCGATCAGCAGCTTCGGATTGTTCGCAAGGGCTATGGCGATTATCACGCGTTGCCGCTGCCCGCCCGAGAGCTGGTGCGGGAAAGCGCCCAGACGGTCGGTCAAACTCGCCAGTTCCACGCGTCCCAGGAGTTCCCGAACCTCTCGGCGCAGTGTCCTACCGCGGACGGGGCGGTGCAGCGTGATGGCTTCCGAAACCTGACGCCCTATCGTGTGCAGCGGATTCAACGAGGTCATCGGTTCCTGGAAGACCATGCCCACGACGCCGCCGCGCAGTTCGCGCAACCTGTCTTCCGGAGCCGTGATTACGTCCACACCGTCCAGGCTGATCCTACCCGCGGGATTTCCACCTCCGGGGGACAGCAGACGCAGACAGGACAGGGCGGTTACGCTCTTGCCGCTGCCGCTTTCTCCAACGAGGGCGACCGTTTCTCCCGCTCCGACGTCGAACGAGACGCCCCGCACGACTTCCTCGCCGCGAAACGCGACCTTCAGCCCTTCCACCACCAGCAGCGGCGACGTCAACCGTGGGCACCCGGGAGCTTGCGGGGATCGAACGCATCGCGCACCGCCTCTCCCACGAAGATCAGCAGCGTCAACGTGCCGCCGAGCACAATGAAGGCCGTCGCACCTAGCCATGGGGCCTGGAGGTTGTTCTTGGCCTGGGCAACCAGTTCGCCCAGGCTGGGCGAGCCGGGCGGCAGGCCGAAGCCGAGGAAGTCCAGGCTCGCCAGCACCGTGACGCTGCCCGAGAGGATGAAGGGCAGCAGGGTGAGCGTGGCGACCATGGCGTTCGGCAGGATGTGGCGGACCATCAGTCGGGCGTCCGACACCCCTAGGGCCTTGGCTGCACGCACGTAATCCAAGTTGCGGCCACGCAGGAACTCCGCCCGCACCACGCCGGTCAGGCTCATCCACGAGAACAGCAGCAGGAAGCCGAGGAGGGTCAGGAAGCCTGGTTCGAGCACGCTCGCCAGGATGATGAGGAGGAAGAGCTGCGGCATGCCGGACCAGACCTCGATGAAACGCTGCAGGCCGAGATCCAGCCAGCCGCCGTAGTATCCCTGGACCGCTCCCGCCGTGACGCCGATGAGCGAGGACAACACCGTGAGGGCGAGGCCGAACAGCACCGAGATCCGGAAACCCCAGATCACGCGAGCCAGCACGTCGCGCGCCTGATCGTCCGTGCCCAGCAGGTGCCGCGCACTCGGTGGGGACGGAGCGACGCGGCCGAGGTCACGGACCACACTGTCGTAGCGGTAGGGAACCATCGGCCACAGCATCCAGCCGCGCGACGTGATCTCGCTCACCAAGGACGGGTCGTGCCAGTCGGCGCTCGTCGGGAAACCGTCGGCCACGAGGTCACTCTCGGCGTAATCCACCAGCACGGGCACGAACCAGTGTCCGTCCACCTGGGCGACGAGCGGTCGATCATTGGCCAGTAGCTCGGCGAAGAGCGTGACGGCGAAGAGGATCGAGAAGATCCAGAGTGACCAGTAGCCGCGGCGATTGGCACGGAAGTTGGCCAGTCTTCGGCGCGTGAGGGGGGACAGGCTCAACGCCGCGCCTCGAAGTCGATCCGCGGATCGACGAGCGTGTACGCGACGTCGCCCAGGATCTGCATCAGCAGTCCGATGAGGGTAAAGACGTAGAGCGTGGCGAACATCACGGGGTAGTCGCGGCGTATGGCTGCCTCGAAGCCGAGCAGGCCGATGCCGTCGAGGGAGAACACGATCTCGACCAGCAGCGCGCCCGTGAATAGGATGCCGATGAATGCGCTCGGAAAGCCCGCGATGATCAGCAGCATGGCGTTGCGAAACACGTGGCCGTACAGAACCCGATGCTCGCCGGCGCCCTTGGCACGGGCCGTGAGCACGTACTGCTTGCCGATCTCGTCCAGGAACGAATTCTTCGTCAGCATCGTCAGGCCCGCGAACCCGCTCACCACGAGGGTCAGCGTCGGCAGGACCATGTGCCAGGCGTAGTCCAGGACCTGTCGCCAGAACGGCCAATCCTCGGCACCGGGAGAGAGGAGTCCGCGCAACGGGAAGACCTGCAGGAACGATCCTCCGGCGAGCAGCACGACCAGCAGGATGGCGAAGAGAAATCCGGGAACGGCATAGCCGAGCAGTATCGCGTTCGAGCTCCAGGCGTCGAAGGCGCTGCCGTCACGCACCGCCTTGCGGATGCCCAGCGGGATCGAGACGGCGTAGATGATCAGCGTGGACCAGAGCCCGAGACTGACGGAAACCGGCAGCTTCTCCAGCACCAGCCTCACGACGGGACGGTCCTGGAACAGGCTGCGACCGAAGTCGAACCGGAGATAACCACTCAGCATCTCCGTGAAGCGGACATGCGCGGGCTTGTCGAACCCGAACATCTGCTCAATCTCGCGAACGATCGCCGGGTCGAGACCGCGGGCTCCGCGATAGCCCGTCACCTCCTTGTTCTCCGCTCCTCCCTGCGGCTGTCGCACCTCACCCTGACCCTCGCCCGACAGCCGGCCCAGGACGGAGCCGCCCTGGCCACGCAATTCAGCGAGCATCTGTTCCACCGGTCCGCCCGGCGCGAACTGAACCACAACGAAGTTGATCAGGATGATGCCGAACAGGGTCGGCACCACGAGCAGCAGCCGACGAAGGATGTAGGCGCCCACGCGTTCAAACCGGGCTTCGACGCGCCTCGACCAGCACCCGCTCGCGTGCGGGATCCACCCACCACGCGTCGAGCCCGATCGCGCGGCGCGGATTCCGCTCCGGCCTGCCGAACTTGTCCCACCAGGCCAAGCGGAACGTTCGGCTGTGATAGTGCGGGACGACGTAGTGGCCCCACAGCAGGACGCGGTCCAGGGCGCGGGTCCGGGCGATCAGCTCCGCCCGGTCCGGCGCGAAGACGATCATCTCCACCAGCGCGTCCACCACGGGATCGCACAGGCCGAGCGTGTTGCGGCTGCCACTCTGACGCCCGGTCGCGCAGCTCCAGTAGTCCCGCTGCTCATTGCCGGGGGAGTCGGATTGCCCGAACGATTCCACCGTCATGTCGTAGTCGAAGGCGTCGATGCGCACCTGGTACTGCGCGGGGTCCACGGTGCGCACGCGCGCCTCCACCCCGAGCCGCTGCAACACCTGGACGTAGGGCAGGGCGATCCGCTCGAAGGAGGAGCCGTTGAGCAGTATCTCGAACTCGAAGCGCTGGCCCTGGGCACCCGTGAGCCGGCGCTCCCGCACCTGCCAGCCTGCCTGTCGCAGGAGATCGAGGGCGCGCCGCGCATTCTCACGGTTGTTGCCGCTGCCGTCGGTCACCGGCAGTCGGAACTCCTCGTCGAACACCGGCGGCGGCAGCCCGTTCCGGTGAGCCTCGAGGATATCCCTCTCGCGCCCCTGCGGCAGGCCCGACGAGGCGAGCTCGGAATTGGAGAAGTACGACGCGGTGCGCGCGTAGGCGCCGTAGAACAGGTTTGCGTTCATCCACTCGAAGTCGAAGACCAGTCCCAGGGCTTCCCGCACGCGGCGGTCCGCGAACAGCGGACGGCGCAGGTTCATGGCGAAGCCCTGCATGCCCGTGGGCAGCTCGTGACGGATCTCGTCCCTCCTCACCAAGCCGCGGCGCACCGCGGGAAAATCGTAGGAGGTCGCCCAGTCCTTGGCGATGTTCTCGGTCCGGAAGTCGATCTGCCCGGCTTTGAACGCCTCGAAAGCCACCGTCGTGTCGCGGAAGTACTCGTAGCGCACGACGTCGAAGTTGGCCGTGCCGCGCATCGTGGGCCGCTCGCGGGCCCAGTAGCTCGGCACCCGCCGGTACGTCACGCTGCGCCCGGCCTCGAACCGCTCCACCCTGTAGGGGCCCGACCCCAGGGGTGCCTCCAACAGGGGCCGACCGAAGTCGCGTCCTTCCCACCAATGCTTCGGGAGTACGGGCATCTCGCCGAGGATGTAGGCCAGCTCCCGGTTCTGGTCCGACCGGAAGCGGAAGACCGCGCGGTGCTCGCCCTCGGTCGACACCTCCTCAACGTCGGCCCAGTAGGCGCGATAGAAGGGACGACCGTACTGACGCAGCACGCCGAACGTCCAGGCGACGTCCGCGGCCGTGACCGGGCGGCCGTCGTGCCAACGCGCGTCCGGGTTCATCTCGAACGCCACGCCGCGCCCGTCCGCCGGCAGCTCTACGACGGAGGCGAGGTGGGCGTACCCGGCACCCGCCTCGTCCGGGGAGCTGCGCAGCAAGGTGTCGTACAGGTCGCCCGTGCCGACCGCGGCGGTCCCGCGCAGGATATAAGGATTGAAGGAGTCGTAGGAGCCCAGGGCCGTGCGCGTGACCTCGCCACCCTTCGGCGCCTCGGGATTCACCCATGGCCAGTGCGGGAAGCCCGCGGGCAGGGCCGGCTCCCCGAGCAGCGAGAGCGCGTGCGTCCGCCGCACCGGGGCGGCATCGGATTGGGCCCGGGCGGGCCGGACACGGATGGGCAAGGTGCCGGTGGCGATGGTCGCGGCGAGCAGTTCGCGTCGGCGGTGCATGCGCCGCAGGATGCGACGTTCCCCGTCGCACCTCAACCAGGGCGCAGCAGATGACCCACCTGACTCAGCAGGCGAGGGTCCCCAACGGCGAGCACGTCACCCGGGCCGTCGAGCCTGAGCGGGCGACCCTGCCAGTCTGTGACCCGCCCGCCCGCGCCCTCCACCACGGGTACCAACGCCGCCCAGTCCCAGGGCTTCATGGTCGAATCCACCACCACGTCCAGGAGCCCGAGCGCTAGCAGGCCGTAGCTGTAGCAGTCGCCGCCCCAGCTCGTGCGCTTGACGGCACCGCAGAGCGCGTCTCGCGCCGGCGCGTCCGCGGGGCGGAACACCGAGGGGCTGGTGCAGGACAGCTCCGCCTTCGAGAGCTCCGGGCAGGAACGGCAGCCGACCATGCCGCCGAATGGACCCCGGAAGGTGGTCCGGCCGGACGCGCCGACCCACCGCTCTCCCGTCACGGGCTGGTCGATCAGGCCGAGAACCGGCGTGCCCCGGTGCAGGAGGCCGATCAGCGTGCCGAACATCGGGCGGCCGGTGATGAAGGCCCGGGTGCCGTCGATCGGGTCCAGCACCCAGACCCACTCCGCATCCGGTCGCACTGCGCCGTGCTCCTCGCCGACCACGCCGTGCCTGGGGAAGCGTCGCAGCAGGTAATCTCGCAACGCCCATTCGGCCTCGCGGTCCGCTTCCGTCACGGGGCTCGCGTCACCCTTCGAGTCAACAGGCAGGACGGAGCGGAACAAAGGACGGATGATCGTCCCTACCGCGTCGGCGGCCTCGTCAGCCGCCGCCGCGAACGCGTCGGGAAGGATCAGGGCAGCGGCGGCGGACTGGCGTTCAGCGTGCGCAGGTAGGCGACCACGTCGGCGCGCTGCTGCGTGCTATTCAGCCCCGCAAAGGCCATCCGGGTTCCCGGCATGGCCCGGGCCGGGGCGTAGAGGAAGTGGTTGATCGCCTCGTAATCCCACACCTTGTCGGTCAGGGCCTTGTTGGCCGCGGAATAGTTGAAGCCCTCCACCGCCGCGTGATGGCGACCCACCACGCCGTACAGGTTCGGGCCGACGCCATTGCCGGCACCCTCAGCGAACTTGTGACAGGCAGCGCACTGCCGCTGCGCGATGGAGCGGCCGGCGTCCACGTTGGCGTTCACCAACAACGGCGAGACGGGGTCTACTTGCAGGGGCTCCGGCGCCGCGGGCGCGCCCGCGCCGGGGGCTGGCGCGTCACCAACCTGGATGGCGCTCTGGGTCAGGGGCTTGGGGCTCACCAGGATGCTGCCCACGAAACCCGTCACCATGAAAGCGATGCCGGCCGTCAGAACCGCCGCGAATGCCTTGTTTGCTTCCAGGCTCATTGGCCTCGATTCCACTCCAAATGCCGACCGCCACGTCCCGGAGGCCTGTCCGGGCACATCATTTGCGCCGGCCCACTGCCTCCATTAGAAGCGCCGCCACAATAATCACGCGACGACCGTCCCACAACCCGTGCGCTCCATCGTCATCATCCCAGCCCGGCTGGCCTCCACTCGGCTGCCCAGCAAGCCGCTTGCCGATCTCCACGGCAGGCCGATGATCGCCCACGTGCTCGACCGGGCGCGGGAGGCGGGGATCGGACCCGTGGCGGTGGCCTGTGCCGACCCCGAGATCGCGGACGTCGTGCGGGCCGCGGGCGGCGAGGCCCTCATGGTGCCGGATGACCTGCCCAGCGGCACGGACCGGGTCCATCTCGCCTTGGGGCTCATCGACCCGGCGGGAGAACACGACGTCGTGGTGAACCTCCAGGGCGACCTCCCGACCCTGCCACCTTCGCACCTGCGCGCCGTACTCGCGCCGCTCACCGACCCCGGAGTGGACGTGGCCACCCTGGTCGTCCCGATCGCCGATGCTGCCGAGGCAGCATCCGCCAGCGTCGTGAAATGCGCCTGCGCGTTCGCGGACGGGGAGACGGTGGCCCGCGCTCTCTACTTCTCGCGGCAGCCGATACCTTGGGGAGAAGGGCCCTCGTGGCACCACGTGGGTGTCTACGCCTATCGGCGCGCGGCGCTCGCGCGCTTCGTATCCCTGCCCGCGAGCGCGCTGGAGAAGCGGGAGAAGCTCGAACAGCTCCGCGCCCTGGAGGCTGGCATGCGGGTTTCCGTGGCCCGCGTGGACCAACCAACCTTCGGCGTGGACACGCCCGCCGACCTGGAGCGGGCGCGCGCCGCCCTCGGCCCGACGTGACGGACCACATCGCCTTCCAGGGCCTGCCCGGCGCTTATTCCGACCTCGCCTGCCGCGCCGCCTATCCCGGGCGGGCGCCGCTGCCCTGTTCCTCCTTCGAGTCGGCGATGGCCGCGGTGCGCGAAGGGCGGGCGGACCTCGCCATGCTGCCGTGCGAGAACAGCCTCGCGGGCCGCGTCCCCGACATCCACCGGATGCTGCCCCAGTCCGGGCTGCACGTCGTGGCGGAGCACTTCGAGCGGGTCGAGCACTGCCTCCTGGCTCCCCTCGGAGCGACCACGGGATCGCTCCGTCGCCTGCACAGCCATCCCGTGGCCCTGGGTCAGGTGCTCGGCCTCATCCGCGAAACCGGCTTGGTGCCGGTGATCGAGGCGGACACGGCCGGTGCCGCCCAGATCGTCGCCGAGCGCGGCGGGATCGAGGACGCGGCGGTCGCCTCCTCCCTGGCGGCCGAGATGTACGGGCTGGAGATCCTTCGCCGGAACGTGGAGGACGCCGCCCACAACACCACGCGCTTCTACGTCGTGGCGCGGGAGCCGCGCGTGCCGCCCGCCGGGAGCGGGGACTGCGTGACCACCTTCGTGTTCCGGGTCCGCAGCGTGCCCGCAGCCCTCTACAAAGCCCTGGGGGGCTTCGCGACCAACGGGGTCAACCTCACCAAGCTCGAATCTTACATGCTCGACGGACGGTTCTCGGCCGTGCAGTTCCTCTGCGACGTGGACGGCCGTCCGGACGACCCCGGCCTGGAGCGTGCGATCGAAGAACTGCGCTTCTTCTCGCGCGAGGTGCTGGTGCTGGGGACCTACCCAGCCCATCCCTACCGGCGCGAGCAGGCCGCACCGGCGTGATGTCGGTCCCCGTTACCGGCGTCCCACCCGAGCCAGCGACCCGACGACGCAGTCCGGAGAGGAAATGACCATCAATCGACGCCGCCTGCTGACCGCCACGGCTTCCGCCACCCCCCTGGTGCTGGCCGCGCCCGCGATCGCGCAGGGCAGCCCCGAGGTCCGCTGGCGGCTCACCTCTTCCTTCCCCAAGACGCTCGACGTGCTCTTTGGAACGGCCGAGGCGATCTCGCGCCGGGTCGCCTCGCTCACCGAGAGCCGGTTCCAAATCCGCGTCTTCGCGGCCGGCGAACTGGTCGGAGGCTTGCAGGCGCTCGATGCGGTCCAGGCCGGCACCGTCGAGGCCGCACACACCGCGTCCTACTACTTCACGGGCAAGGAACCATCCTTCGCCTTCTTCACTGCGCTCCCCTTCGGGCTCAACGCACGCCAGATGTCGGCGTGGTGGCGCTTCGGCGGCGGTGCCGATCTCGCGAACGAATTATTCCATGACTACAACATTGTGCCTTTCCCGGCGGGCGACACCGGGGCGCAGATGGGCGGATGGTTCCGCAAGGAAATACGCTCCATCGACGACCTGCGCGGGCTGAAGTTCCGCGTCGCGGGCTTCGCGGGCGAGGTCTTCGCACGACTGGGCGCGGTTCCCACACAGATCGCCGCCTCGGATATCTATCCGTCGCTGGAGCGCGGGACGCTCGACGCCGTGGAGTTCGTGGGGCCGCACGACGACGAGAAGCTCGGCTTCGTGCGCGTGGCGCCGTACTACTACTTCCCGGGTTTCTGGGAGCCGGGAGCCCGCCTGCTCGCGATGGTCAACACCGCTGCGTGGGAGCGCCTGCCGGAGCCGTACAGGCAAGCCTTCCAGGTGGCCTGCAACGAGGCCGACGGCGAGATGCTGGCCCGCTACGACCATCTCAATCCGCAGGCGCTGCGCCGCTTGGTTGCTGCTGGCGCCCAACTTCGTCCCTGGCCGCGTCCGGTCCTGGAAGCGGCCTGGCGCGCCAGCAGCGAGCTCTACGACGAGACCTCGGCGCGAAATCCCAGGTTCCGGAAGATCTACGACTCCTATCGCCGCTACCGGGACGAGGAGTACGTCTGGTTCCGGGTTGCCGAGAACTCTTTCGACAACTTCGCCTTCACCGCCGCCCAGACCGTACGCTGAGCAGCCCGGGGTGGCCCTCGCCACTCCGGAACCGGCGCGTTAGTAGGAGCGCCGGAACCGCCTCGGGGGCGACGGACTTTCATGGACAGCGCAGCGTTCTGGTCGGCCCTGCTGATGGGAGCAGTGGAAGGCTTCACGGAATTCCTACCCATCTCCTCGACGGGACACCTCATCCTCCTGAGCGAGCTGATCGGTTTTCAGGGACCGCCCGGCAAGACGTTCGAGATCTCCATACAGCTCGGTGCCGTGCTCGCGGTGATCTGGGCCTATCGCGCCGATCTCGTCGCCATGGCGCGAGGAGCATGGCATCCGGGTGTCGAACGCTTCGCGGTCACGAACCTGCTCCTCGCCTTCCTGCCGGCCGTCGTGCTCGGCGCGACGTTGCACAGCACGATCACGGGCCTGCTGTTCAATCCCTGGGTCGTGTGCGTCGCCCTCATCGTGGGCGGCTTTGCGCTCATCGTGATCGAACGAAAGAGGCGCGTGCCCACGATCCACTCGATTTCCGAGATAGGGCCGCTCACCGCCGTGCTGATCGGCTTCGGACAGGTACTGGCCATGGTGCCGGGCACCAGCCGCTCCGGGGCGACGATCATCTTTGCGCTGCTGTTCGGCGTGGAGCGCAAGGCAGCGGCGGAGTTCTCCTTCCTGCTGGCGATCCCGACCATGCTCGCCGCGACCGTGTACAGCCTCTACAAGGCTCGCGCGGAGCTGCACCTGGGCGACCTCGGCCAGATCGCCGTGGGCTTCGTGGTCGCCTTCGCCGTGGCCCTCGTCGTCATCCGCGTCCTGCTCCGCATCATCGGGAGAATGGGTTTCACGCCCTTCGGATGGTACCGGATCGTGCTGGGAGCAGTCATGCTGCTCTGGTTGTCCGCGCGGTGAACGTCGGCAGCGGGCGCCCCGACATATTCGGTGGCTGACGCGACCGCGGCCGCGTATCCCCGGTCGTGCGAAGGAGTTCACCCGCCTCGGACCGGGGCCGCTCCCGCGGCAACAACCAGTTCGACAGCGAGCCGGGGACCGTCGGGCAGTGGGAGCATCTCCGAGGACTCCCACCATATCCGTTCGGCTGGCCTCATCGGAGTCGGCGGGTCACGCGCGGCATCCGCGTGAGCGGAAGCGGTTGAGCGGGTCAGGCAACCAGGATCATTCGTCGGCCCCGAGGTCTTGCGGCTCATGCACCTGGCAGTTATACGACCGCTCCGCGCCTAGGGGGCCATAGCTCAGTTGGGAGAGCGCCTGAATGGCATTCAGGAGGTCGTCGGTTCGATTCCGATTGGCTCCACCAAGCTTCGCGTAGGTTTATCCGGGCGCTGTCGACCAACCCAGAATCCCGGGCGGCGCGGGACCACGCGGGCTGAGATGCACCGAGGCTCCAATCGCGCGTCAGTTGGCCAGCTTCTCGGACCTGAACGGATGGTACCGCGCCGGGAAGGCGTCGTTCCCTGAAGCACTCCCGGCCCGGACAGATTCGCGCGTGGAGCCTGCCTTGCGCATGAACCGAGGTGCGCTGGCCGCGGACGAGGCGCCGCTCGCGCCTCACGGCAGCGGCTGCTCGCAACGCGATCGTACCCAATCGCAGTTGCTGGTGCTGCGGCGCTTCCCGCGGATTGATCATCGCGACGTTGCGGCATTTACTACCGAATGGTGGGAGCTGCACGACATCTCGGGTTGGTCCGCCGCTTCCCGCATCGCGTCGGCCGAAGCCATCCGCTTCGGGTGAGTCGCGCGGCGTGCCCGAGGCCGCCTCGTCCGCATCTCACGCCTTCCCATCCCACCGGGCGGCTCGTGCCGTCGCCTCAGCAGCAGGTGGCGGGAAGCCGCTCAGGCGGACTCTCAAACGCCCGGCAGCATGAGGTGCAGCCGCACCACCCAGGCCGCGAGCGCCAAGCAGGGTCCGAACGGCACGGACATCGTCCCCGACAACACCGTCCGCGTTGCGACTGACCGGACCAGTGCGAGCGCGATCCCAGTGAACGCGGCCAGCAGCATCACGATCGCCAAACCATCCCAGCCCACCCAGGCTCCGCAGGCGGCCAGCAGCTTGGCATCCCCCCGTCCCACCCCGTCACGCCCGCGCAATGCCCGGTAGGCTGCTTCAACGAGACGCAGCACCGCGTAGCCCGCCGCTGCACCCAGCGCGTGATCGGCCAGCTGCCACGGTTCCAGCGCGGCGGTCGCGGCTAGTCCCGTCAGCAGCAGCGGCAGACTCAACGCATCGGGCAGGTAACCGCTGCGCCAGTCGATCCAACCGAGCGTCAACAGGAACCAACCCAGGATGAAGTTCGCCCACAACGTCGGGACATCCTGCATCGGGTCGGCCAGAACGGCCGAGAGCACCACGCCGCAGGCGGCCAGCTCCGTCGCGGGATGGAAGGCGCCGATCGGAGCGCGGCAGGTGCGGCAGCGACCGCGAAGGGCGACGTAGCTGAGCAGCGGCACCAACTCGAGCGGTCCCAGTCGGCGGCCGCAGGTCTCGCACTCCGAGCGCGTCATCACCACGGAACGCCCCTCCGGAAGCCTGCGGATCAACACGCCCAGGAACGAGCCGATGAAAGGCGCGAGGAGAAAGGGGAACAGGTCGGGCGTGGCGGCGTATCCCCCGTCGTCGGCTTGCCCGGCCGGGCGCGAGAAACCAAGTTCCCGGCTCGGCCGCGCGACGCCAGGGGAGGACGGACCAGTTAGCATGCCGGACGCGCTGTCCCCAGGGCATCCCGCGGCGAGCGCCACGAGCGCGGCGCTGGAGGCTCTCGCCGTCCGGCTGGTGGCGGAAGGCCAGTGCGACGCCCGCACGCTGGAGCGCGCCGCCCGGGTGGCGGCGGACAGCGGGCAACGCCTGGACGCGGTGCTGCTGCAGCTAGGGCTGGTGACGGAGCGGGGCCTGGCCACGGCGCTGGCGGGCCTGCTCGGGCTGCCGCTGGTGCTCACGGACCGCTATCCCACCGACGAGCCGGTGCTGCCGGAGCAACTGTCGTCCCGCTTCCTGCGCGATGCCCGGGCGCTGCCGCTGGCGCTGGAGAACGGTCGCCTTCTGGTGGCTGCTGCCGATCCGCTGGACGCCTTCACCCCTGCTGCCATCACCGCGGCCACGGGATGGGAGGTGGCGTTGGCCGTGGCGGTGCCGATCGAGCTGGAAGCCGCGCTCGACCGGCTCTACCCGACTGGTACCGAGGCGGCGGAAGTCGGCGACGACGGCAGCGCACCGGCCGAGGATGATGCCGAGCGGCTGAAGGATCTCGCCAGCGAGGCGCCGGTGATCCGGCTGGTCAACAGCATCATCGCCCGCGCGGTGGAGAGCCAGGCCTCCGACATCCACGTCGAGCCCTTCGAGGACCGGTTGCGGGTCCGCTACCGCTACGACGGCGTGCTGCACGAGGCGGAGTCGCCGCCGCCGAGGCTGGCCGCGGCGATCACCTCGCGCATCAAGATCATGGCGCGGCTGGACATCGCCGAGCGTCGGCTGCCGCAGGACGGGCGCATCAAGCTCGCGGTGCGCGGCCAGGAGATCGACTTCCGGGTGTCCACCATCCCCTCGCTGCACGGCGAGACGGTGGTGCTGCGCGTGCTCGACCGCTCGGCCGTGGACCTCGACTACGGCAAGCTCGGCCTGGCGCCGGCGGTGGTGCGCAGGCTCGGCGAGGCGCTGGCGCTGCCTAACGGCATCGTTCTGGTCACCGGCCCGACCGGCTCGGGCAAGACCACCACGCTCTACACCGGGCTGCTGGCACTGAACTCGGTGGAGCGCAAGGTCGTCACCGTCGAGGACCCGATCGAGTACCAGCTCGCGGGCATCAACCAGATCCAGGTCAAGCCGCAGATCGGGCTGAGCTTCGCCGCCCTGCTGCGCTCCATCCTGCGGCAGGACCCCGACGTCATCATGGTCGGCGAGATGCGCGACCTCGAAACCGCGCAGATCGCCGTTCAGGCGGCGCTGACCGGCCACCTCGTGCTGTCCACCGTGCACACCAACTCGGCCGCCGCCACGGTCACCCGGCTGCGCGACATGGGGTTGGAGGACTACCTGCTCACCGCTGTGCTGCGCGGCATCCTGGCGCAGCGGTTGGTGCGGCGGCTGTGCCTCGACTGCCGCCGCCCCGCCCCCGCGGCCCCCGAGATGGCGCGGCGCTTCGACCTCGACCGGCGTTGGGAGGTGCGGGCCGGGGACGGGCCGCCCACCCTGTGGCACGCGGTCGGCTGCCCCCGCTGCCGCGACACCGGCTACCGCGGCCGGCTGGCGCTGGCCGAGTTCCTGGTGCCGGACGCGGAGGTGGAGCGGCTGATCTTCGCCCGCGCCGACCACGCCGCCATCGAGCGCACGGCGGTGGCGGCGGGCATGGTGACCATGTTCGAGGCGGGCGTGGAAGCGGCGCTGGACGGCACCACCACGCTGGAAGACGTGAACCGCTCGCTGCGCGCCGAGAACTGAGCGCGCCGCCGTGCCGAGCTTCCGCTACGTCGCCATCGCCCGCACCGGCGAGACCACCCGCGGCACCATGGAAGGGGCGAGCGCGGAGGCCGTGATCGCGGCGCTGCAGCGCCAGGGCGCCCTGCCGGTGAGCGCCGAGCCGGACACCGGCGGCGCTTCCTGGGGCGACCTGCTGCACGGCGAGATCGGCCGCGGCCGGGCGCTGGGCCGTGCGGAGGTGACGGAGCTGACGCGCGAGCTGTCGCTGATGCTCGGCGCCGGGCAGGACCTGGACCGGGCTCTGCGCTTCCTGGTGGAAACCGCGCCTAGCGCGCGGATGCGGCTGGTGCTGGGCGCGCTGCGCGACGCGGTGCGCGACGGCGCGTCCCTGGCCGTCGCCATGGGGCAGCACCCGCGCTCCTTCCCGCGCCTCTACGTCGGGTTGGTGCGGGCCGGCGAGGCGGGCGGCACGCTCGGCCCGACGCTGGACCGGCTGGCCGACCTGCTGGAGCGCGAGCGGCGGCTCGCTTCCGAGATCACCTCGGCCCTGATCTACCCGTCCCTGCTGCTGGTGGCGGCGCTCGGCTCCATCGCCCTGCTGCTCACCCAGGTGCTGCCGCAGTTCGTGCCGCTGTTCGAGCAGGGCGGCGCCGCGTTGCCGACGCCCACCAGGCTGCTGATCGCGGCCGGTGACCTCGTCTCCGCCTGGGGACTGCCGGCGCTGCTGGTTTCCGCGCTCCTGCTGCTGCTGGCGCGGCAGGCCCTGCGACGGCCGGGACCGCGCCTCGCCGCCGACCGGATGCTGCTGCGCCTGCCGGTGGTCGGCGCCCTGTCGCGCGAGGTGATGGCGGCGCGGCTCACCCGCACCCTGGGCACGCTGCTGGTCAACGGCGTGCCGCTGGTCGGCGCGCTGGGCATCGCGCGCGACGCGGTGGGCAACCGCGCCGGGATGGCGGCGGTGGACCGGGCGACGCTGGCGGTGCGCAACGGCGCCGGGCTGGCCCGTTCGCTGGAGGAAGCGGGCGTGTTCCCGGCGCGCACCGTGCACCTGCTGCGCCTGGGCGAGGAAGCCGAGCTCGGCCCGATGGCGCTGCGCGCCGCGGCCATTCACGAGGACAGGTCGCGGCTCGGGCTGCAACGGCTGGTGTCGCTGCTGGTGCCGGCGATCACCGTGGTGATGGGCGCGGCGGTGGCGGCCATCGTGGCGGCGCTGCTGCTGGCCATGCTCGGCCTGAACGACCTTGCCGCCTGACCGGCGGGCGCAGTGGCGCGGCGAGGCGGGTTTCACCCTGGTCGAGATGCTGGTGGTGCTGGCGATCCTGGGCGTTTCGCTGGGGCTGGTGCTCCAGCGCGGCCCGTCGCGCCCGGCGGTGCTCGACGTGCGCGCCGCGGCCGGCGAACTGGCGGACGCGCTGCGCGGCGCCCGCGGCCGCGCCATCAGCACCAACCGCACCGTGTCCGTGGCGCTGGACCTAGTGGGCAACCGCTACAGCGTGGGCGGGGCGGCGCCCCGCGCCCTGCCGGCCGGGCTGCGGCTGAGCCTGCTGGCGGCCGCCGACCGCGTGGCAGGGGACGGGGCGGGCGCCATCGACTTCCTGCCGGACGGCAGCGCGTCCGGTGGTCGCATCGGGATGGCAGCCGGCGGTTCGCGCGCCTGGGTGGCGGTGGACTGGCTGACCGGCCGCGTGAGCATCTCCGATGCGCCCTGACCCGGTGCGCCCCGCTCGGGGCGCCGGGGCGCGGGAAGCCGGCTTCACCCTGCTGGAGGTCGTGGTCGCCTTCGCGATCGCGGCGCTCGGTTTGTCGGCGCTGTTCGGCGGCACGCTGGGCGGGCTGCGCGCGGCCGACGCGGCGGGCCGCTACGGGGAGGCCGTTGCGCGCGCCCGCTCGCACCTCGCGGCGGTGGGGCACGGCGCGCCGCTGGCGGCGGGCGACCTGCGCGGCGAGGACGGCGGCGGCTGGCGCTGGCGGGTGCGGGTGGCGCCGGTGGCGACCGTCGCGGGACCGCCGGGCGGCGCGGTGCCGACGCTGTTCGCGGTGAGCGTTTCCGTATCCTGGGGCGAGGGGGAAGGGGAGCGATCGGTCCGGCTCGACACGCGCCGCCTCGGCGCTGCTCCGCCAGCGGGGCCATGATCCATCCCCGCGACGGGACGTCGCCCGGGCGCGAGGCCGGCTTCACCCTTCTTGAGGTCTTGGTGGCGCTGTCCGTGCTGGGCTTCCTGGTGCTCGGGCTGACGCAGGGCACGCGCTACGGCCTGCGCGCCTGGGACCGGCAGGCGCGGTTGATCGCCGAGCGCGGCGACCTGGACGCGGTGGACCGCGTGCTGCGCCGCCTCGTGGAGCAGATGGACCCGGGCAGCCGGACGGAAGCGCCGCGCATCCTGGGCGGCGCGGGGGCGCTGGAGTTCACCACCGACCTGGGTCCCGCCGCCGGGGCGCTGGGCACGCGCGAGGCCGACGTGCGGCTCTCGGCCGAGGACGGCCGGCTGCTGCTGCGCTGGCGCCCGCACCTGCACGCGGTGCGGCTCGGCCCACCCCCGCCGCCCACCGACACGGAGCTGCTGCGCGGCGTCGAGCGGCTGGAGCTCTCCTACTGGGGGGAAGGCGCTTGGCGGAGCGCCTGGAACGAGGCGCGACCGCCGGAGCTGGTGCGGCTGCGGCTGCGCTTCCCGGCCGGCGACGCGCGGCGCTGGCCCGACATCGTGGCCGCGCCGCTGCGCGAGCGGCCGGAAGGGTAGGACATCTCCCGCCGCGAGACGGCTTCAACGAACGGTCCCCCTCCGCTATAGGCTGATCGTGACTGGAAACAGACTCGCACGGTTCCAGCGCCCGGGGGGGAGTGCCTGACGCGTGGGCCTGCCCCGTGACCTCGCCGCTTGGTGGGCCGACCGGATGGCGGAACTCCTGCCGGAACAGTTGCGTCGCGGCGAGCGCGAGGTCCGAGACGCCCTGGTGGCCGAGATGCGGCCGGCGCCCGACGGGGCACCCGCCTTGTGGCTGTTCCTGCGGCGCGCGGGCCGCGAATCGGCGCTCGGCCCCGTCGCCCCGAACCCCACCGCCCTGCGCGCCGCCCTGCCGGCGCGACGCCCGGCCGCGGTGCTGCTGCGCCCGCCGGTCGCGGCGCTGCTCGAGCGGGAGGTGCTGCTGCCCCCCGCCGCCGAGCCCGAGCTGGACCGGGTGCTCGCCCACGAGATGAACCGCCTGACCCCTTTCGCCGCGACCGACCTGTACTGGCGCTGGGAGATCGCGAAGCGCGACCGGGCGCGTGGTCGCCTGCGGGTGCGCCTGTCGCTGGTGCCCCGCGCCGCGCTGGCGGCGGCAGTGGCGGCACTCGCCGGTGCGGGGGCCGCGCCGACCGCGCTCAGCGTGCGCCGGCCGGATGGCACCGCGCGGGAGCTCCCGGTGTCGCAACCCGGCGAGGAAGCCGGCACCGGACGGCGGCGAACCCTGGCACTCGCGAGCGCTGGCTGCGCCGCGCTGGCGCTCGCGGCCGCGGTGCTGCCCTTCGCGCAGCAGGAGCGCGCCCTGGACCGGACGGCCCGCGAGGTGGAGGCGTTGCGCCCGGCGGTGGCCGAGGCGGAGGCGATGCGCCGGCGCATCGCCGCCGCCGGCTCGGACGTGCTGGCCGCCGAGGCCGCGCGGGTGGGCAGCGCGCTGGACGCGCTGGCGACCCTGACGACCCTGCTGTCCGACGACACCTTCCTCACCGCCCTGGGCCTGCGCGAGCGGCGCCTGACCCTGACGGGCCAGTCGGCCGCCGCGGCCCGGCTGATCCCGGCATTGTCCGCCGATCCCGCGATCCGCGAGCCCGCCTTCCTCGCCCCCGTGACGCGCGCCGAGGGCAGGGGCGGCGAGATCTTCTCGCTGCGCGCCGAGCTGGCGCCCTGAGATGGCCGCGCCGCTGCCGACCGGACCGCGCGGCCGCCTGCTCGCCCTCGGGCTCACCGCGCTCGCCGCGGCCGTGCTGTGGCTCGGGCTGATCGGACCGGTGCTGGCGTGGTATGCCGAGCGGGCGGAGCTGGCGGAGCGACAGGGTGCGCTGGTCCGGCGCATGGCTGCCCTCGCCGAGTCGCTGCCGGCCCTACGCGCCCGCGCCGAGGCCGCTCCCGCCGACCCCGCGCCGGACGCGCTGCTGGCGGACGCCAGCGACGCGGTGGCGGGCGCGACGCTGCAGGCCCGGGTGCAGGAGCTGGCGTCCCGGGCGAGTACCACGCTGGCCAGCGCCGAGAGCCTGCCGGCGGAGCAGCTCGGCGCCTTCCGCCGGATCTCGCTGCGGGTGACGCTGACCGCCCCCTGGCCGGCGCTGGTGGAGCTGCTGCGCGCCCTGGACGCGGCGAGCCCGCGTATGCTGGTGGACGACCTCCAGGTGCAGCCCGCGCCCGCCATGCAGCTGGCGGGACGGCCGCTGGGCGCCACGCTGACCGTGCTCGCCTTTCGCGCGGCCGCAGCGGCGCCGGTCGCGAGCCGATGACGCGTCTCCCCCTCCTCTTGCTCGGGCTGCTCGCCGCGGGGCTCGCCGCGACGATCGTCCGCCAACTCGACGATACGGTGACAGACCCCATCCCCGTCGCCGCCCGCCCGCCCGCCGCCGCTGCGGACGCGCGGCCGGGCGGCGCCGTTCCCGCGAACGCGACGGCCGCGGCGGGGCGGGTCGCCACCATCCTGGCCCGGCCGCTGTTCGCGCTCGACCGCCGTCCATCCGCCGTGCCCGCCCCGGGCGGCGCGCTGGCCGCCGGCGGGGCCGAGCCGCCGCGCCTGGCCGGCATCCTGATCGGGCCGGCGGGGCGCAGCGCCATCTTCGCGGGCGCCGAGGAGGGGCCGGTCGTGCTGCGCGAGGGCGGCATGATCGGCTCCTACACGGTCCGCGACATCACCCCGGCGCAGGTGACGGTGCTCGGCCCGGCCGGCCCGCAGGTGCTGCGACCCGCCTTCGACGGCGCGCCGCCGTCCGCGCGCCCGGCCGGTCCCGCTGCCGGCAGCGAGGCATCTTTCGCGCGCACCCCGGTGCCCTCGGGACTGGACATCCTGCGCAACGCCGCGCGCAACGCCCCGCCGCAGCCCGAAGACGCGCCTCCTCCGGCGTTGCCGGGCGTGGACCGGACGGGCGAGCCGCCCGCGCCGCAGGGATCGGCCACGCGAAGGACCGTGCCGCCGGAACTGGCGCCGCGCGGGCCAGCGCGATGAGGCCCGTCCTGCTGCTGGTGCCGGTCCTGCTCGCCGCCTGCGCCCGCGAGCCGGAGCCGCTGCTACGCCCGCTGCCGCTGCCTCCCGTCGGTGCCGGGACAGCCGAGCCGCGGGTCAGCGGCCCGCTCGGCGCGCCGGACGCGCCGGCGCCGCCCTTGCTCAGCTACGGCCGCGAGGCGACGGTAACGCCGCCCGGCGCCGGGCCGCCCGCAGGAGGCGGCGACATCTCGCTGAACTTTGCCGACACCGACATCCGCGAGGTGGCGTCGCAGATCCTGGGCGGGCTGCTGGGCGTCACCTACGCCATCGACCCCGGGGTGCGCGGCACCGCCACGCTGCGCACCGCCCAGCCGGTGACGCGGGCGCAGCTGCTGCCGATCCTGCAAACCCTGCTGAACCAGAACGGCGCGAGCGTCGTGCAGACCGGCGGCATCTACCGGGTGCTGGCCACCGGCGCCGCGGGCGCAGCCGGCGGTGGTGCCCCCGCGCCGGCGGCCGGGCTCGCCGAGGCCGGTGCCACGGTGGTGCCGCTGCGCTACGCTTCCGCCGAGGAACTGGCGCGTGTCCTGCAGCCCTTCGTGGCGGGGGGAGCACGGATCACCCCCGATCCGAGCCGCAACGCGCTGCTCGTGGCCGGCGACCCGGCGACACGCGATACGCTGCTCGGCCTCGTGCGCTCCTTCGACGTCGACGTGCTGGCCGGGCAGTCCTACGCGCTGCTGCCGGTCTCCTCGGGCGACGCGAAGGACTTCGCCACCGCCATGCAGGACGCGCTGCGCGGCAGCGGCGCGCAGGCGGGGGTGGTGCGGGTGGTGCCGATGCAGCGCATCAACGCCGTGCTCGTGGCCTCCGGCCAGCGCGGCGCGATCGACCAGGCGCGCCGCGTGTTCGGGCTGGTGGAGCGGGCGCGGCGGCAGACGGTGCGCGGCTGGCACGTGTACTACCTGCAGAACAGCCGGGCCAACGACATCGCCTACGTGCTGCAGCAGGCCTTCACGCCGCGCTCCGTCACCGCCCAGCCGACGCCGCAGGGCGCCGGGGCACCGGGACGGGCGACGCGGCAGCTCAACGGCGGCGCGGGGAGCATCTCGGGCACCGGCGGGGCCGGGCTCACGGGCGGTGCCGGCGGGCTCGGGGGCGGCTTGGGCGGCAGCGGTGGCGGGCTGGGCGGTAGCGGGCTGGGCGGTGGCGGCCCGGGCGGTGGCGGCTCGGGCGGGGGCCTCGGGTCCGCCGGGCTGGAAGCGGGGGGTGACGGCAACGCGGGCGCACAGGCGGCCGGCGCCTCGGGCGGCAACCCGCTGCTCGGCGGGTTGGACCCCGGCGGCGGCGCGGAAGCGGCACCCGACGCCATGCGGATCATCCCCAACCCGCAGAACAACGCGCTGCTGATCTACGCAACGCCGCAGGAGCGCGACACGATCGAGACCACCCTGCGCCGGCTCGACGTGTTGCCGCTGCAGGTGAGGATCGACGCGGTGATCGCCGAGGTGACGCTGAACGACTCGCTGCGCTACGGCACGCAATTCTTCTTCAACACTGGCAACTTCACCGGCGCGCTGTCCATCGGTGCCACCGCCGTCCCGGCGCTCGCCTTCCCCGGTTTCGTGTTGACCGGCGGCGGCCCGGCCAGCGCCGCGCCCTTCGCCATCTCGGCGCTGCAGGCGGTGACCGACGTGCGCGTGCTGTCCTCGCCGCAGCTGATGGTGCTGGACAACGAGTCGGCGCGGCTCCAGGTCGGCCAGCTCGTGCCCTTCCTGTCGCAGACCGCGCAGAGCACGCTTTCCGCCGGCGCGCCGATCGTCAGCTCGGTCGGCTACCGCGAGACCGGCGTCATCATGGAGGTGACGCCGCGCGTGAACAGCGGCGGCCTCGTCACGCTCGACATCGCCCAGGAGGTCTCGGACGTGGATCCGACGCAGACCACGCCGGGGCTGAATTCGCCGACCTTCCTCGAGCGCACCGTGCGCTCGCGCGTGGCGGTCCAGGACGGCCAGACGATCGGCTTGGCGGGGCTGATCCGCGACAACGTCCAGCGCGGCAACCAGGGCATCCCGTGGCTGCGCAACATCCCCATCCTCGGCAACTTGGTGAGCGAGCAGAACAACAATCGTCAGCGCACCGAGCTGCTGGTGCTCATCACGCCGCGCGTCATCCACGACCAGCGCGACGCGCGGGCGCTGACCGAGGACTTGCGCGACAGCGTCCTCAATGCCGCTGCCGTGCCCGACCAGCTGAACAACCTGCCGCTTTCCGGCCTGCCCGACCCGTCCGGACGGGCCCGCCGCAGGCTGGGCCTCTCGCCTTGAGCAGCGCCGCGAGCCGGGTCCCGCGGCCCGACGGGCGCGAGCGCGGCTTCGCGCTGCTGATCGTGCTGTGGACGCTCGTGCTGGCCTCGCTCATCGGCGCCCGCGTGACGGCCGCAGGACGGAGCGAGGCGCAGCTCGCCAGCAACCTGCGGGTGGCGGCGGTGCTGGAAGCCGCGTCCGACGGCGCGGTGCACGAGGCGATGTTCCGGATGCTGGATCCGGGAGAGGGTGGCTGGTGGGCGGACGGTCCTCCTCGGCGCTTGTCGCTGCCCGGCGCCGTCATCGCGGTCCGGCTGGAGGACCAGGCCGGCAAGGTGAACCCGAACATCGCTTCGCCCGAGCTGCTGCGGGCGCTGCTGCGCCAGCTCGGCGCCGACGCGCTGCGGGCCGACGCGATCGCGGCCGCCATCCTCGACTGGCGCTTCCCCGGCGCCGCGGCGCGGGCGGGCGGCGCCAAGGCGGCGGAATACCGCGCCGCCGGCCGGGACTACGGCCCCCCGGAAGCCCCGTTCCGCTCCGTGGGCGAGCTGGGTTCCGTGCTGGGGATGACGCCGGAGCTGCTGGCGCGGTTGGCGCCGCACCTGTCCGTGTTCCTGCAAGGCGACCCCGATCCGGGTTTGGCGGACCCGCCCGTGCTGGCGGCGCTGCGTGTCACGGCGGGCGGGGGGGCGCTGGCGCCGATGCCCCGCGACGGTCCGCGAGTGGTGGCGGTGACCGCCGTCGCGGAGGGCGCGGGCGGGAGCGCCTTCGTGCGGCGCGCGGTGGTGCAGGTGGGCGCGGGCGCGGAAGGCCGGCGCTTCCGGGTGCTGAGCTGGGAACGGGGCGATGGCTGAGCCGTCACGGGTTGCAGAGCATCTGCTCCCCGGCGGCGTTGCCGTCCGGCCCGCGCGAGCACAGGTCGTAGTCGCGCCCGCCGCGGGCGGAAGGGCTGCGATAGCTCCAGGGACGGCTCCAAGGGTCGGCCGGCAAGCCCTCGCCGCGCAGGTAGGGACCATTCCAGCTCGCGGCGCCGGCCGGACGCGTGAGCAGCGCCTGCAATCCCTGGTCGGTGGAAGGATAGGCGCCGACGTCGAGCCGGTACAGGTCGAGCACCGCGCCCAGTCGCTCGATGGACTGGCGCGCGACCGAGGTGCGCGCGCCGCCGAGCTGGCGCAGCGCCGCCGGCGCCACCAGCCCCACCAGCAGGCCGAGGATGGCGATCACCACCAGGATCTCCAGCAGGGTAAAGCCCGCCTCCCGGCGGCGCGCCGCCGCCTCCCGCGGTTCCGCGCGGGTGCGGTGCGAATCGGGAGGGTCGTGCGCCGCGTCGGCGTCCCGCTGCTCGCTCATGCGTGCTCCTCGAATGGTCTCGCGCCGGTGAACGCTGCCGGCAAGCCCGGCGTTGGCGCGATCGGTGGGCGGGCTGGTGAGGCACGGCCGTGAGCGTCCCGTTCCTCGCCTGCATGTCCCTGGTGGCCTCGATCTACGAACTCCCGCCGCGCGTCCTGCCGTCCATCCAGGCGGTGGAAGGCGGGCGTCCCGGAATGGTCAGCCGCAACCGCAACGGGTCCGAGGATCTCGGCGTTATGCAGGTGAACACCGTGTGGCTGCCGGCCCTGGCCCGCTACACCGGCCTCGCCGCCGCCGAGGTGCGCCGGCGGCTGATCGAGGTGCCGTGCTTCAACATCGCGGCGGCCGGGGCAATTCTGCGCACCCACTTGGACGAGAGCGGCGGTGACCTGATGCGCGCGGTGGGCAACTATCATTCGCGCACCCCAGAGCGGCACCTGCAGTATCGCGGCAAGGTCATGGGCGCGGCGGAGCGCCTGTTCGGCCGCCGCTAGGCGGGCGCGCGGGGCAGCGCCGTGCCACCCCGCGCGACCCGGTCGGATCAGGCGCGGATCGTGCCGTTCAGCCCGGCGGGGAAGAACAGGCCGGAGGACGCGTTCGGCGCGCCGTAGACGATGTTCAGCACCTGCCGCGGCGAGCGGCGGAAGGTCAGCGCGAAGTTGTCGCCAGGGCTGGTGTTGACCCGGCCGGTGTCCTTCAGCGTGCCCTCGTCGTCCGCGGCCCCGGACAGGCGGGCGCGCAGGCTGGAGATGGCGCCGGTGGCGACGCCGCCGCCGATGTTGGCCAGCAGGGTGCGGATGTTGCCGGCGTGGTACGCTTCGACCGCGAGGATGGAAGCGGCGGCGTCCAGGTAGTCCTTGTTCTGGATGAAGCGCGCCGCGCCGCTGTAGGCGGTCACGCCGACGTCCTCGAAGATGTAGGCGCCGAGCAGGAAGGAGATCTGGTCGGCGAAGGGATTGAAGGTCTGGTCCGGACGGATCAGCCCGGCCGCGATCGCCAAGTTGGTGAAGCTGGTTTGCAGGTTGATGGTCGGGCGGGCTACGGCGGCGGTGCCCAGCGCCGAGCGCAGGAACTGCACGTGCGCCTGCTCGTCGATGGCGAGATTGGCCGCGTACTCGGCCACGATGGGCACGTTGAACGGCACCAGCGAGCCGCCGGTGACGCCGCCGCGGGTGCCGGTGCCGGTGGTGTCGACGTCGTTCAGGCCGCGGCCGACCACGGCCCGCAGGTAGTACTCGGCCTCCAGGTACTCGAGGTTCAACGCGAAGTTCAGGATGTCGACGTCGGTCAGTGCCTGCGCGTTGGCCGGCGCGCTGCTCACCGCCGTGCCGGCGAAGGCCACGGCGTGCACCGCGGCGATGGCACCGGCGCTGCGCATCAGGCCGCGCCGGTCGGTGCCGGAGTTGCCGTCCGGTCCCTGGGCGCTCTCGTTGGATGACATGGTTGGGCTTCCTCGGTGTGAGCGCCGAAGCGCCCGGGGATGAGTTTGGTGTGCTGGCGGATCGCGACGGGAGGCAGCGCATTGACTGACCGCCGAAGCGGCTACGTGTTCCTCGAGTGGGAGGATGCACGGAACATTAAAAATCATCTTTGATTGCCGCCCCACGACAATAGAAATTGTAGGATCTGGTGAAATTTCGTGCAATGCGTGTGCTGGAGAGTTCGCGCAAGCGTCATCTGAACAGAATGAGTGATCTGCTCGCGTCTTCGTGCTCCGCGATGCGGGCGCGTCATGCGTGTCAGCCGGGAATGCTGGCGCCGTGGCCGGGCACCGCCGCCGTGGCGGGATCGCGAAGGCGGGTGCGCGCGTGCGGCGCGACCCCCGCTCAGAAACCCCGGCCCGCCGCGGCGAGCCCCAGCAGCAGGCCCAGCATCCGCCGTCCCGTGACGTCCCAGCGGCGCTCGCCCAGCCACGCGCGCGCCGCCGTCGCGCCGCGCTCGCGCGCGTCGCGGTCGGCCAGCAGGGCGTCCAGTGCCGCGGCCAGGTCCTCCGGCCCGATGCCCCCGGCGCGCGTCACCGCCGGACCGGCTTCGTCGAAGATGGGCAGCGGCGTGACCAGCACGGGCGCGCCGGCGGCGAGCGCCGCGCGCAGCGAGGCACTGGATGCTTCCTCGGTCGCCTGGGTCGGCAGGGCCACGATGTCGCATTCCCGCAGCAGCGCCACGGAGTCCGCGTCGGGCAGGAAGTCGGTGAACCATTCCACCGCGTCCCCGATTCCCGCCGCTTCGGCCGCCGCGCGGCATGCGGCGATCTCGGCCGCAGACTCCGCGATGCCGTAGTCGGCGTTCACCAGCCGCAGGCGCAGCCCGGGCCAACGGGCGCGCAGCAGCTGCACCGCCTCGATCAGCTGCGGGACCCCCTTACCCCGCAGGAAGAAGCCGTAGCACCCGATGCGCGCGTCGCCGTCCGGGGACAGCTCGCGCGCCGTCCGCGCCTCGCGCAGCGGCAGCGGCGCGCCCTGGGGCACCATCGTGACGTTGTTCACGAGCCCGAGCGCCTGGAGTCGATGCAGGTCCGCAGGGGTGTGCACGATCACGCGCGACGCGCCGGCCAATGCCGCCAACGCGTCCGCCCGCTCCCCCTCCGGCACGTTGAGGAGGTGGCGCGTGTTGTGCAGCGTCACGCACGCCGCGCGGCCCGCCATCTCCGGCGCCCGCAGCAGCCCGGCCAGCACCCCGAAGCCGAACAAGCCGGGCTGGTGCTGCACCACCACCACGTCCGCGTCCTCCCGCGCCACGGCGCGTGCCAGGCCGGCCATGCCGTCGGCACCGCCCAGGCGCCAGCAGGGCTGGACGCGCGGCTCGCCGCCCGCCGCCTCGGACGCCCCGACCCGCTCGTCGGCCAGCACCACCAATTCGCCGAGTTCGGGGGAATCCGGCAGGGCGGAAACGAGGTGGCGGGAATACTCGCCGACGCCGCAGCGCACGCCCCAGGAGGAAATCCAGGCGACGCGAACCGGCGGCGGCGGCGGCGCCAGCAGCAGGTCCAGCGAGGCCGCCCGCACCCCGGCCGCGAGGCGGGCGGGGTCGGCGCGTTCGGCGATCCGCGCCGCGGCATGCGCCGTCCTCGCCGCGGTGGCCTCGCTCCCCCGCTCCACCACCGCCTCGCGCAGCGCGAGCGCGAGATCGGCGGCGTCCGGCTCGGCCCAGAGCGAGCCGGGCGCGGCGAGATGGCTGCGGGAAGCACCGTAGCGCCACGCTAGCAGGCGCGCCGTGCCGGCATCGAGGAAGTCCATCTGACCCCCGTGCCCGGTGACGATCAGCGGCAACTCCGCTGCCATCGCCTCGGCCGCAGGCATGTTGAATCCCTCGCCCCGCGTCGGCAGCACCATGGCGTCCGCGTCGCGGAACAGTCCGAGCAGCGCCGTCTCGTCCAGGTCGCGGTCCACCAGCTCGATCGCCGGCGCGTCCCGATCGCGCGCGCGCAGGGCGGCGACCTGGGCGGCGGCGTCGTTGTGCGGGTTGGGAAAGGTCTTGATCACCAGCCGAACCGGGTCGGACGCGCGGAACGTCGCCGCGTAGGCGGCGAGCAGCGCGTCCAGGCCCTTGCGCGGGAAGCAGGAGGAAACGTGCAGGAAGGTGAAGGCGCCGGTCGGCCGCGCGGCGCGGCGCTCGGCTGCCACCCGCCGGAAGGGCGCCAGGTCGGGTGCTTGGCCGATCACCCGAACGGGCAGGGACATGCCGCTGTCCACCAGCGCCTTCGCCACGAAGCGTGACGGGGCGAGCACGCCGCGGAAGCCGCGCTCCAGCGCCGCGACCGTGGCCGCGGGCATCAGCGACTCCTCCCAGTAGAAGAGGGCGAGCGGCAGGTCGCCGGGCGGGTCGGGCGGGTGGACGGGGTAATGGTTGCTCACCACCACCTGCGGCCCGGTGTCGAACGGTGGCCTGGCCGTCAGCGCCTCCAGCGCCGCCCGGTGGACCGTCGGCACCGCGCCCAGCGGCGCCGGCCCGCTGTCCCACGGCACCAGCCGCACCCGCCCAGGGAGCGCCGCGTCCAGCGCGAGCACCGCGGAGCGGTTGACCTCGGACAGGCTGTAGGTGCCGCTCGCGTGGCCGACGACGGTGACGTGCAGGTTGGCGTCCAGGGCGGTCCGCGCGTCCGGAGCCTCCGGCGGCGCGGCGCCTGCCAGGGCCAGGGCGCGCAGCAGGGCCGGCAGCTGCCGCTCCGCGCGGAAGTGTTCCAACGACGCGCGCTGCCGGCGCACGACGGCCTGCCGCCGCGCCGGGTCGCGGGCGAGGGCCAGCATATGCGCGGCCACGTCGTCCGGGTCGCGCGACGCCAGCAGCTCGGCCGCGCCGCCCAGCGTGTAGGGGATCGCGCCGGCCGGCCAGGCGAGCACCGGCACGCCCTGCGCCATGGCCTCCACCAGCGGCACGCCGAAGCCTTCGTGCAGGCTGAGCGAAACGTACAGGTCGGCCGCGGCGAACCACATCTGCACCTCCTCGTCGGGCACGAGGCCGGTGAGGAACACGTGGTCCGTCAGGTCTAGCTCGCGCAGGAGGTCGTGCAGCTCGCCGAGGTAGCTGCTGCCGTCGTCCAGCTTTCCGGCCAGCACGAGGCGGCACGGGCCGTCGAGGGCGTCGCGGAAGCGCACGAAGGCCGCGATCAGCTCGCGCTGCCCCTTGGACGCGGTGACGCGCCCGGTGAACAGCACGGTGAAGGGCGCGTCCGGCAGCGTCGGGCGGGGCCAGGCGGCGCGCGCCAGCATCGCGTCGAGGTCGAACAGGAGCGTGCATTCCTCCACCGGGTCGAAGCCCAGGCTTCGCAGCTCGACGGCGTTGTACGCGCTGTCGGCCAGCGCGGCGGACACGAGCGAGCGCAGGACCGCGAGCTGCCGCCGACCCAAGGCCGCGGCTTCGGGCATTCCCGGCGAGCCGGCGAGGAACTCCGGCGGCGTGATGTTGTGGTACAGCAGCACCTTGGGCATCGGCAGGGCGGCCAGCTCCGCGAGCGCGCCGTGACCGATGGAGTGCCGCACGATCAGCACCTGCTCGGCATGCCGGGGCAGGTCGGCCAGCAGGCGCAGCTCCCCGGCCAGCAGCGGCTCGCGAAACTCGACGAAGATCTCGCTCCGGTATCCCAGCCCTCGCAGCAGGTCGCGGGTCAGCAGCATCCCGTTGGTCACCGCGTCGTGCAGCGCCGAGCCCGAATGGAATTGGTGGACCGTGCGCACGGGCCGGAACGGCCGGCGACGGGCGGGCATCGCGGCGGGAGCCGGCGGCGCGGCCGAGGCGGGATCGGCGATCTCGTCGAGAGCGTACGCCGGCGGCACCGGGTCGGGAAGAGCCGCGACGGCGGAGCCGGCCCCGATCGCCGCCGGCTCATCGGGCGCGGGCGCCCGCGGCGCGGGACCGGGCAGGACCGCGACGGCGGCACCGGTCCCGACCCCCGCCAACCGCTTGGCCAAGCGCATGGTGCGCCGCATGGGACCGGTCAGTCGCCAGGACGTGCTGGCGTAGATGCCCGACACGCGGGCGTTCAGCTCGTCGCGCCGCGTTCGGGCATCGAGCAGTTCGGCCCGGGCATCGAGCAGCTCGGCCCGGGCATCGAGCAGTCGCGCCCGGGCGTCGTCCAGGTGTGCCAGGGCGTCGCGCAGGTGCGCCCGCGTGTCGTTCAGCCGCGTCCGCTCGGCGTCCAGTTCCGGGCCGAGCCGCGCCACCTCGTGCCCCAACGAGGCGGCCGCGAGGCGCGCGTCGCTCGCGCCGCGGGCGCCGTCGAGCAGGCGGCCGTAGGCGCCCACCGCCCGGCTCTCCGCCAGCCTAGCCCAGCGCTCGACGCCCGCCGCCTGCTCCCGCGACTCGGCGAGCCGGTCCCGCAGTTCCGCCGCGCGACCTTCCGCCTCGTGGATGCGGCGGGCCCAGTCGGTGTCGCTGACCCGGACAAAGTCGTCGAACACGTTGGGCGGCACCCGGAAGTGCGCCGCCAGGGCCTCGTGGTGTTCGGCCGCGAGATAGAAGCGGTTCAGGCCGTCGAACCAAGCGTGGCGATAACCGGCGCCCAGCAGGATCGGCTCCCATTCCGCGTGCGCCTCCTCCGTGGACATCGGCCGCGTCGCCTCGACCAGCACGATCCAGGGGCGGTGGGAGGCGAAGTCGGCGCCGGCGAGCACCGCGCGTTCCGCGCCCTCCACGTCCACCTTCAGGAAGTGGATCACCGGCGGCGCGTGGCGGCGGCACAGTTCGGCCAGGGTTTCCACCGGCACCGTGACCTCGCGGACCTCCATGCCGAGCCCCGCGCAGGCGCGCGCCGTCCCGGCGTCCAGCGTCGAGAGCCCGGTGCCGGGCACCGCGAACAGGGTGGCAGGTCCGGCGGTGGCGCCGGCTGCCACCGGCAGGTTCGTGTCGCGCGGGCGCGCCGCCCGGAGCCGCCGGAAGTCCTCCGCGCCGGGCTCCACGTTGATGCCGCGCCAGCCGCGATCGTAGAAGGCGCGCGTCACGGAGTCGGTGTCGGGGTGCGCGGCGCCGACGTCGATGTAGAAACCCGCCTCCACCCCGCGCAGCGCGCGCCACAACAGGACGTCCTCGAAGTTCTGCGCGTAGGACGTGAAGGTCATGAGTGCCTTACGCGGCTCGGTGCGCGCTGGATCGCGGCGAGAGACGGGTGAACCGTCGGCCTCCCTACAGTGCCGCCCGGCGCGTGCCAATCGCCCGGGGAAGGGGGCCGACCGCCGCTAGTTCGCGAAGCGCACGGTGAAGCGGCGGCTCGATACCGTGACGGTGTACCGGTACAGCTCCCGGTAGGAAGCTCCTCCCACGCGCGCCGGCGGGTAGGGCGCCTCCACCAGCGCCAGGGCCGTGCAACGAACGGTGCCGGGATCGCCGGTCGCCCATTCGAGCACGGACGCGCGGTCGAGCCGGGCATACTGGTTCCGGTCCCGCATCTCCCGCGCGACCACCTGGGCAACCTCCTCGCGGGCGCACAGCATGTCCGCGTGCGCGACGCGGAACGCCGAGAACAGCAGCACCCATGCGCAGAACGGCGTAGTCCGCGCGATGACGCGTCGCAGCATGCTGTGCTCCCTTGCGCGGACGAGCCGCCTGCCCCGAAAGGAAGGCGGCGAGGCTTCCCGCGGCGCCCTGCCCGTGACCAGAACGAGGAGACCCCGACCGGCCATGCCAGGCAAGATCACGGCGCCGCTCGCCAGGATGTTCCGGGGAGGGCGTAGGGCGCCCTGGGCCGGGTCGTTCTCCCCGAAGGCGACCGCCGACGACATCTTCCACTGCTTCCGCCTCCTGCTCGGGCGTCGTCCCGAGCGGGAAGAATGGGCGGGCCACGGCATGCGGGTGGGGGAGGACCTTCGCGGCGTCGTGGCCAGCTACCTCGGCAGCCTCGAATTCTCCCGTCGACGCCTCCTCGACCCCGACGGGATGCGCAGCCTGGAACTGACGGAACTCCCGGGGTTCCGGATCTTCGCGTCCGCCGGCGACGCCGCCGTGGGATGCCACCTGCGCCACGACGACTACGAGCCGGACGTCACCGCGGTGTTCCGCCGGCTCCTGCTGCCCGGCATGGGCGTCCTCGATCTCGGCGCCAACATCGGCTACTTCACCATGCTGTCCGCTTCCATCGTCGGACCCACCGGGCACGTCACCGCGGTGGAACCCAATCCCCGCAACGCCCGGCTGCTGGAAGCCAGCCGGCGCGCCAACGGCTTCGAGCACGTGCGCGTCGCGCAGGTGGCGGCCGGACGGGACCTCGGGCTGCTCTCGCTCCACGCGTCGTTCTCGAACGGCACCACCTCCGACCTCGCGGGAGAGTTGGGCGCGCTGCTCGACGCGGAAATCGTGCCCTGCCTGCGCGCCGACCTGCTGGTGCCGGCCGGGCGACGGATAAACCTCGTGAAATTAGACGTGGAGGGGGCCGAGTACAACGCGCTGCTGGGCTGCTCGGAGCTCCTGGCGAGGGATCGCCCGGTACTCGTGAGCGAATTCAGCCCGTCCCAGATGCGCGGCATCTCAGGGATCGAGGGCGAGAGCTACCTTCGCTGGATCGTCGCGCAGGGCTATGATCTGTCGGTCATCCAACCCGACGGCTCGCTGCTCCCCGCCGCTTCCCGGACCTGCGAGGTCATGGACGCTCACGCCGCGCGCGGCACCGATCACATCGACATCGTGGCAACGCCCCTCCTGCGGCCTCCCGGGGGCTGAAACGCGTTCCGGCCCGCCGGCGACACTCGTGCGCTGCCTCGCCGCCCGACGGCGGCGTCGGGCCGGAACCCACGGTCGAGCCGGAAGGCTCCGGCGCGCAGCGTCCGTGCGGGCCGCGGAGCGTCGCTCACGCCATGCTGACGACGCGCCAGGCGTTCTCCTGCCCGTCCGGCTCGACGATGGTCACGTTCTCCCCGGGACGCAGGCGAACGTTCCCCCGTATGACGGCGTGCAGCGGCGCGTCCGCGGCATCGCGTTCCTGCCGGAAGAAGCGCAGTGCCCAGCCCAGGTCCGGATCGTACTGGACGTCCCCGTCTATCAGACCGTCCCGCGGCCAGAAGCGTCGGGCCCGCCAGGGCTCGGCATCCGCCAGCCATGCTTCCACCGATGGATGCCCGTTCTGGTCGAGGGAAAGCTGGAACTCGTAGCGGTACTCGGGGCTTCCCTCGGGCAGCCCTGGTCCGCCGCTCGGGGACAGGATGATCCAAGGCATCAGCAGCTTCCCTTCGGATGAATGTCGCTGGGCGGCGAGCCGGTCTGCGGCAGCTTGCCCCGGGAGGCGGTCCTCGAACTCGAGGCCTGCCGGGAGCCCGCCCGCAACCTCCTAGATCGCGACCCGAACCCCGAGCTCCACGACCCGATCGCTGGGTATCCTGAAGAATTCGGTGGCGGGCAGGGAGTTCCGGCTCATCGTGGCGAAGATCCACTGCTGCCAGGCCGACATCTTCGGAACCGTCGCCTGCACCAGGGTCTCCCGTCCGAGGAAATAGGACGCCTGCATGGGCTCGAAGGCAAGTTCCGGCATCGTTTCCAGGTCGCGGGGGATGTTCGGGCTTTCCAGGAAGCCGTAGCGCAGGAGAGCCCGATAGATGCCGGGCGCCAGGCTCTCCACCTTGCGTCGCTCCGTCGCGTAGGGAACGTCGTCGTTCTCCACCGTGACGAAGATGATGCGCTCGTGCAGCACCTTGTTGTGCTTGAGGTTGTGCAGGAGGGCGTTGGGGACGTAGTCCGCCTGCCCGGTCATGAAGACGGCGGTGCCGGGGACGCGGATCGTGCGCGATTGCGGCAGCCTCGCCAGGAAGGACTTCAGCGGCAGGCTGTCCTGCCGGAAGCGGCTGAATAGCAGAATCCTTCCCTGCCGCCACGTGAGCATCAGCACGAACAGCACCGCGCCCATTACCAATGGCACCCAGCCGCCGTCGGGGACCTTGAGCACGTTGGACACGAAGAACGTGGCATCGAGCAGCAGCAGCGGCAGGAACACCGCCAGCGTCAGCGGCAGCGACCAGCCGAAGGTCCTGCGGAACACCAGCCCGGCGAGGGCGGAGGTCGCGAGGAAGGTCCCGGTCACGGCGATCCCGTAGGCGGCGGCCAGGCTGTCGGAGTTGCGGAACGTGAGCACGAGCACGACCACGCCCGCCAGCAGGGCGAAGTTCACCTGCGGCACGTAGATCTGGCCTTCCTCGGTCTCGCTGGTGTGCCGCACCACGAGGCGCGGAAGCAGCCCGAACTGTATGCACTGGCGGGCGATCGAGTACGCCCCGGTGATCATGGCCTGGCTGGCGATGATGGTGGCGGCCGTGGCGAGCACCACCATGGGCAAGCGAAACCATTCCGGCGCCAGCAGGTAGAACGGGTTCTCCAGTGCGTCCGGGTCGCTCAGCACCAGCGCCCCCTGGCCGAGGTAGTTCAGCAGCAGCGACGGCAGGACGAAGGAAAGCCACACCAGCTGGATGGGGCGCCGCCCGAAGTGGCCCATGTCGGCGTAGAGCGCCTCGGCTCCGGTGATCGCCAGCACCACCGAGCCGAGCGCCACGAAGGCCGTCAGCCGGTAGGTGAGGCAGAAGCGCACGGCATGATGCGGCGACAGCGCTTCCAGCACCTGCGGCTCGCGCACGATCTCCAGCAGGCCCAGGCCGCCGATGACGATGAACCACACGGCCGTGATCGGGCCGAACACCGCGCCGACCGCGTCGGTGCCCTTGTACTGCACTACGAAGAGCGCCAGCAGGACGCCCAGGGACAAGGGCAACACCGCGCTCTCGAAGGCCGGCGAGATGACCTTCAGCCCTTCCACCGCGGACAGCACGGAGATGGCCGGGGTGATGATGCCGTCGCCGAAGAACAGGCAAGCGCCGGCGATGCCGAGCAGCACGATGCCGCGCTGCCCCCGTTCGGTGCGCGTCACCCGCTGGGCCAGCACCATGAGCGTCAGGATGCCGCCCTCGCCGCGATTGTCCGCCCGCAGCACCAGCAGGACGTACTTGCCGGTCACCACGATGATGAGCGACCAGACGATCAGACTCAGGATGCCCAGGATCTCCCAGCGCTCCAGCCCGTCGGACGAGAAGTGCAGCAGCGAGGCGCGCAGGGCGTAGAGTGGGCTGGTACCTATGTCCCCGTACACGACCCCCAGAACCCCGAGCAGGAGCGCGCGGCTCAGGAGGGGCTCGGTGCCGTCGGACGCTTCGTGTGTCACTTGGCCAGCCGCATGAGTTGAAGCGGCAGGGATAGGGCCGGGGGCCCCGCGGCCGCAAGGTCCCCCAGCCGCCTCAGTGCCCCCGCAGGATCTGCGACAGGAACATCCTCAGGCGGTCGGTGCGGGGGGCGTTGAACAACTCGTCCGGCTTGCCCGACTCCACCACCTCGCCGCGGTCCATGAACACCACCCGGTCGGCCACCGTGCGTGCGAAGCCCATTTCGTGGGTGACGCAGATCATGGTCATGCCGGTCTCGGCCAAGCCGATCATGGTGTCCAGGACCTCCTTGATCATCTCCGGGTCCAGGGCCGAGGTCGGCTCGTCGAACAGCATGATCTTGGGCTTCATGCACAGCGCGCGCGCGATCGCCACGCGTTGCTGCTGCCCCCCCGATAGCTGGCCGGGGTACTTGCCCGCCTGCTCGGGGATCTTCACCCGGCGCAGGTACTCCATGGCCTGCTCCTCCGCCTCCGCCTTGGGCGTGCGCCGCACCCAGATCGGGGCGAGGGTGCAGTTCTCCAGCACCGTCAGGTGCGGGAACAGGTTGAAGCTCTGGAACACCATGCCGACCTCGCGCCGGATGGCGTCCAGCGAACGCAGGTCGTCCCCCAGTTCCATGCCGTCCACCAAGATCCGACCCTGCTGGTGCTGCTCCAGCCGGTTGATGCAGCGGATCATGGTGGACTTGCCCGAGCCCGACGGGCCGCACACCACTACCCGCTCGCCGGTCGCGACCGCGAGGTTGACGTCGCGCAGCACGTGCATGCTGCCGTACCACTTGTTGACGTCCTCGAGCAGGATGGCGGGGGGCGCGTCCACCCTGATGGCGGATGCGACGTGGACGTCCTCGTCGAGCGCGACGCTCATGGTCGGGTCCTCCGGAATGCGGCTTCTAGCGCCGGCGGTGGCGGTTGAGTTCGGCCTCGAGGTTCTGGCTGTACCTCGACATCGCGAAGCAGAAGACGAAGTAGATCAGGCCCACGGTGACGTAGACCTCGACGCCGAACCCCTGCCAGGCCGGCTCGACCACCGCGGTCTTGCCGGCGGTCAGCAGGTCGAAGATGCCGATGATGAGGACCAGCGAGGTATCCTTGAAGAAGCCGATGAAGGTGTTCACCAGCGGCGGGATCACCAGGCGCAGCGCCTGCGGCAGCACGATGAAGGCAGTCTTGTGCCAGTAGCGCAGGCCCAGCGCGTCCGCCGCCTCGTACTGCCCCCGCGACAGGGCCTGCAGCCCGCCGCGCACCACCTCGGCGAGGTAGGCGCCAGCGAACAGGATGATGGCGACCTGGGCCCGCAGCAGCTTGTCGATGTTCATGCCCTCGGGGAGGAAGAGGGGGAACATCACGCTGGCCATGAACAGCAAGCTGATCAGCGGCACGCCGCGGATCAACTCGACGTACACCACGCACAGCAGACGGATCGCCGGCATCTTCGAGCGGCGCCCGAGCGCCACCATGATGGCCAGCGGAAACGCGAAGGCCAGCCCGAAGGTGCTCAGGATGAGCGTGATCGGCAGCCCGCCCCAGCGCTCCTGCGGCACGAAGCTCAGGCCCAGCACCCCGCCCCACATCAGCACGCCGATGGCGGTCAAAACCCCGACCCAGACCAGCGCCAGTTCCCACCGCCAGAAGCGGCGCATGGCGGAAACGACGTAGAGGCCGACGAACAGCAGGCACACGACCGCCGGCCGCCAGTGCTCCTCGTAGGGGTAGGTGCCGAACAGGATGAAGCGGTGCTTCTCCGTCACCACGGCCCAGCACGCGCCCACGCCCTTGAGGTCGCGGCAGGCCTGGGTCTGGTTGTTGGGCACGCTCCAGATCGCGTTGACGAAGGCCCAGTCCACCAAGCCCAGCGTCCAGCGGACGACGAGGTAGGCCAGCAGCAGCGTCACCGCCGTGTTGATCCACGAGGAGAACAGGTTCGCCCGGACCCAGGCCACCGGACCCGCGACGAGCACGGGCGGCTGCCGCGGTGCGGCCTCGGGAACGGCGGCCGCCGCGGTGTTGAGGGTGATGTCGCTCACGGCGGTCCCTCCGTTTCTCAGCGCTCGACCAGCGCGATGCGCGTGTTGTACCAGTTCATGAAGAAGCTGATGCTCAGGCTGATGCTCAGGTAGACTAGCATGATGATGGCGATGCCCTCGATCGCCTGGCCGGTCTGGTTCAGCGTCGTGTTGGCGATGCTCACGATGTCCTGGTAGCCGATGGCCACGGCCAGCGAGGAGTTCTTGGTCAGGTTCAGGTACTGGCTGGTCATCGGCGGGATGATCACCCGCAGCGCCTGCGGCAGCACGATCCGGCGCAGCACCACCCTGGGCCGCAGCCCCAGCGCCTGCGCCGCCTCCCACTGGCCCTGGGACACCGACAGGATGCCGGCGCGCACGATCTCGGCGATGAACGCCGCCGTGTACGTGACCAGCCCCACCAGCAGCGCGAAGTATTCCGGGCTGATGCTCGCGCCGCCCTGGAAGTTGAAGCCGCGCAGCGCCGGCCGGTCCACGGTCCAGGGCGCGCCGGCCAGCCACCAGACCAGCACGGGCAGCGCGACCAGGAACCCCAGCGCCGCGGGCCAGAGCGGACGCGGCTGCCCGTCGCGCATCTGCCTGCGCCGCGCGACGCGGCCGTAGAACCAAGTGCCGACGACGCCCAGCACGAAGGCCAGCAGCGCGTAGCTGTGCGCGGCCTGCCACTCGATCCACGGCAGCTTGAGGCCGCGGTTGGACAGGAACACCGCGCCCACCGGGTTGAACGACTGCCGCGGCCCCGGCAGGCTCTGCAGGATCGTATACCAGAACAGCAGCTGCAGCAGCAGCGGCAGGTCGCGCACGACCTCCACGTAGACGGCGGCGATCCTAGACAGCAGCCAGTTCCTGGACAGGCGCGCGATGCCCACGAGGGTGCCCAGGACCGTCGCCAGCAGGACGCCCACCACGGCGACCTTGAGGGTGTTGAGCGCGCCCACCGTCAGCGCGCGCAGGTAGTTGCTGGCCGGCGTGTACTCGATGAGGTGCTCGCCGATCGGCAGCCCCGCTTCCCGCCCGAGGAAACCGAAGCCGGTGGCGATGCGCCGCACCTCGAGGTTGTGGGCGGTGTTGCGGGCCAGCCACCAGAACAGCGCCACCACAGCGCCCATGACCAGGACCTGCCAGACGATCGCCCGAGTCCGCTCGTCGCTCCAGCTCAGCCGCAACGGTTTCCTCGGCGGCTTCCGCAGCAGGCGCGGATCGATCGTGGTCTGCGACATCTCTGGCTCTTCCTGCTCTGGCCCGGGTCGCACGCGCGCCGGACCCGGAATGCGGCGCGGGCCGGGTCACCCCGGCCCGCGCCCCTCGATCACCGCAGCGGCGGCGCGTACTGCAGGCCGCCCTTGGTCCACAGGGCGTTGGGTCCCCGCTGGATGCCGATGGGCGTGAGGTTGCGCGCGAACACCTCCTCGTAGTTGCCGACCTGCTTGATCACGTTCGCCGCCCAGTTGGGCTGCAGCGTGACCATCTGGCCGAGGTCGCCGCTGCGGCCGATCAGGCGCTGCACGTCGGGGCGGGGGTCGCTCGCCATCTGGTCCACGTTGGCGCTGGTGACGCCCAGTTCCTCGGCGGTCAGCATGGCGTAGTGCACCCAGTGCACGATGTCGGCGAAGCGCTGGTCGCCCTGGCGCACGGCCGGGCCGAGCGGCTCCTTGCTGATGACGTCGGGAAGGATGAGGTGGTCGTTGGGCTGCGGCTGCACGGAGCGCGTCGCGGCGAGTCCCGAGACGTCCGTGGTATAGGCGTCGCAGCGGCCGGCCACGTAGGCGCCCACCAGCTCCTCCAGCCGCTCGATCACCACCGGGGTGAAGCGAACGTTGTTGGCCCGCGCCCAGTCCGTCAGGTTCTGCTCGGTGGTGGTGCCGGGCTGCACGCAGATGGTCGCCCCGTCCAGCTCGCGGGCGGCCTTCACGCCCGTGGAGGTCTTCACCATGAAGCCCTGGCCGTCGAAGAAGTTGATGACGCCAAACTCGAGGCCCAGGCTGGTGTCGCGCGACATGGTCCAGGTGGTGTTGCGCGCGAGCAGGTCGATCTCGCCGGACTGCAGCGCCGTGAAGCGGCTCTGCGCCGTGGTGGGGACGTAGCGGACCTTGCCGGGATCACCGAAGACGGCGGACGACACGGCGCGGCAGAAATCCACGTCGAAGCCGCGCCAGACACCCTGGCTGTCGGGCTGCGCGAAGCCCGCGATGCCGGTGTTGACGCCGCAGATCAGGCTGCCCCGCGCGCGCACCCCGTCGAGCGTCGCCGCCGCGCCCGCGGCCGGTTGCGACTGGGCCGACGCGGGTGAGGAGCCCAGCAACGCGATGGCGCCGAGGGTACTGAGAACGGCGAGCCGAACAGGCTGCATGAACGATGTCTCCCGACCAAATCCTGTGTCCCCGGCGAGCGTTCTGCGCCAGGGTCGAGGGCCGGAGCAGCGCGGTTCGCGATGTACGGACGCCTCGATCACTCCGTTACCTTCTCCGCTAACCCGCGCAAAGACGCCATCCATGCTGCGACTGCGCACCGGGCCGTATCGAGCAAGCGTTATGCCAGACCCGCCCCGGAGCCGGCGAGGCTCCCGGCCGCAGCAAACCGGAGGACCGCATGCGCTTCATGGACCGGCCCAGCGTCGCCGCCCTCCTCCCATGGCCCGACTTGGTGGCGGCCATGGCGGACGTCTTCCGGGACGGCTGCGAGGCGCCGGTCCGGCACCGGCACGCCCTGGCCCGTTCCGGCGAAGCCGCGGGCTGCCTCCTCTTGATGCCCGCCTGGCAGGCATCCCGCTACACCGGGGTCAAGATCGTGCACGTCGTTCCGGGAAACGAGGCTAGGGGGCTGCCGGCGGTGCACGCCGGCTTCCTCCTTTCCGACGAGCGCACCGGTGCGCCCCTCGCGATGCTCGACGGCGGCGAGCTCACGGACCGGCGCACGGCGGCGACCAGCGTGCTGGCGGCCCGCCACTTGGCGCGGCCGGACAGCCGGCGCTTGCTGATCCTGGGCAGCGGGCGCGTGGCGTCCGCCCTGGCGCGGTGCTACCGCGCCGCGTTCCCGATCGACGACGTGGCGATCTGGTCGCGCGACCCGGACCACGCCGCGCGCTTGGCGCGCGACCTCGTCTCGCGGGGACACCCGGCGCGCGCCGTCGCTTCCGCCGAGCCGCGCGACGCCGACATCGTCGCCGCGGCCACGCTCTCGACCGGGCCGCTGCTGCGCGGCGAGGCCGTCCGCCCCGGAACCCACGTGGACTTGGTGGGCGCCTTCCGGCCCGACATGCGGGAGTGCGACGGCGCGCTGCTCGCCCGCGCCCGGCTCGTGGTGGACACCCGCGCCGGCGCGCTCGCCGAGGCTGGCGACGTGATCCGGGCCATCGCGGAAGGGGCGATCACGGGGGCGGACATCGCGGCCGAGCTGGGCGAGCTGTGCCGCGGCACCCGCCCGGGGCGGACCCGCGACGACGAGATCACGGTGTTCAAGTCGGTCGGCTGGGCGGGGGAGGACCTCACGGCGGCCGCGCTCGCCTACGAGCGCGCCGTCGCCTCCTGAGGCAGGCGCAGCGCCGATCCGTCCCCGGGGGGCTCAATCCCGACCCCCGCCGCGACCAGCACCGCGCCGAGATCCCCCTCGACCCGCCATTCCGCTTCCAGCACGGCACCGCGCAGGCGCAGCGTCGCCACGGCATCGCGCGGCATGCCGGCCGCGAGGCGCACCAGCGCCAGATCGAGCGTCGGGCGACGGATCTCCAGCACGCTTCCCGGCTCTGGCGCCTCCAGCAGCAGCCGTCGCTCGGCGGCCAGCGACAGCAGCGGCAGCATCTCGGCCAGGTAGTCCTCCGCGCGCGGCCGCGCCGTCCGCTCCTCGCGCCACAGGCCGAACAGGGCGCGGGTGAGCGCGTCGTAGGCGCGCGCCGCTTCCAGGGCGCGCGACGCCTGCCGCGCTTCCCGGCTACCCGGCGCCATCCCGGCCACGGCGGCCTCCAGGTTCAGCAGCAGCACCATCGCGTGGTTGTTGGCCGCGTGCCGGGCCAAACCCACCAGCCCCGCGATCGCCTCGTCGCCGGACGTCATCGTGGCAGCGCCTCCAGGATATCGTGGAACAGGCGGGCGGGCAGGGTGCCGCCGCGCACGTCGTCCATGGAAGATGCGTCGTCGTTGCCCAGCCACACCCCCACGACGTGGCGGCCGCTGAAGCCGATGAACCAGGCGTCGCGGAAATCCTGCGTGGTGCCGGTCTTGCCGCCCGCCGCGCGCCCCGGCACCGCCGCCGCCCGGCCCGTGCCGCGGCTCACCGCGGCCTCCAGCGCGCGGCGGATCGCCGCCGCGTGCGCCGGTTCCATCGCGCGCGTCGGCGGCCGCTGGGGCAGGGGACGCAGCGCGCCGCCCGCGCGCGCCGCGGCCAGCCCGAAGGGCTCCACCAGCAGCCCGCCGTTGCTGAACGCGGCGTAGGCGCCCACCAGCTCCAGCAGCGTCGCCTGCCCCGTCCCCAGCGCCAGGGTGGCGTCGCCCGGAAAGGGGCCGGCCAGGCCCAGGCGGCGCGCGACCGCGGCCACCCCGCGCGCCCCGCCGCCGCGGATCAGCACCCGCACCGCCGCCGTGTTGACGCTGTGCGCGAGCATGTCCTCCAGCGTGACCGCGCCCCGGCTCCGCCAGGCGCCGTTGCCGGGCGACCAGCCGCCCAGCGTCAGCGGCTCGTCCGACACCGTGTCCGACGGATCCATCCCGTTCTCGATCGCCGCGAGCGCCACGAAGGGCTTGAAGGCCGAGCCGGGCTGCCTGCGCGCGGCCACGGCGCGGTTGAACTGGCTGGCGCGGTAGTCCACCCCGCCCACCATGGCGCGCACCGCGCCGGTGGCCGCCTCCATCACCAGGACCGCGCCCTCGCCGACCCCCGCGGCCGCGCCCGGGCCGGCCAGCAGCGCCGCCAGCCGGTTCTCCGCGACCGACTGGATCCGGACGTCCAGCGTGGTTCGCAGCACGAGGTCGGCGGCGCCGGGGAAGCGCTCCGCTAGGTCCTCCGCCGCCCAGTCGGAGAACCAGCCCGAGCCGCGCGACGGCCGCGCCGGCAAGGCGATGCGCTCACCCTCGCGCTGCGCCTGCGCTTCGGTGATGGCGCCGGTCTCGCTCATCGCCCGCAGCACGTCGCGCGCCCGGGCCGCGGCACCTTCCGGGTTGGAGCGCGGATTGAGCCGCGACGGCGCCTTGGGCAGGCCCGCGAGCAGCGCCGCCTGCCACACCGTGACCTGCCGGGCGGAAACGCCGAAGAACAGCCGCGACGCCGCGTCCACCCCGTAGGCGCCGCCGCCGAGGTAGACGCGGTTGAGGTAGATTTCCAGCAGCTCCGCCTTGGAGAACCGCCGCTCCAGCCACAGCGCCACCAGCACCTCCTGCGCTTTGCGCCGGAAGGAGCGGTCTGGCGACAGGAACAGGTTCTTGGCGAGCTGCTGCGTCAGGGTGGAGCCGCCCTGCACCACCCGCCCGGCCCTGAGGTTCGCCCACGCCGCGCGGGCCAGCCCGATCGGGTCCAGCCCGCCGTGCGTCTCGAAGCGACGATCCTCGATGGCCAGCAGCGCCGCGGGCAGGTGCCGGGGCATGTCGCGCAAGCGCAGCGAATCCCCGTACAGGTCGCCGGTGGTGGAGATCAGCTGCCCGTTGGCGGCTTCCAGCGTCAGGGCGGGCCGGCGCGTGGCGGCCAGCGCCTGCTCGGGCCGCGGCAGGTCCCAGGCCAGCGCCAGCAGTCCCACCGCCGCGCCCAGCGAGCCCCAGACCGTGAGCAGGAGGAGCCGGCGCAGCCAGCGCGTGCCGCGGGTTGAGCGCGCCCCGGCGGTGCGGCGGGCGGCCGGCGCGTCTGACGTGGCGGCGCGAAACATCGGGGGAACATAGCACTTCCGGGCCCCGGACCGCGAGGCGGCACCCGACGCGGCGACGTCCCGGTTCGATGGCGCGCGGCACGAGCCGGCGGGCCGGCGGCGCGCGATCGGACGGCCCTCCCGGCTCGCGCGGCCACGAACCACGGGCTTCCGGACGACCGGAGCATCGACGGGGAACGCCCCGTATCGTCACGTGCCCCGCCATCCCGCGGCCGGCCGGCGCGTTCGGGAACGAAACCAGGAGAGCCGCCGTGCCCGACCCGACCCACCACGCGCCGGACCTGATCGTCCGTTCCGCCGACCCTTACAATGCCGAGCCGCCGCTCCCCCGGTTGCGCGCCTCCCTCCTCACGGCGCGGCGCGACTTCTACGTCCGCAGCCACGGCGACGTCCCGACGCTGGACGGGGGCGCGCACCGGCTGCGCGTGGACGGCCGCGTGCCGAGGCCGCTCAACCTTTCCGTGCGCGATCTGCGCCGCGACTTCCCGCAGCGCAGGGTGACGGCGACGCTGCAGTGCGCCGGCAACCGCCGCGGCGACATGCTCCAGGTCGCCCCCGTGGCCGGCGACCCCTGGGCGGCGGGGGCGATCGGCAACGCCGAGTGGACCGGCGTCGCGCTGGCCGACGTGCTGCGCGCGGCCGGCGCGGCCGACGACGTCGCGCTGCACGTCGCCTTCGCCGCCCTCGACGCGTGCGAGGCGGACGGCGAGCGGTTCCGCTACGGCGCTTCCATCCCGATGGGCAAGGCGTTGTCGCCCGAGGTGCTGCTGGCCTGGGGCATGAACGGCGAGGACCTGGCGCCCGAGCACGGCTTCCCGCTGCGCGCCGTGGTGCCGGGCTACGCCGGCGCGCGCAGCCCGAAGTGGCTGGCCGTCGTCACCGTGCAGGACCGCCCCAGCGACGCCCACCCGCAGGCGCGCGACTACAAGCTGTTCCCGCCCGACGTCCGCCGGGAAACGGCGGACTGGGGGGAGGGCATGACCATCTACGAGATGCCGGTGAACTCGGCGATCTGCGAGCCGGCGCCCTTCGCCGCGCTGGAGCCCGGCCCGACCGCCCTGCGCGGCTGGGCCGCGGCGAGCGGGCGGGGGATCGCGCGGGTGGACGTGTCGGCCGACGGCGGCCGGAGCTGGCGGCAGGCCGGGCTGGAGCACGACGAGTCGGCGCCCTGGAGCTGGACCTTCTGGCGGGCCGAGGTGGAGCTGCGGGCGGGGGAGCACGAGCTGGCGGTGCGCGCCTGGGACAGCGCCGGGCAGACGCAGCCGTCCTCGCCGGACGACACCTGGAACTGGAAGGGCTACCTCAACGCCGCTTGGCACCGGGTCCGGGTCAGGGTGGGCTGAGGGGCCACCCGGGCCGGACTAGCTCGCGGGTCAGCTCGGGTGCGACGAGTCCACGCCCCGCACCGGCGGCTCAGGCCGCCGCCCGGGCGTCGCCTCTCGCCGTTTCCGCATCCCGAACCGGCGGCAGGCCGAACATCCGGCCATATTCCCGGGTGAACTGTGGCACGCTCTCGTAGCCGACCGAGAACGCCGCCCGGCTCGCGGACGCGCCCTCCGACACCATCAGCCGCCGCGCCTCGATCAAGCGCAACTGCTTCTGGAACTGCAGCGGCGGGAGGGAGGTCACGGCGCGGAAGTGCCGGTGGAATGAGGACGGGCTCATCCCGGCCACGGCCGCCAAGCGCTCGACCGGCAACGGCCGCGCGAACTCGGCCCGGAGCACCGCGACCGCGCGCGCCACGCGCCCCGCGTGGCCCTCCGGCCAGCCGAAGCGGCGTATCGCCGCCCCGTGGCGCCCGGCCAGGAGCCAGTAGTGCAGCTCGCGCGCCCGGAGCGCGTGCAGCACCGGCTCCACTTCCGGGCGGTCGAGCAGCCGCATCAGCCGCAGCGCCGCGTCGGCGACCTCGGCATCGGTCGGCTCGACCCGCACCGGCGCGCCATCGGCGGCCAGCTCGGCCTTCATCCGCACCGCGAGATCCGCGATGACGGCCGGGTCCAGCTCCAGGACGAGCGAGAGATAGGGCGCGGCGACGCTCGCGCGCGTGATCTGGCTCACGGTGGGCACGTCCGCCGTGATCAGCAACGAGTCGCCGGCGGCGAACGCGAAGGCCTGGGCGCCCATCGCGACCTGCTTGCCCCCTTGCAGAACGAGGCAGACGAGCGGTCGGGAAATCGCGTGAACCAAGCCACTGGGCGACGTCGCACGGACCGTTGCGAGGCCCGGGATCGGGGTCTGCGCGAAACCTGCCGGGTCGGCATGGGCCTCGGCGTGGCGGCGGACGACGTTGAGCAAGTCGTTCGTCATGACGCCATTCTAGCCGGCCGCCGCGCGTCGCTCCACGCTGGCTCGGTAGGATTGGGCAAGGAACGTCGAGGTTCCGGCAAGGAGGGGCGATCGGCGCGCCCAACATCGGAGAGGTCACGCCACGGAAATCGGACCATGAACAAGATCGCTCTCGTCACCGGTGCCAGCCGCGGGCTCGGCCGCAACACCGCGCTCAGCATCGCCCGTCACGGCGGCGACGTCGTCGTCACCTACCGGAGCCGGGGCGAGGACGCGCAGGCCGCCGTCGCCGAGATCGCGGCCATGGGCCGCAAGGCGGCCGCCCTCCAGCTCGACACCGGCAACATCGCCGGCTTCGCCCCGTTCGCCGACCAGTTGCGGACCGTGCTGCGCGAGACCTGGCAGCGCGAAACGTTCGATCACCTCGTGAACAACGCCGGCCACGGCATCTACGCCACGATCGACCAAACGACCGAGGCGCAGTTCGACGACTTGGTCGACGTCCACTTCAAGGGGGTCTACTTCCTGACCCAGACGCTGCTGCCGCTGCTCGCGGACGGCGGCCGCATCGTGAACCTGTCCTCCGGCCTGACCCGGACATCCTTTCCCGGCTACGCCGCCTACGCGTGCGTGAAGGGCGCGATCGAGGTGCTCACCCGCTACATGGCCAAGGAGCTGGGTGGGCGCGGTATCGCGGTCAACACGGTGGCGCCGGGCGCGATCGAGACCGACTTCGGCGGCGGTGGCGTCCGCGACAATCCGGACATCAACGAGATGTTCGCGAACATGACTGCCCTCGGCCGGGCAGGCCTGCCGGACGACATCGGGCCGATGATCGCGAGCCTGCTGTCGGAGAACAATCGCTGGGTCAACGCGCAGCGGATCGAGGTGTCCGGCGGCCAAGGCATCTGAGCGGGACATCGAGCGCGCCGCCGACCGGCAACGCCGGCGGCGTCACCGCGGGCAGCCCCGAAACCGCCGCCCGCGAACGCTGGGCGATCCCTGCGGCCGGCGACGCGGTGGAACTCGCCATCGGCAATCGGTCGAAACGAGCGTTCGAATGTCAGCAACCGCGATCGGGTCAGCCGGCCCGGCGCTCGCCTCCCCGCAACCGGATCACCTCGGCGCCGCGAGCAGCAGCCGGTTCATCGGCTCCATCGCGTCCCGCAGCGCCGCTACGTCCCGGCCGACCTGCTCGCGGCTCATCCCGTTCGCCGCCAGCTCGTCGGCGATGGCACCCAGCGAGCGGCGCCCGTCCACCCGCGACAGGATGGCCGCCGCCGCGCGCGGCAGGGCCACCTGCACCCGCAGCCCGTCGAAGGTCACCGCCAGGCTGCCGTCGCGCGGCAGGCCCTTGGCCACGGCCGGGCCGTCCAGCTCGCGCAGCACCGGCACGGCGTCCGGGTCGCCCCAGCCCGGCAGCGGCGCCGGGTCGCGCGTGCAGTAGGCGATGTGGACGCCCATGTTGCCGCACATCGCCTCGGCCAGCGCCGCGCGCCCCACCGGGTCCAGACGGGCCGCGCGCTCGCGCAGCCGCGGATCGGGCAGGTAACGATCGGGGTCGTAGCGCACCGGCTCCACCAGGCAGCGCAGGTGCAGCCCCGCATCCGCGATCAGCCGCGCCAGGGCCGGGACGGTGAAGGCCACGTCGCGCGGGTTGAGCAGCAGGTCGTACAGCCCGGCATCGCCGCCTTCCAGGTGGTCGGTGATCCACGGATTGCGCCGCATCCAGGCGGTCTCGGGCAGGTGCCGCCACAGCCGCCGCGCCGCGTCCAGCCGCGCGGGCGGCGCTTCCTCCGCGGGGGCCAGCAGCCGCAGCGCGTCCTGCAGCATGTACACGCCCGTCCGCCCGTGCGGCGCGTACACCATCAGCCCAATCCCGCCCCCCGGCGCCAGGCACCCCGCCAGGGCGCGCAGCCCGGCGAGCGGGTCGGGCAGGTGGTGCAGCACGCCGCAGCAGTCGACGTAGTCGAACGATCCCGGCGCCGCGTCGGGCAGGTCGAGGATCGAGCCCTCCACGAAGCGGATGCTGCCCAAGCCCCGAGCCTTCGCCCGCGCCTCGGCCACCCGCCGCGCCGCCGCCGAGCGGTCGAGCCACACCACCTCGCCCGGCCGCCCCGCGCTGGCCATCTGCTGCGCCAGCATGATCGTCCCGTCGCCCGTGCCGCCCCCCGCCACCAGCGCCCGCAGCGGCGCCGACGCCGGCCGCCGCGCCCCGAACACCCAGTGGTCCACCTCCCGCAGGTGCGACGGGCTGCCCACGATCAGCCGGCGTTCCTCCTCGGCCGGGTCGCGGGCGGGGTAGGGATAACTGTCGTACTGGGCGGCCAGCTGGCGGTCGCGGGAGTCCTGCATGGCACGGCTGCATAAGGGCCGCGCGCGCGACGCACCAGCCGGGGCGCCGGAAAGCGGCGGGGAAGGTTGAAGCCGAGCCGTCCGGCAGCCTATCTGGTGCCCCATGCCGATCCCGAAACTGCTCCTCGTCCTCGCCGCCCTGCTGCCGGTGGCCGCGACGGCCCAGACCGCGCGTCCCGCGCCCGCGGTCGGGCAGGGCCCGCAGCGGCTCGGCGCCTTCGGGAACTGGACGGCCGCGACCTACCAGGAAGGCGGCCAGAAGGTCTGCTACGCTTTCACCCGCGCCGCGAAGTCCGAGGGCGGGGGTGCGCGCCAGAACGTCATGCTCACCGTGACCCACCGCCCCCAGGGCCGCGACCAGGTGGCGGCCACCCTGGGCTACGCCTTCCCGCGCGACCCCGCCCGCGGCCAGGCCGAGGTGGCGGGCAGCGTCGGCGCCAACGAGCTCAGCTTCTACGGCGCCGGCAACAACGCCTTCGCCCAGAACGGCCCGGCCGCGGTGGCGGCGTTCCGCAACGGCCGAGACTTGGTGCTCAAGGGGCCGGGTCCGCAGGGCAGGGGAGGCCGCACCACCGACACCTTCTCGCTGGGCGGCTTCGGCGGCGCCTACGAGGCCATCTCGCGCGACTGCCCGGCCCGGCGATGAGCGACCTCGCGGCCGCCGCGGAACTCGCGCCCGACGAGGCGGCGCGCATCCTGGCCAAGTCCGCCCTGTTCGCGCCGCCCCCCGCCACCCTGCCCGACGGACGCCGCGACCTGGTGGGCCTGTCCCGCCCCGAGCTGGAGGCGGAGATGGCCACCCTCGGCGAGAAGCCGTTCCGCGCCCGCCAGCTCTGGCACTGGATCTACCACCAGGGCGAGCGCGACTTCGCCCGCATGAACACCGTCGCCAAGCCCTTGCAGGCGAAGCTGGCGGAGCACTTCGTCGTCGGCCGCCCCGAGGTGGCGACCGAGCAGCTCAGCCAGGACGGCACCCGCAAGTGGCTGCTGCGCTTCCGCGACGCGCAGCAGGTCGAGACCGTCTACATCCCCGACGCCCAGGAGGACCGCGGCGCCGTCTGCATCTCCACCCAGGTCGGCTGCACCCTGTCCTGCCGCTTCTGCCACACCGGCACCCAGAAGCTGGTGCGCAACCTCGGCGCGGCCGAGATCGTCGGCCAGTTCATGGCGGCGCGCGACACCTACGCCGAATGGCCCTCGCCCAAGGACGGCACCCCGCGCCACCTGTCCAACATCGTCGTGATGGGCATGGGCGAGCCGCTCTACAACTACGAGAACGTCGCCCGCGCCCTGACCATCGTCATGGACAACGAGGGCATCGGCCTGTCCCGCCGCCGCATCACCCTGTCCACCTCCGGCGTCGTGCCGATGATGGACCGCTGCGGGCGCGAGCTGAACGTCGGCCTCGCCGTCAGCCTGCACGCCGTCACCGACGAGCTGCGCGACGAGATCGTGCCGCTCAACCGCAAATACCCCATCGCCGAGCTGATGGCCGCCTGCCGCCGCTATCCCAACGCCTCCAACGCCCGCCGCATCACCTTCGAGTACGTCATGCTCGACGGCGTCAACGACACCGAGGCCGAGGCGCGCGAGCTGGTCCGCCTCCTCCGCGGCCTGCCGGCCAAGGTGAACCTGATCCCCTTCAACCCCTGGCCGGGCAGCGCGTACCGCACCTCCCACCCCGAGGTGATCCGCCGCTTCGCCGACATCCTCGGCGAGGCCGGCTACGCCAGCCCGATCCGCCGCCCCCGCGGCCGCGACATCCTCGCCGCCTGCGGCCAGCTCAGGACGGAGTCCGAGCGGGCGCGCCGCCCCGCCGCCTGAGCGGCGCGACGCCTCACTCCCCCAGCGCCAGCCCGCGCACCAGCACGATCCGCGTCCGCTCGCCGCCGATCCCGAAATCGTCGTCGTTGACCAACAGCAGCGTCCCGTCCGGCAGCAGCGCCAGCCCCTCCACCTTCGCCGGCACCTCCGGGTGGTCGGCGGAGTCGAACACCAGCCGCTTGCCCAGCGGCACCACGCCCGTGCCGGACAGGTCGCGGCTCTGCTCCAGCGTCGGCCGCGTCCCCGGGTCGTCCCAGCGCCCGCCCAGGATGTCCGTCGCCCCGTCCCCCAGCCGCACCGCGTACAGCTTGGTCGTCCGCTCCGTCCGCTCCAGCACCAGCAGCCGCTCGGGGCCCAGCCACAGCATCTCGCTCACCCGCGGGTCCGCCTGGTTCCCCGACGGGTCCAGCCGGAAGGAGCGCGGGTCGTCCAACTGGTACACCCATTCCCCGGTGGCCCGCCCGGCCGCCGGGTCGAAGCGCAGCAGCCGCGTGTTGCGCGCGGCCCGGAACGCCGCCGCGTCCGGGTTGGCCAGCGGGTTCTGCACCATCGCGTACAGCGCCGTGCCGTCCGGGCTGCCGGTCAGGCTCTCGATGCCGCGGTTGGATTGCCGCCGCGCCAGGATCGCCGGCAGCCCTTCCACCACCTCGTAGGCCGCGCCCGCCAGCTCCGCTGCTGTGCCGCCCGCCGGCACGTAGCGCCGCAGCACCCGCCCGTCCGGGGCCGCGTGCACGATCGAGGGCGCGTTCTCCTCGCCGATCCACCACGACCCGTCCGGCGCCCGGAACAGCCCCTCCGCGTCGATGGCGCT
>CAXTEL010000006.1:0-89818 GCA_964243365.1 uncultured Roseomonas sp. | reverse complement strand
CACGGGGCGCGACAACAGCAGCCGCTCGGGGCTCACCAGCTCCAGGTCGAAGGTCTCCACGGCGCTTCCCCCCGTGCCCCGCTCAGGCCGGCTGCTTCAGCGTGTCGGCCTTCTTCACGGCCTCCTCGATGGTGCCCACCATGTAGAACGCCGCCTCCGGCAGGTGGTCGTACTCGCCGGCAACGATGCCCGCGAAGGACCGGATCGTGTCCTCCAGTTTCACGAACACGCCCGGCGTGCCGGTGAACACCTCCGCCACGTGGAACGGCTGGCTCAGGAAGCGCTGGATCTTGCGGGCGCGGGCCACCACCAACTTGTCCTCCTCCGACAGCTCGTCCATCCCCAGGATGGCGATGATGTCCTGCAACGACTTGTAGGTCTGCAGCACCCGCTGCACCTCGCGGGCCACGCGATAGTGCTCCTCGCCCACCACGCGCGGGTCGAGGCCGCGCGAGGTGGAATCCAGCGGGTCCACCGCCGGGAAGATGCCCAGCTCGGCGATCGAGCGGTTGAGCGTGGTGGTGGCGTCGAGGTGGGCGAAGGACGTCGCCGGCGCCGGGTCGGTCAGGTCGTCGGCAGGAACGTAGATCGCCTGCACCGAGGTAATCGAGCCCTTCTTGGTCGAGGTGATGCGCTCTTGCAGCGCGCCCATGTCGGTGGCCAGGGTGGGCTGGTAGCCCACCGCCGATGGGATGCGGCCCAGCAGCGCCGACACCTCGGCGCCGGCCTGGGTGAAGCGGAAGATGTTGTCGATGAAGAACAGCACGTCCTGGCCCTGCTCGTCGCGGAAGTACTCCGCCATCGACAGGCCCGATAGCGCCACGCGCGAGCGCGCTCCCGGCGGCTCGTTCATCTGGCCGTACACCAGCGCCACCTTGGAGCCCTCGGTGGAGCCGTTCTCGCCGAGCTTGATGACGCCGGCGTCGATCATCTCGTGGTAGAGGTCGTTGCCCTCGCGCGTGCGCTCGCCGACGCCGGCGAACACCGACACGCCGCCGTGGCCCTTGGCGATGTTGTTGATCAGCTCCTGGATGGTCACGGTCTTACCCACCCCGGCGCCGCCGAACAGGCCGATCTTGCCGCCCTTGAGGTAAGGCGCCAGCAGGTCGATCACCTTGATGCCGGTGACCAGGATCTCCACCGCGGTGGCCTGGTCCTCGAACGGCGGCGCTTCGCGGTGGATGGTGTAGCGCTTCTCCGCCGTCACCGGCCCGCGCTCGTCGATCGGCTCGCCGATGACGTTGACAATGCGCCCCAGCGTGCCCTCGCCCACCGGCACCGTGATGCCAGCGCCGGTATCCACCACCTCGGTGCCGCGCACCAGCCCATCGGTGGTGTCCATGGCGATGCAGCGCACCGTGCGCTCGCCCAGCTCCTGCGCCACCTCCAGCACCAGGGTGCGCTCGCCTACCTTGGTGGTCAGCGCGTTCATGATGAACGGCAGCTCGGAGGGGAACTGCACGTCCACCACGGCGCCCAGGATCTGCGTGATCTTGCCGACGTTGTTCTTCATGGGGCTCGGTTCCTCAGATGGCCTCGGCCCCCGAGATGATCTCGATCAGCTCGGAGGTGATGTTGGCCTGTCGCGTGCGGTTGTAGTTGAGCGTCAGTTTGTTGATCATCTCGCCAGCGTTGCGCGTGGCGTTGTCCATCGCGGTCATCCGCGCCCCGTGCTCGCCGGCCGCGGACTCCAGCAGCGCCCGGAATACCTGGATGGCGAGGTTCTTCGGCAGCAGGGCGGCCAGCAGCTCCTCCTCGCCCGGCTCGTACTCGTACAGCGCTTCCGGCCCCGGTCCGCGCGCGGCGGTGCCGCCCGGCCCGGCCGGCGCGGCGTCGTTGGCCGGCAGCGGCGCCGGGATCAGCCGCTGTTCGCTCGCCACCTGCGAGATCACCGACGCGAAGCGGTTGTAGACCAGCGTGCACACGTCGAACTCGCCGCCTTCCAGCATCGCCGTCACCTGGTCGGCGATCTCGGCCGCCTGCTCGAAACCGATCCGCTTGACCCCGGCGTAGGAGATCTCGCCCACGATCCGCGACGCGAACTCGCGCTTGAGGTAGGTCGCGCCCTTGCGGCCGACGGCCAGCACCTTGACCGTGCTGCCTTGCTCCTCCAGCGCCCGGATGCGCGCCCGCGCCAGCCGCCCGGCGTTGGTGTTGAACGGCCCGGCCAGGCCGCGGTCGGCGGTGACCACCACCAGCAGGTGCACCCGCTCGGCGCCCGTACCCACCAGCATCCGCGGCGCGTCGGGGCTGCCGGCCACCGCCGCGCCCAGCGAGGCCAGCATGCGCTCCATCCGCTCGGCGTAGGGCCGCGCGGATTCCGCCTGCGCCTGGGCCCGGCGCAGCTTGGCCGCGGCGACCATCTTCATGGCCTGCGTGATCTTGCGGGTGGACTTCACGGAAGCGATGCGCGCCCGCAGGAGCTTGAGGTTGGCCATCGGCCGGGTGCGTCCCTCTAGGAGAAGTTCTTCGCGAAGCCGTCCAGGAAGGAGACGAGCTTCGCCTCGGTCTCCTTGGACAGCTGCCCTTCGTCGCGGATCGCCGCCAGGATCGCCGGCTGCGTCGCCCGGAGCTCGCTCAGCATGCGCGCCTCGAAGGTCGTCACGCGGCCGATGTCGATCTTGTCGAGGTAGCCGCGGGTGCCGGCGAACAGCGACGCCACCTGTTCCTCGATCGGCACGGGCGAGAACTGCGGCTGCTTGAGCAGCTCGGTCAGCCGCGCCCCGCGCGCCAGCAGCGCCTGCGTGCTCGCGTCGAGGTCGGAAGCAAACTGCGCGAAGGCCGCCATCTCGCGGTACTGCGCCAGCTCCAGCTTGATCTTGCCCGCGACCTGCTTCATCGCCTTGATCTGCGCCGCCGAGCCCACCCGCGAAACGCTCAGCCCGACGTTCACCGCCGGCCGGATGCCGCGGTAGAACAGCTCGGTCTCCAGGAAGATCTGCCCGTCGGTGATGGAGATCACGTTGGTAGGGATGTAGGCCGACACGTCGCCCGCCTGCGTCTCGATCACCGGCAGCGCGGTGAGTGAGCCCAGCCCCGCGCCCTCGCCCATCTTGGCCGCGCGCTCCAGCAGGCGGGAGTGCAGGTAGAACACGTCGCCCGGATACGCTTCGCGGCCGGGCGGGCGGCGCAGCAGCAGCGACATCTGGCGGTAGGCCACGGCCTGCTTGGACAGGTCGTCGTAGATGATCAGCGCGTGCATGCCGTTGTCGCGGAAGTACTCGCCCATCGCGCAGCCGGTGTAGGGTGCCAGGAACTGCAGCGGCGCCGGCTCGGAGGCGGTGGCGGCGACCACGATGGAGTACTCCATCGCGCCGCGCTCCTCGAGCGTGCGCACCAGCTGCGCCACCGTGGAGCGCTTCTGCCCGATGGCGACGTAGATGCAGTAGAGCTTCTTTCCTTCGTCGGCGGACGCGTTGATCGTCTTCTGGTTGAGGATGGTGTCGATCAGCACCGCCGTCTTGCCGGTCTGGCGGTCGCCGATCACCAGCTCGCGCTGGCCGCGGCCGATCGGGATCAGCGCGTCGATCGCCTTCACGCCGGTCTGCATCGGCTCGTGCACGGACTTGCGCGGGATGATGCCCGGCGCCTTGACCTCGACCAGCCGCCGCTCGGTCGAGGCGATCGGCCCCTTGCCGTCGATCGGGTTGCCCAGCCCGTCCACCACGCGCCCCAGCAGGCCCTTGCCCACGGGGACGTCCACGATCTGGCCGGTGCGCGAGACGGTGTCGCCCTCGCGTATCCGCTGATCGGAGCCGAAGATCACGACGCCGACGTTGTCGGCTTCGAGGTTCAGCGCCATGCCCTTCACGCCCGCGGAAGGGAACTCCACCATCTCGCCGGCCATCACGTTCTGCAGGCCGTAGCAGCGGGCGATGCCGTCGCCCACGCTCAGCACGGAGCCGACCTCGGCCACGTTCGCCTCGGCGTCGAAGCCGGCGATCTGCTGCTTGAGGATGTCGGAAATCTCGGCGGGGCGGATGTCCATCAGGCGGCTCCCTTCATGGCGTAGCTCAGGCGCTGGAGCCTGGACTTGATCGAGGTGTCGTACAGGCGCGAGCCGATCCGCAGGACCAGTCCGCCCAGGATGGCGGGGTCGAGGTGCTCGACGAGCCGCACGTTGGAGTAACCCGCCTCGGTCAGCCGCGCCGCGATGGCCGCGCGCTGCAGGTCGCTCAGCGGGTGGGCGGTGGTCACCTCGGCCGTCTGCTGCCCGCGGCTCTCGGCCAGCATCGCCCTGAAGGCCGATGCCACCGTCGGCAGCGCGCCCAGGCGGCGGTTGTTCACCAGAACGCCCACCAAGCTCCGGACGTCGCCGCCGATCCCCGCCCGTTCCAGCACCGCCATGACGCCCCGGTTCTGCGAAACCACGTCCAGGCGCGGGTCGGCCACGAAGGCGCGAAAGGTCTCGTCGTCGCGCCACAGCGCGAGTAGGCGGTCCACGTCGGCCGCGGTACCGTCCACGCTCCGGCGCTCGCGGGCCAAGTCGAGAAGCGCGCGGGCGTAGCGCTGCGCCAAGCCGGAGGTGCCGGGCGCGTCGGGCGAGATGGTGGTCGCGTCGGAGGCCACTTGGGTTCCCGTGCCAGCATGAGCCGGAACCGCTCGCGCGGACCGGTCGTTGTTCCGGGCCGCTCGCGCGGACCCGATGGTGGGCCGGGCCGCTGCCGCGGACCGGTGGTTCGAGCCGCTCGCGCGGCCGGAGGTTCTCTCGGGCCGCCGCCGTCGCCGGGATCATGCCGTGGCCGCCTCGGCGGCTCCGGATGCTCCGGCCATGACGTGCGGCCGAACGCGCGGACGGGCGGAAACCCGTCCGACGGCCGGGGGGCATTAACACGCCGTCACGCGGAGCGGCAACCGGCGCCGCCACGGTTCGTCGCGGCGCTCGTTCCGGCGTCGCTGGCCAGCGGGCGCGGCGGGCAGCCGGCGCGACGGGCGCCGTCGGGCGGACGGCGCCCGGTCGGACGGCGGCCCCGGCGGGCCCGGCGCGCGGCCCGCCGGCGCGGTTAACCGGACCGGCACACCTGCCGCCTTATCCTGGTCGCCTCGCCGCCGTGCCGTCTCCGGCCCGGGCGATCCGGAGTCCCGATGGCCTTGATCGAAGCCGCCGCGCCGCGCCACAGCCACGGCACTCCGGGGCACGGAAGCCTCATCCTGGACGCCCTGGACCGGGCCGGCAACATCGTGGCGGTGCTGGAGCCGGACGCGGGCGGGCTGCGCGTGGTCGCCGCCAACAACGCCCTGGCGGCGACGTTGGGCCGGCCGACGTCGGAGATCGAGGGCGCGCCGGCCGACTTCCTGGGCGACGCCGACCCCGAGGGCGCGGCGCGGCTGGCCGCGGCGGTGGCCGCCGACGCGCCCCTGCGTGACGAGCTGCGCTGCCGGACCGCGGCCGGGGGCGAGGTCTGGCTCGAGGTACACATGATGCCCGCGACGGTCGAGGGAAGCCCGCGGCGCTTCGTGCTGCTGGGCCACGACGTCACCGCCCGCCACCGCCGCGCCGCCACCGAGGAGGCCATGCAGGCGCTGCTGGCCCAGGCTTTCCAGCACGCCGGGGCGGCGATGGCGGTGGCCGCGACCAACGGCGTCGTGGTGATGGCCAACCCGTGCTTCCAGGCTCTGAGCGGCCGGCCCGCCGAGCGTATCGTGGGCCGGGAGATGCTGGACAACCTGCATCCCCAGGACCACGCCCTCGCCAAGGCGATGCGGGAACGCCAGGTCGCCGACGGCCGGCCCTACGAGCTGCCGTTGCGGGTGATCCGCCCCGACGGGCACGTGCGGCCGGTGGTGATGCATGCCGTGCTGCTGGAGCGCCGCGACCTCAAGCGTTTCCGCATCGTCACGCTGATCGAGAACCCCGAGCGCGCCCCGGGCCCTGCCGCGGCCCCCGCCGAGCCGCCGCGGCCCGAGCCAGTGGTGCTGGCCGGCCGCATCAGGCTGATCGGGCTGGAGGACGTGCGCGACGCGCTGGGCGATCGCTGGCCGGCGATGGCCGAGCGCGCCATGGCCTGCGCCGAGCACGTGCTGCGCCGCCGCCTGGGCCCGCGCGAAACCTTCTCCCGCGCCGCCGACGGCGCTGGCTTCGTGGTCTGCTTCGCCGCCAGGGACGCCGACGAGAGCGCTTTCCGCGCCGCCGGCATCGCCCGCGAGGTACGCGCCCGCCTGATCGGCGAGGTCGACGACCCCGGCGTGGCGACGATCACCGCGGTCACCGACCCGCGCCCGCTGAGCGGGGCGGAGGTCGCCGAGGTGGGCGAGGGGCTGACCCAGCGCCTGGAGCAGCGGCTGTCGGCGCGCCAAACGGAACTGGGCCAGCGCGCCCGCGACCGGCTGGCCGAGGCCGCCGCCGATGCCCGCTGCGACGTCCTGCCGCTGGCCGCGCCCTCGGGGGCCCCGGTGCCGCTGGTGCTGGTGGACCTGCCGCGCGCCACCCGGATGGCGATCGAGAGCGCGTTGCTGACCCTGCCGGAAGGCGAAACGCGCGGCTTCGACCCCACCCTGCTGCGGCTGGAAGGGCTGATGGAGCTGCTGATGGGCGACCCGACGGGGCCGGCGGGGTGCGCCGCCAGCCTGCTGCTGCCGGTGGACTTCGAGAGCCTGGGCCAGCGCGGCCGGGCGGAGCGCTGCCTGGAGCGGCTGCGCGGGCTGACGCAGCCGATGCGGGCGCGGCTGGTGCCGATCCTGTGGCAGGTACCCGAGGACGCGGTGCGCGTCCGGGTCGAGGACGCGCTGCGGCTGCTGCGCCCGTTCGGCCGCTCGGTGGGGGTGGAGCTGGCCGACCCGGAGAACCCGCCCTTCGACCTGCGCACCAAGCTCGCCAACCTGGCCGTGGTGGACGCCGCGACCCTGCTGCGGCTGCACCGGCGCGGCGGTCGCCCCGGCGCCCCGTCGCCGGCGGTGCAGCGGCTGCGCCTGGACGGGCTGCGGGTCGTGGTGCGCCACGCCGATGGCGCCCCGGCGCACCACGCGGACGGCGCGGAGCTGGCCGCGGCGGGCGCCGACCTGGTGCTGGGCGACGCCCTGCCGCCGCCGGCCTGAGACGCGCGCCCCGGGCGCCGGCGCGAGCGCGTCACCGTTCCCCCGGCGCCCGCGCCGGCACCGGGCCGCCTCACAGGAAACTCACCGGGTCCACGTCCACCTGCACCCGCACCGCGGCCGGCACCTCCACCCGCCCCAGCCAATTCCACAGGATCGGCTGCACCGCCACGTCGCGCCGCGCCTTGAGGAGCAGCCGCCGCCGGTGCCGCCCGCGCAGCATCGCCAGCGGCGCCGGCGCCGGCCCCAGCACCTGCACCCCGTCGCCGCCGGGCGCGGCGAGGCCGAGGTCGCGCGCCACCCGGTCCGCCGCCCGCTCATCCTCCGAGGACACGATCAGCGCCGCCAGCCGCCCGAACGGCGGCCAGCCCCCGGGCCGGCGCGACGCCGCTTCCTCGGCCATGAAGCCGTCCAGGTCGCCCGACACCAGCGCCTGCATCACCGGGTGCTCCGGCAGCCACGATTGCAGCAGCACCCGCCCCGGACTGTCGGCCCGCCCGGCCCGCCCCGCGACTTGGTGCAGCAGCTGCACCGTGCGCTCCGCCGCCCGCAGGTCGCCGCCCGCCAGCCCGAGGTCGGCGTCCACCACCCCCACCAGCGTCAGGTGCGGGAAGTGCCAGCCCTTGGCAACGATCTGCGTGCCGATCAGCAGGTCCACCTCGCGCTCCGCGACCATGCGCGCCGCTTCCGCCGCCGCCGCCGGACCGGGGATGGTGTCGGAGGCCATTACCAGCCGCCGCGCCTCGGGGAACACCGCGGCCGCCTCCTCCTGCACCCGCTCCACCCCCGGCCCGATGGCGGTCAGGCTCCCCTCGGCGTTGCACTCCGGGCAGTGCGGCGGGATCGGTTCGGCGTGGCCGCAGTGGTGGCACTGCAGCTGCCGGCGCGCCCGGTGCTCCACCAGCCAGGCCGTGCAGTTGGGGCAGCGCATCCGGTGCCCGCACGCCCGGCACAGCGTCATCGGCGCGTAGCCGCGGCGGTTGAGGAACAGCATCGCCTGCTCACCGCGCCCGAAGGCCTCGCGCACCGCCTCCACCAGCGGCGGGCTGAGGAATCGCCCGCGCTCGGGGGGAACGCGGCGCAGATCCAGCACGCCGACCTCGGGCAGCCCGGCGGCGCCGTGGCGGCGCGGCAGGCGCAGCGAAGCGTAACGGCCGCCCTCGGCGTTGTTCAGCGTCTCCAGGCTCGGGGTCGCCGACACCAGCACGCACGCCGCCCCTGCCAGTCGCGCGCGCACCACCGCCATGTCGCGGGCGTGGTAGATCACGCCCTCCTCCTGCTTGAAGGCGGTCTCGTGCTCCTCGTCCACGACGATCAGCCCCAGCTCGGGGAAGGGCAGGAACAGCGCCGAGCGGGCGCCGACTAGCACCCGCGCCTCGCCCTCGGCCACCGCCCGCCACGTCGCCCGCCGACGGCGCCCCGACAGCTCGGAATGCCACAACGCCGGCCGGCAGCCGAAGCGCGCCTCGAAGCGCTCCAGCCATTGCGTCGACAGCGCGATCTCGGGCAGCAGCACCAGCGCTTGGCGCCCCGTCCGCAGGCATTCCGCCACGGCGTCGAAATACACCTCGGTCTTGCCCGACCCGGTGACGCCGGCCAGCAGTGTCACGCCGAAGGCCCGCCGCGCCACCAGCGCGCGGAGGCTGTCGGCGGAGTCCGCCTGCTCGGGCATCAGCGCGGGGCCGGGGTGCTCGGGATCGGGGGCGGGAAAACCCGGCGGGCGCGGCAGCAGCGCCGGCTCGATCAGCCGCGCGTCGGCCATGCCGCGCAGCACCGCGATCGACACCCCCGCCTCGTCGGCCAGGTCGGCCCCGGCCCGCGCCTCGCCGGGCAGCAGCACGTCGAGCACGCGCCGCCGCCCTTCCGTCAGCCGCGCCCCGCCCGCCTTGCTCCCCTGGCCGACCCCTCGGCCGAACCCCTGGTCGCCATCCTCCCACCCGCCCCGGCGCGCGGCCTCGCCCAGCCCCGACAAGCGCCAGCCCGCCTGCTGGCCCGGCGGGTCCAGCGCGGAGGGCACGCTCATCGCCATGCGCAGCACCGCGCCCGGCGGGGCCATGGTGTAGGCTGCCACCCAGTCCACGAAGCGGCGCAGGCTGCCCTGCATCGGCGGCACGTGCAGGGTGCCGAGCACGTCGCGCAGCCGCCCTTCCTTCAGCGTCGGGTCGGGCACGCCGTCCCACACCACGCCGCGCCATTCGCGCCCGCCCAGCGGCACCTCCACGAAGGTTCCAGGCGGCGGCACCGGATGGCCCGCGGGCACGCGGTAGTCGTAGGTGCCGGCCAGCGGCAACGGCAGCAGCACTTTCACGCGCGGACGGAGGGCGGCGATGGGCTTGCGCGGCGGCTTCATGCCGGGCCCGCGCGCCGACGCGGCCGGGGCGAAACGCGGCCGGCCTGCCCGGCGACGCCGACCTTTCCCCGATGGCCGGCGGGCGCCGCGGCAACGCCGCGCGCACCGACCCGGCCCGGGCCGCGGCCGTCGATCGGGACGGCACGATGGGCGACGCCGAGCATTTCCGCCGGACCGCCTCCACTGCGGTGATGAAGCCGCCGCGGTTCGGGCCCGCGCGCACTGAAACAGATGGTGAACGACGGCGCCTGGATCAACGTGCCCCCGGGGGCGCGCGTCGCGGCGCGACTCCGCCGATCCGCCCACGCCGGGGGCGCGCGGGGATGCGACGCCGCGCCCCGCGGTTCGGCGCGGGCGGGCCGCAACCGTTTCTACCCCGCGCGCTTGACCCCCGTCGCCACCGTGTACTCGTCGGCCCTCGCCTCGTAGGTGAGGCCGCCGCGCAGCGCCCAGACGTTCTTCTGCATGTGCAGCGGGATCAGCGCCACGTCCTCCATCGCCGTTCGCATGGCGCGCTCGAAGACGTCCTCGCGCGCCCCGTCGTCGGCGGTGCGCAGCCCTTCCTCCACGAGCGCGTCCACCCGCGGGTTGGAGTAGCCGCTGAAGTTCACGGTGCCGAAGCCCTTCTCCGGGATCCGCGTGGTCAGGTTGCCGCGCAGCGCCGAGGACGGCTCGCCGCTGGTGGCCCAGCCGATCAGCATCGCCGACATGTCGTTGCGCGCCTGCCGCTGCGCCAGCACGGCGAAGGGCACCGCTTCCACCCGCGTCGTCACGCCGACGCGCTGCCACATCTGACCTATGGCCTGGATCACTTGGGAGTCGTTGACGTAGCGGTTGTTGGGCCCGATGAGCGTGATCCCGAACCCCCGGGGATAGCCCGCCTCCGCCAGCAGCGCCCGCGCGCGCTCGGCGTCGAAGGGCGGCGGCGGCAGGTCGGCGACGTGGCCATTGGCGCCGGGCGGCATCATCTGCCCCGTCGGCGTCGCCGCGCCCTGCATCACCCGCTCCACGATGGCCTGCCGGTTGATGGCCAGCGACAGCGCCTGCCGGACGCGGAGGTCGCGCAGCGGATTGCGGTCCAGCTTCCGCCCTTCGGCGTCGGTGACGTAGGGGGACACCTCGTGCGCGGTGTCGATCTTGAGGTAGATGCAGCGCAGGCTCGGGATCTCCGAGAAGCCGACGCCCGGGGTGGCCCGCAGCCGCGGCGTGTCGGCCGGCGGCACCACGTCGATCATCTGCACGTCGCCCGACAGCAGCGCCGCCACCCGCACCCCGTCGTTGGCGACGAAGCGGTAGATCACTTGGGCCCAGTCCGGCCTGCCGCCCCAGTAGTCGTCGTTGCGCGTCATCACCACGCGGTCGTCGGGGTTGAACGAGGCGAGGCGGAACGGGCCGGTGCCGATCACCGCGCGGCCGTTGTTGAAGTCGCCGGTGGTCACGCCCTCGCCCACGGCGCGGCAGATGATGTTGACCTGGCTGAGGTCCTGCGGGAGCAGCGGGTAGATGCCGTTGGTCCGGAACCGGATGGTATGCGGGTCCACCACCTCCGAGGCGGCGACGCCCCTGGTGTAGATGGAGAATGAGCCGGGGCTGTTCACCACCTTCGGCACCCGGTCGAGCGTGAACAGCACGTCCTCCGCGGTGAACGCGTCGCCGTTGCTGAACCGGACGTCCTGGCGCAGCTTGAACTCCCAAGTTGTCTCGTCCACCAGCCGCCACGATTCCGCCAAGCCGGGACGCAGCTGCGCCGCGGCGTCCCGCCCCACGAGCTGGTCGAAGAAGTGCTCCGCGATCATGTTGTTGGGGGAAAGCGTGTGGAAGTGCGGGTCCAGCGAGGTCGGCGGCGCGGCGACCGCCAGGTTCAGCACCGGCCCCGACGCCACCTGCCCGGGGGACTGGGCCCGGGCGGCGGCGGCGGCGATGAGGGCGGGCAGCGCGAGGCAGGCGCGGCGCGGCAGGCGGTTTTTCGTGGCGATCATAGCTGTCTCCGGCGAGGGTGAGCGACTGATCCCCGTCCCCGCGGCGCCTCGTGACCGCGGACGCCTGCAGCCGATCTCGGCACGGCTGCCGGGGGCGGTCAACCTGCTCCCGGCATCCGGCCGGGGACGTGGCGCCGCCCCGGACCGACGGGACTCCGGCGTCGCGCGCGGCCGTGCCGATGCTCGGCGGGAGTCGGGGCGGGCGGTCGCGGGCGGAACCGCGGCCGCTCCGTCCCGACTCCGTTCGCTCACACCGGGCCGGTGCCGCCCGAGGTCGTGCGCGGCGGCACGATGGCCGGCGCCGCCAGCGGGGGTGCCGGCGACGGCGTGGGCGCCGACGCGGCGGGCGCGGGGGCGCCGCGCGGCGGCTCCGCCTTGCCCACCACCTCGTCGGCCTTCCCGGCGGCGGCATCGATGCCGCCCTTGGCCTCGCCGGCCAGGGACTGCGCGGCGTCGGTGGCGACCTTGGTCACCTCGCCCACCGCCTTGCTCAGCGCGTCGCCCACCGCCGCGACGGACGGACCCTCGCGGTTGAGCTGGTCCTTGGCCACCACGTAGGTGTCGGCCAGCGCGTCGCCGGCCCGGCTCGCGTGCTCGGCGGCAACGCCCTTGACCCGCTCATAGCCTTCGCGCGCGGCGGCGGCGGCCTGCCCGGTCACCGCGTCGCTCTGCTCGCCCATCAGCCGGTCCTCGGTGCCGGTGCGCGGCAGCAGGGCGCCCAGCGCCGCGCCCGCCGCCAGCCCCAGCGCGCCGACCAGCAGCGGCTGCTCGGCCATCATGCGGTCCCAGCCCCCCCGCGCGCGGCCGGCGACTTCGCCGGCGCCGCCAAGTCCGCTCGACACGGTGTCGCTGGCGTCGTGCAGCAGGGCGCGGGTGGTGCCGGTCGCGCGGCCGGCGAGGTCGGACCCGGCATCGGCCACCCGCGAGGCGGCGTCGCCCGCCGTCCCGACCAGCCGGCCGACCGCGGCGGACGCGCCCGCCGCTAGGCCCGACGCCGCGTCCGCCACCCGGGACGCGGCGTCGCCGGCGGCGTCGGCCGCTCGCGAGGCCGCGTCGCCCACCGCGCCGATGCCGTCACGGGCCCGGTCGCGCAGGTCGCCGGCCGCGTCGGACACGCGCACGCCGGCCCGGCCCACGGTGTGGGACACAGTGTCGGTGATCCCCGGACCGGGAAGGGCGCCCAGCGGCCGCCGTTCCGGGTAGGGGTAGGGGCCGGAGCCGGTGGCCACCGGGCCAGCGCCCTTGTTGCCGCCCGATACCAGCAGCCAGGCGATACCAGCGCCGATCAGCGTCACCGGCAGCGGGTTGTCGCGCACCGAGGCGCCGAGATTGCGGAAGAACTCCGTCCCCCCCGAGGAGCGGACGTAGTCCAGCACCTGCTCAGTGATCTGGCCCGGCGAGGCGCGGTCGCGCAGCGCCTCCACCGTTTCGGTGACGCGGGCGCGGGTACGCTCCACCTCGCCCTCGATCTGGGCGGCGGACTTGTCGCCGGGATCCGTGGTGCCGCTCATCGGACCTGCTCCTTGATGGCCGCCGCGTCGCGCGAAAGCTGGGCGGTGGTTCGTTCGGGGGTGAGGCTGGACGCCTTGAGGGTGCTCAGCGCGCCGCGCAGCACGAGGTAGCCGCCCCCCGCCGCGACGATGCCCACGATCAGCTGCGCGAGCCCGATCGCGACGCCGAGGCTGACCAGGAAGGTGACCAGCGATTCCAGCAGGATGATCACCGCGGCTAGCAGCAGGGCGGCAGCGCCGCCGATGCCGGCCGCCGCCGCTCCGACCGAGGTGACCTTCTCGCTCATCTCGGCGCGGGCGAGCTGGATTTCCTTGCGGATCAGCGTCGAGGACTGGTCGAGCAGGTCGCCGAGCAGTTCCGGGACGGAACGGTTGTTGTTGCCCGCCGACATCAGGAGGTCACCCCCGAGAGGCTGGACGCGGTGCCGGTGGGCAAGGAGCCCGGCCGCGCGTCGCCGGGCCGGTGCGCCGCGGCGCCGCCCAGGCTGGCTGCCGCCAGCGTCGCCGGGCGACCGGGGTGGGTGGCGTCGCCGGGGATCCAGCCCGGCGCGCCGGTGGCCGCGGAGGGGCCGGTGGCGACGCCGCCGGACCGGGGGGGGGCGTCGGCGCCCTCGGCCGAGCTCTTGGCGAAGCGAGACACTGCGAAGCCCGCCACCACGGCGGCGGCGAAGAAGGCGGTGGGCTGGCGGCGGGCGAACTCGCCGACTTGGCCGAGCAGGTCGCCCACGCTGCGCTGGCGCAGCGCGTCGGCCACGCTTTCCACGGAATCGGCCGCCGTCCGGACGTGCTTGGCGATCTCGGGGGACGCGTCCTGGAGGTCGTCGGCGACGCGGCGGACGGCGTGGGCCAGCCCTTCGGCGCGCTCGGCGCCGACCGCCTTGCCCTGCTCGGCGAGCCCTTCGGCCTTCTCCAGGGCGGCGTCGGCGACGCCGCGCGCCTCGTCGCCGATGCGCCCGGCGGCGTCGGTCGCCTGGTCGCGCGCCCCGGCCGCGACCTCGGAAACCCGCGCCCCGGCCTGGTCGGCGGCGGCGCGAAGGTCCGCCCCCACGGCTGCAACGGGATCGGCGCGCACGCCGGCCCCCTTTGGCTGATCGCTCATCTTCGCTCCAACTCCCGCATCGGGTCCGCCGGACGGTTTTCCGCCCGGCATCCGGTATCCACTGGCAGAACAGCCGGGAGGCGGATTGGTTACGCCGTCGCGATTCGGGGCGCGCCCGCGCCTGACCGCGTCCCCGACCCCCCCCCTGGCGCCGCCCGGCGTCCCCGGGGCAGGATCGGGCGGAGATGGAGTCCCTGCCCCTTCCCGAGGCGGAGCGCGAGGAAGCCGAGCGGGTCGCCGCCTGGCTGGCCCGCCGCCCGCGCTTTCTGGCCGAGCGCCCGTCGCTGTTCCGCGCGTTGGAGCCGCCGCGGCGCGTGCACGGCGAGCGGCTGGCCGACCACATGGCCGCCATGCTGGCGGCCGAGCGCCGCGCCGTGCTCGACGCCGCCCGGGCCGCGCGGGGGGCCGGCGCGCTCATGGGGCGGGTGCAGCGGGCGGTGCTGGCGCTGGTGGGTGCGCCGCGCGACCCGGCCGGGAGCGTCGCCGCCGCCTGGCCCGCCCTGCTGGGGCTGGAATCCGTGGCGCTGCTGCGCGAAGGCGCCCCGTCCCGGCACTGGCGCGACCTGGCCCCCGGCGCGACGCGGCGGCTGCTGCCGCCCGGCCACGACCGCCGCCTGCGTGAGGCGCGCGACGTGCCCGCCGCCGAGCTGGCGACGCTGCACGGCGAGGCGGCCGCCCTGGTGTCGCGCGAAGCGCTGCTGCGCCTGCCCGGCCGGCGCTTGCTGGTGTTGGGGGCGCGCGACCCGGCGCTGCTGCCCCGGCGCGGCTCGGGCGCGGCGCTGGGCTTCCTGGCGGCGGCGGCGGCGGCGGCGCTGTTCCCCGACGCCGAGCCGTGAGGCGGGTTCCGCGCGACGTGCGCGCCCTGACCCGGCCGTCGTGAAGGGGCCGTCTTGACCGGGGCGGAGGCGCGGGCTGGCTTCCTCGACTGGATGCGCCGCGAGCGGCGCGCCAGCCCGCACACGGTCGCCGCCTACGGGCGCGACCTGCGCGACTTCCTGGATTTCCTGACCGGGCACGGCGGCGGCGAGCCGGACCTCGCCGCGCTGGGGGCGCTGCGGCCGGCCGACCTGCGCGCCTTTCTGGCGCACCGCGCGGGGGCGGGGGCGGGCAATTCCACCCGCGCTCGGCAGCTCGCGGCGGTGCGGGGCTTCCTGCGCTGGCTGAGCCGCCGGCACGCGCTGCCGCCCGGCGCGCTGGTAGGGCTGCGCGGGCCGCGGCCGCGGCCGCCGGTGCCGCGCGCGCTGACGGAAGGGCAGGCCCGCGCGGTGGCCACGGAAGCGGGCGAGGCCGAGACGGACCCGGCGCTGGCGGCGCGCGACGCGGCGCTGTTCACGCTGCTGTACGGCTGCGGGCTGCGGATCTCGGAGGCCCTGGCGCTGGACCTGCGCGACGCCCCGCGCGCCGGGGTGGGGCTGCGGGTGCGCGGCAAGGGCGACAAGGAGCGGCTGGTGCCGGTGCTGCCGGCGGTGGAAGCGGCGGTGTCGGCCTGGCTGCGCCACCGCGCCGGCGACGCGGGGGGCGAGCCGCTGTTCGTGGGCGCGCGCGGGGATCGGCTGAACGACGCCGTGGCCCGCCGGGCGTTGCAGCGCTTCCGCAGGCTCGCCGAGCTACCGGAGCACGCCACGCCGCACGCGCTGCGGCATTCCTTCGCCACGCACCTGCTCGGCGGCGGGGCCGACCTGCGCGCCATCCAGGAGTTGCTGGGCCATGCCAGCCTGTCCACCACCCAGCGCTACACGTCCGTGGACGCAGCGGCGCTGCTGGACACCTGGCGCCGGGCGCATCCCCGGGCGGACTGAGGCGGCACGGCGGCCGGCGCGGTCGCCTTACTTCCTTACCGGCCCTTCGCGGCGGGGGCAGGCGAGGCGAAGGCCGCGGTGGGCCGTCCAATTACTAAACTAAGTCATATCAAGAACTTCACCGATCGTCAAGTGGCGGCCCCATCGGCGGACAAGGGTGCCGCGCGGGGCCTCGTCGTGCCGCCGGGCGGCATTTCCGGGATTGCCAGCATTTCGCCGCGCCGTGCCATTTCCCGGCGCGGTGCCAATCACGGCGCGCGGTGCCATCGCCGCCCGGGGATGCCATTCCGGCGCGCAATGCCATTCCGGCCCTGGATGCCGTCGCGGCGGGCGATGCCGTTCCGGTCGCGGGTGCCGTCCCGGCGCGCGGCGTCGTCGCGGCGCATCGCGCCCCGCCGGGAAGCGGCTCCCGGTCGGCGGGGCCGCGTCGTCCGGCCGTTCGCCCGGGGGTCGGGGGCGACCATCCGCTCGCCATCGCCCGCGCCGCCGGTCCGATCCCGGCCCGCCGCCCGCCAGGCGCGGACTCAGCCCCGGCCGAGCAGGCGGCGGGCGCGGCCGCCCCAGTCGGCCAGGCGCAGGCTCACGCGGCCTTCCAGCGCCTCGATGCGGCCCACGGCGGCGGGCCAGCGGCGCTCCACCTTGCCCCACCAGCGCGCGGCCCAGCGGTACTGGTCGCGCAGCACGAACACGCCCAGCGCCAGGAACAGGAAGCCCTGGAGAAAGGGCAGGACCAATCCCAGCGCGCCGAGCACCAGGAAGCCCCAGCCCGTCGCCTTGCGCCCAGCGTCCGGCCGCATCGCCGCCATGCCCGATCCTCCGGGGGTGTTGACGGGGCAAGGTGAGGATGGCGGGGCGGCGGGTCAACGCGCCCCGGGGCGGGAACGCGGGCGGGTCGCCGGCGCCGGATTGCGCCGTCGCGCCGCGGCGTCCGGCGATGCCGCGGCGCGGGGAACGAGTCCGGGCGGGCGGGCGTTGTACGAAACGGGCTGGGGGCCGGGGCCGGGGCGGCGGGGGAGGAGGGTTCGCATGGCCGATACCGGGCGCGGCGAGGGGGAGTTCCCGACGGCGGCGGGCATCCTGTTCGGGCTGGGGCTGGGAGGCTTCTTCGACGGCATCGTGCTGCACCAGATCCTGCAATGGCACCACATGCTCACCAGCGCCGGGTACCCGGCCGACAGCGTGCGCAACCTCGAGGTCAACACGTTCTGGGACGGGCTGTTCCACGCCAGCACTTACGCTCTCGTGCTGCTCGGCCTCGCGGTGCTGTGGCGGGCGGCGCGGCGGACCCACCTGCGCTGGTCGGGCGGGTTGCTCGCGGGCTCGGTGCTGATGGGCTTCGGGCTGTTCAACCTGGTTGAGGGCGTCGTCGACCATCACCTCCTGGGCATCCACCACGTCAACGAGACGGTGCCGCCGGAGCAGTGGATCTGGTGGGACCTGGGCTTCCTAGCTTGGGGCGCGACGATGCTGGCGGGCGGGTGGCTGCTGCTGCGGCGGGGCCGGCGCGAAACGCCGGCCGGCGCGCCGCCCGCGCGCCCGGAGCGGCGCTGAGGGGCGCGGTGCGCGGGGCGCTCGGGGCCAGTTCCGAAGCGGGCCAGCTCGACCAGGGCGTCGTCGCGTGGGGCGAAGGCGGCGACGTCGGTGGCCGGGCCGGTGACCGGGCGCGGCGAGCGGGGGCGGGCGCTCGCGTCGGCCACGTGGGCGGGCAGGCGGGCGGGCACGTCGCCGAGCTTCGCGGCGCGGGACGTTCTTCGGCTCGATCACCGCGGCGCCCCGCGGTGCGTCGATCCGGCCGCGCCCGTCGAGCAGGTGGCGCTCGTGCTCGATCTCGGAATGCGGGGCGTCGAAGCCCGGGCGCAGCAGTTCGGTGGCGTGGCCGCGCGGGGCCTCGTGCCTCGGCCGGCCGGCGAGCGCGCGAACCAGTTCGGGAAGTCGGTCGCGACGCCGGTTCACGGCGGGCGGGACGCGCGAGCCGGCCGGGCTTCGTCGGGGCCGAGCTTCGTCGAGGCTGGCCCGGATCGCGGCGGGCCGCCGAACCTCGCGAATGTCCGAGGCGCAGGCCGACCTGTTCGGGACTCCGTCGCGCGGTCCCGAGCCGCCCGGCGAGGAGATCGTGGCCGTCGTGCGGGCCCCGCTGCGCGCCGCCCTGGCGCTGGTGCGCGGGGCCGGGGCGACGGCATGGCCGGACCCGCTGGCCGTGATCCGCGAGGACAACGCCTTCCGCTTCGGCAAGGACCTGCTGCCGGTCGCGGAGGGGGCGGCGCTGCGGGCCGGGTTCAACGCGCGGACGGACCGGCTCCGCGCCGTCGTGGACTGGGGCAGGGAGCCGGACGCCGCCGACTGAGCCGACCGGATCGCCCGCCGGCCCGATCCCCTCGCCCCGAATCTCGGCCCCGTGATAGGGACGGTCATGCTTTCCGCGCGGCGCCCCGCTTCCCCGCTTTCCCGTCCGTCGCGGAGGTCCGGCGCGGCCTAGCGGCCGTGCCGCCACCGCCCCGCCGCGAGGGGCTCCCTTCCCGCCTGTCGCGGCGCCTGCTGCGCAGCGACGCGCTGGCGGCGCTGCTGGGCGCCTACCTGAACTTCTGCCGGCGCACCGCGCGGTGGGAGCTGCGCGACGCCCACCTGCTGGGCGACCTGGCGCGGCGGCCGGAGGGCTTCGTGCTGGCCTTCTGGCACGAGTGCCTGCCGTTGATGCCGATGGCGTGGTCCGAGTTGTGGGCTTCGCTGGACCAGGGAACGCCGCGCAAGCGCGGGCTGGTGATGGTGTCGCGTTCCCGCGACGGGCGGATGATCGGGGCGCTGCTCGCCCGCTTCGGGCTGACGGCGGTGGAGGGCAGCTCCTCCGCCGGGGGGGCGGACGCGGCGCGCGACCTGCTGGCGGGCATGCGCGAGGGAGCGGTGGCGGTGATGGTGCCCGACGGGCCGCGCGGGCCGCGGCGGGCGGTGTCGCGTGGCACGCTGCGGCTGGCGGCGATGGCCGGGGCGCCGGTGGTGCCGTGCGGCGCCCACGTTTCGCCGTGCCTGCGGGTGGGCAGCTGGGACCGCATGGTGATCCCGTTGCCCTTCGCGCGCTGCGTCGCCGTGGTGGGGGCGCCGATCCGGGTGGGCCGGGAAGTGGCCCGCGGCGCCGGCGAGGCGGCGGCCGGGGGGGTGGCCGGGCGCGCGGGCGAGGTCGGCGGGGCGGCGCTGGGAGCGGCGCTGACCGCGGCGCTGGAGCGGGCGGTGGCAGCGGCCGGGTCCGGACGGCCGGCCGCGGAAGGCCGGGCCGGCGGTTGAGCCGGCGCGGCGGACGCGCACAACCGCGTGACGGCGGGGATAGGCCCTCCCGCGCGGGATCGGGAGCGTGGCCATATGCGCAATCGAGCGGCGTGGGCCGGCTCGATCGGCCGCCACCAGGCGCCGCGCGCGTCCGGAGCCGAGGCCCGCCGCCGCGACGCGCCCTGCTGGCCGCTCCTCTCCGGGGAGCGGCGGCCCACGCCCGACCCTGCCGAGGACCATCCGATGCCCGACGCCTTGCCCCCGCGGACCCCTGCCTCCGTGCCCCCCGTGTTCCTGACCCTGCGGGTGAACGGCCGCGACCACGCCCTCGCGCTGGACCCGCGCACCACGCTGCTCGACGCGCTGCGCGAGCACCTCGGGCTGACCGGCACCAAGGTCGGCTGCAACCACGGCACCTGCGGCGCCTGCACCGTGCACCTGGACGGCCGCCGGCAGCTGTCGTGCCTGGTGCTGGCGGCGGCCGCGCAGGGGCGGGAGGTGCGCACCATCGAGGGGCTGGCCGACGCGGACGGCGCGCTGCACCCGATGCAGGCCGCCTTCGTGGCGCACGACGCGATGCAGTGCGGCTACTGCACGCCGGGGCAGATCATGTCGGCGGTGTCCTGCGTGGAGGAAGGGCACGCGCGCAGCGACGAGGAGATACGCGAGTACATGAGCGGCAACCTGTGCCGCTGCGGGGCGTACCCCAACATCGTCGCCGCGGTGCGCGAGGTCGCGGGCGCGCGGCAGCGGCAGGTGGCCTGAGATGCAGCCCTTCACCTACGAGCGCGCCGGGTCGCTGGATGAGGCGTACCGCCTGGCCGGGATGCCTGGCGCCGCGCTGATGGCCGGCGGCACCACGATGGTGGACCTGATGCGCGGCGACCTCGCGGCGCCGTCGGCGATCGTGGACATCGGCCACCTGGCGGAGCTGGCGGCGTTCGACACCTCCGGGCCGGTGCTGCGCTTCGGGGCGCTGGCGCGCATGGCCGACGTGGCCGAGGACGCGACGCTGCTGCGCGACTACCCGGCGCTGGCGGAGAGCCTGCAGCTGGCGGCGTCGCAGCAGCTGCGCAACGCGGCGACGCTGGGCGGCAACCTGCTGCAGCGGACGCGGTGCGTCTACTTCCGCGACGGGGTGTCGGCCTGCAACAAGCGCGCGCCGGGCAGCGGCTGCGCGGCGCAGGACGGCGTGACCCGCGACATGGCGGTGTTCGGGGGCACCGAGCGGTGCATCGCGACGTATCCCGGCGACTGGGGCAACGCGCTGGCGGCGTTCGACGTCGCCGTCGAGGTCGGCTCGGCGGCGGGTGCGCGCACCATCCCGTTCGAGGCGCTGCACGTCGGCTACGGCGAGGACCCGGCGGCCGAGACGACGCTGCGGCCGGGCGAGATCATCACCGCGATCCTGGTGCAGGCGACGCCGGCGGGGCGGCGCTCGACGTACCTGAAGGTGCGCGACCGGCAGAGCTACGCCTACGCCGTGGTGTCGGCCACGGTGGCGCTGGAGATGGACGGCGCGGTGGTGCGCGCGGCGCGGGTGTCGCTGGGCGGCGTGGCCACCAAGCCGCATCGCTCGCGCGCGGCGGAAGCGGCGCTGGCCGGCGCGACGCTGACCGAGGAAAGCGCGCTGGCGGCCGGGCGGGCGGGCTTCGCCGACGCCAGGCCGCTGGCGGGGAACGGATTCAAGCTGGAACTGGGGGCACGCGCCGTGGCGCGCGCCGCACTGGTCGCCGGCAGCAGGAGCTGAGGGACATGGACGGCAGCATCGGCAACCCCATCGCGCGCCGCGACGCGCCCGCCAAGGCCACGGGTGCGGCGCGCTACGCCGCGGACTACGGCCACGGCGGCACCGCCTACGCGGCGCTGACCCTGAGCACGGTGGCGCGCGGGCGGATCACGCGGATCGACGCCACCGCGGCCGAGGCGGTGCCGGGCGTGCAGCTCGTGCTCACGCACCGCGACGTGAACCAGGACCTCGGCGGCGAGACCGGCATGTTCAAAGGCGGGCACATGCAGTCCTCCTTCATGCCGCTGACCTCGGACGCGGTGCGCTATTCCGGGCAGATCGTCGGGCTGGTGGTGGCCGACACGCTGGAAGCGGCGGAGCAGGCGGCGCGTGCGCTGGACGTGGAGTACAGCGCCGAGCACGCTTCGGCGTCGATGGACGATCCCGACCGCGTGCTGGAGACGGTGGAGAAGCCCGAGATCACGGTGGGCGATGCCGACGCCGCGATGGCCCGCGCCCCGGTGCGGGTGGACCAGGAGTACGCCACCCCGGCGCAGCACCACCACCCCATGGAGCTGTACGCCACCACGGCCGAATGGCGCGACGGCAAGCTGCGAGTGGAGGAGCCGAGCCAGTGGGTGGTGGGGCAGCGCGCCGCGCTGGCGACCATCTTCGGGGTGCCGGTCGAGGACGTGCACGTGGTCTCGCCCTACATCGGCGGCGCGTTCGGCTGCAAGGCGACGCTGCTGCCGCACACGGTGCTGGTGGCGGCGGCGGCGCGGCGGCTGGGGCGGCCGGTGAAGCTGGTGGTGCCGCGTGGGGCGATGTTCACGGTGGGCTCGTTCCGGCCGGCCACGCGCAACCGCATCGCCTTCGGCGCCGAGCGCGACGGCACCATGGTGGCGATGGTGCACGAGGCCGTGGGGCAGAGCTCGACGATCGACCACGTGGCCTTCCCCGGCACCAACATCACGTCGCGGATGTACGCGGTTCCCAACATCCGCACCCGCGAGTCCACGGTGGAGACGGACGTGAACACGCCCGGCTTCATGCGGGCCCCGGCCGAGGCGCCGGCGTTCTTCGCGTTCGAGAGCGCGGTGGACGAGCTGGCGGTGGCGCTGGGGATGGACCCCATCGAGCTTCGGCTGAAGAACGAGCCGAAGGTGGACCCGGTGAAGGGGCTGCCGTGGAGCAGCCGCTCGCTGGTGCAATGCTACCGGCGCGGGGCGGAGGTGTTCGGCTGGGACAAGCGCACGGCCGGCGTGGGGTCGATGCGCACCGCCGACGGGGTGCTGGTGGGCTACGGCTGCGCCACGGCGACGTACCCTTCGGCGATGGTGCCGGCGGCGGCCAGCGTGACGCTGTCGGCGGACGGGGTGCTGCGGGTGCGGACCTCGGCGCACGACGTCGGCACCGGCGCCTACACCGTGCTGGGGCAGGTGGCGGCGGACGTGCTGGGCGTGGCCGACGGCGACGTGCGGGTGGAGCTGGGCGACAGCGCGCTGCCGTCGGGGCCGATGGCGGGCGGGTCGGTCACCACCGGCTCGGCGGGGTCGGCGGTGCACGTGGCGGCGCTGGCGCTGCGCGAGAAGGTGCTGGCGGTGGCGGTGGCGGAAGGCGGGCCGTTCGCGGGGCGCGATCCGGCGACGCTGCGGCTGGAAGGCGGCCGGGTGGTGGGTGCCGACGGGGCGGCGCACGGGTTGACGGAAGTGTTGGGCGCCTCGCCCGCCGGGTCGCTGGAAGCCTCGGTGGAATGGAAGCCAGGCCAGATGAGCGTGGACAAGATGCGCGAGAGTTTGCTGGGCGGCTTCTCGCTGGAAGGGCCGATCACCAAGACGCACGCCATCTACTCGTTCGGCGCGCAGTTCGCCGAGGTGCGGGTGGACCCGCTGCTGCGCACGATCCGCGTGGCGCGGATGGTCGGCGCCTTCGCGTGCGGGCGGATCATCAACCCGCGCACCGCGCGCTCCAACCTGGTGGGCGGCATGATCTGGGGGGCGAGCTCGGCGCTGCTGGAGGAAACGCAGGTGGACCGGCCGCGGGCGCGCTTCGCCAACCAGGATCTCGCGGGCTACCACGTGTCCACCTCGGCCGACATCGGCGAGGTGGTGGCGGAAATCGTGGACGAGACGGACACGGTGGTGAACGCGATCGGCGCCAAGGCGGTGGGCGAGATCGGCATCGTCGGCATGCCGGCGGCGATCGCCAACGCGGTGTACCACGCCACCGGGGTGCGGGTGCGCAAGACGCCGATCCTGGTGGAGGACCTGCTGGGGTGAGGTGAGGAGGGGACGCGCGTCGGGGGTCCTCCTCCGGCGCCGCGTCCGCTTCCCCGTCGCTCGTGGCGCCCCCGGCACCGCCCCGCAAGCCGGGGGCACCCCTCGCCCCGCCGGGCGCAGCCGGAGCGCGACCCGGCGGCGACGGCGGCCGACGGAACGCGACGGCGTGATCCGGCGTTGGCCGCCAGTGGAGCGCGCCGCGCCCAGTCGGCGGCGAGAGGTCGGGACGATGCGGCGTTGGCTGGGGCGGTGACGGAGAGCGAAGTGTCCCCGGTGCCGCCCGCCGGGACGGGCGGGGCGCGGCCGGGCATCGCCGGGGCGGGGGAGGCGCGCGGAGCCCCGGGGGTCGCCGTTGGGTCGCGCGCGAGACTGCGCTTGTCGGTCCACCCGGTGCAGGGCGTGGCGGCGGCGCGCGCCTGGCTGCGGGGGAGCGAGGTCGCGCTGATCCTGCTGGCCGCACTGGCCGGCGCGGCGTCGGGCCTGCTCGCGACGCTGATGAGCGGGGCGGCGCGCTTGCTGCAACTGTTCTTGTTCGGCCGCGAAGCGGAGTTCGGGCTCAGCGTGGCGCGCGACGTCGATCCGCTGCTGCTGCTGCTCGTGCCCGCGGCGGGCGGGCTGCTGCTGGGCGGGATGAACCTCGCGGTGGGGCGCTGGTGGCCGCGCCCGCCGGTGGATCCGATCGAGGCCAACGCGCTGCACGGCGGGCGGATGTCGCTGCGCGACGGCGCCGTGGTGGGCGCGCAGAACGTGGTGTCCAACGGCTTCGGGGCGTCGGTGGGGCTGGAAGCGGCCTACGCGCAGGCCGGCGGCGGCGTGGCGTCGCGGCTGGGGCGGAGCCTCGGGCTGCGGCGGGCCGACCTGCGGGTGCTGGTGGGCTGCGGCGCGGCCGGGGCGATCGCGGCGGCGTTCGACGCCCCGCTGACCGGGGCTTTCTACGCCTTCGAGCTGGTGGTGGGGGTCTACAGCGCCGCGGCGCTCGCGCCCGTGGTGGCCGGCGCCGTGGCCGGCACGCTGGTGGCGCGGTTGTTCGGGCACGCGGTGACGCTGGCCAGCCCCGGGGGCATCGCGCCGCTGGGCTGGGCCGACTACGCGCTGGCGCTGCTGCTGGGGGCGCTGTGCGGCCTGGCGGGCATCGCGCTGATGCGGGGCATGACGGCGACCGAGGCGCTGCTGCGGCGCGCGGTGCCCGCGGCGGCGCTGCGTCCGGCGGCGGGCGGGCTGGTGGTGGGCGCGCTGACGCTGGTGACGCCGGGGGTGCTGTCGGCCGGGCACGGCCTGCTGCACGCCGTGCTGGCCACGGACGTGCCGACGCGGACGCTGCTGCTGGTGCTGCTGCTCAAGGCGGCCTCGGCGGTGTCGATCGGCGCCGGCTTCCGCGGCGGCCTGTTCTTCGCCTCCCTGCTGCTCGGCGCGGTGGCGGGCAAGCTGTTCGCGGCGGTGGCCGTCCTGGCCGGGCTGGCGCCGGACCCGCTGTTGTATGCGATCGTGGGCATGAGCGCGTTCGGGGCGGCGGTGGTGGGGGCGCCGCTGGCGATGACCTTTCTGGCGCTGGAAACCACGGGCGACTTCGCCGTGGCCGGGGCGGTGCTGGTGGCGGTGATCGTGGCCGCGACCGCCGTGCGGCGATTGTTCGGGTATTCCTTCGCGACCTGGCGCTTTCACCTGCGCGGCGAGGCGATCCGCGGGCCGCAGGACGTGGGCTGGCTGCGCGACCTGACGGTGGGCAGGCTGATGCGGCGCGACGTGCGCACGGTGCGCTCGGACACCCGGCTGGGCGCCTTCCGGCGCGACTTCGCCCTAGGCTCGACGCAGCAGGTGGTGGCGGTGGACGCGGCCGGGCGCTACGCCGGGCTGGTGGCGGTGGCCGAGGCGCACGCGGCCGGGCCGGAAGCAGAAACGGTGGCGGCGCTGCTGCGGTTCGGCAAGCGGGCGCTGCTGCCGGCGATGAACGCGCGCGAGGCCGTGACGCTGTTCGGCCAGGCCGAGGCGGAAGCGCTGGCGGTGCTGGACGGGGCCGAGACGCGACGGGTGATCGGGCTGCTGACCGAGGCGCACCTGCTGCGCCGGTACGGGGAGGAGCTGGACCGTCGGCGGCAGGAGGAAGCGGGGCCGTAGGCGGCGGTGCTCCCGACCGGCCTCGGTTTCCGCTGGCTCCGCCCTTGGACCCTTCCGGGGGACCCGAGGGGGAGCTCCCGGACCCCCGCCGTCTGTTCTGCCCGGGCGGACGAGGGGGGTCCTCGACGCCGCCGCGCATCCCTCGTCCGCCCGGGCGCTTCTCCCGCGAATGAAAGGTCGGGAACCCGTCGCTTCCCGGCGGGGTATCCGGGGGAGCAGGGCCTTTCCGGCCCCGCGGCCCGATCATCGCGGATCGAGACCGGCCCGGACGTCCAGGATCGCCGCCGCGAAGGCCTCGGGCTTCTCGCGGGGCAGGACGTGGCCGCCGCCCGGCAGCACCCGGTGCTCGTGCGGCCCCGCGAAGTGCCGCGCGTGCGCCGCCGTGCCGCCGAGCGCCATCACGCCGTCCGCATCGCCGTCCAGCGTGATGGTCGGCACCGTGATCGCCGGTTGCGTCGACAAGCGCCGCTCGACGTCCGCCAGCGCCGGGTCGCCCGGCGCCAGCCTGAAGCGGTGGCGGTAGGAGTGGATCACGACGTCCACGAAGTCCGGGTTGTCGAGGCTCGCCGCGGTGCGCTCGAAGGTGGCGTCGTCGAAGCGCCATTCCGGCGACCACGAGCGCCACAGCAGGCGGCACAGGGCGCGCCGGTCCCGCTGCAGTCCCAGCCGCCCGCGCTCGGAATGGAAGTAGTACTGGTACCACAGGCGCCGCTCGTCCTCCGGCGACTGCGGCTCGCCGGAGCGCGCGATGTCGAGGATGTTGTAGCCGTTCTGCGACACCAGCCCGCTCGCCCGCTCCGGCCACAGCGCCGCGACGACGCACGCGGCGCGCCCGCCCCAGTCGTGGCCCGCCAGCAGCGCCGCGCCGATGCCCAGCGCGTCGAGCAGCGCCAGCAGGTCCCGGCCCAGCGCCGCCTGCTCGCCCGAGCGCGGCGTGTCCTCGGACAGGAATCGCGTCGGCCCGTAGCCGCGCAGCCACGGCACGATCACCCGCGCGCCCGCCGCCGCCAGCACCGGCGCCACCGCGTCGTAGGCGCGCACGTCGTAGGGGAAGCCGTGCAGCAGCACCGCCGGCCAGCCGCCGGGGTCGCCGCTCTCCTCGTAGGCGACGCTCAGCACCCCGGCCTCGATGCGCCCGAGCATGGTCGGCCTCCCCCTTCGGCCATCCGCGGACGCGGCGGCGCCACATCCTGGCCGATGCGGGGCCGGGCAAGAAGGGGAAGGGGAGGCGTTCTCCCGCGTCCCGATCCTGCGCCCGCCCCGGACGTCGCCGCGCGACGCCGCGCCGGCGACCGCGAAGGGTTGGGTGTTCGAGAGGAGGGCCTCCCCCGGCCTCGACGGCCGCGGGGAGGTCCCCACCCTCAAACGTGCAGCGCGCGCCCTTCCACGGCCAGGGCCGCTTCCTTGACCGCCTCGTTGAGCGAGGGGTGGGCGTGGCAGGTGCGGGCGACGTCCTCGGCGGAAGCGCCGAACTCCATCGCCAGGGCCAGCTCGGCGATCAGCGTGCCGGCGTCGGGGCCGATGATGTGGGCGCCGAGCACGCGGTCGGTCGCCTTGTCCGCGAGGATCTTCACGAAGCCGTCGGTGTCGCCCATGGCCCGCGCCCGGCCGTTGGCGGTGAAGGGGAACTTGCCGACGCGGTATTCCTGGCCGCGGGCGCGGAGCTGCTCCTCGGTTTCGCCCACCGAGGCGACCTCGGGCCAAGTGTAGACCACGCCGGGGATGACGCCGTAGTTCACGTGGCCGGCCTGCCCGGCGAGGATCTCGGCCACCGCGACGCCTTCCTCTTCGGCCTTGTGGGCCAGCATCGGGCCGGCGATCACGTCGCCGATGGCGTAGATGCCGGGGACGTTGGTGGCAAAATGGGCGTCCACCACCACGCGGCCGCGCTCGTCGAGCGCCACGCCGGCGGCGTCCAGGCCGAGGCCCTCGGCGTAGGGGCGGCGGCCAATGGCCAGCAGCACCACGTCGGCCTCGATCTCCTCCGCCTCGCCGCCGGCGGCGGGCTCCAGGGTCAGCGTGACGCCTGCGTTGCCGACGCGGGCGCCGGTGACCTTGGTCCGCAGGCGGAACCGGATGCCCTGGCGGCCGAGGATGCGCTCGAAGGTCTTGCCGACCTCGCTGTCCATCCCCGGCACGAGGCGGTCGAGGTACTCCACCACCGTGACCTCGGCGCCCAGGCGGCGCCACACCGAGCCCAGCTCGAGGCCGATGTAGCCGCCGCCGATCACCACGAGGTGGCCGGGCACCGCGTCCAGCTCGAGGGCTCCGGTGGAGGTGACGACGCGGTTCTCGTCGGCGTCCACGTTGGCCAGCGGGATGCTCTCGGAGCCCGAGGCGACGACGATGCTCCTGGTCTCGTAGGTTTCGCCCCCGACCTCGACGCGACCGGGGGCGGCGATGCGGCCGGTTCCCTTGAGCCAAGTGACCTTGTTCTTGCGGAACAGGAACTCGACGCCCTTGACGTTGGCGGCCACCACCTCGCCCTTGCGGGCCATCATCCGGGCGAGGTCGAGCCTAACGTCGCCGCCGACCATCACGCCGTGGTCGGCCAGCTTGCCGTGCGCTTCCTCGAAGTGCTCGGAGGATTGCAGCAGCGCCTTGGACGGGATGCAGCCGATGTTTAGGCAGGTGCCGCCCAGGGTGTCGCGCTTCTCGACGCAGGCGACCTTCATGCCGAGCTGGGCGGCGCGGATGGCGCACACGTAGCCGCCGGGGCCGGCGCCGATGACGATGACGTCGAAGCTCTCGGGCATGGTGATTCTTCGCGGTCCCTGTTCGTTGGGGCGGGGTGGTCCCGGGGGGATGGCGCCGGGGCGCGGCGCGCGTCCCGCGCACGCGGCTATATGGGCGCGCAGGGGCGGTTTCGCCATCGCCGGGTGACGCCGCGCGCCGCTTGCCCGCGGGGGCGCGCGGCGGTATCCGTCATGTTATAACATAACTTGGATCGTGCCATGCAGCGTCGCGTCGCCTTCCTGCTGCCCTTCGCGGCGATCGCCGCCCGCGCGGCCTCGGCCCAAGGGACGGGGGCCGGGGCGCCGCTGGCGGTGGTGACCTCGTTCTCGGTGCTGGGCGACATGGCGCGCGAGGTGGGAGGGGCGCGGGTCGCGGTGCGCGCGGTGGTGGGGCCGGACGGCGACGCCCACAGCTTCCAGCCGCGCCCGTCGGACGCCGCGGCGCTGCGCGGTGCGGCGGTGGTGGTGCGCAACGGTTTGGGGCTGGAGCCCTGGCTGGACCGGCTGCTGCGCGCCGCCGGCGGCGGGGCGCGAGTGGTCACGGCGTCGGAAGGGGTGCGGGCGCGGCGGCTGGAGGAGCCGGGCGAGGCGGGGCGGGGCGCGTCGCCGGACCCGCACTGCTGGCAGGACCTGGCGAACGGGCGGCGCTACGTGCAGAACTTGGCGGCGGGGTTCGCCACGGCCGACCCGGCGGGGGCCGCGGAATACTCGGCGCGGGCGGAGCGCTACGACGCGCGGCTGGCGGCGCTGGACGGCTGGGTGCGCGAGCAGGTCGCCACCGTGCCGGAAGAACGGCAGCGGGTGGTCACCTCGCACGACGCGTTCGGGTACTTCGGGGCGGCCTACGGGGTGCGCTTCTCGGCGCCGCAGGGGATGAGCACGGAAGCCGAGCCGTCGGCGGCGCAGGTGGCGCGGCTGATCCGGCAGGTGAGAGCGCAGGGTACCACTGCGGTATTCGTGGAGAACATGACCAACCCTGCCCTGCTGGACCGGATGGCGCACGAAGCCGGGGTGCGGGTGCGCGGCGCGCTGTACTCGGACGCTCTGTCGCCACCCGACGGACCGGCCGCGACCTACGAGGCGATGTTCCGGCACAACGTCGACCTGCTAGTGCCGGCGATGCGCGGCGAGGGGTAGAGGCGCCGGGAGGCCGGCGGCCTCCCGGCCGGCTACGGCCCGCGTTGGTCCGGCAGGGTGTCCGAGGTTCCTCGAACTCCCGTTCGTGGGGAGAAGCGTGCCGGTGGCCGGGGGGTGCTCGACGACAGCGTAGCCGCGTCGTTGGGCACCCCCTGCCCACCGGGGCAAACCACCGGCGGGGACCAGGGGCAGGGCTCCCGTTCCCGAGCCGGGGCCAGCGGCTATCAGTCGCGCAGGCTGGCGGGCACCTTGCCGCCGTTTTGGGCGAGCTGCTGCCAGACCGCCTTGGACAGGGCAACGTTTTGCTCGGCAGTGCCGTCGGCGCCGGCGTGTACGTTCAGTTCGCCGGCCAGCTCCTTGCGGGCGGACAGGCTGGAGTCGAGGTCTAGCATCTTGAGCAGGTCGACGATGGAGGTGCGCCAGTTGCCGCCGCCACCCTTCGTGGCCGCGAGCGCGGTCAGCACCGCCTCGACGTCCACGCTGGCGCCGGCCGCCTGGTTTTGCCCCGGCGCGGCCGCGGTGGTGGGCAGGTTGCCAGGATCGGCGCCGGGAACGCCAGGGATGCTGCCGGGCACCGACGCGGCGCTTCCCGGCGTGCCGGCGGTGGGCTGCGTCGCGTTGGCGGGGTGAAAGATCTTGCTCATGATCGAGCTGAAAATGCCCATGAGAGGTGTTCCTCGTTCGGGGATGGCGGGGGTGGGTTCAGGCGCGCGGGCCGGGAGGCATGGGCGCCGGGCCGCCGAGCAAGCCGCTGAGCAGGCCGCCGAGGCCGCCGTGGCCGACATCCTCCTCGCGTGACGGCATGCTGCCCTGCGGGGTGGCGCGGTCCACGAGCTGTGGCAGCAGGCCGCTCATCTCCTGGAGCACGCTGCCGCGGTCGGTACCTGCCTGCCGGGCGGCCTCGTCCAGCTCGCCCGGGTCGAAGCCGCGCTCCAGATCCTGAGCCGAGACCTGCTGGTTGGGACCGGGAGACACCCAGGAATCCACTTGGCTGCCCAAGCCCTGACCGCGCAGGTTGCCGAGCATGCCGCCCAGGCCGCCGATCAGGCTGCCCAGGCCGCCGCCGCTCAGCAGGGCGCCCAGGCCGGCACCGCCCAGCAACCCGCCCAGGCCGCCGCCGCTCATGCCGCCTCCGGCGGCGCCGGTGCCCATGCTGCCGGCGCCGGCGGTGCTGCCGCCCAGCAGCCCGCCTAGCATGCCACCCATGCCGCCGCCCGTCATGCCCCCGCCCCCGGACGCCGCGTCGCCGCGGGCGTGCTTCATGAGCTGATGCACGAGCAGCGCGCCGGCGGCCAGCTTGGCGGCGTTCGACATGCCGCCCGTCAGGCCGCCGCCACCACCGCCGCCGCCGAAGAAGTTGCTCATCTGGATTCCACTCCCGTTCTCGGTAACTGCCACGGTAACGCCGCCGCGAGTGGCCGCGTTGCCAACCGCCGTGTCGGAAGTGGCCCGGAGTGGCCCAGGGGCAGGCCGCCGCGGGCCGCTCGCGGCCGGACGCGCGGGCCGGTCGGGTCTACGCCGAGGCGGCGCGGGACGCGTTCAGCTCCGCCCAGGCGGCGTCGAGGCCCTGGCCGAAGCGGCGGCACAGCTCGGAGACCTCGGCCGACGTGATGACCAGGGGCGGGGTGAAAGCGATGCGGTCACCGATGGCGCGCACGATCAGGCCGGCGCGCTCGCAGCCCGCCTGCACGCGCAGGCCGGCGGTGGCACTGGCGGGAAAAGGCTCGCGGGTGGCCTTGTTGGCAACCAGCTCCACGCCGGCGATCAGGCCGACGCCGCGCACGTCGCCGACCAGGGGGTGGTCGCGGAAGCCGCCCAGGCCGCCGAGGAAGGCGGGGGAGACGTCGCGGACGTGGCCGAGGATGTCGCGCTCCTCGTAGATCTTGAGCGTCTCGATGGCCACCGCGCAGGCGACGGGGTGGCCGCCGTAGGTGAAGCCGTGGCCGAAGGAGCCGTGGGCGCGGGAGCCTTCAAGCAGCGTCTCATGGATGTGGCCGCCGATGAGCAGGGCCGAGATCGGCTGGTAGGCGGCGGAAAGCTGCTTGGCGCAGGACAGCATGTCGGGGCGCAGGCCGTAGGTGTCGCTGCCCCACATGTCGCCGGTGCGGCCGAAGCCGCAGATGACCTCGTCGGCGACGAACAGGATGCCGTGGCGGCGCAGCACGGCCTGGACGCGCGGCCAGTAGCCGGCGGGGGGCGTGATAGCGCCGCCGCCGCCCTGCACCGGCTCGCCGAAGAAGGCAGCGATGGTGTCCGGCCCTTCGCGCCGGATCAGCGCTTCCAGCTCGTCGGCCATGCGCTGGGAGAAGGCGTCCTCGGTCTCGCCCGCGAGGCCGTGGCGGTAGAAGTTAGGGTTGGCGGCGTGGAGGAAGCCGGGCAGCGGCAGGCCGAAGCCGGCGTACATGTGCGGCTGGCCCGAAAGCGACGCGGTGGCCACCGTGTTGCCGTGGTAGCCGCGCACGCGGCCGATCAGCTTGCGGCGCTCGGGCTGGCCGCGGACGGCGTGGTAGTACCAGGCGAGCTTGATGGCGGCGTCGTTGGCCTCCGAGCCCGAGCACTGGAACAGCGCACGCGCCCCGTCGACGCCGCGCAGGCCGGCGGGGGCGAGGGCGAGTAGGCGCTCGGCCAGTTCCACGGCGGGCTCGTGACCCTTGCCGAAGAAGGTGTGGTAGTAGGGCAGGCGCAGCATCTGGCGGTGGGCGGCGTCGGCCAAGCGGCGCTCGCTGAAGCCCAGGGATGCGCACCACAGGCCGGCCATCGCCTCGATGTACTCGCGGCCCTCGGTGTCCCACACGCGGCAGCCCTCGCCGCGCTCGATCATCAGCGCGCCTTCGCGGGCGTGGCGGTCGAGGTCGGTCTGCTGGTGCACCAGCGAGGCGATGTCGCGGGCGTGCAAGCTGTTGGGGGCGCCGCCGGCGAAGGCGGCGTCGGGGATGGTGCCGTCGGGGGGGGTCATGGGGGCTGGTTCCTCACTCGTGGTCGCCCATGCCCCAGATCAGGGACAGTACCCGCTCGCGCAGGGCGATGAAGTCCGGGCGGCTCTTCACGGCGCGTATGTTCTCATCCGCGGCTTCCCGCGCGAAGGGGGTGGGGATGCGCTCGACGATGCGGCCCGGGCGGGGCGACATCACCACCACCTCGGTGCCAAGGTAGACCGCTTCCTCGACGCTGTGGGTGATGAACACCACCGTCATGCCGGTGCGCCGCCACACGCCGTGCAGCTCCTCCTGCATGCGCTCGCGCGTCAGGGCGTCGAGCGCGCCGAAGGGCTCGTCCATGAGCAGCACGAGGGGCTCGTTGCACAAGGCGCGGGCGATGGCCAGGCGCTGCTGCATGCCGCCGGACAGCTCGTAGGGGTAGCGGTCGCGGAACTCCCACAAGCCGGTGGTGCGCAGCCAGCGTTCCACGCGCGCGGCGGCGGCCGCCGCGTCCTCGCCGCGCATCCGGGGCCCGAAGCCGGCGTTGGCGCGCACGCTCATCCAGGGAAACAGGGCGGGTTGCTGGAACACCACGCCGCGCTCCGGGCCCGGCCCGTCCACGGCGCGGTTGTCGAGGCTGACGGCGCCGCTCGTGGGGGCCAGGAAGCCCGCCAGGGTCTGCATCATGGTGGTCTTGCCGCAGCCGGAAGGGCCGACGATGCACACGAAGTCGCCGCGGGCGAAGGACAGGTCGGCGCGGTCGAGGGCCAGCACGGCGGCCTCGCCGGCGCCGTAGCGCACGGAAACGGAGTTGAAGCGGACGAAGCCGGCCGCGCGCGTCGCGACGCCGGCGCCGGTCACGCCATCGCCCGCTGGAGGTACTCGGTGCGGATGGCGCGGCCGAAGACCTCCACGGCGGGGGCGGAGCGGATCGAGCGCTGCTCCACCAGGAAATCAGCGGTGCCCTTGAGCACGGCGGCGAATTTGCCGGGCCGGCCGGGCGCGCCGAGCCAGGCCTCGCTCAACTGGGAGGCGAGCGGGATGAACTCGTATTCCGCCATGTCGGCGGCCGCGATCTGCGGCGAAACGCCGGCCTGCCGGGCGACGATGGCGGCGGCCGCCTCGGGCTGGGTGCGCCACATCTCCAGGGCGCGGCCGTAGGCGCGCAGGAAGCCCACCACGGCGTCGGGGTAGCTGTCCGCGAAGCCCTGGCGCGCCACGATGACGTCGGCCACCACGTAGCCGGCGGCGTCGAGCTTGTCCCAGGTGACGTAGCGCTCCCCGCCGGCCTCGATCAGCTTGCTCTTGGCCGGCGACCACACGTAGGCGGCGTCGATCTCGCCGCGCGCCCAGGCCGCCTGGATGGCGGCGGGACGCATGTCGAGCACGGTGACGTCGCGCTGAGTCAGTCCGTTGGTCTTGAGGAAGCCCAGGGTGCGGAAGTGGCTGGTGGAGCCGAAGGGGGTGGCGAGCTTCTTGCCGCGGAAGTCGGCGGGCTCGCGGATGTTGGCCGCGGCGCGCACGGTCATCTCCTCGGCGGGGCCGATATTGTCCACTAGGCCCACCACCTGGAAGGGCAGGTTCTGGCTGATGCCGGAGGCCACGGCGACCGACCCGGTGGCGAGCCCGATGTCGCACGAGCCGGCCACCAGGGCGGTGTTGATCTCGGCGCCCGAGCCGAACTCGGTCCAGGTGATCGGACCGCCGGCTCCCTGGGCGAACCATTCCTCGCCCTTGGCGATCATGGTGGGCTTGGTTTCGGTGAAGAAGCCGACGTTGACGCGGGCGGGGGCCGACTGGGCGCCGGCGCGGGGAGCGCCGAGGGCGGCCCCGGTGGCGACGGCGGTGGCGGCGAGCAGCGCGGCGCGGCGATGGATGTCGATCATGGCGGGGATCCTCTTCTCGTTCGGGCGGCTCAGCGGCCGGCCCAGTGCACCGCGCGCCTCTCGACGAGCAGCAGCAGGCGGTCGATGGCGATGCCGGTCAGCCCGATCACCAGGATGCCGGCGAACACGTAGTCGGAGCGCAGGAAGCGCCCGGCGTCGAGGATCATCCAGCCGATGCCCGAGGAACCGGCGATGATCTCGGCCGCGATCAGGGTGCCGTAGACGATGCCCAGGGCCAGGCGCGCGCCGGTCAGGATCTCGGGCAGGGCGGAAGGGGCGACGACGTGGCGGAACACCTGCCACCGGGAAGCGCCCAGGGCGCGGGCGGCGCGCAGCCGCTCGGGGGGGATGTTGCGCACGCCGTCGCGGGCGGCGACCGCCGAGACCGGCAGGGCGGCGAGGAACAGCATGGTGATCTTGGAGGTTTCGCCGATGCCGAGCCAGACGATCAGCAGCACGAGGTAGGCGAGCTGCGGCAGCGGCCGGAGGAACTCCACGAAGGGGGCGGCCAGGGCGTCGAGCTTCGGCGCGTAGCCCATGCCCAGGCCGAGCAGCGTGCCGGCCAGGGCGCCGGTGAGGAAGCCGGCGGCCACGCGCATCAGGCTCATGCCCAGGTGCTCGAGCATGCTGCGGCCCTTGTAGCCCTCCTCGACCAGTTCGGTGAGGCCGAACCACAGGTCCGAGGGGCCCGGCAGGAACAGGTCGGAAACGAGGCCGCCGCGCGTGACGCCGACCCAGGCGGCCAGCACCAGGGCGATGGAAAGGGCGGAGATGGCCCAGGATGGAAGCGGGCGCGGCCCCGCGCGCCCGCGCGCCGCGGCGGGGCCGGGTGCGGCCGGCGGTGCCGCGTCCGGGTCCGTCGCGGCGGGCAGCATGGGAACCGTCGTCGCCAGGCCGCTCGTCGCCGCGCCCGGCAACAGCGTGCCCGGCAGCGGCGCGCCCGGGATCGTCGCGCCGGGCAGTGACGCGCCGAGGTTCGCCGGGCCCGCCGCGGCGCCGGGAATGGTCGCGCCGGTCATCCGTCGCGCCCGCGCCAGTGCACCAGGCGGCGGTCGGCCACCCGCAGCAGCCAGGCCAGCGTCACGCCAAGGGCACCGAGCAGCAGGATGCATAGGATGATGACGTCGTTGCGCAGGAAGTGGCTGGCCGAGATCACCATCCAGCCCAGCCCGTCGGTGGCCGCCACCAGCTCGGCCGAGACCACGGTGGAGAAGGCGGCGGCCAGGGCGATCTGCATCCCCGTCAGGATCATCGGCGCGGCGGAAGGGAGGACGACGTGGCGGAACACCTGGGCGCGCGAGGCGCCCATGGCGCGGGCGACCTGCACGCGCTGGAGCTTGACCGCGCGCACGCCCGCCGCGCTGGCCGCCACCACGATGGGAAAGGCGGTGAGGAACAGGAGCGCCACCTTGGACGCGTCGCCGGTGCCGAGCCACAGGATCAGCAGGATGATGTAGGACAGCGGCGGCAGCGGGCGCATGAACTGCAGCGCCCAGTCTAGGGCCGCGGCGACGGCGCGGCTGGTGCCCATCCACAGGCCCAGCGGCACGCCCAGCAGCACCGCCAGCCCGAAGCCCCCCGCCAGCCGGCCCAGGGTAGAGAGCGCGTTGCCGGCCAGCGTGGTGCCGCGGTAGCCGTCGCGCGCGATCTCGGCGGCGGCGGACCACACCTCGGCCGGGGAGGGCAGCAGCGCGCTCGGCACCACCCGGCCGCCGGAGATCGCCCACCAGCCGAGCAGCATGGTTCCCACCGACGCGGCGCCGAGCCAGGAGCCGGTGGGGAAGGGGCGGCGCCGCGCGGGGGCGTCGGGCGGCAGCGGCAGGGCGAGGGTGGCGTCGGGCATCTCGGGGATCCGGCGTGTCGGGCGTCGGGCGGGTAGGGCGTCGGGCAGGTCAGGCGTCGGGCAGGTCGGGCATCGGGCGTTCCGGGGTCCGGTGGTTCGGATGGGCGGCGGCCGGAGTCAACGGGCGGCCCGGGCGCCAGCTCGCTCGCGAGCGTCCGGAGTTCGCGGGCTGCATCCGCGAGATCCGCGAGATCAGCGATCAGCAAGTGCCGTGCCAGCGCGCGGGGGCGGTGCCGTCCCGCGGCCGCGGCGCGTCCCTGGCTTCCGGGACGCGCGACGCGTCAGCCCGGGACGGGCAATTGCAGCCGCTCCAGGCGCAGGGCGGCGGCGCGGCGGTGGCCTTCCAGCCCCTCGCTGGCGCTCTGCCGCACGGCCGCGGGCGCCACCGCCGCGACGCCGCGCGCGTCGAGCCACTGGTGCGTGCACACCTTGAGGAAGGAGCCGACCCACAGCCCGCCGGTGTAGCGGCCCGCGCCCGCCGTCGGCAGGGTGTGGTTCGTGCCGCAGCACTTGTCGGAATACACCACGCTGGCCAGTGGGCCGATGAACAGCGAGCCGTAGCTGCGCAGCCGCGCGGCGGTCGCGTGCGGGTCGGCGGTGTGCACCTGGAGGTGCTCGGCGGCCACGTGGTCGGAGTAGCGGAGCATCGCGGCCTCGTCGGCGCACAACGCGATTTCGCCGCGGGCGCGCCAGGCGCGGCCGGCCACGTCCGCCGTGGGCAGGCCGGCGAGCTGCCGTTCCACGGCCAGCAGGGTCGCCTCGGCGAGGCGGCGGTCGGTGGTGACCAGGCCGACGCGGGTCATGGGGTCGTGCTCGGCCTGGGCGAGCAGGTCGGTGGCGATCAGCTCCGCGTCGCCGGTGCCGTCCGCGAGGACGAAGACCTCGCTGGGGCCGGCGAGCTGGTCGATGCCGACGAGGCCGAACACCTGGCGCTTGGCCTCGTTCACGTAGGCGTTGCCGGGGCCCACGACCTTGTCCACCGCCGGCACGCTCTCGGTGCCGTGGGCCATCGCCGCGATCGCCTGGGCGCCGCCGATGCGGAAGATCCGGTGCGCGCCGCTGAGGTGGCAGCCGGCGATCATGGCGGGGTGGGCGGTGGGGGGCAGGCAGGCGACGATCTCCTCGCAGCCGGCGACTACCGCCGGCACGATCGTCATCACCGGGGCCGAGAGCAGGGGGTAGCGGCCGCCGGGGACGTAGGCGCCGACGGAGCGGACGGGGATGATCCGGTGGCCGAGGTGGACGCCGGGCAGGGTCTCGACCTCCAGGGGCAGGACCGTCGCGCGCTGCGCTTCGGCGAAGGCGCGGACCTGGGCGATGGCGAAGTCGGTGTCGGCCCGGGTGCGGGGGTCGAGGGCCGACACCGCCGCTTCGCGCTCGGCCGGGGTGACTTCGAGGGCGTCGTGCGCGGTGCCGTCGAAGCGCCGGGCGTACTCGCGCACCGCCGCGTCGCCGCGGGCGCGGACCGCGGCGAGGATGTCGCGGACGGTGGCCTCCACCGCCGCGCCCTCGTCCGGCGCGCCGGGTTCGGGAGCCTTCACGAAGGTGATGCCGCCGGGCGGGGCGGCGTCGGGGTGGCGCATGGGCGTGGTTCTCCGGGGAGCCGTCGTCGGTCATCCTGGGCGGACAAGCGGGGTCGCGACAGGGCGGGCCGTCGGATTTCCGACCGGGCGGGGGCACGGCCGGCGCGCCGAGCGGGAGCATCGGGTGGTCGGCCCGGTGGACGCGGGCGATCCAGCCTTCGCGTCGGGGTCGGCGACGCGGGGGCGCGCGACGCCGGACGCCCGGGAGGCGCCCGGCGCCACCGGTCGGGTTCCCTCGAGCGGGGTGTCCGCGTCCCGTCGAACGGCGGCGCCCGGGCCGGGGTCCTACCTGCCCCCTTCCAGCGCCGGCGCCGCCTCGTCCTTGAGCGCCACGCCGGTCAGCCGCCGCGCCCGCGCTTCGCGCATCAGCCAAGCGATCTCGTCGGCGGCGGCTTCGGCCGTCAGGCCGCCGCGGGGGTGGATGTTGGACACGCAGTTGCGCTCGGAGTCGCGCCGGCCCGGGCGCGGGTCGTGGGTGAGGTAGGCGCCGAGGCTGGAAGGCACGCTCAGGCCCGGGCGCTCGCCGATCAGCACCAGCACCAGCACCGCGCCCAGGGCCTGCCCGACCTCGTCGCCCAGCGCCACGCGGGCCTGGGTGGCGATCACCGCCGGGGCCACGGACCAGTCGAGCGGCAGCCGGGCGCGGCAGGCGCGGAACAACGCCGCGCCGCCGTCCCGCACCGCCGCCGCCGACAGGCCGTCGGCCAGCACGAAGCCGACGTCCCAGGGGCCGCCGGCGTGGCGGAGCGCGTCGCGGCAGGCGGGATCGAGGCGGCGGCCGAGGTCGGGGCGGCGCAGGTAGGTGGGGCGGTCGGGGGCGGCGGAGCGGACCACCAGCGCGGGGTGCGGGGCCAGGGCGGCGGCCAGGGCGTCGGGGTCGAGCGCGGCGCGCACGGCGTCGCGGGCGCGGGCGTGGCCGAGCTGGAGCGCCAGCACGGCGGCGAGCGGCGGGGCGTCGCCGACGCTGCCCAGGCCGATGCGGGCGGGGGTGGCGGCGCGCAGCGAGGCCCAGGGGTCGGCGGACGGGGCAGGCGATCCCGAAACGGCCGGCGGGGCGGGCGCGTCCCCGGACGGGAGGGCTGGCGGCGCGGCGGGCGGGGGCTCACGCGACATCGGGGGCGCCGCCGGCGAAGTGCAGCAGCGCGGGCAGGGCCGGCCCCAGGGCGGGCGGGCGGACGCGGCCGCGGCTGTCGGTCATGCCCATCCGGTCCAGCCACAGCTCGAACTCGGGGGCCGGGCGCAGGTCGAGGATGCCGCGCAGGGCGAGGGCGTCGTGGAAGGACAGGCTCTGGTAGTTCAGCATCACGTCGTCGGCGCCGGGCACGGTGACGAGGAAGCTGGCGCCGGCCACGGCGAGCAGCGTCATCAGGCAGTCCATGTCGTCGCCGTCGGCCTCGGCGTGGTTGGTGTAGCAAACGTCGCAGCCCATCGGCAGGCCGAGCAGCTTGCCGCAGAGATGGTCCTCCAGCCCGGCGCGGATGATCTGCTTGCCGTCGTACAGGTACTCGGGGCCGATGAAGCCGACTACGGTGTTGACGAGCAGCGGGCGGAACTCGCGGGCCACGGCGTAGGCGCGGGCCTCGACGGTCTGCTGGTCGACGCCGCCGTGCGCGTCGGCGGAAAGGGCGGCGCCCTGGCCGGTCTCGAAGTACATCACGCGGTCGGAGGCGGGGTTGCGGTTGAGCGAGAGCGCGGCGTCGCGGGCCTCGCGCAGCACGGCGAGGTCGACGCCGAAGCCACGGTTGGCCGCTTGCGTGCCGGCGACGGACTGGAACACCAGGTCCACCGGGGCGCCGCGCCCGATCATGCGGATGGCGTTGGTGACGTGGGTGAGCACGCAGGTCTGGGTCGGGATGTCGTGGCGGGCGCGCACGGCGTCGAGCATCTCCAGCAGGGCGATGCCGCCCGCCACGCTGTCGGTGGCGGGGTTGACGCCGATCACCGCGTCGCCGGCGCCGAGCAGCAGGCCGTCGAGCACCGAGGCGGCGATGCCGCGCGGGTCGTCGGCGGGGTGGTTGGGTTGCAGCCGGGTGGCCAGGCGGCCGGGCAGGCCGATCGTGGAGCGGAAGGCGGTGACCACGCGGCACTTGCGCGCCACCGCGACGAGGTCCTGGTTGCGCATCAGCTTGGAGGTGGCGGCTGCCATCTCGGGGGTCAGGCCGGGGGCGAGGGCGGCGAGCGCGGCGGCGTCGGCGGCGTCGGAAAGCAGCCAGTCGCGGAAGCCGCCGACGGTGAGGTGCGACACGGCGGCGAAGGCGGGGGTGTCGTGGCGGTCGAGGATGAGGCGCGTCACCTCGTCGCGCTCGGGGAGGACGACGTGCTCGTGGAGGAAGGTGCGCAGCGGCAGGTCGGCCAGGGCGTGGCGGGCGGCGACGCGGCGGCCCTCGTCGGGGGCGGCGAGGCCGGCCAGCTCGTCGCCGGAGCGACGGGGGGAGCTGTGCGCCAGGAGAGTGGCGAGGTCGTCGAAGCGGTGGCGCTCGCCGCCGGCGGTGGTGGTCCAGCCCGACATGGGGTGCGTCCCCTTCCCGCGATGCGCGGCGCGAGCCTAGAGGATGTCGCGGGCCTGACCAGCGGCTGTTTGCCGTGCCGGGGGCGAGGCGCCGGGTTCGGTGGGACGCGGCCGCGAGAGGCCGGCCCCGGGATCCGCCCTCCGACCGTGCCGGTCATCGCCGGCCCGAACGGCCCTGCCCGGACGCGGTTTATTCGGCCGGCGGCTTGATGAACTCGATGAACGCCCGCAGCGGCCCGGGCACCAGGCGCCGTCCGGGGTAGTAGAGGAACGGCCCGGAGAAGGGCTGCCACCAGGCTTCCAGGACGGGTTCCAACGCGCCGCCGTCCAGGTGCGGGCGCAGCCAGTCCTCGAAAAGGTAGATGATGCCGGTGCCGGCGATCGCCGCCTCGACGGCGAGGTCGGTCGCCGCGCCGACGCTCACGAGCAGTGGCCCGGTGGGCTCGACCCGCACGGTCTCGCCGTTCCGCTCGAACTCCCACGACGTCATCGCGCCGCTGCTGAAGCGGCCGAGCAGGCAGCTGTGGCCCAGCAGCTCGCGCGGATGATCCGGCCGGCCGCGGCGGCGGAGGTAGGCCGGCGAGGCGGCGGCGGCGAAGCGTTGGACGCGCGGCCCGATCGGCACCGCGATCATGTCCTGCTCCAGCCGCTCGTCGTAGCGGATGCCGGCGTCGCAGCCGGCGGTCAGCACGTCGACGAAGCTGTCCTCGGCGGTCACCTCCAGCCGGATGTCGGGATATGCTGCCAGGAACGGCGGCACGATGCGGGGCAGCACCAGCCGCGCCGCGCTGACCGGGACGTTGAGCCTGAGCGTGCCCGCCGGCCGGTCGCGAAAGCCATTCACCACGTCGAGCGCCGCTTCCACCTCCGTCAACGCCGGGCCGAGCCGCTCGAGCAGGCGCGCACCCGCCTCGGTCGGCGCGACGCTGCGGGTGGTCCGGTGGAGCAGCCTGACCCCGAGCCTCGCCTCGAGCCGGCGCACCGCCTCGCTCAGGCCCGACGCGCTGGCGCCGCTCAGGCGCGCCCCGTCGCGGAAGCCGCCGGCGCGGGCCACCGCGAGGAAGGCGTTCAGGTCGCCGAGATCCGCTCTCATCGTTCGCCATCCCGCACGGGCCGTGCGGATCATGCCCCGTTATCGCGCACGGGGGCATCGCCCAGCTACGCGTCGTCCCCGAGGAGAAGCGATCATGACCAGCGTCGACCCGTCCGACACCTTCGAGCTGGGCGGCCGCGCCGTGCGGCGGCTCGGCTACGGCGCCATGCGGCTCGCCGGGCCCGGCGTGTTCGGGCCGCCCCCGGACCGCGATGCCGCGCTGGCCGTGCTGCGCGACGCGGTCGGCCGCGGGGTGAACCACATTGACACCAGCGACTTCTACGGCCCGCACGTCACCAACCAACTCATCCGCGAGGCGCTCGCGCCTTATCCCGACGACCTCGTCGTCGTCACCAAGGTCGGCGCCCGACGCGATGCGGACGGGGCGTGGCTCCCGGCCTTCTCGCGCGAGGAGCTGACCCTGGCGGTCCACGACAACCTGCGCAACCTGGGCCTCGACGCGCTGGAGGTGGTCAACCTGCGCGTCATGCTCGACGCGCACGGCCCCGCCGAGGGCTCGATCGAGGCGCCGCTCGGCGTCCTCGCCGACCTTCGGCGGGAAGGCCTAATCCGGCACGTCGGCCTGAGCAACGTCACGCCGGCGCAGGTCGCGCAAGGCCGCGGCATCGTCGAGATCGCCTGCGTGCAGAACCAATATAACCTAGCGCATCGCGACGACGACGCTCTCCTCGACGATCTCGCGCGCGACGGCATCCCCTACGTGCCGTTCTTCCCGCTGGGCGGCTTCAGCCCGCTGCAGTCCTCGGTCCTGTCCGACGTCGCGCGGCCCCTCGGCGCCACGCCCATGCAGGTCGCGCTCGCCTGGCTGCTCCGCCGCTCGCCCAACATCCTGCTGATCCCCGGCACCTCGTCCGTCGCGCACCTGCGGGAGAACCTCGCCGCGGCCGACCTCGGGATGACGGATGAGGTCATGGCGCTCCTGGATCGGATCGCGGCGGAGAAAGCGTCGGCTTGACGCTCCGCGCGCGGCGGAGGCCTCCGGGGCCGCCCGCGCCTCCGGCAGCAGCTGCCGGAGGCCGGCCCGGGCGCGGAACGGCGACGACGCGTCCGCGCCGCTCGTCGTCGCGCCCGTGGCGTCGTCGAACTCCCCTCGACGGAATGTTCAGCAGATCGGCCCGGGCAGGATGGCTGCCACCGGCGCTCCGAACACCGGGAGCCGCCGGTCCGCTCCCGGCCTCGCTCGCGCCACCGGGCAGGTCCGCGGCACCTCCTAGCCGACCGCCGCGCCGTCCGTCCGCGCGCCGGCGGGCGGCGCTGCGCCCGGCTCCCCGAGCAGGCCGCGGAAGCGGCCGAGGAAGGCGCGCAGGCGGTCGCTGTCGGGGCGGCCGAACACCTCCCCCGGCGGGCCGGCCTGGGCGACGCGGCCGGCGTCCATGAACACGACGCGGGAGGAAACCTCGCGCACGAACAGCATCTCGTGGCTGACCACCAGCATGGTCATGCCCGAGCGCGCGAGGTCCTGCATGACGCCCAGCACCTCGGCCACCAGCTCGGGGTCCAGGGCGGAGGTGACCTCGTCGAAGAGGAGCAGGCGGGGCTCCATGGCCACCGCGCGGGCGATGGCGACGCGTTGCTGCTGGCCGCCGGAAAGCTGGTAGGGGTGGTGGCCGCGGCGGTCGGCGAGGCCGACGCGGGCCAGCCAGGCGCCGGCCGCCTCGCGCGCCTCGGCCCTGGGGCGGCGCAGGACCTTGGTGAGGCCGAGCATGACGTTCTCCTCGGCCGTCATGTGCGGGAACAGGTTGTAGCCCTGGAACACCATGCCGATGCGGGCGCGCTGGGCCGAGACGGCGTTCTCGCCCAGGCGGCGGCGGCGGCGGCCGCGCTCGACGCGGTAGCCGACCGGCTCGCCGTCGAGGAGCACGTCGCCCCCGTCGTGCTCCTCGAGCATGTTGACGCAGCGCAGCAGGGTGGTCTTGCCCGAGCCGGAAGCGCCAATCAGCGCCACCACCTGCCCCTGGGTCACGGCGAGATCGATGCCGCGGAGCACCTCGACGGGGCCGAAGCTCTTGCGGACGTCGCGCAGCTCCAGGAGCGGCGGCGTGGACGGGACGGGCGCGGCCATGCGGCGGGGGCTGCCTCAGTGGTGGGGGAGGGAGGCGCGGCGCTCGATGGCGGCGCCGAGCCGGGCGAGGGTGAAGTTGACCGTGAGGTACATGAGGGCGGCGAGGAGGTAGAACTCGACCACCATGTAGTTGCGGGCGATGGCCTGCTGCGAGGCGAGGAGCAGCTCCACCACGCCGATCACGGAGAGCAGCGTGGTGGCCTTGACGATCTCCAGGCAGGTGTTGATCCAGGGGGGAAGCATCCGGCGCAGCGCCTGGGGCGCGACGACGTGGGCGAGGCGCTGGGGGAAGCGCAGGCCGATCGCCTTGGCCGCCTCCATCTGCCCGGCGGGGATGGATTGCAGCGCTCCGCGCAGGGTTTCGGCGACGTGGGCGCAGGAGAAGGCCGAAAGCGCGATCACCCCGGCCCAGTAGGGGGGGACGTTCACCCGGAACAGCGCCAGCCCGTAGTAGGTGAACAGGATCAGCACCAGCACGGGGATGCCGCGCAGCACGTCCACGTACAAGCGGGCAGCCGCGCGCAGCGGCGCCCAGGCGTAGGTCAGGACGAGGCCGAGGGCGAGGCCGAGCGCGGTGGCGAGGGCGATGGTCAGCCCCGAGGTGGACAGCGTGACCCACAGGCCGCGCCCGAGCGACCAGCGCGCCGTCCAAGCCTCAAAGCCGAAGGTTCCGGGCTGCATCGCGCGGCTCAGCGGATCGCGGCGTAGCGGCGCTCGACGCGGCGCAGCAGTATGGCGATGGCGTAGGCGGTGGCGAGGTAGAGCGCGCTGGCGGTGAGCCAGGCTTCCATGACGCGGAAGGTGTTGGCGTTGATCTGCCGCGCCGTGAAGGTCAGCTCGGGCACCGCGATGGCGGCGGCCAGCGAGGTGTCCTTGAACAGCGAGATCAGGTTGTTGGTCACCGCCGGCAGGGTGATGCGGAACGTCACCGGCAGGATCACCCAGCGCTGGCGGGCCCAGGGGCGCAGGCCGATCGCCTTGGCGGCCTCGACGTACTGGCGCGGGACGGAGGCGAGGCCGGCGCGGAACACCTCCGCCATGTAGGCGGCGGCGTAGAGCGAGAGCGTCAGGACGAAGGAGGCGAACTTGTCGAGGCCGTGGATGCCCAGCTCGGGCAAGCCGAAGTACACGAAGAATATCAGCAGCAGCAGCGGCAAGTTGCGGATCAGCTCGACGTAGAGCCAAGCCGGCGCCGACAGCCACCATCGCCGCGACACGCGGGCGTAGGCCAACGCCAGACCCAGCGCCGAGCCGATGGCGAGCGAGACGGCGGCCAGGCCCAGACCGAGCAGCAGCGCGAGGCCGAGGCGGTCCCAGTTCCGCCAGATGACGGACCAGTCGAAATTGTAGTCGATCACGCGGCGCCGCGTCCCAGCCAGCCTCGGTTCCGGCCCCGGGGGTCGCGCCGCGCGGGGCCAGCGGCGGTCAGGCGAACTCGGCGGGGAAGCCGACCTTGGGGGTGGGCAGGTCGATGCCGAACCACTTCTTGTAGGAGGCGGCGAAGCTGTCGAAGTCCACGCCCATCATGGCCTCGCGGTAGGCGGTGTTGATCCAGCTCAGCCAGGTCGGGTCGCCGGGCTTGACGGCCGAGGCGTAGGAGTTGGGCATCCAGCCGTAGCCGGCGTCGACGAAACGGCCGGGCGCCTGCTGCATGATCCAGCGCATCGCCGACTGGTCGGCCATGTAGGCGTTGATGCGGCGGGCGTTGAGCGCCTGCAGCGAGGCGTCCGGGCTCTCGAAGGCGTCCACCTTGGCTTCGGGCAGGGCGGCGCGGACCCAGTCGGTCAGGAACACGTTCTGCATGGCGCCGACGGTGACCCTGCTGCCCGCCGCCTTGACGTCGGCGAAGGTGCGGTACTCGCCGCGGGCCAGCAGCATCAGGCCGACGCCCTCGCGGTAGTAGGGCACGGTAAACTCGACCTGCTGGGCGCGGCCGGGCGTGACCGTCATCCACTGCACCACCACGTCCACCTTGTCGGTGATCAGGGAGGGGATGCGGGCGTCGGAGCCCTGGAGCACGAACTCGACCTTGTCAGGGTCGTCGAACAAGCCCTTGGCGAGGAGGCGCGCCATGTCGATATCCATGCCCACGAGCTTGCCGGACGCGTCCTCGAAGTGCCAAGGCGGGTTGGTGCTGCCTGTGCCCACGATCAGCCGGCCGCGCTCCTTGACGAGCAGCAGGCGGGAACGGCCGGCGGTCTGGGCCTGGGCCGCGCGCGGGGCGAGCAGGCCGAGCGCCGCGCCGGCCAGGGCCAAGGCGCCGAACAGCCCGCGCCGGGCCGCGCCGCCCGCTCCGCCCTTCGCATCGTCCGCCATGGCTGGTTCCCCTCGGTCTCGGCCGCGCGCCGGTCGCGCGCCGTGGCGGGCCAGGGCGAGCAAGAAGTAGGCCAGGGTTCGTCGCGACCCGCCCCACGCCCGACCAGCGAGGACCGGAGCCGGGCAGGGACCGCCTGCGCCGGCACGGTTCGGCGGCGCGCGTCAGCCGGCGCGGGTCAGGGACGGCTGCTCCTCCCGGCGCCCGGCGACGGCGTCGGCCAGGCGGCGGCCGGAGCCGGCGGCCATGGTCCAGCCGGCGTGGCCGTGGCCGGTGTTGAGGAACAGGCCGGCGACGGCGGTGGGACCGATCCGGGGGCGGCCGTCGGGGACCATGGGGCGCAGGCCGGCCCAGTGGACGGCGCGCGGGTCGTCGGCGCAGCCGCGCATGCGGGGGAAGATCTCGGCGACGCGGCCGGCGAGAGCCCGGATGCGGGCCGGGGCGGGGGTGGCGTCGTGGCCGGCCACCTCGGCCGAGCCGACCATGCGGTAGCGCTCGCCCACGGGGGTGAAGGCGAGGTGGCGGGCATCGTCGAGGATGGCCGTGCGCGGGCCGTCGGGCCAGAAGGATCGGGGCAGGGTGACCGAGACGCCCTTGACGGGGTGGATGGGCACGTGGATGCCGTGCGGGCGCAGCAGGGCGGGGCTGAAGCTGCCCAGGGCGACCACCACCGCGTCGGCCGCGATCCAGTCCGTGGATGTCAGGACGCCGGAAACGCGGCCGGCGCGGACTTCGAGGGACCCGACGGTGGTGCCGAAGCGGAAGCGGACGCCGCGCCCGGCGCACCAGGCGGCGAGCCCCTGGGCGAACGCGTTGCAGTCGCCGATCTCGTCCTGCGGGAAGAACAGCCCGCCGGCGAGGCCGCCCGCGGCGTCGGTTTCCGCCAGGGCGGGCTCGCGGTCCAGGCAGGCGCGGCGGCTGAGCACCTCGGTGAGGAGGCCGTGCGGGGCGAGGGAAAGGTGCGCGTCCGCCGCGGCGCGCAGGGATGCCTCGTCGGGGTAGGTCTTGAGCACGCAGCGGGCGGCGTGGTCGTAGCGCACGGCGGTGACGTCGCGGATGGCGGCCATGCAGCGGGCGCTGAGCAGGGCGAGTTCGAGGTTGTGCAGGGCGTTGGCGCGGTGGCGGGCGGGACGCGTTTCGCGCAGGAAGCTCGCGCCCCAGCGCCACATGCGCGGGATGGCGGACGGGCGGAGCAGCATCGGGGCGTCCTCGCGGCCGAGCCAGCCCAGCACCTCGCGCGGCACGCCGGGGGCCGACCAGGGCTGCACCGAGCTGACGTGGATGACGGCGCCGTTGCCCCAGCTGGTTTCCATCCCCGCGGCGTCGCGGCGCTCGATCACCTCGACCTCGTGGCCGTCGCGCAGGAGCCAGTAGGCGGTGGCGACGCCGATCACGCCGGCGCCCAGCACGACGACGCGCATGGGGGTTCCTCCTTCGGGCGGGCTGGAGGAGACGCTTCAGGGGCAATCGGGGCAAGGCCGGAACGCCGCGCGCGTTCCCGCGGCGCCGCGGCCGAAAACGTGCTGGTCACACCTTCGGCGCATTCTCCCGCGCATGTCGCCGGCGTCCCGCATCCCCGTCCGCGAAACGGCGCGCCTGGCGAGCAAGCTGGTCGGTACCCCCGGCTTCCTGCTGGCGGTGGCAGTCGCCCTGTTCTGCTTGGTCGGCTTCGGCCGGGAGGGCGCCAGGGTGCGTGACGAGCTGCAGCTCGCGGGGCGCCGGGCGGTCCGGGTGGCCGAGCTGCGCGGGACCATCTCGCAGCTGGACGAGCTGCTCACGATGTCGGCGCGCATGGCGGCCGCTTCCGGCGATCCCGCCTGGGTCGCCCGCTACGACGAGGCAGAACCCCGGCTGGACGCCGCCATCGTCGAGGCGGTGGCGCTCGCGACTCCCGACGTCGCGGCCGAACTGGCGCGCACCACCGACGAGGCCAACCGCGCCCTGGTCGCGATGGAGCGGCATTCCTTCGCGCGGCTGGCCGAGGGCGACCTCGCCGGTGCCCGCGCGCTGCTGGAGGACCCGGAATACGCCCGGCTCAAGGCCGTCTACGCGTCGGGCGTGGAAGCATTCGGCCGCGGCCTGTACGCCTTCGCCGCTGCCCGCGCCGACGACTTCAACCAGCATGCCTGGATGGCGGGGGCCGGGCTCGCGCTGTGCGCCGTGCTCCTCGTTGCCGCGGCGCTGACGGCCCGCGGCAACGCGCGCCTGCGGGCGGCGCTGGCGCGCACGGAAGCGGTGGCGCGCCGCGACGTACTCACCGGCCTGCCCAACCGCCTGAGCTTCCGCGAGCACGTGGAGCGCGTCCTGCCGGGGACATCCGGGGACTGCCCGGCGGCGCTGCTCTACCTGGACCTGGACGGCTTCAAGGCGGTCAACGACACGCTGGGGCACCCGGTCGGCGACGAGCTGCTGCGCGCCGCCGCGGCGAGGCTGCGTGAATGCGCGCGCGGCGCCGACTTGGTCGCCCGCCTCGGGGGGGACGAGTTCGCCATCGTCCAGGTGGACGGGCCGCAGCCGCGCGAGGCGGCGGCGCTGGCGGACCGAGTGATCGCGGCGATGGGCGCACCCTTCGCTCTGGGTGGCCAGAGCGTCGTCATCGGCGCCAGCGTCGGCATCGCCCTAAGCGGGGGTGCGCCGGACGGCGGGAACGGGACCGCGGCCGACGAGATGCTGCGCACCGCGGATCTGGCGCTGTACCGCGCCAAGGCGGCCGGCCGCGGCGCGTGGCGGCTGTTCGAGCCCGGGATGGACGCCGAGGCGCAGGCGCGGCGCGCCCTGGAGGCCGGCCTGCGGCTGGCGCTCGCCGGGGGGGAGTTCGAGGTATTCTACCAGCCCCTGGTGGAAACCGGCACCCGGGCGCTGGCCGGGTTCGAGGCCCTGCTGCGGTGGAACCACCCGGTTCGGGGCATGGTCCCGCCGGCCGAGTTCGTCCCGGTGGCGGAGGAGATCGGCCTGATCGGGGCCATCGGGGCGTGGGTGCTGGAGCGGGCCTGCGCCGACGCCGCGTCGTGGCCCGCGCACCTCACGGTGGCGGTCAACCTGTCGCCGGCGCAGTTCCTCGACGGTGACCTGGTGCGCGGCGTCGAGCGGGCGCTCGCCGGCGCCGGGCTTCCCGCGAGCCGGCTGGAGCTGGAGATCACGGAGTCGGTGCTGCTGAGGGACAACCACGCCACGCTGGGCATCCTGCACCGCCTGCGCGGGATGGGCGCGCGGATCGCGATGGATGATTTCGGCACCGGCTACTCCTCGCTGAGCTACCTGCGCCGCTTCCCCTTCGACGGGATCAAGATTGACCAGTCCTTCGTGCGCAACCTCGGCTCCGAGAAGGGCGGGGTGGAGATCATCCGCGCGGTGGTCGGGCTGGGCCACGCCCTGGGCATGCGGGTGCTGGCCGAGGGGGTGGAAACCGCCGAGCAGCTCGCCGTGTTGCGCGACGAGGGCTGCGACAAGGTGCAGGGCTACCTGCTCGGCAGGCCCACTCCGCTGGCGGACGTGCCGGTGGTCATCGAGGCGTTCCCGACCGGCGACCGGCGCGACGACCACGCCGCGGGCCGGCGCGGCGCGGCGGCGCACTTGGCCCTGGTGCGCGGCCAGTCCTGAGCCGGCGGTGGCGTCCCGGCGCCGTCCGCGTCAATCCACGGCGGTGAGCGTCCGGCGCAGCGCCGCGGTCCAGGCGGCGTAGGCCGCCGCGCGCTCGGCTTGCGGCATAACGGGCTCGAAGCGCCGTTCCAGCGCCCAGGACGCGGCGAACGCGTCCGGGTCGGGGTACACCCCGGCGGCCAGCCCGGCGAGGTAGGCGGCGCCCAGGGCGGTGGTTTCGGCCACGCGCGGGCGGTCCACGGGGCTGTCGAGAATGTCGGCCAGGAACTGCATGCACCAGTCGCCGGCCACCATGCCGCCGTCCACCCGGATCACGGTGTCGGCGGGGATGCCGCCCGGGGCGACGGTGCCCCCCGGGGCCGCGAGGTCGGCGCGCATGGCGTCGAGCAGGTCGCGGGTCTGGAAGCCCACGCTTTCCAGCGCGGCGCGGCACAGCTCGCGGCGGGTGGTGCCGCGGGTGATGCCGTGGATGGCCGCGCGGGCCTCGCTGTCCCAGTGCGGGGCGCCGAGGCCGACGAAGGCGGGCACCATGACCACGCGCTGCTCGGGGTCGGCCTCGGCGGCCAGGGCGCCGGTTTCGGCGGCGGTGGCGACAATCCCGAGGCCGTCGCGCAGCCACTGCACCGCGGCGCCGGCGGCGAAGATCGAGCCTTCCAGCGCGTAGGTGCGCCGGCCGTCGAGCTGGCAGGCCACCGTGGTCAGCAGGCGGTGCGCCGACGGCACGGCAGTCGCGCCGGTGCTGAGCAGCGCGAAGCAGCCGGTGCCGTAGGTGGATTTCACCATGCCTGGCCGGAAGCAGGCCTGGCCGGCCAGCGCCGCCTGCTGGTCGCCGGCCACGCCGCGCAGGGCCACGGGGGCGCCGAAGTGCGCGGGCAGGGCGGTGCCGAAGTCGCCGGCGCTGTCGCGGACTTCGGGCAGCAGGGCGGCGGGGATGCGGAACAGGGCGAGCATGTCCGCGTCCCAGGCGCCGCGGTGGATGTCGTAGAGCAGCGTGCGCGACGCGTTGGTGGCGTCGGTGGCGTGTACCGCGCCGCCGGTCAGGCGCCACAGCAGGAAGCTGTCCACCGTACCGAAGGCCAGCGCGCCGCGCTCGGCCCGGGCGCGGGCGCCGGGAACGCAGTCGAGCACCCAGACCAGCTTGGTGGCGGAGAAGTAGGGGTCTAGGCGCAGGCCAGTGCGGGCGGTGACGGCGGGCTCGTGGCCGGCGGCGCGCAGGGCGGCGCACGCATCGGCCGTGCGGCGGTCCTGCCACACGATCGCCGGGTGGATGGCGCGGCCGGTGTCGCGGTCCCAGACGAGCGTGGTTTCGCGCTGGTTGGCGATGCCGATGGCGGCGAGGTCGCGTGCGGCGATGCCGGCCCGCGCCAGCGCAGCGCGGCCGGTGCGGAGCACGCCGTCCCAGATCAGCTCGGGGTCGTGCTCCACCCAGCCGGGGTGCGGGTAGGATTGGGCAAACTCCTCCTGCGCGGCGGCGACGGGGCGGGCCTGGGCGTCGAACACCAGCGCCCGCGTCGAGGTGGTGCCCTGGTCGATGGCGAGCACGTGGCGGCTCATCGGGTGACCCTTCCGCCGTTCGTCGCGAGGGTGGGCCGGGGCGCGTGCCCCGGCCCGCGCGTTCTCAGCCGCGCCGCGCCGGCGGGGTGGCCGGCCAGGAGCGGATCAGCGTGTCGTAGTCCACCGTTTCGCCGCGCGGCTTCTCGTTGGCCAGCTTGCGCTGCGGGGCGATGTTGCCGTCGCGCTCGGCGCGGCCGTACCAGTTCTCGGCGGTGGTGCGCGGGTTGAGCTTCGGGCCGCAGTCGCCCTGCACGTTGGAGCGCTCGAGGCGGGCCATGACGTCGTCCTGCGCGGCGGCCAGGGCGTCCATCGCCGCCTGCGGGGTCTTGGCCCCGGCCGCGGCGTCGCCGACGTTCTGCCACCACAGCTGCGCCAGGCGCGGGTAGTCCGGCACGTTGGCGCCCGTGGGCGTCCACTGCGTGCGCGCCGGCGAGCGGTAGAACTCCACCAGGCCGCCGAGCTTGGGGGCGCGCTCGGTGAAGCTCTGGTGCCAGATGTCGCTGTCGCGGATGAAGGTCAGGCCGACGTGGCTCTTCTTGGCCGAGACAGTTTTGGAGACCACGAACTGCGCGTACAGCCACGCCGCCTTGCGCCGGTCGGGGAGCGTGGAGCGCAGCAGCGTCCACGAACCCGCATCCTGGTAGCCGAGCTTCATGCCCTCGCGCCAGTAGGCGCCCTTGGGCGAGGGCGCCATGCGCCACTTCGGCGTGCCGTCGGCGTTCACCACCGGCAGGCCGGGCTTGACCATGTCGGCGGTGAAGGCGGTGTACCAGAACATCTGCTGCGCCACCGCGCCCTGTGCCGGGACGGGGCCGGACTCCGAGAAGGTCATGCCCGCGGCCTGCGGGGGGGCGTACTTCTTCAGCCATTCGAGGTACTTGGTGATCGCGTACACGGCGGCCGGCCCGTTGGTGTCGCCGCCGCGCTCGATGCTCGACCCCGTGGCGCGGCAGCCCTCCATGCGGATGCCCCATTCGTCCACCGGCTTGCCGTTGGGCAGGCCGCGGTCGCCGTTGCCGGCCATGGACAGCCAAGCGTCGGTGAAGCGCCAGCCCAGCGAGGGGTCCTTCTTGCCGTAGTCCATGTGGCCGTAGACGCGCACGCCGTCGATCTCGCGCACGTCGTTGGTGAAGAACTCGGCGATGTCCTCGTAGGCCGACCAGTTCACCGGCACGCCGAGGTCGTACTCGTACTTGGCGCGGAACCGTTGGCGCAGCTCGGGGCGCTGGAACCAGTCCTGGCGGAACCAGTACAGGTTGGCGAACTGCTGGTCGGGCAGCTGGTACAGCTTGTTGTCGGGGGCGGTGCCGAAGGAGCGGCCGATGAAGTCGTCCACGTCGAGCATGGGGTTGGTGACGTCGCGGCCCTCGCCGGTCATGTAGTCCGACAGCGCCACCGCCTGGTTGTAGCGGAAGTGGGTGCCGATCAGGTCGCTGTCGTTGACCCACGCGTCGTACAGGTTGCGGCCGGACTGCATCTGCGTTTGCAGCTTCTCCACCACGTCGCCTTCCTGCAGCAGGTCGTGGCGCAGGCGGATGCCGGTGATCTCGGAGAAGGCGCGGGCCAGCGTCTGGGATTCGTACTCGTGCGTCGCGATGGTCTCGGAGACGACGTTGATCTCCTGGCCCGCGAAGGGCCGCGCGGCCTGCGCGAACCACGCCATCTCGCGCATCTGCTCCTCGCGCGACAGGGTGGAAGGCTGGAACTCGGTTTCCACCCATCGCTGGGCGGCGCCGGCCTGCTGCGCCCAGGCGGGACCACGCCGGACGAGGAAGGTTCCGGCGCCGGCGGTGGCGGCCATCAGCACGTCGCGTCTGTTCATGATGTTCGTTCTCCCTTGGATTTCTTCGTTCGGGCCCAGCTCGGGGAAGGTCGGGGGACGGAATTCCCCCGAACCCCCCGTCTTCCTCTCGTCAGTTCACGCGCGGTGCCTCCGGCGCGGCGCGCAGGGTCGAGGAGGGATGGGGGACCGGGGGAATGCGTCCCCCGGCCCTTCTTCGGCCCGGGACCTCCTCACACCCACCGGAACACCGCCGCGGCGTAGAGGAGCGACAGCGCGCCGGCCTGCCACACGCCGGCATCGGCCGGCGCGAGGGCGAGCCAGGCGAGGTGGATGAAGGCGGCGCCCAGCAGCGACAGGAACAGCCGGTCACCGCGCGTGGTGGGGATGCCCAGCGCGCCGACGCGCGGTAGCTCCGGCCGCAACGCGGCGAGCAGCGTGGTGACCGCCAGCAGCGCGGCGATGGCCGCGAAGAAGCCGGCTGTCGCGGGGGTCCAGGCCATCCAGTCCGTCAGCATCGCGCGGTGCTCCTCACACGCGCCCCAGGGCGAAGCCCTTGGCGATCTGGTTGCGCACGAACCAGATCACCAGCGCTCCCGGGATCAGCGTCAGCACGCCGGCCGCCGCCAGCAGGCCCCAGTCCATGCCGGCGGCGGAGATGGTGCGGGTCATGATGGCGGCGATCGGCTTGGCGTCCACCGTGGTGAGCGTGCGCGCCAGCAGCAGCTCCACCCAGGAGAACATGAAGCAGAAGAAGGCGGCGACGCCGACGCCGTTGGCCACGAGGGGGAGGAAGATACGCCCGAAGAAGCGGGGGAAGGAGTAGCCGTCGAGTTCCGCCGTCTCGTCGATCTCACGCGGCACGCCGGACATGAAGCCTTCCAGGATCCACACCGCCAAAGGTACGTTGAACAAGCAGTGGGCCAGCGCCACGGCCCAAGGCGTGTCGAACAGCCCCACCGCCGAGTACAGGTTGAAAAAGGGCAGGGCGAACACCGCCGGCGGCGCCATTCGGTTGCTCAGCAGCCAGAAGAACAGGTGGCGGTCGCCGAGGAAGCGGTAGCGGGAGAAGGCGTAGGCGGCCGGCAGCGCCAAGGTCACCGAGATGACGGTGTTCAGCGCCACGTATTTCAGACTGTTGACGTAGCCGGAATACCAGGTCGGGTCGGTGAAGATGCGCTCGTAGTGCTGCAGGGTCGGCGCCTGCGGCCACAGCGTCATGCCGGAAACGATCTCGCTGTTGGACTTCAGGCTCATGGCGATCAGCCAGTACAGCGGCAGCGCCAGGAACAGCAGGTACAGGCCCAGCACGACGCGGCCGCCGGCGGGGGCGCGGTTCACGTCGCGCCTCCGGGCGCGCGGATCACGTCGCGTCCCCCGGCGGTGCCGGCTCGGCGTCGAGGTTGGTCATGGCGGTGTAGAACACCCAGCAAACCGCCAGCACGATCAAGTTGAACACGATCGACATGGCCGCCGCCTTGCCCAGGTCGAACTGCCCCAGGGCGAGCTTGACGAGGTCGATGGACAGGAAGGTGGTGGAGTTGCCGGGGCCACCGCCGGTGACCACGAAGGGCTCGGTGTAGATCATGAAGCTGTCCATGAAGCGCAGCAGCACCGCGATCACCAGCACGCGGCGCAGCTTCGGGAGCTCGATGCGGCGGAACACCGCCCAGCGGGAGGCGCCATCGATGCGGGCGGCCTGGTAGAAGGCGTCGGGGATCGCGCGCAGCCCGGCGAAGCACAGCAGCACCACCAGCGAGGTCCAGTGCCACACGTCCATGGCTACCACGGTGACCCAGGCCGACAACGCGCCGGAGGTGTAGTTATAGGGGATGCCGGCGCCGTTGACGGCGTGGCCGAGCAGGCCGATGTCGCCGCGGGCGAAGACCTGCCAGATGGTGCCGACCACGTTCCAGGGCACCAGCAGCGGCAGGGCCAGCAGCACCATGGTGGCGGCCAGCCGCCAGCCGTCGCGCGGCATGCACAGCGCCACCAGGATTCCCAGCGGCACCTCGATGGCGAGCACGATTGCCGAGAACAGCAGTGAGCGCCACAGCGCGTCGAAGAAGCGACCGCCCAGCTCGGCGGAAGGATCGAGCAACTCGCGGTACCAGCCCAGGCCGTTGGGGAAGAACTGGTTGTTGCCGAAGCTGTCCTGCACGGAATAATTCACCACCGTCATCAGCGGCAGCAGCGCCGAGAACAGCACGACCGCGAGCACCGGCAGCACTAGGAGCCAAGCGCGCTGGTTGATTGGCTTGTCGTTCACGCCAGCATCTCCGGCGCGACGTTCGCGCGCGGCGCGGGTGGGGGTTCCGCGCGCGTCCCGGGCGCGGCATCGACGCGCGCCTGCGGCTCGACGCGCACCTCGTCGCGGTAGACGTGCAGCCGGGCGGGGTCGAGCAGCAGCCGCGCGCGCTCGGGCGACACGCCGTCGGGCAGGCTGGCCACCAGGGTCTCGTCGCCCAGGCGCACCCGCGCCAGGCGGTGGCGGCCGAGGTCGTCGACGCGCTCCACCCGCACCGGCAGGCCCTCGCCCTCGGTCAGCCGCGCGAAGTCGGGGCGCACGCCGAGCCGCACGTCGCCCCCCGCCGGCAGCGGCGCGTAGTGGCTGGCCAGGGGGATCGCGTGACCGGCGACGAGGGCGCGCGCGCCGTCCACGGCGGCGGGAAGGAGGTTCATGCCGGGCGAGCCGATGAAGTGGCCGACGAAGACGTGCTCGGGGCGCTCGAACAGCTCGGCGGGGGTGCCGACCTGGAGCACGCTTCCGTCGCGCATGACGACCACGCGGTCGGCGAAGGTCAGCGCCTCGGTCTGGTCGTGGGTGACGTAGACCATCAGCCGCCCCAGTGCCCGGTGCGCCGCCTTGAGGCGCGAGCGCAGCTCCCACTTCCGGCCGGGGTCGATCACGGTCAGCGGCTCGTCCAGCAGCACCGCCGCGACGTCGGAGCGCACCAGGCCGCGGCCGAGCGAGATGATCTGCTTGGCGTCCGCGGTCAGGCCGCGGGCGCGTCGGTCCAGCGTCGGCGTCAGGCCGAGCAGGGCTGCGACCTCGGCCACGCGGCGGGCCGCGGCCTCGCGCGGGACGCCGCGGTTGCGCAAGGGGAAGGCGAGGTTCTCGCGCACCGTCATGGTGTCGTAGACCACGGGGAACTGGAACACCTGGGCGATGTTGCGCCGCTCCGTGGTCCAGTCCGTCACGTCCACGCCGTCGAACAGCAGGCGGCCGTGCGAGGGGCGCACCAGGCCGGACAGGATGTTGAGCAGCGTGGTCTTGCCGCAGCCCGACGGGCCGAGCAGGGCGTAGGCCAGTCCCTGCTCCCATTCCATGCGCAGCGGCTTGAGGGCGTAGTCGTCGGGGCCGCGCGGGTCCGGGCCGTAGGCGTGGCCGATGCCGTCGAGGGCGATGCGGGCCACGTCAGGTGTGCGCCATCTCGGCCGGGACCGGCACGGGCGGGGCTTGGGCGCGCGTGCCGGCGGTGTCGAAGGCGAAGGCGCGGGCCGGATCCAGGCGCAGGGCGGCGGCGGTGCCGGGGGGCAGGTCGGCCACGCCGGGCAGCAAGGCCACCCAGCGCAGGGCGCCGACCTCGAGGTGGACGAAGCTCTCGGAGCCGGTGATCTCGGTCACCGCGACGCGCCCGTCGAAGCCCAGTTCGCCCGGTCCGGCCGCGCCGAGCGCCAGGGCCTCAGCGCGGAAGGCCACCACGCCTTCGCCCTCGGGCAGGCCGGCGAGCGGCCCGGGGACCGGCAGGCGGCGGTTGTCGGGCAGGAGCAGCGCGGCGCCGGACCGGGTGACGGGGAGTTCGTTCAGCGGCGGGTCGGAGAAAACGCGCGCGGCGTCGAGGTTGTCGGGGCGGCGATACACGGCGGCGCCGGGACCGCACTGGGTCACGCGGCCCTGCCACAGCGTCGCGGTGCGGCCGCCCAGCAGCAGCGCCTCGGCCGGCTCAGTGGTGGCGTAGACCAGGATTGCGCCGGTGTCGGCGAACAAGCGCGGCAGCTCCTCGCGCAGCTCCTCGCGCAGCTTATAGTCAAGGTTGGCCAGGGGCTCGTCGAGCAGCACCACCGCGGCGCGGCGCACCAGGGCGCGGGCGATGGCGGTGCGCTGCTGCTGGCCGCCCGAGAGCTGCGGCGGCAGCCGATCGAGGAGGCGCTCCAGCCGCAGCAGCTGCGCCGCCTCCGCCACGCGCGCGGCGATCTCGGCGCGGGGCAGGCCGGCCACGCGCAGCGGCGAGGCGATGTTCTCGCGCACCGTCAGCGACGGGTAGTTGACGAACTGCTGGTAGACCATGGCCACCGAGCGGCGCCGCGCGGGGATGCCGGTGACGTCGGTGCCGTCGAGCAGGATGCGCCCCGAGTCCGGCCGGTCCAGCCCGGCCATCAGCCGCATCAGCGAAGTTTTGCCCGACAGCGTCGGGCCCAGCAGCACGTTGGGGGCGCCGCGCTCGAAGGCCAGCGTCACGTCCGAGACCAGGGCCACCGGCCCGGCGGCGCGCGAAACTCCTTCCAGCCGCAGCGTCATGCCGCCACGGCCTCGCGCATCGCCGCGTCCACGGCGGCGACCTCCCGCGGCGACAAGCGCAGCCCGAGCTTGGAACGGCGCCACAACACGTCCTCGGCGGTGCGCGCCCATTCCTCGCGCGCGAGGTAGCGCAGCTCGGCCTCGGTGAGGTCGGCGCCGAGCACGCGGCCCAGCCCGGCGGCGTCGCGCGCGCCGGCCAGCAACGCGGTGCTCCGGGTGCCGTAGGCGCGCACCAGCCGGCGCGCGTGCGCGTCCGCCAGGAAGGGATGCGAGCGCCGTAGCGCGGCCACCTGGGCCTCGTAGCCGTCGGCGGGGAAGTCGCCGCCGGGGAGCGGGTGGCTGCCGGTCCAGCCGGCGGGCAGGCCGCGCGGGGGGGGCAGGTGCGGCGCCAGCCGGCGCAGCGCGTCCTCGGCCAGCTTGCGATAGGTGGTGATCTTGCCGCCGAACACCGACAACGCCGGGGCCCGCCCGGTGCCGCCTTCCTGTCCCGCCGCGTCCAGCTTGAGCACGTAGTCGCGCGTCGCCTCCTGCGCGGCGGTGGCGCCGTTGTCGTAGAGCGGCCGCACGCCGGAATAGGACCACACCACCATCTCCGGCGTCACCGGCGCGCGGAAGTAGCGGCTGGCGCCGTCGCAGATGTAGGCGATCTCGGCGGCCGAGGCGTGCACTTCGCGCGGGTCGCCCCCGTAGTCGTGGTCGGTGGTGCCGATGAGCGTGAAATCGCGCTCGTAGGGGATAGCGAAGGAAATGCGCTTATCCGTGTTCTGGAAGATGTAGCAGCGGTCGTGGTCGTACAGCCTGGGCACTACGACGTGGCTGCCCTGCACCAGCCGCACCGTGGCGGGCGCGTTGACCCGCAGCACGGTGCGCAGCACCTCGCCCACCCAGGGTCCGGCGGCGTTGACCAGCGCGCGGGCGCGCACGGTCGTGCCGATGCCGTCGGCGTCGGCGGTGCGCAGCACCCACAGCCCGTCCTCGCGCGCGGCGGCGGTGCAGCGGGTGCGGGTGCGCACGGTGGCGCCGCGCTCGGCGGCGTCACGGGCGTTGAGCACCACGAGCCGGGAGTCCTCCACCCAGCAATCGGAATACTCGAAGCCCCTGACGTACTCGGGCTTGAGTGGCGCGCCGGCCGGGTCCTCGCGCAGCCGCAGCGTGCGCGAGGCCGGCAGCAGCCTGCGGCCGCCGAGGTGGTCGTACAGGAACAGCCCGGCGCGGATCAGCCAGGCCGGGCGCTGGTCGGGGCTATGGGGGAGAACGAAGCGCAGCGGCCAGATGATGTGGGGGGCGATCGCCCACAGCACCTCGCGCTCGGTCAGCGCCTCGCGCACCAGGCGGAACTCGTGGTGCTCGAGGTAGCGCAGGCCGCCGTGGACGAGCTTAGTGGACGCGGAGGAGGTGCCCGAGCCGAGGTCGGCCATCTCGCACAGGAACACCGACCAGCCGCGGCCGGCGGCGTCGCGGGCGATGCCGCAGCCGTTCACCCCGCCGCCGATCACGGCGATGTCGTGGATCGGGCCTTCCGCCTGGTCGGAAGCGACGCGCGGCGCGAGCGTGTCCAAAGTCTGCTGACCCTCCCCGGCCGGTACGGCGTCCCGGTTCGCCCGAGTTCGGGAACGAGCGTAGACGGGCGCAAACGCGCACGCAACCGCTCAAACCGCGCATTCATCCGCGCAGGGCGGCGCGGCGCGGCGAGGATGCCGGCGACGGCCGGGAGAAGGGGGGCAGGGGTGGGGGCGCCTCTCCCGGTCGGCCGGATGCCGCCGGCACCGGCAGGCACGGCGGACCATGCGCGGGATCCCGCGCGCCGGCAGGGCGCGCGGTGCCCCGGGCGTGCCGCCGACCGCCCGATGCCCAGCGCCGCCGCGCGCTCGGCCACCTCCGGCGCGCGGCGCGTCCCGTCGCGGCGGGAAACCGCGACCGACGTGTCCGGGGCGGGTGCCGCCGGTTCCGCGCCTACCGGTCCGGCGCTGATGGGTCGGGGCGCAGCCGGTCGGGGTCGGCCGCCGCGTCGTCCTCGGCGCCGCCGGCCTCGATCACCGCGACAGCGTTGTCGCGGAACAGCGCCGCCGCCGCCGCCGAGGGCAGGCGGTCGGTCACGAACAGGTCCACCTCGCGGACGTGGGCGATGCGCACCGGGGCCGAGCGCGAGAACTTGCCACCGTCGGCCACCAGCACGACGCGGCGGGCGTTCTCGATGATGGCGCGCGACACCAGGACCTCCTGGACGTCGAAGTCGAGCAGGGCGCCGTCGGCGTCGATCGCCGAGGTGCCGATCACCGCCGTGTCCACCCGGAAGCGGCGGACCATCTCGGCGGCCGTCGCGCCGACGATGCCGCCGTCGGTGCGCCGCACCGGCCCGCCGGCCAGCACCACCTCGATCGCGGGGGCGCGGTACAGGGCGGCGGCGACGTGGAGGTTGTTGGTGATCACCAGCAGGCCGCGGTGCCCCGACAGGGCGGCCGCCACCGCCTCGGTAGTGGTGCCGATGTTGATGAACAGCGAGGAATCGTCGGGCACCGTGCGCGCCGCCGCTTCGCCGATCCGCTGCTTGCCCGCCTGGTTGAGCAGCCGGCGCGCCTCGTAGGCGAGGTTGGCCACGCCCGACGCTACCACGGCGCCGCCGTGCACGCGCGTCAGCACCCGCGCCGCGGACATTTCGGCGAGGTCGCGGCGCACGGTCTGCGCGCTGACGTCGAGGTCGCGCGCCAGCCCGTCCACCGTCACCCGGCCTTCCTCGCGCGCCCGCGCCAGGATGCGGCCCTGCCGGGGGGTGAGTTCGGTCATGCCGCCACGACGCCCAATATCCCCCCGAGGCTACCCGCGCGACGATCTCGTGCGGACGGCATCGACGCGCAACCGGTCGCCGGGTGGCCCTCGGCCGGTGCCGGTCTCCGCTGGTCCAGGCGTGGGCCAGGGGCGCTGCCCCTGGACCTCGCCGGGGACCCATGGGGGCCCCCGGACCCCCGCCGATAGTTTGCCCGTGCGGACGGGGGGTGCTCAGCGACGCGGCTTCGCCGTCGCTGAGCACCCCCCGTCCGCCGGGGCATCTCTTTCACGGATGGGAGGAAGGGGGAACATCAGGTTCCTCGCGGGGTATCCGGAGAGGCGTAGCCCCTTCTGGTCCCGCGCCGGACCGGCGGAAACCGGTCGCGGGCCACCCGGCAGCCGGTCGCGCGTCGGTGCCGTCCGTGTCGGCACGCCCGGCGGCAGCCGGAGCGGGTGGTAGTCCGGGCCGCTCAGGCCCACGGGGGGTCGGTGGTCGGTGGAGGGCCCGCGGTGGTCGGTGCGGGCGGCGCCGCGCCGAGCGCGTCCAGCACCTCGCGCGTGTGCTGGCCGGGGGCGGGGAGGTCGTGGCGCACGGTGGGGACGGCGTCGCCAAGGCGGATGGGCAGCGCCGGCACGCGCGCCGCCCGGCCGTCGGGCAGGGTGATCGGCAGCAGCGCGCCGCCGCCGTTCAGGTGCGGGTCGTCGTACAGGTCGCCGGGCCGGTTAACGCGCGCGAAGGGCAGGCCGGCCCGCTCGCACAGCGCTTCCAGCTCGGCCGCCGGGCGGCGGCCCAGGATGGACTGCACCAGCGGGATCAGCGCCCCGCGCCCCGCCGCGCGCAGCGTGTTGGTGCGCCAGGCCGGGTCGAGCAACGCCGGCTCGCCGAGCGCGCGGGTGAAGATTTCCCACTGCCGGTCGGTGACGACGCCGACGAACAGCGGGACGCCGTCGGCGGCGGTGAAGGCGTCGTACACGCCCCAGGCGCGCTGGCCGGCGGCCATCGAGGGCGGGGCGACGCCGGTGATCGCTTCCTGCAGCATGTGGGTGGAAACCAGGAAGGCGCTGGTTTCGAACAAGCCCGAGCGCACCAGCCCGCCGCGCCCGGTGCGCTCGCGCCGGCGCAGCGCGGCGAGAACCGCGACGGCGCCGAACAGCCCGCCCATCAGGTCGTTCACCGGGGCGCCGGCGCGGAGCGGGCGGCCGGGCGGGCCGGTCATGGCGGCGAGGCCCGACATCATCTGCACCACCTCGTCGAGCGCGGTGCGGTGCTCGTAGGGGCCGGGCAGGAAGCCCTTGAGCGAGCAGTAGACCAGGCGCGGGTTGCGGGCGGACAGCGCCGCGTGGCCGAGGCCACGCGCGTCCAGGCCGCCGGGGCGGAAGTTCTCCACCAGCACGTCGGCGGTGTCGATCAGCCGGAGCAGCGCGTCCAGGTCGGCGGGGTCGTCGGGGTCGAGCTGCACGGACTTCTTGTTGCGCGACAGGGCGGCGAAGAAGCCGGTGCCCGAGGCGGTGAGGTGGCGGGTGCGGTCGCCCGCCCCGGGCGGCTCCACCTTGATGACCTCGGCGCCCAGGTCGGCGAGCACGAGGCCGCAGGCCGGGCCCATCACCATGTGCGAGAACTCAATCACCCGCACGCCGTCCAGCGGCAGCGCGGCCGCCGTGCCGCCGTTGCCGCCGGGCGCGGCGGGTCGCTCGCGCCCGGCGGCGTCCGGGGACGGCGGCGGTCGGGCGACCTCCGGGGCCGGCGGGTCCTGGGCGGTGGTGCCCTGGTTGGCGGGATCCTGGGTGGTGGTGCCTCGGGCGGCCGGATCCTGGATGGTCCGATCCCGAGCGGTCCGGGGCGCGGGCGGGACCGGGGCGTCGCCGGTCGCGCGTCCGGCGGTCTCCGGGGTGGGGCCGCGCGCGGCGTAGCGGAAGCCGCGACCCGCGCCGGCCTCGGCAACGTGGCCGCGCAGCCGCTCGCCCGGCAGCGCCGCGGCCAGGATCGCCCGCGCCCGCGCCAGCCCGTCGAGGTCCACGCCGGTGTCGAGGCCCATCGACTCCAGCATCCAGACCAGGTCCTCGGTGACGATGTTGCCGGTGGCGCCGGGCGAGTAGGGGCAGCCGCCCAGCCCGGCCTGGGCGGCGTCGATGGTGGTCACGCCCGCTTCCAGCGCGGCGGCGACGTTGGCCAGGCCCTGGCCGCGGGTGTCGTGCAGGTGGGCGCCGCCGGCGAGCGGGCCCAGCTCGGCGCGCAGGCGCGCGAACAGGCGGCGGACCTGGGCCGGGTTGGCCAGCCCGACGCCGTCGCTCAGCCCGACGCTGTCCGCCCCCGCGCGCGCCAGGCGGACCGCCAGTTCGATCACCCGGTCCTCGGGCACTGGGCCGGAAAGGGTGCAGCCGAAGGCGGTGGACATGCCGACCTCGATGCCCGGCCGGGCGCCGGCGGGCAGGGCGTCGCGGTACGCGGCGGCCTCGGCCACCTGGACGACGGCGCGGTCGGTGGAAACGCCGATGTTGGCCAGGCTGTGCGCGTCGGAAGCCGAGACTGGCATGGTGATGCGGTGCGCCCCGGCCGCGGCGGCGTCGCGGACGCCCCGCAGGTTCGGCGCCAGGGCCAGCACCGTGAGGCCGGGTATCTCGCGGGCGGCGCGTACCACCGTCGCGGCGTCAGCCATCTGCGGCAGGCGCCGGGGATCGACGAAGGCGCCGACCTCGATTTCGCGCAGCCCGGCGCTCGCGAGCGCGCGTATCCAGCAGAGCTTGTCCGCCGTGGGGACGACGCGGCCGACGGATTGCAGGCCGTCGCGGGGGCCGACCTCGCTCACGAGGATAGGGCCGGCGGGGGTGGGGCTGACGAGGACGGACATGAGCCTCCCGCACGTCGTGCCGGGTGGGGTGGGGTCCCGCCGGCGAAGCCGGAAGGCTGGCGGATGAAATTTTCTACCGAACGAAATATATTTTTCGTTGTGCGAAATCCCTAGTGCGGGTACTCGACGCCGTCAACGGAAACCCGGCATGAGCTTCGAGGTCACGCGCCCCGCCACTCCGCCGCGGCGCCGGGGCCGCCCCCCCGCGGCGATCGGCCGGGCGAACGGGGAAGGCGGGACGCTTCCCGAGGCGCCGCGCGTGGAGGCCGTGGAGCGCGCGCTGTCCTTGCTGGAAGCCTTCGCCGACGGTCGGGCGCGGCTAACGCTGAGCGAGGTGGCGGCGCGCACGGGGATGTATCCTTCCACCGTGCTGCGGCTCGCCGCCTCGCTCGCCCGGTTCGGCTACCTGCGGCGCGACGCCGACGGCGGGTTCCGGCTCGGCCCGACGCCGCTGCGCCTGGGCCTGCTGTACCGCGGCGCCTTCGACTTGGCCGACCTGGTCCGGCCGGCCCTGGCGGGGCTCGTCGCGCGGACCGGCGAGACCGCCGCCTTCTACGTCCGCGAGGGCGACCACCGCATCTGCCTGTTCCGTCACCATTCGGACCGGCCGATCCGGCATCACGTCGAGGAGGGTGCGAGGATGCCGCTCGACCGCGGGGCCAGCGCGCGGGTGCTGACGGCCTTCGGCGGCGGCGACGGGCCGCTGGACGAGGCGGTGCGCGGGCGCGGCTTCCACCTGTCGCTGGGCGAGCGCGACCCGGAAGCCGCGGCGGTCGCGGCGCCGGTGTTCGGGCCGGACGGCTTGGCGGGCGCGCTGGGCGTCGCCGGGCCGTGCGGCCGTTTCGGCGCGGAAAGCCGCGACCGGCTCGCCGCCGCCGTGACCGAGGCGGCGGCCGAGCTGTCCCGCGCCCTGGGTGATCGGGTGCCGGACCGGGCGGGGCGCTGAGCGGGGACGGGGCGTCCGTCCTCGCCCACGGCCGTCGCGTCCCGGGTCGATCCGGGAACGGGGCCGGTGACCGGGCGGGCGCCGCTGGCTGTGGTCCCCGGGTAGGGCGGCGGACGACGCGGCCCGCGCGGCCGTGCCGGGGTGGCGGCGGCGGCGGCGGCGGCGGGGGTTACGCCGCGGTCCAGCCGCCGTCGATGGAGATGTTGGCGCCGGTGATCTGCCTAGCCGCGTCCGAACACAGGAACACCGCCGTCGCCGCCACCTCCTCGACCTGCACGAAGGCCTTGGTCGGCTGGGCGGCGAGCAGCACGTCGCTCATGACCTGCTCGCGGGTCATGCCGCGGGCGCGCATGGTGTCGGGGATCTGGCTTTCCACCAGCGGCGTCCAAACGTAGCCGGGGCTGATGCAGTTCACCGTCACGCCGTGGGCCGCGACCTCCAGCGCCACCGTCTTGCTCAGCCCCAGCAGGCCGTGCTTGGCCGCGACGTAGGCCGACTTGAACGGCGAGGCGACGACGGAGTGGGCGGAAGCGGTAGAGATGATGCGCCCCCAACCGCGCCGCTTCATCCCCGGCACCGCGGCGCGCATGGCGTGGAAGGCCGCCGACATGTTGACGGCGATGATCTGGTCCCACTTCCCGGGGGGGAACTCCTCTACCGGAGCGACGTGCTGGACGCCGGCGTTGTTGACCAGGATGTCTACCGAGCCCAGCGCGCGCTCGGCCCCGGCGATCATGGCGGCGATGGCGGCGGGGTTGGTCATGTCGGCGTCGGAGTGGAGGGCGCGGACGCCGAAGTCCGCCTCGATGCCGGCGCGCTCCCGCTCGATCGAGGCCGGCTCGCCGAAGCCGTTGAGCACGACGTCGGCGCCTTCCCGGGCCAGGGCGCGGGCACAGGCGAGGCCGATGCCGCTGGTGGAGCCGGTGACGACGGCGCGGCGGTTTCGCAGGCTCATGGGGGTTGCTCCGGTGGGGGCTCGGGTGGCGGTTCTGGGGGGAGTGGGACGGCCGGGCCCGGCGCGCGGGTCGCGCCGCCTCAGCCCTCCAGGCCGGGATCGATCACCAGGACGCCGCCGTCGGCCGGCATGGCCGGGCAGCGCCCGTGCCGGGCGATGAAGTGCTCGGCGTCGGCCACGCCGCTCGCCCAGTGTTCCTCCATGGTCTGGCGGGAAAACTCGTAGTCCTTCGAGCCGCCCTCGTAGGGCCGCTTGCGGTAGATCAGCTGCACCACCGCCACCGCGCTCGAGCGCGCCGCCTCGCGCAGCAGGCGCACGTCCTCGCCGCGATGCATCTCGTCGGGCAGGATGTCGAGCACGCGGCGCAGCGCCGCCTTGGCCCGGCGCACCCGCAGGCTGGCATCGGTGTTCAGGCGCGTGCGGCTGGAATAGCGGATGTCCTTGCCGCGCTCGTCGGCCTCGGCCAGCGTCCGGGGCATCGGGCCGCGGGCGTTGAACAGGTCCACCTGGAACACGAGGAGATCGTGATCCGGCTCGGCATCGAGCACGAATTCCAGCGGCGTGTTGGAAACCAGCCCGCCGTCCCAGTACATCTCGCCCGCGATCTCCACCGGCGGGAAGCCCGGCGGCAGGGCGCCGGAGGCCATGACGTGCTCCGGGCCGATCCGCGTCGCGGCGGTGTCGAACACCACGTTGTTGCCGGTGCGGATGTTGACGGCGCCGACGCTGAGCCGGGTGTCGCCGCCGTTGAGCCGGTCGAAATCCACAAGCCGCAGCAGGGTCTCGCGCAGGGGGGCGGTGTCGTAGAAGCTCAGCGCCGCCGGGGTGCCCGGGGCAGCGAGCAGCGGCCCGGGGATGCGCGGACGGAAGAAGCCCGGCGCGCCGAAGGCCGCTGCCAGCGCCGCGCTCACCTGGCCGGCGGCGGTGCGGACGCCGTCACCCAGATGGGGGGGCAGGTGCGGGGCGAGGGGGACGCCGGAGGAGGCTTCCTCCCAGAACGCGCGCAGCGCGGCCAGGCGCCGCCCCGGCGGGTTGCCGGCGATCAGCGCGGCGTTGATGCCGCCGATGGAAACGCCCGCCAGCCAGTCCGGCCGGGTGCCGTCGCGCTCCAAGGCCTCGTACACGCCGGCCTGGTAGGCGCCCAGCGCGCCGCCGCCCTGGAGCACGAGAGCGGTCCGCACGCGGTGCGCCGGCGCAGCGGAAACGGGCGCGGCGGGAACGGTCGCGGTCCGGTCGGTCGTTTCGGCGGGCCGCTCCGTGTTCAGGGCCGTGGACCTTTCGAGCGCGGGACGCTTCGGCGCCGGGGGATAACCCGTCGCCGGCGCGGTCGTTGCCCCGCACGGTCGCGGAGGGCATCCGCGGCCGTCGCCGGGACGGTCGCCGGGCGGGGCGTGCGACGCGCGGCGCGTCCTGTCCGACGGGGGCCGCGGGGTCAGGCCGCCCGCTCGCGCGAGACCTCCTCGACGAGGTCGAGGTAGCGGCGTGCGATGGCCTCCCACGAGTAGCCGGAGGCGGTTTCCAGGGCGCCCCGGCGCAGGCGTCGCAGCAGCGCCGGATCGGCCAGCACCGGGCGCAGGATGTCGGCGATCCGCCGGCCGTCCCGCTCGATCGCGTGGCCATTGATGCCGTCCTCGAGGTACTCCTCGACGCCGCCGACCCTGGTGCCGAACAACGGCAGGCCGCAGGCCATCGCTTCCATGCAGACCAGCGGGAAGGCCTCGTAGAAGGTCGGGAACACGAAGGCGTCCGCCGCCCGGTAGAGCTGCGGCAGGTCGCGGCGCGGCCCGGTGAAGACCACGCGTCCGTCGACGGCCCGCTCCCGCGCGACCCGGGAGAAGCTCTCGACGTTGCCAGCGCCGACCACGACGAGGCGGACCTCCGGGCCGAGCAGCGCCAGCGCTTCGAGGACGAAAGCGAGGCCCTTGCGCTCGAACTCGTGCCCGACGAACAGCAGCAGCGGCGCGTCGGCCGGGATGCCGAGCGCGCGGCGCGTGTCCGCGCGGTCGTCAGGCATCGGCGAGAAGCGCTCGAGGTTGACGCCGTTGGGGATCACCGAAATGCGGTCGCCGGGCACGGCGTAGTGCTCCTCCAGCTCCCTGGCCACGCGCTCGGACAACGCGACGTAGCGGCGGAAGCGCAGGCCGCCGATCATGACGCGGTCGCGCAGGCCCACCCAGGCGTGCATGGGGTTGAGCATCCAGCGGCGGTCGCCGGCGGCGGTCTTGGCCACCAGGCTGGCCTTGTTCACGGCGTGGACCACGCACACGTCGCCCGCGAAGCTATCGCCGTGGCTGATCACGACGGTGCCGCGGGCGCGCAGCCGGCGGATCGCCAAGGTGGAGGCGACGGAGAACGCCGGCATGGCCAGCGCCCGCCCGACGTAGCGCCAGCGCCCCCGCGTGCCGAGCCCCGCGAGCCAGGGGAGCACCCGCTGGGTCCTGGCGGAGGTTTCCTGCGGCACGGAGCAGGCGATCACGGAGGTGGACACGCCGGCGGCCTTCCAGGCCCGCTCGAGCTCGAAGGCGACGCTCTCGATGCCGCCCCGCTGGCTGAACTCCTGCACGACCTGAACCACGTGGTCCAACTGCGTTCTCTCCGGCTGGGGTGTCTGGGCTGGCGGTGGCGGGGTGCCGGGCGGAACGGTGGCCCGGGGGGGGGGGCGCGCATCCCCGTCGCGGTTGCCGTCGCCCGGCGCCGCTCGTGTTCCGTCCACCGGTGCGCGCATCGACCCCCGCAGCAAGACGCCTCCCCGGCCGGGATCAACGAGGTTCCGGCATTCGCGCCCGTGGGGATGGGGGACTCGCGTTCCCGCCCCGGCGCGGTTGCCGGGGTATCACGCCGGTGGGGGTGCGGGAACCGGCGCGTTCGCCCGGGCGTCGCCGCGCCGTCGGGGGCCGCCGTGCCCCCGACGGCGCAGGGCAGGACGCAAAATCGCGACGGCGGTCCCGGCTCCCCGGCGAGCAGCGCCGCCCCGGCCTGCGGATCCCGGCATCCGGGACCCGCAGGCCGGCGAGGGGGGCTCGGCGGGCGCGAAAGCGTCTCGCGCCGGTCGCGCCGACCGCGCTAGGCTCGGCCGATGCAGCGACGCCAGATCCTCGGGGGCGCAGCCGGCGTCGCCGCCGCGACCTTCCGCCCCCGCGCCCCGGCCATCGCCCAGGGGGACGCCGCGCACACGCTGCGCTTCATCCCGCAGGCCGACGTCACCTCGCTCGACCCGCTGAGCACCACGTCCTACGCCGTGCGCAACCACGGGCACATGTGCTGGGACACGCTGTACGGGTTGGACACCGAGCTGCGGCCGCAGCCGCAGCTGGCCGAGGGGTGCGTCGTGGGGAACGACGGGCTCTTGTGGACCTTCACGCTGCGCGACGGGCCGCGCTTCCACGACGGCGAGAAGGTGCGGGCTGCGGACGCAGTGGCCTCGGTGCGGCGCTGGATGGCGCGCGACACGCACGGGCAGACGCTGGCGGCGCGGCTGGAGGAGATCAGCACGCTGGACGACCGGCGCTTCGCGATCCGGCTCAGGCGGCCGTTCGGGGCCATGCTCGACGCGCTGGGCAAGTCGTCCTCCTACCCGTGCTTCGTGATGCCGGAGCGCTTCGCCGACACCGCGCCGACGACGCCGCTGACCGAGATCGTGGGGTCGGGTCCCTACCGCTTCGCCGCCGACGAGCGGCGCTCGGGCTCGCAGGTCGTGTACAAGCGCTTCGAAGGGTACTCGCCCACCCCGGTCGGCACGCCGGGCGTGACCGCCGGACCCAAGCTCGCGCGCTTCGAGCGGGTGGAATGGCGGATCATCATGGACCCCTCCACCGCCGGCGCGGCGCTGCAAACCGGCGAGGTGGATTGGTGGGAGCGCGTGGCGCCCGACCTGCGCCCGACGCTGGCGCGGCGGCGCGAAGTGGTGGTGGACCGGGTGGAGGGTAACGGCACGGTGGTGATGCTGCGGCCCAACCACCTGACCGAGCCGTTCAGCGACCCCGCCGCGCGCCGCGCCGTGCTGCCGGCGATCGTGCAGTCCGACTTCATGTCCGCGGTGATGGGCGAGGACCGGACACTGTGGCGCGACGGGGTGGGGTGCTTCCCCGTGAACTCACCGATGGCGTCCGACGCCGGGCTGGAAGCGCTGACCGGGCCGCGCTCGCTGGAGCGCGCGAAGGCGATGCTGCGCGAAAGCGGCAAGGCGGGGGCGCGCACGGTGGTGCTGAACCCGACCGACCAGGTGAACAACACGGCGCTGACGCTGGTGGCCGAGGACATGTTCCGCAAGGTCGGCCTGGAGGTGGACGACGCGGCCTCGGACTGGGGGACGATGCTGGCGCGCCGCGGCAAGCGCGACCCGCTGGCGCAGGGCGGCTGGAGCGCGGTGATCGTGCTGTTCGGTGGCGAGGACCTGAACAACCCCGGCGGCCACCCCTTGCTGCGCGGCAACGGCGGCGACGCCTGGTTCGGCTGGCCGTCCAGCCCGCGGATCGAGGCGCTGCGCGACGACTGGTTCGACGCGCCGGACCTCGACGCTCGCCGCGCAATCGGGCGGCAGGTCCAGGCGCGGTTCTTCGAGGATGTGCCGTACTGGCCGGTGGGGCAGTACTTCATCGACACCGCCTACCGGCGCGGGCTGACCGACATCCGGCGCGGCATGACGCTGCCGATCAACGTGCGCCGGGAGGGCTGACGCCGGGGCGCCGGCCGGAGGGGGGAGGCGCGGCGGTCGCGCGCGAGCCGCGGCGGCCCGTCGTTCAGGGCTTGCCCGAGCGCTCGGCGGTGAAGGCCTGGGCCTCGGGCAGGGTTTCGAAGACATGGGGGGCGAGGGCGCGCTCGGACAGGTCGGCGCCGAGCTTGAGGCGCATGAAGGCGCTGGTCGTGTAGCGCGAGGCGGTGGTGTAGTAGCGGCCCTCAAGGTAGGTGATCATCGAGAAGTAGGCGTCCGACACGGACGGGTCGATCTCGAAGCTGTCGTAGTTGGCGATCAGCGCCACCTTGCGGCCGATGGCGCGGCAGCGGCGCTCCACCTCGCGGCGGATCAGCTCCACGTCCCCGGTGGTACGGACGCGCTCGCCCTCGTGGTTTATGAACAGGATGTTGCGCTCGGCGTCGTAGGAGATGCGGTCTGCGATGCCTAGGCCGAGCAGGATCTGCTCCAGCCCCATCGGCTGGGCGAGGAAGATGCGCTCGTCCATCGTGCGCGGCGACCGCACGATGGGGCGGAAGCCCATCTGCGCCAGCACGTCGCGCTCGATGTCCAGGCCCGGCGCCACCTCGATCAGCTCGACGCCCTCCGCCGTGCGGGCGAGGACGCAGCGCTCGGTGACGTAGAGCACGCGCTGGCCGGTCTCGCCCGCGTAGGTGCCGGAGAAAGTGACCTGCTCGACCGCGGCGATGAACTTGCGCGAGCGGCCTTCGCGGGCGATGCGCAGGCGTCCGTCCTCGATGGCGAGCTCCAGGCCGCCGGCGGTGAAGGTGCCAGCGAACACCAGCTTGCGCGCGTTCTGCGAAATGTTGATGAAGCCGCCCGCGCCGGCCAGCCGGTCACCGAAGCGGGACACGTTGACGTTGCCCTCCGCGTCGGCCTGCGCCATGCCAAGGCAGGCGAGGTCGAGCCCGCCGCCGTCGTAGAAGTCGAACTGCTGGTTCTGCTGGATCACCGCCTCGGCGTTCAGGGCGGCGCCGAAGTCCAGACCGCTCTGCGGCCAGCCGCCCACGATGCCGGGCTCGGCGGTGAGCGTGACGTAGCGCAGAACCTTCTCTTCGGCCGCCACCGCCGCGACGCCCTCGGGCATGCCGATCCCGAGGTTGACCAGGCCGCCGGGCGGCAGCTCGAAGGCGGCGCGGCGGGCGATGATCTTGCGCGCGTCGAGGGGAAGCGGCTCGACGCGGTCCAGCGGCACGCGCAGGCGGCCGGCGAAGGCGGCGGAGTAGGCGGTACCGTAGGTCTGGTGGTGGTTCTCGGGGCGGGCCAGCACCACGCAGTCCACCAGCACGCCGGGCACCTGCACTTGGCGCGGGTCGAGCGTGGCCTCGGCGGCGATGCGCTCCACCTGGGCGATGACGAAGCCGCGCGAGTTCTTGGCCGCCATCGACGCGGGTAGCACGTCGAGCACCAGGGCCTCGCGCTCCATCGTGACGTTGCCAGACAGGTCGGCCGTGGTGCCGCGGATTAGCGACACGTGGATCGGGAAAGCTTTGTAGAACAACCACTCCTCGCCGTCGATCTGCATCAGCGCGACGAGGTCCTCGGCCGTGCGGCTGTTGAGCTTGCCGCCGTCCAGGCGCGGGTCCACGAAGGTGCGCAGGCCGACGCGCGAGAGCAGCCCGGCGCGACGGCCGGCGATGTCGCGGTAGAGCTGGGAGACGACGCCCAGCGGCAGGTTGTAGGCCTCGATGCGGTTGTCCAGCGCCATGCGCGCGAGCCTGGGGACCAGCGCCCAGTGCCCGCCCACGGCGCGTTTCACCAGCCCGTCGCGGGCGAGACGGTTGATGCCGCGCTCGCCGCCGTCGCCGGGGGCGGCCGCGAACACCAGGGTCAGGTCACGGGGATGGCCGGTGGCGAGGAAGCGCCGCTCGATCGCGGCGATCATCTCGTCGGGCGTGCCGGTGCCGACGAAGCCCGAAACCGAGACGGTGTCGCCGTCGCGGATGATTGCCGCGGCCTCGTCGGGCGAGACCATCTTGTCCTTCATCGCCCGCTCTCCTTTCCGCGTTCCCCGCCGGGGCCGGCCTCGGTTTCCGCTGGCCGGACGTGGGACTGGAGGGGCGGAGCCCTTCCGGACACCCCGCGAAGACCCCGAGGTTCCTCGACCTCCCATCCATGGGAAAGGCGCCCTCGCGGACAAGGGGGTGTGCTCTGCGCGGCTGCGCCGCAGAGCACACCCCCTTGTCCGCGAGGGCAAACCGACGGCGGGGGTCCGGGGGCCCCCGTGGGTTCCCGGCGGGGTCCGGGGGCGGAGCCCCTGGCCCCTGGCCCGACGGGCGGAGACCGGGGTCGGTCGTGGGTCGCGCGGGACGGGTCACGCGTCGGGGCCGGGCGCGTCATTCGCGCTCGCGCAGCCAGCTCGCGATGCCCGGGGCCAGGAGCTTCTGCGAGCGGCCGCCCACGAAGACGCCGACGTGGCCTCCGGGCAGGGGCAGCTCGGTGTAGTCGGCGGTGCCGACGAGCGGGCCCAGGGCGCGCGAGGTGGCGGGGGGGATGATGTGGTCGTCCTCGGCGTAGACGTTGAGCACGGGGGCGGTGAGGGCGCGCAGGTCGACACAGCGGCCGCCCAGCTCGAGGACGTTCCGGGCGAGCCTGTTCTGCTGGTAGAGATCCTTGAGCCACTGCTTGGCGGCCTCGCCGGGGTGGTCGGGGCGGTCGGCGATCCAGCGCTCCATGCGCAGGAAGTTCAGCAGCCGCGCCTCGTCGTCCATCACCTCGAGCATGTCGAGGTTGTACTTCATCAGAGAGCGCATCGGGGTCATCATGGAGAAGACGGCGCCCATGAACGCGCCGGGCAGGGAGCCGTGCGCCTCGACCAGGCGATCGACGTCCCCGGGCGCCAGCGAGCGGGTCCAAAGGTTGATGAAGCCGAAGCCGAGGCGGTCCTCGCCGCCGTCGGCGTGGAAGTCGATCGGCGTGATGGCGAGCACCAGCGCCGCGACCTTGGCCGGCTCCAGCGCCGCGTAGCAGGTCGCGAAAGTGCCGCCCTCGCAGATGCCCAGCAGGGCGACCCGGTCGGCGCCGGTCGAGCGGCGGACCTCGTCGACGCAGTCGCCGAGGTAACCCTGCACGTAGTCGTCCAGCGTCAGCCAGCGGTCGGCGCGTGACGGGTCGCCCCAGTCCGCGACGTAGAGGTCGACGCCGAGGCCGAGCAGGTTGCGGACCAGCGAGCGATCCTCCTGCAGGTCGACCATCGTGTAGCGGCCGATCAGGCCGTAGACGATCAGCACCGGGGTCGCGACCCGCTGTTTGGTGGTGGGGCGGTAGCGGTGCAGCGTGACCTTGTCCTGCCGCCAGACCTCGTCCTTGGGCGTGGTGGCGATGGCGACGTCGGCGTCGCGGACCTCGCTCAGGCGCTTGGCGCCGCGCGCCACCCGGGCGGCGAGTCGCGCCGCCTCCGACATCGCCGCCGTCGCCGCGGCGCCCGGCCCGGGCGCGTCGTCGGCCATGCTCAGCCTCCCTTCGCGCGGCGGCGCGGCGCGGCGCGGCGCGCGCCCGATGCCCTCGGCGCCGGCCGGTCCTCGGGCGGCGGCGGGGGAGCGGCCGGCGGTTCGGGGGCGGCCGGACAGGGGGCCGTCGCCGCCTGACGCCGCAGCGCGCGCAGCTCGCGGCGTATCTCGGTCACGCTGCGGTGCACGTCGTCGAGCTCGCGGCGCGTGGGCAGGCCGAAGCCCTCGCCGCAGTGCTCGGCGAGCGCGCGCTGGGCGAGGCGCAGGTCGGTGCTGGCGCGGAGCATCGCCGCCTGGCCGCGCAGGAAGGGCTCGGAGCGCTGCGTTTCGAGGAGCGCCCGGTTCGCCGCCTCCACCCACAGGTCGAGCATCCGGCGCGGCGACGCCCTCGCCTCGTCGTCCGCGCCGAGCCCGGCCACTCGGGCGGCGAAGTCGCGGCCGGCGCGCGTCCAGCCTTCCAGCATCACCGCCTGATGCTCGGCGCCGCGCTGGCGGAGCGCCAGCCAGGCCCGGGATACCTCGGCGAGACGGCGCTCCATTTCGCCGGCGTCCCCCATCCGGTACAGCGCTTCGTCCACGCCGACGCCGGCGCTCAGCCAGGCGGCGGGGTCCATCATGCGCCGCAGGGTCCGCGCCGCGGTGCCCTCGGCCTCCCCGGCGTCGGAAGGCAGGCCGCCGGCGAGGGTCGCGGACATGCTCAGCGCCGCCGACCAGAGTTCCGTCATCGCTCGCAGGGCCGTCGCCGCGTCCGCGTCGGGCACGGCGCCCGGGGCGCGGGGTGGAGCATCGGGCGGTGCGGGAGAGGCCTGCCCCGCGAGCGCCGCTGCGCCTTCCCGGACGGCGTGGAGCACGCCTTCCTGCGCCGCCAGGAAGCTGCGGCTGGCCCCGGTCCAGAAGGCGGTCGCGGCGTCGTCCCCATCCGCGTCGCGCACGCTCAGCGCCCGGGCCGCGGCGGCGTCGCGCGAGGCGTCCGCGGGTCCCGCGCCGGCGTCACGCGGCGACGCCCGCCGGAGGCCGCGCGCGCAGCTCGTCGACGAGCACGCGGGTGTTCTCGGAATAGTCCACCGGCACCGCCACGACCTGCACGCCGCCGGCTCGGAAGGCGGCTTCGAGCGTCGGCGCGAGGTCGGTGGTGGCGGCGACGCGGTGGCCGCGCGCGCCGTAGCTCTCGGCGTAGCGCACGAAGTCGGGGTTGCCGAAGGTCATGCCGAAATCGGGGAAGCCCTCCACCGCCTGCTTCCAGCGGATCATGCCGTAGGCGCCGTCGTCGAGGATCAGCACCACGAGGTTCAGGCGGAGGCGGACGGCGGTCTCGAGCTCCTGGGAGTTCATCATGAAGCCGCCGTCGCCGCACACCGCCAGCACGCGCCGGGCGGGGTGGAGCATCGCCGCCAGCATGGCCGAGGGCAGGCCGGCGCCCATGGTGGCCAGGGCGTTGTCGAGCAGCAGCGTGTTGGCGGTGTGGGTGCGGTAGTTGCGGGCGAACCAGATCTTGTACATGCCGTTGTCGAGGGCGACGATGCCGTCCTGCGGCATCACGTCGCGCACGTCGCGCACGATGCGCTGCGGGATGGGCGGGAAGCGGTCCTCCTCCGCCCGCGCCGCGATGCGCGACAGGATGCCCTCGCGCAGCGGCAGCAGGGCGGCGGCCGCGGTCAGGCGGCCGTCCAGCCGGTCGGCCAGCAGGGCGAGGCTGGGGCCGAGGTCGCCCACCACCTCGGCGTGGGGGAAGAACACCTGCTCCACGTTGGCCGGGGTGTAGCCGACGTGGATCACGCGCGGGCCGCCCGGGCCCATCAGGAAGGGCGGCTTCTCCACGGTGTCGTGGCCGATGGCGACGATCAGGTCGGCGCGGTCGATCGCCTCGTGCACGTGGTCGCGCTCACTCAGCGCGGCGGTGCCCATGTACAGCTCGGTGCCGCCGGGAACCGTGCCCTTGCCCATCTGGGTGGTGAAGTAGGGGATGCGGGTGCGCAGCACGAAGTTGGCGAGGTCGGAGGTGGAGCGCGGCCGGCTCGCCGCCGCGCCCAGCATGACCAGCGGTCTTTGGGCGGCGAGGATCATCGCCGCGGCGCGGTCCAGCCCTTCGGCGCCCGCCACCGGCAGTTCCACCGGGTGCCGCTCCACCATGGGCGCGTCGCGCGCTTCCTCGGCCGCTATGTCCTCGGGCAGCTCCAGGTGCACCGGGCCGGGCCGCTCCTCGGCGGCGACGCGGAAGGCGTCGCGGACCAGGGTGGGGATGGAGGCGGCGGAAACGATCTGCCGGGCCAGCTTGGTCAGCGGCCGCATGGTGGCGACCATGTCCACGATCTGGAACCTGGCCTGACGGGCGCCGAGGATGCCCTTCTGGCCGGTGATCATCACCATGGGCATGGCGCCGAGCAGCGCGTAGGCGGCGCCGGTGGCGAGGTTCAGCGCGCCCGGGCCCAGGGTAGCCAGGCAAACGCCGGGGCGGCCGGTGAGGCGGCCGTGGGTGGCCGCCATGAAGGCGGCGGACTGCTCGTGGCGGGTGAGCACGAGCCTGATGGAGGAGGTGCGCAGGGATTCCAGCACGTCGAGGTTCTCCTCGCCGGGCACGCCGAAGACGCGCTCGACCCCCTCGTTCTCCAGCGCTGCCACCAGCAGGTCGGAACCCTTGGCCATGCTGGCCTCCCTATCGGCCGAGTGTTCGGGAACGCGAGCGTTCCGGAGGAATGCCGGCCGCGTCCTGCCGGCGGGCGCCGGGTGAACGGCCGCGCCCCGGGGCGCGGGGGGCCTCCGGAGGGCGGCGCTTCCGCCGGGGCGGCGACGCGGGACGCGCCGTTCCGGGGCGGGGTTTCCCATCCCCGCGGGCCGCAGCCGGGGAGAGCCGCCCCCGAATAGGCTGCGTTCCGGGCTCCGGCGGCAGGGCAGCGGTGCCCCGAGAATGCACGAGCGCCTTTCTCCCCGGTGAGATCGTGTTCGGTTGCCCAGGGCAATTCGTATACGCGAACGAGACGCGGCGGTAGTGCCGCGGGCATCGCGGCCGGCCCGGCGTGCCGCCGCCGACCGGATAATGCCGCGGCGGGACCGCCGTCGCGTCCCGGGGCGAGGACGGCTGGACAGCGGTCGGCGCCGGGGTGCACCACGCGAACCGGACCACCCCGCGCACCCACCCACTGGAGCGAGCCGCCAGCGCCATGAACGCCGTCGAACTGAGCCGCGCCAACCTGTCCCAGCTGCGCCCGCCGGTGCGGGTGCCATCCTTCGACCCTGCCGGGGTGACGCCCGGCATCGTGCACCTCGGGCTGGGCGGCTTCAGCCGCGCGCATCTCGCCCACTACACGCACGACCTGATGGCGCGCCGTCCCGACGCCCTGCGCTGGGGCATCGTGGGCGTCGGGCTGATGCCGGCCGACCGGCGCATGCGCGACAGCCTCGCGCCGCAGGACGGGCTCTACGCACTGGTCGAGCGCGCCGGGACGTCGGAGGCGGTGACGGTGATCGGCTCGCTCGCGGGGGTGGTGTTCGCCGGGGAGTGCCCGGCCGCGGCGCTGGAGGCGATCGACGACCCGCGCGTGGGCATCGTCAGCTTGACGGTAACGGAGAACGGCTACTGCCTGAACCGCGCGACCAAGCGGCTGGATCCGGAGCACGAGTTGATCGTGCGCGACCTCGCCGAGCCGGAGCGGCCGCGCTCGGCCATCGGCATCATCGTCGAGGCCTACCGGCGGCGCATGGCGGCGGGGGGACGGGCCTTCACGGCGATGAGCTGCGACAACATCCAGCACAACGGCGACGTGCTGCGCGGGGCGGTGCTGGCGTTGGCGGCGCTGCGCGACCCTGCGCTGGCCGGCTGGATCGGGGCGAACGGGGGCTTTCCCAACTCGATGGTGGACCGTATCACCCCCGTCACCACGGCGGCGGATGCCGAGGCGCTGGCGGCGCGGCACGGCGTGCGCGACCGCTGGCCGGTGTTCGCCGAGAGTTTCACGCAGTGGGTGATCGAGGACGGGTTCGTCGCCGGCCGTCCCGCCTGGGAGGAGGTCGGTGCCCAGTTCGTGGCCGACGTCGCGCCCTACGAGTTCATGAAGCTGCGCCTGCTCAACGGCAGCCACCTCGCCGTGGCGGGGCTGGGGCAGCTGGCCGGGTACGTCCACGTCGACGAGGCGATGGCCGACCCGCTGGTGCGGCGCTACATGGCCGCGCTGATGCAGCGCGAGACCGGCCCCACGGTGCCGCCGGTCGAAGGGATCGACCTGGGGGAGTACCAGACCACGCTGATCGAGCGGTTCAGCAATCCCGCGATCAAGGACACGCTGCAGCGCATCAACACCGACGCGCCGCTGAACATCCTAGTGGACCCGATCCGCGACCGCGTGCGCGCGGGACAGCCGCTGGAACTGCTGGCGCTGGCACTGGCCGCCTGGCTGCGCCGCGTGCGGGGCGAGGACGAGGTGGGGCGACCGATCGAGGTGCGTCACCCGATGGCGGCCCTGCTGCGCGAGAAGGCGGTGGAGGGTGGGGCGGACCCGGGGCCGCTGCTGGGGATCGCGCCGTTGTTCGGCGAGCTGGGCGGGGAGGAGCGGCTGCTCGTGCCGGTCCGGAAGTGGCTCGGCTCGCTCTACGCCGCGGGCAGCCTCGCCACGCTCCGGCGCGCCGCGGCGGAGCTGGGTTTCTGAGCGCGAGGAGGCCGCGGGGGAGCGGCGAGTTTCCGGCCGGTCCTGCCCTGATCCTGCGCGTCGCGCGGCTCGCTTGACGGCCCCGTGCGGGGCTGACACCAATGCGTGCAACACGAGCGCGTCGCACCCGTCCGGTGCGAGCGACGCATCGAGAAGAAGAACGGGAGGTCGCACGAATGCGTGAGAAGCGCCGGAGTGCCATGTTCGCCGCCGCCGTCGCCGGGCTCGCCGCCCTGCTGCCGTTCGGGGGCGCCCGGGCGCAGACGACACTGACGATCGCCACCGTGAACAACGGCGACATGGTGGTCATGCAGCGGTTGTCGTCGCAGTTCGAGCAGCAGCATCCCGATATCAAGCTGCGCTGGGTGGTGCTGGAGGAGAACGTGCTGCGCCAGCGCGTCACCACCGACATCGCCACGCGCGCCGGCCAGTTCGACATCATGACCATCGGCAACTACGAGGTGCCGATCTGGGCGCGCCAGGGCTGGCTCGAGCCGATGGAGAACCTGCCGGCCGACTACGACGTGGCCGACCTGCTCAAGCCGGTGCGCGACGGGCTGACGCACGAGGGCAAGCTGTACGGCCTGCCGTTCTACGCCGAGAGCGCGATGACCTACTACCGCACCGACCTGTTCCAGCGGGCCGGTATCACCATGCCCGAGCGGCCGACCTACGCGCAGGTCCGCGAGTTCGCCGCGCGGATCACCGACAAGCCCAACCAGGTCTACGGCATGTGCCTGCGGGGCAAGCCGGGCTGGGGCGAGAACATGGCCTTCGTCACGCCGCTGGTGACGGCCTTCGGCGGGCAATGGTTCAACAACCAGTGGCAGACCCGCATCGACACGCCGGAATGGCGCGGCGCCATCGGCTACTACAACGACGTGATGCGGCAGTCCGGCCCGCCCGGGGCGACGTCCAACGGTTTCAACGAGAACCTCGCGCTGATGGCCGGTGGTCGCTGCGGCATGTGGATCGACAGCACGGTGGCGGCGGGGCTGCTCTACGACGCCAAGCAGAGCCAAGTGAGCGAGCGCGTCGGCTTCGCGCCGATGCCGACGGGTGAGTTCACCGGCGGCCCGAGCTGGTTGTGGAGCTGGAACCTGGGCATCCCGGCCTCGTCGCGGCAGAAGGACGCCGCGCGAACCTTCGTCACCTGGGCGACCTCGAAGGAGTACGTCCGGCTGGTGGCGCGCGAGAACGGCTGGGTGTCGGTGCCGCCCGGCACCCGCCAGTCCACCTACGACGATCCCGAGTACCGGCGCGTGGCCCCGTTCGCTGCCTTCGTGCAGCGCGCCATCGGCGAGGCCAACCCGGCCGGCCAGACCCGCGAGCCGCGCCCCTACACCGGCGCCCAGTTCGTAGCGATCCCGGAGTTCCAGGGCATCGGCACGCAGGTCGGCCAGACGATCGCGGGCACGCTGACCGGCACGCCGGTGGAGCAGGCGCTGCGCACCGCCCAGGCCGCCACCGAGCGGACCATGCGGCAGGCCGGCTACCCCAAGTGAGAGGCGCCGCGCGCCGCTCCGGGCCGGTCGGCTCCGCGGCGGCGTGCGCCCGTCGGAGCGCGTGACGGCCATGTCCACCACCGCCATCGGCGGCCACAACGCCGTTGCCAACGAGGTGGCGGGCAAGCGGCGGTCCTCCATGTTCCCGCTCGTCTCGCCGGCGGTCGGCGTGCTGCTGCTGTGGATGATCGTGCCGCTGGCGATGACGCTGTGGTTCTCCTTCCAGCGCTACAACCTGCTCGATCCCTCCACCGTCGGCTTCGCCGGGCTCGACAACTACGCGTTCCTAGTCACCGACCCGGACTTCTGGGCCTCGCTGGTCAACACGCTGGTGCTGGTGGGCTCGGTACTCACCATCACCGTGGTAGGCGGCACGCTGCTAGCGGTGCTGTTCGACGCGGACTTCCCGGGGCGCAACATCGCCCGGGTGCTGGCGATCTCACCGTTCTTCGTCATGCCCACGGTCAGCGCGCTGATCTGGAAGAACCTGATGATGCACCCGATCTACGGGGTGCTGGGGGTGCTCGCGCGCTTCGTGGGCATCGAGCCGGTGGACTGGTTCGCCGAGTACCCGATGTTCTCGGTAATCATCATCGTTTCCTGGCAGTGGCTGCCGTTCGCGTTGCTGATCCTGCTCACCGCTGTGCAGTCGCTGGACAGCGAGCAGAAGGAGGCGGCGCGCATGGACGGCGCCGGGGCGATGTCGCAGTTCTTCCACCTCACCCTGCCGCACCTGGGCCGCGCCATCTCGGTGGTGGTGATGATCGAAACCATCTTCCTGCTCACCGTCTTCGCCGAAATCCTCGTCACCACCTCCGGTGGGCCGGGCAACAGCACCACCAACCTCGCCTTCCTGATCTACGCCCGCGCGCTGCTGCAATTTGACGTCGGCGGCGGCTCGGCCGGTGGCGTGGTGGCGATCGTGCTGGCCAACGTCGTGGCATTTTTCCTGGTGCGCTCCATCGCCCGCCGGCTGGAGGTCTGAGACGCAATGCGGCAGACCGTCGGCCAGCGCGTCGCGATCGCCCTGCTGGGCTGGGGCGTGGCACTGCTGCTGTTCTTCCCGATTTTCTGGATGGTGCTGACCTCCTTCAAGAGCGAGGTCGCGGCCATCGCCACGCCGCCGCAGCTGTTCTTCGCGCCGACGCTGGAAAGCTACGTCGAGGTACAAAGCCGCGCCGACTACCTCCGCTTCGCGCTCAACAGCGTGGCGGTTTCGGTCGGCGGCACGGTACTGGCGCTGCTGCTCGGCGTCCCCGCGGCCTACGCCATGGCGTTCCATCCCACGGCGCGCACGCGGGGGACGCTACTGTGGATGCTGTCCACCAAGATGCTGCCCCCCGTCGGCGTGCTGGTGCCGATCTACCTGCTGTTCCGCACCGCCGGGCTGCTCGACACCCGCACCGGGTTAATCGGCATCTACGCGCTGTCCAACCTGCCGATCGTGGTCTGGATGCTGTTCACCTTCTTCAAGGAGGTGCCGCGCGAGATCCTGGAAGCCGGGCGCATGGACGGCGCGCGCACGGGGGCGGAGTTCTGGCACCTGTTGCTGCCGCTCACCCTGCCGGGCATCGCCTCCACCGGGCTGCTGTCGCTGATCCTGTGCTGGAACGAGGCGTTCTGGAGCCTGAACCTCACCTCCTCGGGGGCGGCGCCGCTGACCACCTTCATCGCTTCCTTCTCCTCGCCGCAGGGGCTGTTCTTCGCCAAGCTGTCGGCCGCTTCCACCGTGGCGGTCGCGCCCATCCTCGTGTTCGGCTGGTTCAGCCAGCGCCAGCTCGTGCGCGGCCTGACCTTCGGCGCCGTGAAGTAGGGAAAAACCCATGCCCACCGTGACGCTTCGCTCCATCCGCAAGAGCTACGGCGGGACGGAGGTCATCAAGGGCATCGACCTCGACGTGCTCGACCGCGAGCTGGTGGTGTTTGTGGGGCCCTCGGGCTGCGGCAAGTCCACGCTGCTGCGGATGATCGCGGGTCTGGAGGAGATCACGTCGGGCGACCTGCTGATCGACGGCGCGCGGGTCAACGACGTCGGACCCGCCGACCGGGGCCTGGCGATGGTGTTCCAGTCCTACGCGCTGTACCCGCACATGACGGTGCGCGACAACATGGCCTTCGCGCTGCGCATGGCCGGGGTGCCGCGCGCCGAGCGCGACCGCAAGGTGGCCGAGGCATCGCGCGTGCTGCAGCTGGACAGCTACCTCGACCGCCGGCCGAAGGACCTTTCGGGCGGGCAGCGGCAGCGCGTGGCGATCGGGCGCGCCATCGTGCGGCAGCCCAAGGTGTTCCTGTTCGACGAGCCGCTGAGCAACCTCGACGCCTCGCTGCGCGGGCAGATGCGCATCGAACTGGCGCGGCTGCACGAGGAACTGCGCGCCACCATGATCTACGTCACGCACGACCAGGTCGAGGCGATGACGATGGCCGACAAAATCGTGGTGCTCCAGGCGGGCCGGGTGGAGCAGGTCGGCTCGCCGCTGGAGCTGTACCACCATCCCGCCAACCTGTTCGTGGCGGGTTTCATCGGTTCGCCGCGCATGAACCTGCTGCCAGCCCGGGTGCTCGGCGCCGACGCGGCGGGGGTGGCGGTGGAGCTCGCGGCCGGGGCGCGAGTAGTGGTGCCGGCGCGGGGCGGGGCGGTGTCGTCGGGTGCGGCGGTGACGCTGGGCGTGCGGCCCGAAACGCTGCGGCCCGACGCGGAGGGCGCGCTGGCCGGGGAGGTGCGGCTGGTGGAGCGGCTGGGCGGGCTGACTCTGCTGCACGTCACGCTCGCCGGCGGGCAGGACGCCATCGCGCAGATCGAGGGCAGCGACGGCAGCCAAGCGCACCAGGCGGTGCGGCTGGCCGTGGACGGCGCCACCTGCCACCTGTTCGACGGGGACGGGCGGGCGCTGCCGCTGCTCGCGCGGCACCCGCTCGCGGCCTGAGGGTTCGCGGTCTCCGATTCCCGACGCGTTCCGCCGGGGCGGCGGGCCGGGACGCGAAACTTCGGCGGGTTTCCCGCGCCGATGATCGCGGGCGCCGCGCCCGATCCCCAAACCTGACCCTCGCGCCGGAGGTGCCGCGCATGTTCCTGGGCTTCGATTACGGGACCTCCTCGGTCAAGGCGATACTGGTGGACGGGGAACAGCGGGTGCTGGCGTCCAGCGCCGTGCCGCTGGACATCTCCCGCCCTGCGCCGGGGTGGAGCGAGCAGGACCCGGAGGACTGGTGGCGCGCGACCGGCGAGGCGGTGGACGCGCTGCGGGCGGAGCGGCCGCGCGAACTAGCGGCGGTGCGCGGCATCGGCCTGTCCGGCCAGATGCACGGGGCGGTGCTGCTGGACGCGGCGGGGCGGGTGCTGCGGCCGGCGATCCTGTGGAACGACACCCGCGCCGCGGCCCAGTGCCGGGCGCTGGAGGAGGATTTCCCGGCGCTGCGCGCGGTCACCGGCAACCTCGCCATGCCGGGCTTCACGGCGCCCAAGCTGCTGTGGGTGCGCGCGCACGAGCCGGAGGTCTTCGCCCGCATCGCGCGCGTGCTGCTGCCCAAGGCCTGGGTGCGCCTGCGCATGACCGGCGAGATGGTGGAGGAAATGTCGGACGCGTCCGGCACGCTGTGGCTCGACGTCGGGGCGCGCGACTGGTCGGAAGCGGCGCTGGCCGCCACGGGGCTGTCGCGAGGGAACGTGCCGCGGCTGGTGGAGGGCACGGCGCCGGCCGGAACGCTGAGTCCTGCGCTGGCGGCGCGCTGGGGCATCGGCCGGCCGCCGGTGCTGGCCGGCGGGGCGGGGGACAACGCCGCCGGGGCGGTGGGCCTGGGCACCGTGCGGCCGGGCGGGGCGTTCGTGTCGCTGGGCACGTCGGGGGTGCTGTGGGCCACGACCGACCGCTTCCGTCCCTACCCGGAGCGGGCGGTGCACGCCTTCTGCCACGCCGTTCCCGGCGTGTGGCACCAGATGGGGGTGACGCTCTCGGCCGCCGCGTCGCTGGGCTGGTGGGCCGGGGTCGCCGGGCTGGACGAGGCGGCGCTGCTGGCCGAGCTGCCTCCCGAGCCGCGCGCGCCGTCGGGAGCGCTGTTCCTGCCCTACCTGTCCGGCGAGCGGACGCCGCACAACGACGCCGACGTGCGCGGCGCTTTCGCGGAGCTGTCGCACGACACCGGCCGCGCCGCCCTGACCCAGGCTGTGCTGGAAGGCGTGGCGTTCTCGTTCCGCGATTGCTTCGACGCGCTGGCCGCGTCCGGCACGCGGATCGCCGAGGCCGACGTGATCGGCGGTGGCTCGCGCTCGCGCGCCTGGGTGGCGATCATCGCCGCCGTGCTCGGCGTGCCGCTGCACCGGCTAGCCGAAGGCGAGCAGGGCGGGGCATTCGGTGCCGCGCGGCTCGCGCGGATGGCCGTCACCGGCGAGGCGCCCGGGGAAGTTTGCGCGCCGCCCGCGCGGGCGGAAACCGTGCTGCCCGATCCGGCGCTGGCCGAGGCCTACGCGGTGCGCGTCAAGCGCTATCGCGCGATCGCGGCCGCGGTGCGCGGCGCGTCGGCCCCACGAGGGGAGGATTCGGCATGAAGCTGGACGGGAAGGTGGCGCTGATCACCGGCGCCGCGCGCGGCATCGGCCGGGCGATGGCCGAGCGCTACGCCGCCGAGGGGGCTCGCGTGGTGGTGGCGGACCTCGACGAAGCGGGCGCGCGCACGGCGGCGGCGGCGATCGGGCGGGACGCCGCGGGCGTGTCGCTGGACGTGACGCGGCAGGGGTCCATCGACGGCGCGATCGCCGAAACGGTGGCGCGGTTCGGCGGGCTCGACGTGCTGGTGAACAACGCCGGCATCTTCGACCTCGCGCCGATCGCGGAGATCACGCGCGAAAGCTACGCGCGGGTGTTCGCGGTGAACGTGGAGGGGCTGCTGTTCACCCTCCAGGCCGGGGCGCGGCGGATGATCGCGCAGGGGCGCGGCGGGCGGATCATCAATCTCGCTTCCCAGGCCGGGCGGCGCGGCGAGGCGCTGGTCGGGGTGTACTGCGCTTCCAAAGCGGCGGTGATCAGCCTGACCCAGAGCGCGGGGCTGGACCTGATCCGGCACGGCATCAACGTCAACGCCATCGCGCCGGGGGTGGTGGACAACGAGCACTGGGATGACGTGGACCGCCGCTTCGCGCGGTATGAAAACCTCGCGCCCGGCGAGAAGAAGCGGATGGTGGGGGCGAGCGTGCCGATCGGCCGGATGGCGCGGCCGGAGGAGATCGCGGGGCTGGCGGTGTTCCTGGCCGGCGAGGATGCGGGCTACGTGGTGGCGCAGTGCTATAACGTCGACGGCGGCAACTGGATGAGCTGAGGCGCGCCCCTCAGCCCGCCTCTCGGCACACGTCCACCCATTTCGCCCCGGCCAGCGCCGCCATCCGCCCGGGCGCGATCGGCACGGCGCTGTTGGCCGAGCCCGCCGTGGGCAGCACCTCGTCGAAGCCGCTCAGGGATGCGTCGCATCAGACCGGCAGCGGCGTGGCCAGTCCAAACGGGCGAACGCCGCCGACGGGGTGCCCGGGCGGCGCCTCCACCTCCGCCGCGTTCAGCATCCGCGTCCCGCCCCCGAAGGCCGCGCGGGCCTCGCGGTTGTCCGGCCGGGCGCCGCCGTGGGCCGCCATTGGCAGCACCCGCTCGCCGACGCGCGGGGACAGCATCTCGGCGATCCGCCCGGGCTCGACGCCTGCGCGGCGGCCTCGGCCACGGTGGCGGTGCTGGCCGTGGAGACGAGGACGCGTGGGTCCGGCGCGGCGAGGAAGGCGCGGACGGAGTCGAGGCTCATCGCGTGGCGGGTCTCCTGGCGGGGCGCGCGTCCCGCACCATCCCGGGGTTTCGCGAAACCGGCCGCCGCGCTTGGGCGCCGGGCTGGGCCGCCGCGCCGCCTTCCCGTAGAAGGCCCGGCCCTTCGCGCCGGAGTATCCGCCATGCCGCCCATCGTCGGGATCGACTTCGGCACCACCAACAGCGTGGTGGCGGTGCTGGGGGAGGACGGCGCCGTGCGCACCGCCCGCTACGCGGTGGGTGCGGAAACGCTCGACACCTTCCGCTCGGTGCTCTGCTTCCGGACGGGCGTCGGCAACCGCGTGGAGCACGCCGCCGGGCCGCGCGCGGTTGACAGCTACCTGGAGGACCCGCTGGCAGCGCGGCTGATCATGTCGCTCAAGAGCTACTTGGCGCAGCGCTCCCTGGGTGAAACGCGGGTGTTCGGCCGCGCCTTCGGGCTCGACGCGCTGGTGGCGCTGCTGCTGGGCGAGCTGTTCGCCGCTGCCGGGGGATTGCCGGCGGGGGCGCGGGTGGTCGCCGGCCGCCCCGTGCGCTTTGTGGGCGAAACGGCGGACGACGTGCTCGGCGAGGCCCGGCTGCGGAGCGGCTTCCGCGCCTCGGGGTTCCCGGAGGTGCGTGTCGCGCTGGAGCCGGAAGCGGCGGGCTACCGCTTCGCCGCCACGCTGGAAGGGGCGGCCACGGTGCTGGTGGGGGATTTCGGCGGCGGCACGAGCGACTTCTCGGTGATGCGCTTCGAGCCCGGGCCACCGCGCCGGGTCACGGCCCTGGGCCACGCCGGCGTCGGCCTGGCCGGCGACGCTCTGGACTACCGGATCATCGACCGCGTGGTGTCGCCGCTGCTGGGCAAGGGCGACAGCTATTCCATCATGGGCAAGCCGCTGCCGGTGCCGCCGGGATGGTACGCCAACTTCGCGCGCTGGCACCGGCTGTCGCTGATGCGTGGGCCGCGCACGCTGCGCGAGATTGCCGAGGTGGCGCGCACCGCCGAGCACCCCGAGCGGCTGCGCCACCTGGTGCGGCTGATCGAGGAGGAGGCGGGCTACGCGCTCTACCAGTCGGTTTCGGCCGTCAAGGCGGCGCTGTCGCGGGCGGAGCGGGCGACGCTGCGCTTCCGCCACGAGGGCTTCGTCGTGGAGCGGGAGATCGCGCGCGCCGACTTCGAGGCGTGGATCGCCCCCGAGCTGGCGCAGCTCGGCGCCGCGGTGGACCGCGCCCTGGCCGATGCCGGGCTGGGGGCCGACGAGGTGGACCGGGTGTTCCTCACCGGCGGCACCTCGCTGGTGCCCGCGGTGCGGCGCATCTTCGCCGACCGCTTCGGCGCGGCGAAGGTGGCCGGCGGCGGCGAGTTCGTGTCGGTGGCCGAGGGGCTGGCGCTGATCGGGGCCGAGGCGCAGGTGTGAGCGCGGGAACAGCAGCAACGGAGGCAGCGACGCCCATGGCCATTCGCTTCGAGGACATCCGCGCCGAGACGCCCACGCGCGAGGGACTCGCCGCCCGCTACGCCGCGATCGGGGCGCTGCTCGACCGGCCCGGCACGAGTGGCCACGCCGAGGTGCTGGAGGACTGGGACCGGCTGCGCCGGGAGTACGACAGCTGGAGCGCGCTGGTGCACCTGCGCTTCTCGCAGGACACCACGGACGCCGACGCCAAGGCCGGGCGCGCGTACGCCGACGCGCTGTCGCCGGTGGCCACCGGGCACGAGGTCGCGCTCAAGCGCCGCCTGCTCGCCGACCCGGACCGCGTCGGGCTGGAGCGGCTGGCGGGCGCGCACGCCGTACGGCTGTGGGAGGGGGACGTCACCACCTTCGAGCCGGCGATCGCCGCCGACCTGGAGGAGGAGTCGCGCTTGGGCGCCCGCTACACCGAGCTGCTGGCCTCGGCGCGCTTTCCGATCGGGGACGGCGCGCCGGTGAACCTCGCCGGGCTGGCGCCCTTCGCCGAGCACCCCGACCGCGCCGTGCGCTACCGCGCCGAGGCGCTGCGATGGAGCTTCTTCGAGGGTCACGGCGACGAGCTGGACACGATCTACGACGCGCTGGTGAGGCTGCGGCACGGCATGGCGCGCAAGCTGGGCTACGAGACTTACGTGCCGCTGGCTTACCGCAACATGCGGCGCGTGGACTACGGGCCCGAGGAGGTGGCGCGCTACCGCGACGAGGTGGTCGAGCGCGTGGTGCCGCTGGTGGCGCGGCTGATGGAGCGGCAGCGGCGGGACCAGGGCCTCGACGCGCTGCGCTACTGGGACGAGAGCCTGGTGGACCCGCTGGGCAATCCCAGGCCCGCCGGCGGCCACGACGTGCTGGTGGAGCGCGCGCAGCGGATGTTCGACGGGATGGACCCGCGGCTGGGGGACTTCTACCGGCTGATGCAGGGGGGCGGCTTCCTCGACCTGCGCAACCGGCCGGGCAAGGCGGGGGGCGGATTCTGCACCTCGTTCCCGACCGAGGGCGTGCCGTTCATCTTCGCCAACTTCAACGGCACGGTCGGCGACATCGGCGTGTTCACGCACGAGATGGGCCACGCCTTCCAGAACTGGGAAAGCCGCGACCAGCCGGGGATCGACTACCTGTGGCCGACCATGGAGGCGGCGGAGATACACTCCATGGGTCTGGAGTTTCTCACCTGGCCGGGGATGGAGCTGATGGTGGAGGAGGGCGCGGCAGACCGCTTCCGCCGGCTGCACCTGCTCAACTCGCTGAGCTTCCTGCCCTACGGCGCCTGCGTGGACCACTTCCAGCACGAGGTCTACGCCCGCCCCGAAGCCACGCCCGCCGAGCGCCACGCGATGTGGCAGCACCTGGAGCGGCGCTACATGCCGTGGACCGACTACGGCGACCTCGCCTACCCGGCCAAGGGCGGGCGCTGGCAAGCCAAGCACCACGTCTACCGCTCGCCCTTCTACTACATCGACTACACACTGGCCCTGTGCTGCGCGATGCAGTTGTGGGTGCGCTCGCGCCGCGACTACCGCGGCACGCTGGAAGCCTACGTCGCCCTGTGCGGCCGGGGCGGCTCCGCGCCCTTCGGCGAGCTGGTGCGCTCGGCGGGCCTCGCCTCGCCCTTCGCGCCCGGCGCGCTGGGGGAGGTGGTACGCGAGGCAGAAGCCATGCTGGGCGGCTGAGACGGCAGGCGCCCCGCCCGCGGGGGTGACACCGCGCGCCGTTTCCTCCCCACGTGTTACCGGGCATGGGCCGCAAGGCTTCGCGAGCGCTCCCGGACGTCCGTGGCGAGGGCCGCGGACCGGCGCCGCGCGACGCCCCGCTCCCGACGCGGTCGCGGCAGCCGCCGGCGCGACGGCGATCCGGACGATGCCCGCGCCACATGTTGCAACCGTGCCGCAGTGGCGCGCCGAGCGATGGCGCGCCGATGACAGGGCCAGAATCACCTGCTAGTGCCCAGGGTCCTCAATCCGCGAAAGATTCTCCCGCATGAACACCGCCGAACTCGCCGAGAAGGTTGCTGCCGAGCACGAACTCGGCAAGGGCGAGGCTAAGGCCCTGGTGGAGACGGTGCTCAGCGCGATCGTCGAGGCCGCCAAGAGCGGCGACGAGGTGGCGCTGTCCGGCTTCGGGCGCTTCAAGGTCAACAGCCGCGCCGCCCGCCAGGGCCGCAACCCGGCCACCGGCGAGCAGATCGAGATCGCCGCGTCCAAGAAGCTCGCCTTCGTCCCGGCCAAGCCCGTGCGCGACGCGCTGAATCCGGCGGCCAAGAGCAAGTCCGCGCCGGCCGCCAAGTCGGCCCCGGCCAAAAAGGCGGCACCCAAGAAGAGCTGACGGACCGGGGTCGGCAGGTGCGGCCGCGAGGCGTCGCGGCGGCCATTGCGCCCGTGCGGCACGCCCGCCGTGCGACGTCGGCACGCCCGTTGCAACGGGCCGGCCCAAACCAGCCGGAAATCCGATGACAACGTCCCGCCGCAAACTCCTCCTCGCACCGTTGGGCGCCACCGGCCTTGCCGCGTTGCCCAACGGCTGGGCAGCGGCGCAGCCCACCCCCGCGACGCCGACCGGTGGCCGCGCCGTGCGCTACGGCATCTCGTTGGCCGACATCCCCCAGACCACCGGCCAGCCGGACCGCGGCGCGGGGGCCTACCAATTCACCGGCTTCACGCTCTACGACCCGCTGGTGGCGTGGGAGATGGACGTGGCCGACCGGCCGGGCAAGCTGGTGCCCGGCCTCGCCACCGCCTGGGAGGCCGATCCCGCCGACCGCAGGCGGTGGATCTTCCGCCTGCGCGAGGGGGTGCGCTTCCACGACGGCGCCGCCTTCGACGCGGACGCGGTGATATGGAACCTGGAGAAGGTGCTCAACCCCCAGGCGCCGCACTTCGACCAGCGGCAGGCAGCCCAGGTCCGCCCGCGCCTGCCCTCGGTGGCCTCGTGGCGCAAGCTGGACCCGATGGCCGTGGAGATCACCACCAAGGCGGTGGACAGCTTCTTTCCCTACCAGATGCTGTGGTTCCTGGTCTCATCCCCGGCGCAGTACGAGAAGCTGGGGCGCTCGTGGGGAAAGTTCGCCTTCGAGCCCTCGGGGACGGGGCCGTTCCGGCTGGCCCGGCTGGTGCCGCGCGAGCGGGCCGAGCTGGTGCGCAACGACGGCTACTGGAACCCGGCGCGCCTGGCCAAGGCCGAGCGCGTGACGTTGATCTGCGCGCCCGAGGCGGTGACGCGCACCAACGCGCTGCTCACGGGGCAGGTGGACATCGTCGAGGCCCCCGCGCCCGACATGGTGCCGCAGCTGCAGGCGGCCGGGGTGCGGATCGTGCAGAACGTCACGCCGCACGTGTGGAACTACCACCTCAGCCTGCTGGAGGGATCGCCCTGGCGCGACGTGCGGCTGCGACGGGCGGCCAACCTGGCGATCAACCGCGACGAGGTAGTGGCGCTGCTCAACGGCCTCGCCAAGCCCGCGACCGGCGTGGTGGACCCGTCCTCGCCGTGGTTCGGCAACCCATCCTTCAAGGTCCGCCACGACCCCGACGAGGCGCGGCGGCTGCTGCGGGAGGCGGGCTTCACGCCGGAGCGGCCGCTGCGGACCAAGTTCATCGTGGCCACTGGCGGTTCGGGGCAGATGCAGTCGCTGCCGATGAACGAGTACATCCAGCAGGCGTGGCGCGAGGTGGGAATCGCGGTGGAGTTCCAGCCGGTGGAGCTGGAGGTGCTCTACACCGCTTGGCGCAACGGCGCGGCGCACGAGAGCCTGCGCGGCATCACCGCCAACAACGTGGCCTACGTGACGTCGGACCCGCTCTACGCGCTGATCCGCTTCTTCCACTCGAAGCAGGTGGCGCCGGTGGGGGTGAACTGGTCGCACTACAGCGACCCCGAGACCGACGCGCTGATCGACGCGGCGCTGGCGTCCTTCGACCCGGCGGAGCAGGACCGGCTGATGGCGCGCGTGCACGAGCGCGTGGTGGACCAGGCGTTGCTGGTGTTCGTGGTGCACGACACCAATCCGCACGCCCTGGGGCGGGGCGCACGGGACTACGTCCAGGCGCAGCACTGGTTCCAGGACCTCACGACGCTGG
>CAXTEL010000005.1:0-95615 GCA_964243365.1 uncultured Roseomonas sp. | reverse complement strand
GTGGCGGCGTGCGGCGCGCGGGCGGCGGCGGCCGGCCCCGCCGAGCGGCGCGGCTGCACCCGGCCGGCGGCGCTGCTGCTCTCGCCGGGGGAGTCGGAAGGAACGGCGTCCGGGGCGCGGTCGCCGGGGGATCGGCCGTTCGCGGAACCGGCATCCGGGGCGAGTGCGGCCGCGGCGCCCGTCGCGGCGGCGCCCGGGCGGGCGGCCCTCCCGGTGCCGACGCCCGTCGAGGCGGCGTGAGCGTCGCCGTGCCCGCGGCCTGCGGGCCGGACGGCGGCGTGGCGGAGCTCGCCGCCCTGGTGCGCGCCAGCGCCGCCACGGACTCCGCGCGCGAGGTGGTGTGGCTGCGCTTCTCCGCCCTGCCGCCGGAGCTGCACCGCCCGCACCACTTGCGCCTGCTGCGCGAAGCGGTGGCGCCGCGGCGCGGGGTCGCGTCGCGCCTGTTCCACCTGCCCAACGGCGACCTCGCGGTGGTGGCCATGCCCTCGCGCGACCCGGCCGCGGGCGCCGCCGCGCTGGCCCGCGCCGCCCTGGAAGGGGCGCTCGACGCCGACGCGCTGGCCCGCGTCATGCGCCCGCTGCGCCTGCCCGGCGAGGCCGCCGCCGTGCTCGCCGCCGCCGAGGACAGCATGGGCCTGCGCGGCGCCGCGGCGCCCGACGCGCCGGCCGCTGCGGCGCTGGACCCGGCGCTGCTGGCCCAAGCCGAACGCGCCCTGGAAGGGGCCGACGTTTGGCCGCTGCACGCCCGCCAGACCGTGTGCCGCCTCGCCCCCGCCGGCGGCGCGCCGGAGCCGGTGCGCGAGGACGTCCGCCCGCTGCCCGACGCGGTGGCCGACCGGCTGCTCGGCGGCCGCGCCGCCGCCGCCGCCCCGGCGCTGGCGGCGCGGCTGGCCGACGCGCTGTCCGACCGCCTGCTGTTGTCGCTGGCCCGGCCCGACTGGCTCGGCGCGCCGGCGCCGCTGCACCTGCCGGTGTCGGTGGCCGGGCTGACGGGGGCGGCCTTCCTGCGGCTCGACGCATTGCTGCCCCGCGCGCTCAAGCCGCTGCTGACCCTGGGCGTGGCGGCGTCGGGCATCCTGGACGACCCCGAAGGCTTCCGCTTCGCGCGCGACCTGGCCCTCGCCCGCGGCTACCGGCTGTCTCTGGAGGTGCCGGGGATCGCGGCGCTGCGCCACCTGTCGCCGCGGCGGCTGGGTCTGGACGCCGTGCGCCTGCCCTTCTCCGCCGACCTAGCCGCCGACCCCGGCCCGCTGCCGGCGGTGCTGCGCGACGGCGCGGAGGTGGTGCTCGCCGCCTCCGACGGCTCGGCCGCCGTGGCCTGGGGCTGGGAGAACGGGATCACCTTGTTCCAGGGCCGGGCGATGCAGCGCCGCCGCGGCTGAGGCGCCCGGCGCCGAGGCGCGAACGGTCGCCGGACGGCTGCCACCGGCGTTCGTCTCCGATGATGGGATGTGGCATCAGGGACTCTGCCCCTGAACCCCGCCGGGGACCGGGGGGGGGGACCCCGGACCCCCGCCATGCAGTCCGCCCGAACGGACGGGAGGTCGAGGAGCATCAGGTTCCTCGCGGGGCGTCCAGGGGGACGGCGGCCCTCCGGTCCCGAGCCGGATCAGCGAAGGCCCGCGCTTCCGGCACCGCTTCCCCGCGCGCTTCCAGCACGGTATCGCCGCGCGCTTCCAGCACGACCCGGTCCCGACCACCCCGCTTCGCCCGGTACAGCGCCGCGTCCGCGGCGGCGAGCAGCGCCGGCCACCCTGCGGCGTCGCGCGTCCCCGTCGCCACGCCGAAGCTGGCGCTGACCGCGACCCGCCCGCCGCCCGGCAGCCGCACCTCGTCCTCCCGCAGCGCCTCGGCCAAGCCGCGCGCCGCGCTGGCGTCGCGGCCGGGCAGCAGCACCGCGAACTCTTCGCCGCCGAAGCGCGCCAGCACGTCGGTCCGCCGCAGCAGCGGCCGCATCCGCTGGGCGATCTCCACCAGGACGGCGTCGCCCGCCGCGTGCCCGTGCGCGTCGTTGATCGCCTCGAAGCGGTCCACGTCGAGCAGGATCAGCGCGGCGTCGCGGCCGCCGAAGGGCACCGGCCCGTCGCGGCCCCGCCCGACATCCTCCAGCACGCGTCGGTTGAGCAGCCCGGTCAGCCCGCCGGTCTCGGCCTGCCGCTTGAGCCGCGCATCCATCGCCTGCCGTTCCCAGTCCAGCGCGTCGCGCTCGGACAGCCGGGCGCGCAGCAGGGCGAGCGCCTCGAACAGCTCGCGCAGTCCCCGCGCCGCCGCGCGCCGCGGCACGGGGACGGCCACCTGCCCCGCGGCCAGCGCGATGACCTCCTCGCGCGCCAGCAGCAGCGGCCGGAACACCCCCCAGTGCGCCGCGGCGATCACGCCCAGTTGCCAGCAGCACCAATGCCGTCGCCGCGAGGGCGACGACGATCCACCCGGACGCTTCCCGCCGCGCCGCCTCCGCCCGCGCGGCGGTGAGGTCGAGCATCAGGTCGCGCAGCCGCTCCACCGGCGCCAAGGTCGGCACGAAGCGGTCCACGAAGGCGCGCGGGCTCGGCGGGTCGTCGCCCCGCGCGAAGTCGCGCGCCGGCAGCGCGTCCACCAGGATCATGCCTTCCCCGAAGAAGCGCGCGTCCATCTTCGCGATCCCGGCGGCCGGGCGGGGGTCGTGGCGGAACAATCCCGCCTGCCACTCCACCAGCAGGCGAAGCTCCAGCCGCCGCCCGCGCGTGCGCTCCAGCGCCGTCCGCTGCGCCTCGCTCGGCGGCGCCCTCGCCGCCACCGCCGGCATGATGCCCGAGCCCAGGCGCCCGGCCTGTTCCCGCAGCTCGCCGAGCAGCCGCGCCATCATCACCGGGGCGGCGGGCGAGCCGTGCCGCGTCAGGCAGTCCAGCGCTGACACCACCAGCGGCCGCGTCGCGTCCAAGGCCGCGAAAATTCCCCAATCACCGCCGCGATTCCTTTCAGGCCGCGCGGCCGCACGGCCAGCGCGTCCACCGCGGCCCGGCCGGCGACCAGCGCCTCGCGCACGGCCTCGGCCCGCGCCGGCTCCACCGGGCGGCAGCGCCCCGCGTCGTCGTTTCCCCACGCCGCCATCGCCGCCAGGGCGGCGTCGTTGCGCGCGCGCAGCAGGTTCAGCCGCGCCCGCCCCGCGGCGTCCGCGCCGGGCTCCTGGCCCAGCAGGCTGTTGGCGGGGCCGCGCTCCGCGGACACGGCGGTGGCGGCGCCCAGCACGTCGCGGAAGCCGGCGATCTCGCGCAACTCGTCCGGTCGCGCCGCGTGCTGCTCCGCGAAGGCCAGCACCAGCCTGCCGCCGAGCAGTAGGGTGCCGGCCAGGATGACCGGCGACCCGACCCAGAACTCCGTTCTCCAGGACTTGCGACCGGATAGGCCCGTGCCTCCGCGATTCCGTTGCCGGCCCGGTCGCCACTTCCCGCCGCCGCGCTTCTCCCGGCAATGCTTTCCGTCGGCGGCGCGGGGGTGCCGCCCGTCGCGGCGAGCGGCCACGGTTGCCGGCCGCCCGCGCCCGCGCATATGCCGACCCATGCAGCCCGCCATCCTCGTCCGCGACCTCGGCAAGCGCTACGATCCCACCGCCGCGCCGGCGCTGGAAGGGCTGTCTTTCGCGCTGCCGCGGGGGGCCACCTGGGGGCTGCTGGGCGGCAACGGCGCGGGCAAGACCACCACCATCGCCATCCTGCTCGGCCTGCTGGTGCCCTCGTCCGGGCAGGTGGAGGTACTCGGCCACGACATGGCGCGCGACCGCTTCGCGGCGCTGGCGCGGATGAACTTCTCCTCGCCCTACGTGTCGCTGCCGGCACGGCTGAGCGTGCGGGAGAACCTGCGGATCTACTGCCACCTCTACGACGTCCCCCGCGCCGAGCGGCGGATCGCGGCGCTCGCCGAGGATCTGGCGCTGGGCGAGTTCCTCGACCGCCCGGCGGGCCAGCTCTCGGCGGGGCAGAAGACGCGGGCGGCTTTGGCCAAGTCGCTGGTCAACCGCCCCGACCTGCTGCTGCTCGACGAGCCCACCGCATCCCTCGACCCCGACACCGCGGACTGGGTGCGCGGCGTGCTGGAGCGCTACCGCGACGAGAGCGGCTGCGCCGTGCTGCTGGCCTCGCACAACATGGCGGAGGTGGAGCGAATGTGCGCCCACGTGCTGATGCTCAGGCGCGGCCGGCTGGTGGACGAGGGCAGCCCGGCGGGGCTGGTGGCGCGCTACGGGCGCGAGGACCTGGAGCAGGTGTTCCTCGACATCGCCCGCGACGGCGCGCGGGAGGCCGCGTGACGGCCAGCCCCAACACCGTGCGCCCGCGAGCCGACCGGCCGGGCGTCGACCGATCCGGCGTCGACCGACTTGGTACGGGCCGATCCGGCCGACGCCCCCACGGTCCGCGCGCCGCGGCGCGGCGGGTGTGGGGCCTCGTGTACCGGCACCTCGCGCTGTACCGCCGATCCTGGCCGCGCGTGCTGGAGCTGATGTACTTCCCCGTCCTGCAGATGCTGGTCTGGGGCTTCGTGACCTCCTGGATCGCGCAGCAATCGAGCGGCGGCGCGGCGGTGGCGGCCGGGGCGCTGCTGGGCGGCGTGCTGCTGTGGGAGGTGGCGCTGCGGGCGCAGATGGGTGTCGCGCTGTCCTTCCTGGAGGAGATCTGGTCGCGCAACCTGGGCCACGTCTTCGTTTCGCCGCTGCGGCCGCGCGAGCTGCTGGCGGCGCTGATGGCGGTGAGCCTGGGGCGCACCCTGGTGGGCGTGCTGCCGGCGGTGGGGCTGGCCTGGCTGCTGTACGGCTTCGGGCTGTTCTCGCTCGGGCCGGTGGTGGTGCTGTTCTTCGCCGCGCTGGTGCTGATGGGCTGGGCGGTGGCGCTGGCGGTGACCGCGATGGTGCTGCGGCACGGCGCCGGCGCGGAAGCGCTGGCGTGGTCGGTGCTGTTCGGGATCGCCCCGTTCGCGGCGGTGTTCTACCCGGTCTCGGCGTTGCCGGAGTGGGTGCGGCCGGTGTCGTGGTCGCTGCCGGCTGCGCACGTGTTCGAGGGGATGCGCGCGGCGCTGCTCGACGGGCGGGTCGCCTGGGGCCACCTCGGCGCCGCCTTCGGACTGGACGCGCTGTGGCTGGCGGGGGGCGGCTGGGCGTTCCTGGCGCAGTTCCGCGCGGCGCGGGAGAAGGGTGCGCTGCTGAACGTCGGCGAGTGAGGGCGGGCGCCCGGCCCGCGCCCGCTCCCCGGCGGGGTCAGCCCCGCGCGCGGCGGGGCGCGGGGCGACGGTCGCCGAACGGGGCGGGCCGCGCCGGGCGGACGGTTTCGCGCCGGGCGGCAATCGCGGACGGGCCGCCCAGCGGCTCGATGGCGAGCCTGCCGTCCTCGCCGGCCGCCGGGCGCGCCGCGGCCTCGGCGAAGCGGGCGGCGGCGTAGGCGGCGACCTCGAACTGGCTCTCGCCGTCGGCGATGCGGATGCGGCCGATCTCGTCGCGCGTTACGCCGCCACGCCGGCACAGCAGCGGCAGCAGCCAGCGCGGGTCGGCGCCCTGGGCGCGGCCCACGGCGGCGCGGAACCAAGCGCCCGCCGCGGGGGCGGGGCGCGGGCCGGCGTCGCGGGGGCCGGCGTCGCGTCCTTCCCGGAAGGCGGGGCGGTCATCGACCGCTGCCAGCTCCTCGGGCGCCGGCAGGGGGGCGCGCAGGATGCGCAGGAAGGCGCTCGCCACCGCCTCGGGCCCGCGGCCGGCCAGCGCCGGGTCGGCCAGCAGCGCGCGGGCGGCGGCCAGCTCGTCCTCGCTGGTCTCGACGGCGGCCAGGGTCGCGGCCTGAGCGGCGACGCGCTCGTCGTCGCGGGCGCGGACCGCCTCCGCCGAGGGCGCCGGGGCCCAGGCGGCCTGCACGCGGGCGCCCATCAGCAGCCGCTCGGCGGCCCGCCTGCGGGCGCGCGGCACCAGCAGCAGGGAAACGCCCTTGCGGCCGGCGCGGCCGGTGCGCCCCGAACGGTGCAGCAGGGTTTCGGGGTCGCGCGGCAGCTCGGCGTGGATCACCAGGTCCAGGCCGGGCAGGTCGATGCCGCGCGCCGCCACGTCGGTGGCCACGCACACGCGCGCCCGGCCGTCGCGCAGCATCTGCAGGGCGCGGGTGCGCTCGGCCTGGGACAGCTCGCCCGACAGTGCCACCGTGCCGAAGCCGCGCTCGGCGAGATTGCCGTGCAGGCGGGCCACGCTCGCGCGGGTGGCGCAGAATACCAGCGCCGAGCGGGGATCCTCCAGGCGCAGGATGTTGACCACCGCGCGCTCGAGATCCTGCGGCGCCACGGTGGCGGCGCGGTACTCGATGTCGGCGTGCTGACGGCCCTCGCCGCTGGCCTCGATGCGCAGGGCGTCGCGCTGGTAGCCGCGCGCGAGCGAGGCGATGCCCGCCGGCACGGTGGCGGAGAACAGCAGGGTGCGGCGCTCGGCGGGGGCGGCTTCGAGGATCGCTTCCAGGTCCTCGCGGAAGCCCAGGTCGAGCATCTCGTCGGCCTCGTCGAGCACCACGGCGCGCAAGCTGCCGGGGCGGAGGTTGCCGCGCTCGATGTGGTCGCGGGTGCGGCCGGGGGTGCCGACGACGATGTGGGCGCCGCTCGCCAGCAGGCGGCGCTCGGCCACTGGGTCGGTGCCGCCGACGCAGGCCACCACGCGGGCGGCGCCGTACAACCAGGCCAGCTCGACGCGCACCTGCATCGCCAGCTCGCGCGTGGGGGCGACCACCAGGGCCAGCGGGGCGCCGGCGGGCGGCAGGCGGGCGCCCTCACCCAGCAGCTCGGGGGTCAGGGCGAGGCCGTAGGCGACGGTCTTGCCCGAGCCGGTCTGGGCGGACACCAGCAGGTCGCGGCCGGCGGTGGCCGCGTCGAGCACGGCGGCCTGCACGGGGGTGGGCTCGGCGTAGCCGCGCTCAGCCAAGGCGTGCGCCAGCGGCGCGGGAAGGTCGGGGAAGGGCATGGGGCGATCCGGTCAGCGAGGGGTGCGGCCGCGCGGGAGCGGGGTGCCGGAAGTGCCGCGGCGGTCGGGGCGACCGCCTTACTTCCTTACTACCTTACTTCCTTACCGCCCTTCGCGGGGACGGTGCCGGGCCGGGGCGCTCCGGGCGTGACCGGGGCGTTGTCGGATGTTTTTCCTACGGTTTTCCGCGGCCGATGTCCAGTTCTTCCGCGCGGCGACGCCGGTTGGCTGCCATGCGCGGGGCGGCGTGGCACGGGTGGTTGAAATGGCATCGGGGGCGCGGGGTGGCATCGGCGGGGCGGAATGGCACCGGGGGGGGATGACATCGGCCGGGGCGGTGGCACGGCGGTCGGGGATGGCGGCGCCGGGCGGGATAGTGGACGGCGCGGGCACACGGTCCGGGCGTTTCGGCCAGGGTGTTTCGGCCTCGGTCGGCGAGGCGGCACGGGAAGCCGGCGCCGGTTGTCCGGCGCGGGAGGCGGTGGCGGAGGCCCCGCCGCGCCGGCATGCTGGGACCGCCGAAACCCTCGCGGAGGCCGCCACCATGAAGCTGCTGTACTCGCCGTTGTCGCCGTTCGCCCGCAAGGCGCGGGTCGTGGCGCTGGAGGTCGGGCTGGGGTCGCGGGTCGAGCTGGTGCCGGCCAGCGTGCAGCCGCTGATGCGCAACGAGGCGGTGGGCGGGGCGAACCCGCTGGCGCAGGTGCCGACGCTGCTGCTCGACGACGGCGCGGCACTGTACGACAGCCGGGTGATCTGCGAAGCGCTGGACAGCATCGGCGGCGGCGCGCTGTTCCCGCCGGCCGGCCCGGCGCGGTGGCGGGCGCTGGTGGAGCAGGCGCTGGGCGACGGCGCGATGGGGGCGGCGCTGCTGGTGCGCTACGAGACGGCGCTGCGCGGCGAGGGCGAGCGCTCGGACGCCTGGGTGCGCGGCCAGCTCGGCAAGGTGGAGGCGGCGCTGGACCGCATGGAGGAATGGGCGCCCGGTCTTGCCGGGCGGGTGGACATCGGCGCGATCACCCTGGGCTGCGCGCTGGGCTACCTCGACTTCCGCTTCGCGGATCTGGACTGGCGGCGGCGGCAGCCGGCGCTGGCGGCGTGGTTCGAAGGCTTCGACGCGCGGCCGGCGATGCGCGGGAGCCGACCCGAGGCGGTGTGAGGCGGACGCGGGCGGCGGAACGGGACGAGCCGTCGCGAAGAGCGAGCGTCGTCCCAGGGCGGTTGAGCGGGCGCAATGCTGCCCAAAAAATGAGATTGTTTTAAGAACCGGTTAAAGGTAGGAACTTAGATGTTCCGCCGACTCGGTGCGCCCGGCCAACGGACGCGTCGCGGGTTCCCGGCGGCTCACGCCGTCGGGAGTCGGGTAGGTCATGTCGTTCACATCGGGTCGGCTGAACGTGTCGGCCAGCGCCGCGCGGGTTGCGGAAGGAAGCGGTGACGCCTTCGTGGACGTCGCGCTGGAGCTGAGCCAGGGTCTCGCGACGGCGACGACGTACCGTTGGGTGATCCAGCCCGGCGGCGCCAGCTACTACGACCCTTCCGTCGCCCGGACGGCGCTCCCCGACGTCGCGGTGACCGAGGGCAGCATCACCTTCGCCGCCGGCGAGACCCGCAAGGTCGTCCGCGTCGGCATCGTGGGCGACGCGGTGGCCGAGCAGAACGAGGCTTTCACGTTCATCCTGCCGGACGCGTACCTGAACGCGATGAACCTCGGCTCCTCCTACAACTACCCCTTCTACGGCTCCGCCCCCGCCAGCGCCTATTCCGCCGGCTTCACGGTGATCAACGACGACGCGCCGGCGATGCGGCTGGCCGGCGCGAGCGTGATCGAGGGGGGCGCGGGCGCGAACACCGCCCTGCCCTTCACCGTCAGCCTCGACGCGCCGATGAACGTGCCCGTCACGGTGCAGTGGCGGACGCTGGACGGCACCGCGACCGCCGGCACCGACTACGCGCAAGGGTCGGGCACCCTGACCTTGGCGCCGGGCGAGACCATCGCGACCATCCCGGTCGCCGTGCTGGCCGACGCGGCGGTGGAAGGCGACGAGACGCTGCGGCTGGAGCTGTCGGCACCCGTCGGCGCCACCCTGGCCGGCGGCGCGGCGACGCTGTCGGCGATCGGCACGATCCGCACCGACGACGCGCCGCCGCTGGCGGGGACGCAGCGGCTGAACCCGGGCGTGGCCGGGGCGTGGGGGGACGCGGCGGCGCAGGGCTTCGCGGTGTCGGCCGGCGCCACCCGGCTGGCCTTCGTCAGCACAGCGGGCAACCTCGTCCTGGGCGACAGCAACGGGCGGGCCGACCTGTTCACGCGCGACCTCGCGGCCGGCGGGCTGGCCGTGCGCTCGGTGGTGGCGGGCGAGGCGCTGGGGGATGGCTGGACCGCCAGCCTGCCCGGGTCGGCGACGGCGGCGCCGTCCTTCGCGCTGTCGGCCGACGGGGCGCGGCTGGCCTACGGCGGCACCCGCGGCGGGGCCTACGACCTGTTCGTGGAGGACCTCGCCACCGGCGTCGTGCGGCGGGTCGGTGCGGACGGCGTGGCGGCCGACGCGGTGCCGGCGCTGTCGGCGGACGGAACGCTGGTCGCCTTCAGCAGCGCGGCGGGCGGGCTGGTGGCGGGCGACGACGCCGCCAGCCCCGACCTGTTCGTGCGCGACCCCGGCGCCGGCACCACGGCGCGCGTCGGCCGCGACGCGTCCGGGGCGGCGGTGGGCGGCGGCTACCGCGACATGGTCTTCTCGGCCGACGGCACCAAGCTGGCCTTCACGGCGACGGCGCCCGGTGGCGGCCCGGCGCAGGTGTGGGTGCAGGACCTCGGCACCGGCGCGCTGACCCTGGTCAGCGGCACCGCCGGGCTGGCGGGCGACGGGGATTCCGGGCTGCCGGTGTTCTCGCCCGACGGGACGAGGCTCGCCTTCAGCAGTGCGGCGGCCAACCTGTCGCCGCTGACGGCGGTCACGCCGGGATTGGCGACGCAGGTGTGGGTGCGGGACCTGGGCACCGGGGCGCTCGGGCTGGCGAGCAGCGATGCGAACGGCAGCCCGGCGACCGCCGCGGCGCCGGCAGCGCCGTCGGGCCTGGGCCGGGCGAGCTTCTCGGCGGACGGGACGTTGCTGGCCTTCAGCAGCGACGGCCGGCTGGTGGGTGGCGACGTGGACGGGCGGGCGGACGTGTACGTGCGCGGCCTCGCCACGGGAACGCTATTGCTGGAAGGCGGCAACGGCGCCGCGGTGGCGCCGGTGTTCCTGCCGGACAACAGCGTCGCGTTCCTGGGCGCGGGGTCGGACCTAGTGGCGGGCGACAACAACGGCGCGACGGACATCTTCCGCACGGCGCTGCCGGTGGTGCCGGCGGCAGGGCCGAGCTTCTCGGTCGGCGACATGCAGACCGCGGAATTCATCGACATCGGAATCAGCGGCGGCGTCATAAGGAACGACTACGCGTCGTTTACCATCGCGTTTAACGGGGTCACGTCGCTGGCCGTGCCGCCGGCCTCGGTGCGTTGGAGTATCGGAGCGCTGTCCGGCGCGCGCGCCTCGGCCGACGGGCGCTATGGCTTGGCGGAAGCCGGCACCGATTTCACGGCGGCCTCGGGGACGGTGTACTTCGGGAGCAACAATTTCCTGACACAACGCAACGAAGGCAGTGACCCTTACGCCTTCAGGGTCGATTACCGGCCGGGCACCAACTACCTGCCGGCCGCTGGCGACGGCTACCTGAACGCGTACTACACCACCGCGACGATCCGGGTGGCGATCCCCAACGACACGGTGGCCGAGGCGGACGAGCTGTTCGCGATCACGCTGTCGGACGCCACCGGCGCGACCATCCTCGACCGCCAGGGCATCGGCATCATCCGCAACGACGACGCGCCGCGGATGACGATCGTCGCCGGCGGCGCGGACGAGGGCGCGGGCGGCGCGCTGCCGTTCACCGTGCGTCTCGCGGTGCCCACGACGCAGACGGTCACGGTGAACTGGCGCACGGCCGACGGCACGGCGCTGGCGGGGTCGGACTACGCGGCCGCTTCCGGCGCGCTGACCTTCGCGCCGGGCGAGACGAGCAAGACGATCGCGGTGGCGGTGAGCGACGACGCGCTGGCGGAGGCGGCCGAGACGCTGCGGGTGGAGCTGTCCTCACCCGCCGGCGCCACCTTCGGCGACGGCACCGGCGCGGCGCCCGAAACACTGGCCGCGGCGGGGACGATCCGCGACGACGACAGCAACCTGTCGGTGTCGGCGTCGGTGCTGGGCGTGGCCGAGGGCGGCGCGGGCACGCGGCCCGTCACCTTCACCGTGACCCGCAGCGGCGATCTGTCGGCGGCGCAGGGCGCGACCTGGACCGTGGCCGGTGCGGGCGCCAACCCGGCCGACGCGGCCGACTTCGCGGGCGGGGTGCTGCCTTCCGGCACGGTCACCTTCGCCGCCGGGCAGGCGAGCGCCACGATCACCGTGGCGGTGGCGGGCGACGCCGTGGTGGAGGCGGACGAGGGCTTCGGCGTCGTGCTGTCCGCGCCCACCGGCGGGGCCACGCTGGGGCTGACCTCGGCGGGCGGGGTGATCCGCAACGACGACAGCAGCCTGTCGGTCGCGGCGCTGGCGGCCGACCGGGCGGAAGGCAGCATATCGGGCACCAGGCCCATCACCGGCGCGCAGACCGATTTCACCTTCGAGGTGACGCGCGGCGGCGACCTGTCCGCCGCCCAGGGCGCGACCTGGACCGTGGCCGGCGCGGGCGCGGGTCCGGCCGACGCCGCCGACTTCGTGGGCGGGGCGCTGCCCTCGGGCACGGTCGCCTTCGCGCCCGGCGAGGCCACGGCCACGATCGTGGTGTCGGTGGGCGGCGACGAGGTGCTGGAGCGCGACGAGGGCTTCGTTCTCGCGCTCTCGGCCCCCACCGGCGGGGCCGCGCTGGGCACCGCGACGGCGGCCGGGGTGATCCGAAACGACGACACGGCGCGGGTGAGGCTGTCCGACAACGTCGCCCCGCCGGTGGCGGAAGGCGGGCCGGGCGCGGGCGGCAGCCTGTTGTTCCAGGCGCAGCTCCTGCGCGCCGCGGCGCTGCCGGTCACGGTGGGGTGGCGCACCGTGGACGGCACGGCGCTGGCGGGATCGGACTACGTGGCCGCTTCCGGCACGCTGACCTTCGCGCCGGGCGAGACGGGCAAGACGATCGCGGTGGCGGTGCTGGGCGACGCGCTGGCGGAGGCCGACGAGAGCCTCGGCGTGGAGCTGTTCAACCCCGGCCCGGGCGCCGACCTGGGCATCGCCTCGGCGAGCGGCATCATCCGCAACGACGACGCAGCGCCGCCCGTGGTGGCACCGCCCGTCGTGACGGCGCCCGCCGCGGCGCTGTCGGTCGCGGCGCTGGCCGCGGACCGGGCGGAAGGGTCCGCCGGAGCGACGCCGTTCACCTTCACGGTCACCCGCAGCGGCGACCTGTCGGCGGCGCAGGGGGCGACCTGGACGGTGGCCGGCAGCGGCGCCAACCCGGCCGACGCGGCGGACTTCGCGGGGGGCGTGCCGCCGTCGGGGACGGTCGCCTTCGCGACCGGCGAGGCGAGGCGGACGATCACCGTGGCCGTGGCCGGCGACGCGGTGGTGGAAGCGGACGAGGGCTTCGTGCTGACGCTTTCCGGCCCCACCGGCGGGGCGACACTGGGCGTCGCGTCGGCGGCGGGGGTCATCGTGGGCGACGACGCGGTGCTCACTCCCGTGGTGACGGCACCGTTGCGCGTCCAGCGGAGTGTGGCCGGCACCGCGGGGGTGGACGTGGCCGCCATCGACGGCGGGCTGCGGGGCTCGGCGGTGCTGACCGAGGGCGGGCTGCCGAGCCGGGTGACGGTGGGCGAGAGCGGGCCGGGCTACGCGCTGCGCGGCGTGGAGGTGCTGGACTTCGCCGACGGGCGGCTGGTGTTCGACCCCGCCGACCCGGCGGCGCAGGTGGCGCGGCTGTTCAACGCCGCGCTGGCCCGCGGGCCGGACCAGGCCGGGCTGAACTACTACGTGGCGTTCCTGGAAGGCGGCCGGTCGCTGGCCGACATCGGCGCGGGCTTCATCAACTCGCCGGAGTTCGCGGCGCGCTACGGCGCGGGGCTGAGCGACGACGCCTACGTCGGGCGGCTGTACGGCAACGTGCTCGGGCGCGGGGCGTCGGGGGAGGAGCTGGGCTACTACCGCGCGCAGTTCGCCGCAGGCGCGACGCGCGAGCAGGTGCTGACGAACTTCTCGGAGAGCCCGGAGAACAAGGGACTGACGGCGGGGCTGGTGGCGGACGGGCTGTGGGACCTGAGCGAGAGCGCGGCGACCACGGCGCGGCTGTACGACACGATGTTCGGGCGGCTGCCGGACATCGCCGGGCTGCGGTACTACCGCGACCTGCTCGACGGGGGCGCGCTGACGCCGCTGGGCTTCGTGGGCAACTTCATCGGCAGCCCGGAATTCCGGGCGCTGTACGGCGCCGAGCCCGGCAACGCGCGGATCGTGGACCTGCTGTACCGCAACACGCTGAACCGCGCCGCCAGCGGGGAGGAGATAGCCTACTACGTTTCCCAGCTCGACGCCGGCACGCTGGGGCGCGAGCAGATGGTGCTGAACTTCTCCGAGAGCCCGGAGCACGTGACGCTGACCGCGCCGAATATCGCGAGCGACGTGCCGGGGCAGTACGGGATCGCGTTCGCCTGAGATGATTTCGCTCCGACCGCGCGGATCGGCCCGGTTCGCGCCTTTGTTCGGACCCTGACCTCCGTCTCCGGTACGAGGCCGGCGGAGCGTCGGCCGCGCGAGTCAGGATCGTGAGACGTCGGAGAAGAGCCCTTCTCGGGCTTCTACCCCGTCCACCTCGGGCCCCGCTCGGCCCACTCGGGAAAGCGCTGGGATCAGACGTTGAGCGAAGCGGTTTCCCGGACAGCGAGAGACTTGCGAACGTTTCGTTGTCGTTTTAAACTGCAACCAACGTAGATTGAAACGTTCCCGGGAAGGACAGGAAGCGTCGTGAGCAAGTCACTCTACTTCGAGAAAAAATTCGTCACGCTGCACCAGAAGAAGCCGGCCGACCTCCCCCACGCCGGCAATCTCGAGGCTGCACCGCTGTACGTGAACGGCGTCAAGGTCACGAACAAGTACGGTCTCGAGTTCGGCTTCCGGGATCCGGGCGAGAATGGCGACGGCTTCGATTACCCGGAGTTCCAAATCGTCGGTGTTTCGTTCACTAGCCCGAGTAATTTCAGCGAGCGTCTCACGTTCCAGTCGGAAAGTTCGGACGGGAAGGGCTACACCACGAGCTACTCCCGGTTCGGAGTGGTTTCGGTGCCCGACGGCTTCGCCATCCCACCGGACGTACCGGTGATCTTGGCGCCGACCACCCCGGAGAATCCCAGTTCGGCGGGGTTCCAGCTCGACGGTCCGGGTGACCAGAGCTCATCGATCGGGAACGTGACCTTCGACTTCTCCAAGGACCTCGTCGGCAATCTTTCCGTGGGGGACTTCAAGTTCGCCACCACCGACAACGGCATATCGGCGCTCAGCAACGCCCTGAACGTCGCCGGCTTGTCGAACCTGGCGAACAGCATCAGGAATGCCGCGGCGGTGCGGACCGCCCTGCAGAACATCCATTCCGATGGCCTGGACCTCATCAGGACCGGCGTTCAGAATATGGATAATCCGAACTTCAACTTGTCCGATTTCGATGCCCGCGTGAACGCGTACATGCAGGGCGCGCGAGCGCAAGCCTACCAAGCCCTCGACAACGTGACCCTGGTTCCGGGCAACGCGGCCGCGGACGCGCTCGCCCACTCCATCATCAAGAACGGCGACATGATCGCGACGGCCGCGAGGACCGGCAGCGTGCCGCTCAGCGCGTCGGCGCAGCTCGGGCTCGAGGTGAACTTCGGCGACATCCTGACGATCTCCGCGTCGGTCACCGGGACCGTGTCGGCCGACGTCGTGCTGGCGGGCGAGGGCAACCAGGACATCCGGGGAACGGAGGCCAGGAGCTTCCTCGTGGGAGGTTCCGGCGCCAACACGATCCACGGCGGTGCCGGGCACGACTACCTGAACGGCGGTGCCGGGAACGACGTGCTGGTGGGCGGGGTCGGGAACGACTTCCTCGTGGGCGGCGCCGGGCACGACGTCGTACTCGTGGACGAGGGCCGGCGGACCGTCGAGGTCACGGGCACGACCAGGTCGGGCAGTCCCGGCTGGATACCCTGGACCGTGTCGCCGGCGTCGGGTGCGGACTTCATGTTCTCCATCGAGGAGGTTCGACTCGTCGACGGCCGCGTGGTGTTCGACCCCGCCGATCCGGCGGCGCAGGTGGTGCGGCTGTACAATGCGGCCCTGGCGCGAGGTCCGGAGCAGGCGGGGCTGAACTACCACGTCGAGGCCGTCCAGAAGGGTGCGCCCCTGAGCGAGGTGGCGGCGGGCTTCGCGTCGAGCCCGGAATTCTCCGCCCGCTTCGGCGCGAACCTCCCGCTCGACCAGTACATCACGCGGCTCTACGTCAACGTGTTGAACCGCACCCCCGGCGAGGCCGAGTTGCAGTACTACCGGAACGAGGCGGCTCAGGGCATCACGCGCGAGCAGAACTTGGTCGGCTTCGCGGAAAGCCCGGAGAACAAGACGCGCACCACGGGCATCGTGGAGAGCGGCATCTGGGACGTTTCGGAGAACGCCGTGAGGGTGGCCAGGATCTACGACACGATGTTCTCCCGGCTGCCCGACCTCGCGGGCGTGAAGTACTATCGCGACCTGCTGGATACCGGAGCTGGCACGCTGCCAAGCATCGTGCAGAACTTCACGTCCAGCCCGGAGTTCCGGGCCCTCTACGGCAGCGCTCCGTCCAGCGCCGCGTTCGTGGAACTGCTCTACCGCAACACCCTCAACCGCGCCGCCCAGGCCGCGGAGCTGGACTACTACGTGTCCAGGCTGGACAATGGGAGCATCAGCCGGGCCGACGCGGTTCTCGCGTTCTCCGAGAGCCCGGAACATCAGGCCATCACCGCGCCCGACACCATGAGCGACGCGAAGTTCGGCATCCTGTTCGCCTGAGGATCGCGCTCCGATCCTGCACGGCCGCATGATGAGGCGACGGGCGTGAACGGGCATGGAGGGTGGCTCCAGCGGGCGCGTCATCGCGTGTCCGCGGCACGGTTCCCGCTTCCCGGGCGCGAACACGGCGGCCGTGCCGGGGGCCGGCGAACTCGGCCGGCCCGGGAACCGTCGGGGATGCGGTGACGCGGGCGGAGTAGCGACGCTCCGTTCCGGTCAGCCCCCCGCGTCGTGCGGGCCGCGCCGGGGAGCGGCGGCCGTCGGGCCGTGCTATGCCCCGCCGCGACATGGCACCATCCCCTCCCCTCCTCATCCTCCAGGACATCGCGCAGAACTTCGGCACCGTGGCCCTGCTGCGCGGGGCATCGCTGAGCGTTTCGGCCGGCGAGCGGCTGGCGCTGGTGGGCCGCAACGGCTCGGGCAAGTCCTCGCTGCTGCGCATCGCGGCCGGGCTGGCGCAGGCGGACGGCGGCACGCGCTTCGTCCAGCCCGGCGCCACCGTGCGCTACCTGCCGCAGGAGCCCGACCTGTCGGGCTTCCCCACCACGCTGGCCTACGTCGAGGCGGGGATGGGCCCCGGCGACGAGACGTACCGGGCCTCGTGGCTGCTCGGCGAGCTGGGGCTGAACGGCGACGAGGACCCGGCGGTGCTGTCGGGCGGCGAGGCGCGGCGGGCGGCGCTGGCCCGGGTGCTGGCACCGCAGCCCGACATCCTGCTGCTGGACGAGCCGACCAATCACCTCGACCTGCCGGCGATCGAGTGGCTGGAGGCCGAGCTGAAGGGGATGCGCTCGGCGCTGGTGACGATCTCGCACGACCGGCGGTTCCTGGAGAACCTGTCGCGGGCGATGGTGTGGCTGGACCGCGGCGTGACGCGGCGGCTGGAGCAGGGGTTCTCCGGCTTCGAAGAATGGCGCGACCGGGTGCTGGAGGAGGAGGAGGTCGCCGCCCACAAGCTGACCCGCAAGATCGCCCGCGAGGAGGACTGGCTGCGCTACGGCGTCACCGCCCGGCGCAAGCGCAACGTCAAGCGGCTGGGCGACCTGCACGCGCTGCGCCGCCAGCACAAGGAGCGGCGCGGGGCGGTGGGCAGCGCCACGATGGCGGCGAGCGAGGGGGCGGGGTCGGGCACGCTGGTGGCGGCGGCGGACCGCGTGTCCAAGGGGTACGACGGGCGGACCGTGGTGCGCGACCTGTCCACGCGGGTGCTGCGCGGGGACCGCTTAGGGATCGTGGGGCCGAACGGGGCGGGGAAGACCACGCTGCTGAACATGCTGACCGGGGCGCTCTCGCCCGACAGCGGCGAGGTGCGGCTGGGCACGGCGATCGAGATGGTCAGCCTGGACCAGCGGCGGCGCGACCTGGCGCCGGGGGTGAGCCTGTCGGCGGCGCTGACCGGCGGGCAGGGCGACATGGTCTACGTCGGCGGCACGCCGCGGCACGTGGTCGGCTACATGAAGGACTTCCTGTTCACCCCCGAGCAGGCGCGCACGCCGGTGGAACTGCTGTCGGGGGGCGAGCGCGGGCGGCTGATGCTGGCGCGCGCGCTGGCCCGGCCGAGCAACCTGCTGGTGCTGGACGAGCCGACCAACGACCTGGACCTGGAAACGCTGGACCTGCTGCAGGAGCTGGTGGCGGAATACGCGGGCACGGTGCTGCTGGTGAGCCACGACCGCGACTTCCTCGACCGCACGGCGACGAGCGTGATCGCCGCTGAGGGCGACGGGGCGTGGCAGGAGTACGCCGGCGGGTATTCCGACATGGTGGCGCAGCGCGGGCACGGAGTGCGGGCGCGCGGGGCGGCGCCGGCGGCCGTTGCGGGCGGGGGCGCGGTTGCGCGGAACGGCGCCGGCGGGAACGGCCGGGCGGTGGCGGCCCCGGCGCCGGCCGCGAGGGCGCGGCTGAGCATGGCCGAGCGGGAAGCGCTGAAGGCGCTGCCGGGGCGGATCGAGAAGCTGGGGGCGGAGATCGGCAAGCTCGACGGGATCCTGGCCGATCCGGGGCTGTACGCGCGCGACGCCGGGCGCTTCCGCAAGGCGAGCGAGATGGCGGCGCAGCGGCGGGCGGAGCTGGCGCGGGCGGAGGAGGAATGGCTGGAGCTGGAGGTGCGGCGGGAAGCGGCGGAAGCCTGAGCCGGGCCGCCGCGCCGGGGCGGGCGGGCGGCTATGCCGGCGGCGCGCCCGCCCCGCCGGCCGCGTTCATCGTCACCAGCCCCGCCGCCAGCCGCGCCAGGTAGCGCGCCGCGCGCAGCCGCACCGCTGCCTGGCCGCCGGCGTTGCGGGGCTCGCCGGCCGCGACCGCACCCTCGCCGGCCCCGTGCTCGGGCAGGGTGCAGCCGGCGAGCGTGATGGCGGAGCCGACGATGCGGGCTTCCAGCGCCGCGGCGAGCTGGTCGGGGGGCGCGTGGCGGCCGAACTCGGCGTCCACGGATTCGCCGGCGCGGTCGATCTCGATCTCCACGCGGCCGTCCTCGGCGAGCACCGCCATGATCTCGGCCGGCGGGTCGGGCTCCTCGCCGGCGGCCATCGCCATCAGCCCCATGGCGGCGACCAGCATGTGCATGGCGCCGTCCTCGCCGCCGCGCGAGGCGAAGGCGCCGAAGGAAACGGCGAGCGCCGCCTCGCCCAGGGCGTCGCGCGATTCCGGGTCCATGGCGGCGATCGCCGTGTCGGCGGCGTCCAGGGCGGGCTCGCCGTCGGCGGCAGGCAGCGGCGGGGCGGCGCCCTCGGCGAAGGCGCGCGTGATGGTGGCCAGGGCGTCGAACAAGCGATGCTCGGTGACCGGGGAATGCGTCGGGAGCGCGGGCGTGGTGGCGGGCATGAAATGTCGCGCTCCTCGGGCGGGGTCGGGGCAGCGTATCTGGTCCGCCGGTCCGGCCGCTCAACCCGCCCCGCGCCGTCGCGCGCCCCGGCGGGCGGGGCGCGATGTCGGCGACGGGCGGCGTCGGCGACCGGGCCGGCGGGTGAGCGCGCCGCGGTCAGGCCTGCCGTCCGCCGGCGCGTCGTGCCCGGCGGGGCCGGGAGCTAGACCACGACCTTGCGGTACAGGTGCCAGGTCGCGTGGCCCAGCAGCGGCAGCACCACGGCTAGGCCGACGAAGAACGGGATCGAGCCGAGGAACAGCATGGTACCCACGGTCAGGCCCCACAGGGCCATCGGGCCAGGGTTGGCCGCGACCGCGCGCACCGAGGTCCGCATGGCCACCGCCGCCGGCACGTCGCGGTCCAGCAGCAGGGGGAAGGCCACGACGGTCAGGGTGAGCACGGCGGCGGCGAACAAGGCGCCCACCGCGTTGCCCAGCACGATGAGCTGCACGCCGGGCCCGGTGCCGAGCAGGCCGACGAATTCCATGAGGCTGTCGGGCATGGCTCCGCCCAGGGTCACGTCGTAGATCGCCCGCGCGGTGGCCACCCAGGCCACGAAAATCGCCAGCAGCAGCAGCGCGAGCGCGGCGATCGCGCCCATCGCGGGGGAGCGGAGGACGTCGAAGGCGTGGGTCCAGCCGGCGTCCAGGCCGCGCTCGCGGCGGCGGCTCAGCTCGTAGACGCCCAGCGCCGCCAACGGCCCGACCAGGGCGAAGCCGGACACCAGCGGCCAGACCAGCGGCATCAGCGCGCGGCCGCCGGCGACGGAAGCGGCGGTGAAGCCGACCAGGGGGTAGATGAGGGTGAGGAAGACGAGCTGGGTGGGGCTGGCGCGGAAGTCTGTCCAGCCGCGCGCGAGGGCGTCGCGCAGGTCGGCCACGCCGATCCGCCGCACCGTGGGCTCCGCGGCTGCCACGATCCTGTCGAGTGTCGTCGTCCTGGCCATCGTCGTTTCTCCTGGTGCCGGCCGCGGGCAGGCGGCCGCGCCGTGTTGGCGGGAGGGAGTCGAGTTCGCGGCCGTGGTCGAGGGAGACTGGCCGGGGAACCGGATCGTCCACGCTCATACGAGGGTAGCGACGACCCTGGTTCCTTCCTAGGAGGAAACGAGACGGCCCCGGCGCGCCGCGATGACGGATGCGCGACCGCCGCGCCCGGCCGGCATCCGCGCGCGGGATCGGCCGTTCATCCCGGGCATTCCGCAACCCAGGAGAAGCCCGTGATCGACCGCAGCGAAATCCAGGAGCACATGGAGGTGATCGGCGCCGACGGCGGCCATATCGGCACCGTGGACCACGTCGAGGACGGGCGCATCAAGCTGACCAGGAACGACCCCGGCGCGGGCGGCCAGCACCGCTACCTGCCGGTCTCGATGGTCGAGGACGTGGACGGCGGCAAGGCCCGCATGTCCTTCAAGGCCGAGCTGGTGACGCAGTTCTGGGAAGACGCCTGAGCGGCGGGCGGTCCCCACCCCGCCCGGCAGGCGGAGGCGGGCCGGGGCGCGGGGTGCCCCCGCCCGCGTCCGGGTGCGCTCAGTCGCGCCCGGCGCTCCCCGCGGGTGGGGCCTCGCCCTCGGTGTCCGTGGGCCGGTCCAGCTCGGCGCTGGCGCCCGCGGCCTCGGCGGCCTCGGCCCGCTTCTTCTGGGCCTTGGCGTCGGCCTTGGCCTGCTTGGCGCGGTCGCGCTCGGCGCGTTCGAAGTTGTAGTTCGGCTTTCGCATCGGCGTTCCTCTTAGAGTCCGTGACGATCCCACATCTGGCGCCGGCGCGGGCGTCACACCACCCGTCCGGGCCCGTGGTCGCCAGTGGTGCCCGTCGCCTTCATGTCATATTCGCGGCCCGCCGTCGCGCGGTGGCGCGCGGGGTACGGAGCGCGGTATCGCGCCGGGGCGGCTCGCGGTGGCGGGCCGGGACGGCGCGGCGGTCGGCGGATCAGGGAGTTTCGGGACGGTGCTGGGGCGCGCGTGGCTGCTCGCGAGGGAGACGGTGTCGGGTTTCGTCGCCGACGGGGCGATGATGAGCGGCGCGGCCATCGCCTACTACGCCATCTTCTCCCTGGCGCCGGTGCTGGTGATCGCAGTGGCCGTCGCCGGCCACGTGTTCGGCCAGGACGCGGCGCGCGACGCGGTGGCGGCGCAGGTGCGCGACGTGATGGGCCCGCAAGCGGCCGAGACGGTATCGGACATGCTGGCGGCGGCGGGACGGCGGGAATCGGGGCTGGTGGCCTCGGCGATCGGACTGGCCACCATCCTGGTCACCGCCACCGGCACCTTCGGCGCGGTGGAGTCGGCGCTCAACGCCATCTGGCGGGCGCCGGCGCCGGACTCCGCCCTGCGCTCGACGCTGCGCACGCGGGTCGCCGGCCTGTGCCTGGTGCTGGCCACGGGGCTGCTGCTGATCGCCTCCCTGGTGGCGTCCGCCGCGCTGGCGGCGGTGAAGCATTACCTGGAGCTGCTGCCGCACACGGGGATGCTGGCCGACGCGGCCAACCTGCTGGCGTCGTCGCTGCTGCTGGCGGTGGCGGTGGGGGCGCTGTACCGCGTGCTGCCCAACCGCGTGCTGGCGTGGCGCGACGTCGCGGTGGGGGCGGCGGCCACCGCGCTGCTGCTGATGGTCGGCAAGGTGCTGATCGGCCTGTACGTGACCGAGGCGGGGATCGCGTCCTCCTACGGCGCCGCCGGGTCGGTGTTCGTGGTGCTGCTGTGGATCTACTATTCCGCGCTGATCTTCCTGCTCGGCGCCGAGTTCACCAAGAGCTGGACCAGGCACTACGGCTCCGACAGCGCGCGGCGGGCCGAGGCGCGGGCGGCAGGGCCGGGCGGCTGAGCGCGGCGGGCCGGCGGTGGGTCGGGGCGCGGATCACCCGGGGGGTGCGGCCGGCTCCGGCCTCGCGTCGGGCGTCGCTCCCGCCGCCGTCCGCCGGTGCCGGCGGATCCCGGTCCCGGCACACGGGTTCGCGTGGTGCCGACGACGAAACGATGGGGTAACCACGCGTGCCGGCGGCATCCACGGCCGCCGCCCGTCCGTTGCGCTCGGCAGGATGCAAGGAGTTCGCGAACCCATGAGCCCGACCGCGGCGTCGCCGTCGTCCCCCTCGCGCTCCGGGTCCGGGAGCGCGGCCGGCGACGTTCCCTCGGCACCGGGATGGGTCGAGCTGCGGGACTGCCCGCTCGGCGACGACGGCCCGCCGGTCGGCCTCGCCCTGATCCACCCCAGGATCGGCGTGGCGCTGATCGAGTCCAGGCGCGGCGCGGCCGGCGCCGTCGGTCGCCTCAGGCGCGCGCTCGAGGCGCGGCAGTTCCCGTACAGGTTCGGGGGCTATCCGCCGATGGTCGGGGTGGTCCTGCCGCCGGACGAGATATCCGAGCTCGGCCACGTCCTCGCCGAGAGCTTCAGGGCGGAACCGCGGCTGGCCCTGCGGGGTGGGGATGCCTGGACGCAGGTGGTCCGCGCGGCGCTGGAAGCCGGGCCGGTGGCCGCCGAGCCGGGAACGCCCGGCGCGGGACGGCGCGGTGCCTTCCCCTGGCGCCCCGTCATGCTGCTCGCCGGCGTGGTGATGACGGGCGCGGTCGCGGCGACGGTGGTGACGTCGCGCGGCGGCCGCGAGGAAGCGTCGGGTCGCACGGGGATGCTCGCCGCGGCCCCGGATCGCGCGGCCGCCGCGCCGGAGCCCGCGGCGGGGAACGGGATCGTCGCGCCGGGCGGGGTGCCCGCCAGTCCCGCGCCGGCCGAGGACCGGATCGCCGACGCCGGGCCGGACGCCGCCGCGCCCTCTCCCCCGCCCCAGGTGGCTCGGGGCAAGGTCCCCGGTCCCGCGGACGCCGCGTCGGGTGGCGCGGCGGGGAACGGGGTCGTCGCGTCGGGCGAGGTGCCCGCCGATCCCGCGCCGGCCGGGGACCGGGCCGACGCCGGGCCGGACGTCGCCGCGGCGGTTCGGGACGATGCGCCCGGTTCCGCTGGCCCCGCGCCGGGGGCCGCGGCGGGAAGCGGGGTCGTCGCGTCGGGCGGGGCGCCCGCCGATCCCGCGTCGCCGGAGAACCGGGCCGACGGCCCCGGACTGGACGTCGCCTCGGCGCCGCCCGCGGCGGACGAGGGCGATGCTCCCGGTCCTGCTGACCCCGCGCCGGGGGCCGCGGCAGGGAGCGGGGTCGTCGCGTCGGGCGGGGCGCCCGCCGATCCCGCGCCGCCGGAGAACCGGGCCGACGGCCCCGGACCGGACGTCGCTTCGTCGCCGCCCGCGTTGGCCGGGGATGGAACGCCCGATCCCGTGGCTCCCGCGCCGCGAGCGGCGGAGGAACGGGAGGTCGTCGCGTCGGCCGGGACGCCCGCCCGTCCCGCGCCGGCCGAGGAACGCGCTGCCGGCCCCAAACCGGACGTCGCCTCGGCGCCGCCCGTGGCGGCCGGGGGCGGGGCTGGCGGCGCCGGGGCGCGGTCCCCGGCCGGTCCTCGCGGGAACGGTGCCGGGTCGGTGCCGACGGCCGGGAGCGGCGATGACGCGCCGGCACCGGCGTCGCCGGCGCGTCTGGCGGACCGGCCGCCGCAGGTCGCGGCCGTCGCACAGCCGGCCGTCAGGCGACAGGCGCGGTCACAGGCCGCGAGCGCCGCCGCCGCCGACGCGCCGATCACGAGGCGCTGCCGCAGCATCGTGGTCAGGTCCTCCCTGGGAGAGGACCTGACACGTGACGAGAGGGAATACCTGCGTCGCGGCTGCCCGGCGTAGGGCGGGGGCGCTCAGGCCGGGTTGGGGGGCGCCCCGTGGCGGCCGGGGATCAGGGGGACTGCGGGGCCTCCCGGCGCCCCGGGAGCGTCGGGGTTCGGTGCAGCGTGCCCGCCGGCGGCGGCATCCATCCCGCCGTGCGCGGGGCTCCCCCGCTCCCGGACGGCGGCGCGCCGCGACGGCCGCGCGGCGTTCCCCGGCGGCACCCCCCCGGGAAACGCGGGACGCGTCAGGTGCCGACCTCGCCGCCGTCGGTGCGGACGATGGCGATGACGGAAGGCCGCGGCGGCATCCCTTCGGCGAAGTCCGGCCAGCGGGTGGACGGGTTCTCGAAGGTGCTGCCGGGGTCCTCGCCGGGGTGCTGGATGGCCAGGAACACGGTGCGGTCGCCGGCCGGAATCAGCGGGCCGCACACTTCGGCGCCCTGGGGGGCCTGGTAGAAGCGGCGGGTGAGCGCCCGGCCGGGCCCCTGGGTGTCGGCGGCGTACAGGCCGTCGGCGATCTTGGCGGCGGTGGGGGCGCCGTCGGTGGCGATCCAGATGCGGCCCTTGCTGTCGAAGGCGCAGTTGTCGGGGCAGGACAGCCAGCCCTGCTCGCTGGTCACCGCGCCGTGGTACTGCGCGCCGACGTGGGTGCCGGGCTGGCCGGCCATCAGGAAGATGTCCCAGCGCGCCTCGGTGGCCGCGTGGTCCACCCGGCCGTCGGCGGCGCCGCTGCCGGTGGTGGCGGGGGGGATGATCTCCAGGACGTGGCCGTGGGCGTTGCTGACCCGCGGGTTGGCGGCGCCGAGGCGGTCCTGGCGGCGCGAAGTGTTGTTGGTGAGCATGACGTAGACACGGCCGGTGGCGCGGTTGGCTTCCACGTCCTCGGGGCGGTCCATCGGCGTGGGCTCGAGCAGGTCGGCGGCGCGGCGGCTCTCGATCAGCACGTCGGCCTGGGAGTGGAAACCGTTCTCCGCCGTGAGCGGGCCGGTGCCGTGCACCAGCGGCAGCCAGGCGACGCCGCCGTTCTCGTCGAAGCGCGCGACGTAGAGGGTGCCGTCGTCGAGGATGTCGGCGTTGAGTCCCGGCTCGTCGCTGTTCCACGGGCGGGCGGACACGAACTTGTAGACGTAGTCGAAGCGCTCGTCGTCGCCCATGTAGAACACCACGCGGCCGTCGGCCGAGAGCGCGTGGGTGCAGCCCTCGTGCTTGAAGCGGCCCAGGGCGGTGCGCTTCACCGGCACGCTGTTCGGGTCGTAGGGGTCAAACTCCACTACCCAGCCGAAGCGGTTGGGCTCGTTGGGTTCGCGGTCCAGGTCGAAGCGGTCCACGTAGTTGCCCCAGGCGTAGGCGGCGTCCTTGACGATGCCGTAGCGCTTGTAGGCCGCCGCCTGCGGGCCGTTCTCGGCCGCCCCGCCGCCGAAGTACTGGTTGAAGTTCTCCTCCGCCGTCAGCACCGTGCCCCAGGGGGTGTTGCCGCCGGCGCAGTTGTTCAGGGTACCGAGCACGCGGGTGCCGGTGGGGTCGGCGTTCGTGCGCATCCGCGCGTGGCCGGCCGCCGGACCGGAGATACGCATCGGCGTGTCGGCGGTGATGCGGCGGTTCATGGTGCCCCCGGAAACCGGGGACCAGCGGTTGGACTGCTTGCGGATCTCGACCACGCTGACGCCGTGCGCGGCGATCTCGGTCAGCGCCTGCTCGCGGGTGGTGCGCAGCCGCGACGCCGTGCCCTCGCCGATGCCCTCGAACATCAGGTTGGTGTTGGTGTACTCGTGGTTGGCGACGAGCAGGCCGTGCTCGGCGCCGCCCGCGCCTGCCACCGCGCCCTGGCCGCCGCGCGGGAGCGCGAAGAAGTCGAGGTAGTCGTTGTTGTAGCCGAACTGGGTGGCCTGGGCGGCCGCGCTCTGCGCGCGCGGGTCGAAGGCCGGCGCGCCGGGCAGCACCGGGTCGCCCCAGCGGATCACGGTCTGGATCTCGTAGCCCCCGGGCACGGCGTCGCGCGGGCCGCCGGCGTGGGGCAGGCCGCGGAAGCCCAAGGTGCTGTCGGCACCCGCGTTGGCCGGGGCCGGGCCGGTTCCCTGCCCCACCGGGGGCGCGACCTGGGCGAGGGCGTCGCGCATCAGCCCGTCGGTAAGCGCCAGGGTGGCGCCGGCGCCCATCAGGCCGCGCAGGGCGGCGCGGCGCGACAGGCGGCGGTCGACGATCTCGGCGATGGTGGCGCGGGGGGCGGGGTTGCTGACGGTGTCCTCGTCGCCGGGGGGCATCCCGGCGGTGTCGTCGATGGTGGTCGGGCTCATGGTGTCGGCTCCTTCCGGCGGGCATGCCCGGCGCGGTCACGATGGGGCGCTTGGGCCACGTCGCCGCTTACTCCGGGGTGTCAGTTCAGTGACGTTTTCGTGAAGGTGGCCGGCGCGGCGCGTCGCCCGCGACCGTCCGCGGCGCGTCGTCCACCGCCGTGCCGCCCCGACCGCGGCCGGGCGGGACCGGCGCTGCCGCGCGCTCGGCTTCACGCCGCGCCGATGACGCACCACAGTGTCTGCCGGGGAAGGAACGCCGCGCGGCTCTCGGCCGTAAGCGGGAGTTCGGGGCGTGCGCGTTCTGCTGGTGGACGGCGACGGGGAGCGGGCGGCGGCGGTGTCGGCGGCGCTGCGCGCGACCGGCTGCGAGGTGGTCGCCGTGGCGCCGGACGCGGCGGACCTGACGAGGGGGGTACGCGACAGCGGCGCCGAGGTGATCGTGCTCGACCTCGACGAACCGTCGCGCGACGCCTTGGAGTCCATGCGCGCGCTGCACCGCGACGAGCCGCGGCCGGTGGTGGTGTTCGCCGCCCGCGCCGATCCCGACCAGATCGCCTCGGCGCTGGAAGCCGGGGTGGCGGCCTACGTGGTGGAGGGGCTGTCGCCGGAACGGGTGCGGCCGGTGATGGAGGTGGCGATCCTGCGCTTCCGGGCGCACCAGGCGCTGCGCCGAGAGCTGGCGGACGCGCGCGCCGGGCTGGCCGAGCGGGAGCTGGTGGACGCGGCCAAGCTGCGGCTGATGCGGCGGGACCGGATGACGGAACCGGACGCGCACCGGGCGCTGCGGCGCGCGGCGATGCAGCGGCGGATGCGGCTGGCCGACCTCGCGGCCGAGATCATGCGCGGCGAGTAATGCGTCTAAGGTAGGCAGAAAGCGCGATTTCTGGGCAAGGTCGGTTCGGGCGTGCCGATACGCCTCTCGGGGGTGCAAACGGCCCGTTGACGCGGGCTCGCCGGATGTTGTTCACGATGCCGGTGGGGATGGTGCGCAACGGCGCGCATCGCGGACGAGCCCCGATCCGACGCGCGGCCCAAGGACGGGCCGCCAGCCGCCCGCGAGGGCGTGGAATTGCCGCACAGTGCCGGACACCGTCGCCCCGCCCCGCCCCGCGCTGCTCCGAACCGTGAGCCACGGCCCGGTGCGCCTGAGCTACGTGGCCCTGACCGACGCGGCGCCGCTGCTGGTAGCCGACGAGCTGGGGATGTTCGCCGCCGTCGGGCTGCGGGTGTCGCTGTCGGCCGAGAGCGCCTGGGCGGCGCTGCGCGACAAGCTGGCCTTCGGGGCGCTGGACGCGGCGCACGTGCTCGGGCCGCTGCCGATCGCGCTGGCTTGCGGGCTGGGGGGCGTGCGGCGGCGGCTGAGCCTGGGCGCTGGGCTGGGCAGCAACGGCAACCACCTCGTGCTGTCCACGGCGCTGGCGCGGGCGCTGGACGCCGTGGCGCCGGCCGGGGTTCCGGGCGCGGCCTCGGCGGCGCCGTTGTCGCCGGGCGCCTTCGCGCGTCTGCTGCGCGGTCGGGCGACGCCGGTGCGGCTGGCGGTGGTGTTCCCCTTCTCGTCGCACAACTACCTCCTGCGGCACTGGCTGTCACTCGGCGGGCTGGACCCGGACCGCGACCTGCGGCTGGTGGTGGTGCCGCCGGCGCAGGCGGTGGCGGCGCTGGAGAACGGCGCCGTGGATGGCTTCGTCGCCGGCGAGCCGTGGGGCAGCCACGCCGCGCTGCGCGGCGCGGGGCGGGTGGTGCTGACCAGCGGCGACGTTTGGCCCGGCCACCCCGAGAAGATGCTGGCCTTCGCCGAGGGCTGGGCCGAGCGCGACCGCGACCGCGCGGTGGCGTTGACGGCGGCCGCGATCGGCGCGGCGCGCTGGCTGGATGATCCCGCGAACCGCGACGAGGCGGTGCTGATCCTACGCGAGCGGATGTTCCCCGCCCTGCCGCACGAGGCCGTGGCGCTGGCGCTGGACGGGATGCTGCCGGGGGGCGCCGTTCTGCCCGAGGCTGCCCGGCTGCGCTTCCGGCCCGCCACCCGCCCGCGCGCCGCCGCCGCCGCCTGGTGGCTGGGGCAGATGCGGCGCTGGGGACACCTGCCGCCGGGGCCGGCGCCGGACGACGCGCTGGCCTCCTACGACGACGGGCTGTGGCACGCGGCCGCCGCGCGGCTGTCCCCAGAGATCGAATTCGCCCCCCCTGCCCTGCCGCCGGAGACCATCGCATGAGCCTTTCGCGTCGCGCCGCACTCGCTTCCACCGCCGCCCTGCTGGCCGCTGCGCGCGCCGCGGCGCCCAGGGGAGCCTTCGCGCAGGGGAGCACGACCCCCGAGGTGCGCAAGGCGAACCTGGGCTACATCGCGCTGACCGACGCGGCGCCGCTGATCATCGCCAAGGAGAAGGGGATGTTCAGCAAGCACGGCATGCCCGAGGTGGAGGTGAGCAAGCAGGCGTCGTGGGGGGCGACGCGCGACAACCTCGTGCTCGGCGGCGGCTCGGGCGGCATCGACGGCGCGCACCTGCTCTCGCCGATGGCCTACCTGATGCACACCGGGCGCATCAACCAGAACAGCCAGCCGGTGCCGATGGCGATCTTGGCGCGGCTGAACACCAACGGGCAGGGGCTGTCCGTGGCCAGCAAACATAAGGGCGCCACCATTGACGCGCGGCCGCTCAAGGGCGTGCTGAGCAGCGAGAGCAAGGTCGCGGTGACCTTCCGCGGCGGCACGCACGACCTGTGGATGCGCTACTGGCTGGCGGCGGCGGGCATCAACCCCGAAACCGACGCGCAGACCATCGTGGTGCCTCCTCCCCAGATGGTGGCCAACATGAAGGTCGGCACCATGGACGCCTTCTGCGTCGGCGAGCCGTGGAACGACCAGCTGGTGAACCAGAAAATCGGCTACACCGCCGCCGTCACTGGCGAGCTGTGGCGCGACCACCCGGAGAAGGCGCTGGCCGTGCGCGCGGACTGGGTGGGGGCGAACCCCAGGGCGGCGGAGGCGCTGACGGCCGCCGTGATCGAGGCGCAGCGCTGGTGCGACGCCGACGCCAACAAGACCGAGATGTGCGCGATCATCGGCCGGCGGGCGTGGTTCAACGTGCCGGTGACCGACATCGTGGAGCGGGCGCGGGGCAACATCGACTACGGCGACGGGCGCAAGGTCGAGGGCTCGCCCCTGCTGATGAAGTTCTGGCGCGACCACGCCTCCTACCCGTTCCCGTCGCACGACCTGTGGTTCCTCACCGAGGACGTGCGCTGGGGCGTGCTGCCGTCGAGCACCGACACGAAGGCGCTGGTCGGGCAGGTGAACCGGCAGGACATCTGGCGGGCGGCGGCCGCGCGCGCCGGCGCGACGGCATCGGAGATGCCCGAGGGCACCTCGCGCGGGCGGGAGACCTTCTTCGACGGCAAGGTGTTCGACCCCGAGGACCCGGCCGCCTACCTCGCCTCGCAGCCCATCAAGAAGATCGCCGGAGCCTGACGCGATGAACGCCCTGACCCCCGCGCCCGCCATGCCCGCCGACGCCGGCACCACGGTGCCGGCCGCAGCCCCCGTCGCGGCGATGCCCAGCGCCGGGCAGCTGCGGCTGCGCTCGGCGGCCGGAAAGCTGCTGCCGCCGCTGGTGGTGATCGTGGCGCTGTTCGTGGTGTGGCAGATCGTGTGCTCGCAGCCCGGCGCCACGCTGCCCTCGCCGACCAAGGTGTGGGCCGACAGTTCGGAGCTGATCACCGACCCGTTCTACGACCGCGGCGGGCTGGACAAGGGGCTGTTCTGGCACCTGATTGCCTCGCTGACGCGGGTGGCGATGGGCTTCTCCATCGCGGTGGTGGTGGGCATCGCCACGGGGATGCTGATCGGCACCTCGGACTTCGCGATGCGCGGGCTCGACCCGATCTTCCAGGTGCTGCGCACGGTGCCGCCGCTGGCGTGGCTGCCGCTGAGCCTGGCCGCGTTCCGGGAAGCGCAGCCTAGCGCGATCTTCGTGATCTTCATCACGTCCGTCTGGCCGATCATCATCAACACCGCGGTGGGGGTGCGCAACGTGCCTTCCGACTACAAGAACGTGGCGCGGGTGCTGCGGATGAACCTGCCGGACTGGTTCCTGCGCGTCGTGGTGCCCTCGGCCGCCCCCTACATCTTCACCGGGCTGCGGATCGGGGTAGGGCTGTCGTGGCTGGCGATCATCGCGGCCGAGATGCTGATCGGCGGCGTGGGCATCGGCTTCTTCATCTGGGACGCGTGGAACTCGTCGAACCTGTCCGACATCATCGTGGCGCTGATCTACGTGGGCCTGATCGGCTTCGTGCTCGACCGCGTCGTGGCGCTGGCCGGCCGGCTGGTCACCCGCGGCACCGTGGCGGCCTGAGGAGCGACGAGAATGAGCAGCGTGAACGCTGGCGGCACGGGCGCGGGCGGCGCCACCGCCTTCCTGGACATCTCGCGGGTGTCCATCCGCTTCGGCGCCAACGTGCCGGTGCTGCGTGACGTCGACCTGCGCGTGGCGCAGGGCGAGTACATCGCGGTGATCGGCCACTCCGGCTGCGGCAAGTCGACGCTGCTGAACGTGGTGGCCGGGCTGCTGCCGGCCTCCACCGGCGGCGTCGTGCTGGAAGGGCGCGAGGTCAACCAGCCCGGGCCCGACCGTGCCGTGGTGTTCCAGAACCATTCCCTGCTGCCCTGGCTCACCTGCTACCAGAACGTGAAGCTGGCGGTGGACCGCACCGCAGGGCGCAAGATGTCGCGCGCCCAGCGGCACGAGTGGACGATGGAGAACCTCGAGCTGGTCCGCATGGCGCACGCCAAGGACCGGCTGCCCGGCGAGATCTCGGGCGGCATGAAGCAGCGCATCGGCATCGCCCGCGCGCTGTGCATGAAACCTTCGGTGCTGCTGCTCGACGAGCCGTTCGGGGCGCTCGACGCACTGACGCGGGCGCACCTGCAGGACCAGGTGATGGACATCCACGCGCGGCTGGGCACCACGGTGATGATGATCACCCACGACGTCGACGAGGCGGTGCTGCTGTCTGACCGCATCGTGATGCTGACCAATGGGCCCAACGCCCGGGTGGGCGAGATCCTGGAGGTGGACCTGCCCAGGCCGCGCGACCGGCTGGCCCTGGCCTCCGACCCGCGCTTCCTGAGCGCGCGCGAGGCGGTGCTGCGCTTCCTGCACGAGCGCCACTCGCTGCCCGTGGCCAAGCAGGCGGCGTGAAGGGCTGACGGCGGTGGACGTGCTCGTGGTGGGCGCCGGGCCGGCCGGCGCGCGGGTGGCGCAGCGGGTGGCCGAGCGCATCCCCGGCGCGGCGGTGACGCTGCTCGGCGACGAGCCGGCCCTGCCCTACGACCGGGTGGCGCTGGGCCGGGCGCTGTCGGGCGAGGCGGCGGCGGAAAGCCTCGTCACCCACGACTGGGCGCGGCTGCGGGAACTGGGCGTGCGCTTCCGGCCGGGCGTGCGGGTGGCGGCGCTGGACCGCGCGGGGCACGCGGCGGTGACGGCGGAGGGCGAGCGCGTCCCCTACGACCGGATGGTGCTGGCCACCGGCTCGCGCGCCGTGCGGCTGCCGCTGCCGGGCGCCGAGCTGCCGGGGGTGTTCCCGTACCGCACGCTGGCCGACGTGCTCGGCATGGTGCGGGCTGCGGCCGAGGCGCGGCGCGCGGTGGTGGTGGGCGGCGGGCTGCTCGGGCTGGAGGCCGCCGCGTGCCTGGCCAAGCGCGGCCTCGCGGTCACCGTGGTGCACCCGCTGGGGTGGCCGATGGAGCGGCAGCTCTGCCAGCGCTCGGGCGGGCTGCTGGCGGGCTGGCTGCGTCGGGGGGGGATCGAGTTCGCCATGCCGGCGGGAACCACCGCCATCGAGGGATCGGAACGCGTCGAGGGCGTGCGGCTGACCGACGGGCGGCTGGTCGCCGCCGAGATCGTGGTGCTGGCGGTGGGCGTGCGGCCGGACGCCTCGCTGGCCCGGGAAGCGGGGCTGGCGGTGAACCGCGCCGCGGTGGTGGACGACGCGATGCGCACGGAGGACCCCAACATCCTCGCGGTGGGCGAGTGCGCCGAGCACGGCGGCGCCGTGGTCGGGCTCGTGGCGCCGGCGCTGGCCATGGCCGAGGTCGCGGCGGCCGTGCTGGCCGGCGAAGCGGGCGCCTACGCGCCCCGCGCCGACGCGGCGGCGCTGAAGGTCTCCGGCGTGTCGGTGTGGTCGGGCGGCGAGGTGGCGCCGGCGGATGCCGAAGCGGTGACGCTGCACGACCCCGGATCGGGGCACTTCCGCCACCTGTGGGTGCGCGGCGACCGGCTGGTGGGCGCCGTGCTGTACGGCGACGCCGGCGACGCGGGCTTCTACCTCGACCTCATCAGCAGCGGCCGGCTCGTGTCCTCCCTGGGCGGGCCGGACCGCGCCTCACTCGCACTCGGCCCCGGTTGGGACGCCGACATCCTGGAGCAGGCGGCATGACCGAGCAGTTCACGGTCCAGCAGCAGGAATACCTCAAGGGCTTCATGGCGGGCGTCGAGGCCCGGCGCGGCTCGCTGTCGCCGGCCGGCGGCGCGTCCGAGGGGGGCGCGCCGGCGGACGCGATGCGCGCGGCGCAGGACGCGCAGGTGGCGCGCGGCGGCAAGCTGACGGCCGAGGAGCGCGCCAAGCGCGACAAGCACCCGCTGGACCGCTGGGACGAGGTGGAGGCGCGCGCCGAGGCGGGGAAGTTCCCGCACGGCATCGACAACCTGCTGACCCGCTGGCACGGGCTGTTCTACGTCGGCCCGGCGCAGGACGCCTTCATGTGCCGGCTGCGGATACCGGGCGGGTTCACCGACGCGCGCCAGTTCCGCGGCATCGCCGCGATCGCGGAGGAATGCGGCGGCGGCTGGACCGACTGCACCACGCGCAACAACCTCCAGATCCGCATGATCCCGGCGAGCAAGGGCCCGGAGGTGATCGAGCGGCTGGGCGACCTGGGCATCATTCCCAAGGGCACGGGCGCGGACAACATCCGCAACATCACCGCCAATCCCACCTCGGGCATCGACCCCGCCGAGCTGATCGACGTGCGGCCGCTGGTGCGCAAGCTGCACCACCACATCCTCAAGACGCGCGACCTGTTCGGCCTGCCGCGCAAGTTCAACATCTCGCTCGACGGCGGCGGGCGGATCGCGGTGCTGGAGGACACCAACGACGTCGGCTTCTCCGCGGCCACCGTACGCGGCGAGGAAGCGCCGGTGTTCCGGCTCGCGCTGGGCGGCATCACCGGGCACAAGGACTTCGCGCGCGACACCGGCGTGGTGGTGGAGCCCGGTGACGTGGTGCGGGTGTGCGACGCGATCCTGCGCGTGTTCCTTGCCAACGGGAACCGCACCAACCGGGCCAAGTCGCGGCTGAAGTACGTGCTCGACGACTGGGGTTTCGCGCGCTTCCTGGAGGCCGTGGAAGCGCAGCTCGGCGCGCCGCTGCGCCGGGTGGCGAGCGAGGCGATCGATCTGCCGCCGCCGGCCAGCAAACATGGCCACGTCGGCGTGCACGACCAGAAGCAGGACGGCCTGCAGTGGATCGGCCTGGTGCTGCCGGTGGGACGCATCACGGCCGAGCGGATGCGCGGCATCGCCGACGTGGCCGACCGCTACGGGTCGGGGACGATCCGGCTGACGGCGTGGCAGAACCTGCTGATCTCCGACATCCCGCGCGAGCGGATGGTGGAAGCGCAGTCGGCCATCGCCGCGCTGGGGCTGCACTGGGAAGCCAGCCACGTGCGCGGGGGCCTGGTCGCCTGCACCGGCAACGCGGGATGCAAGTTCTCGCCTTCCGACACCAAGGGCCACGCGGCGCGGTTGGCCGAGTACCTGGACGAGCGGATCACCGTGACCCAGCCCATCAACATCCACCTCACCGGCTGCCACAACTCGTGCGCGCAGCACTTCATCGGCGACATCGGGCTGATCGGCGCCAAGGTGGAGCGCGGCGAGGACGAGGAGATCGAGGGCTACGACCTGCACGTGGGCGGCGGCGCGGGGCCGGCGGAGCAGGCGATCGGCCGGCTGGTGCGGCCCAAGGTGGGGCACGACGCGCTGAACCCGATGGTGCTGAACCTGCTGCGCGCCTGGATGGAGGACGCGCCCGACGAGCGCTTCCAGCTCTTCACGGCGCGGCACGACGCCGAGGCGCTGCGGCGGATCGCGGAGGGCGCGGCGTGAACGTGCTGACCAATCCGGGGGCCAATCCGGGGGCCAACCCGGTCGCGGCGGCGTTCGGCGGTCCGCCGCCGGTGCCGCTGATCCCCGACAACGCGCCCTTCACCGCCGAGCAGCGGGCCTGGCTGAACGGCTTCCTCGCCGGGGTGTACGGCGGGGCGCGGGAGGCCGCGGCGGGCGGCCAGATGAGCGTGGCGGCGCCGGCCGAGGACGAGGACTTCCCCTGGCACGACCCGGCGCTGGGGCTGGACGAGCGGCTGTCCATGGCGGCGGGCAAGCCGCCGGCGCGGCGCTACATGGCGGCAATGGCGCAGCTCGATTGCGGCCAGTGCGGCTACCTCTGCCAGACCTATGCGGAAGCCATCGCCGCCGGCGCCGAAGCATCGCTGGGGCTGTGCGTGCCGGGCGGCAAGGCGACGCAGAAGGCGCTCAAGGCACTGGTCGCCGAGGCGCCGGCCGCCGCGGCGCCGCCGCCCGCGCTCAAGGCCGCGGGACCCGAGCTGGTGCCGATCCGGCTGCTGGCGGCGCACCGCGTGTCCGGCGAGGGCTCGGCCAAGGACGTGCGCAACGTCGTGCTCGACCTGGAGGGCAGCGGCCTGCGCTACGAGCCCGGCGACAGCCTCGGCCTGCTGGCGCCCAACGACCCGGCGCTGGTGGAAGCGTGCCTGGCGGCGCTGGGCGCCGCCGGCGAGGAGCCGGTGCCGTGCGCCGACGGGGTGGCGCGGCCGGTGCGGGAAGCATTCCTGAGCCACATCGCCGTCGCGCGGCCGCTGGACCGCACGCTGGACCTGCTGGCGGGCGCGGCGCGCGACCCGGGCGAGGCGGCCGGCCTGCGCAAGCTGGCCGACGGCGACGACGATGCCGAGCCGCAGGACGCCGACCTGCTCGACCTGCTGGAGCACTTCCCGTCGGCGCGCCCGGCCCTGGCCGACCTCGCGGCCTCGCTGCCCGGGCTCAAGCCGCGGCTGTACTCCATCGCCTCCTCGCCGCTGGCGGCGCCGGGCCGCGTGGAGCTGTGCGTCAGCGTGGTGAACGCCACCCGGCGCGGGCGGGTGCGGCTGGGGGTGGCCTCGACCTACCTGGGGCACCGCGCGCTGCCGCCGGCGGGCGAAACGCTGGAGCTGGCCGAGGGCGGCGCGCACGCCCCGCCGGGGGACAGGGAGCGCGCGCTGCCGCCGTTCGCGCTGCTGCCGGCGCACATGCAGGAAAGCCACTTCCGGCTGCCCGAGGACCCGGCGGTGCCGGTTATCATGTGCGGGCCGGGAACCGGGATCGCGCCGTTCCGCGCCTTCCTGCAGCACCGCGCGGCGCAGGGGATCCGCGGGCGGACCTGGCTGTTCTTCGGCGACCAGAAGTCGGCCACCGACTACCTGTTCTCGTCCGAGATCGAGGGCTGGCTCGCCGACGGCACGCTGGAGCGCGTTTCGCTGGCGTGGTCGCGCGACGGGGCGAGCAAGGTCTACGTGCAGGACCGCATGCGCGAGGAAGCGGCGGACCTGTGGCGCTGGTTCCAGGACGGCGCGCGGTTCTACATCTGCGGCGACGCGTCGCGCATGGCCAAGGACGTGGACACCGCGCTGCGCGAGATCGCGGCGAGCCAGGGCGCGATGGGCGCCGACGCCGCGCGCGACTGGATCGTGGCGCTGGCCAAGCAGAACCGCTACCAGCGCGACGTGTACTGAGCGCCGCCGTGGACGCGTTCTCGGGCCGGCACGACGATCCCCCGCGCGCGACCCGCACGACCTGCCCCTACTGCGGCGTCGGCTGCGGCGTGCTGGCGCGCGCGGACGGCGCGCCGGTGGCCGGCGACCCGGAGCATCCCGCGAACCTCGGGCGCCTGTGCTCCAAGGGCGCGTCGCTGGGCGAGACGATCGGGATGGCGGACCGGCTGCTGCACCCGGAGGTGGGCGGCAAGCGGGCCTCGTGGGACGCGGCGCTGGACGCGGTGGCGGAAGGGTTCCGCCGCGCGCTGGCGGCGCACGGGCCGGACGGGACGGCGTTGTACGTGTCGGGGCAGCTGCTGACCGAGGATTACTACGCCGCCAACAAGCTGGCCAAGGTGGCGCTGGGCACCGCCAACATCGACAGCAACTCGCGCATGTGCATGGCGTCCGCGGCGGCGGCGCACACCCGGGCTTTCGGCGAGGACCTCGTGCCGGGGATCTACGCCGACCTCGAGGAGGCCGACCTCGTGGTGCTGGTGGGGTCCAACCTCGCCTGGTGCCATCCCGTGCTGCACGGGCGGCTGCTGGCGGCGCAGGCGAGGCGGCCGGGGCTGCGGGTGGTGGTGGTGGACCCGCGCCGCACCGCCTCGTGCGAGGGGGCGGCGCTGCACCTGCCGATCACGCCGGGCTCGGACGTGGCGCTGTTCGGGGCGCTGCTGGCGCACCTGCACGACGGCGACCTCATCGATCGCGGCTTCCTCGACGCGCGCACGGAAGGCTACGAGGCGACGCTGGCCGAGGCGCGCAACGTGGCGCCGCTGGCCGCCGAGCTGTGCGGGCTGGAGCCGGCGCTGATCCGGCAATTCTGCGAGATGTTCGCCGCCACCCCGCGCGTGGTGACGCTGTGGAGCCAGGGGGTGAACCAGTCCTCGGCGGGCACCGACAAGGCCAGCGCCATCATCAACGTCCACCTCGCCACGGGGCGGATCGGCGTGCCCGGGGCGGGGCCGTTCTCGATCACCGGCCAGCCCAACGCGATGGGCGGGCGCGAGGTCGGGGCGATGGCCAACCTGCTGGCCGCGCACCTGCGCTGGGACCACGCCGACGAGGTGGCGATCCTCAAGGACTACTGGGACGCGCCGAACCTGCCGGTGCGGCCGGGGCTGAAGCTGACCGAGCTGTTCCGCGCGCTGGCCGAGGACCGCGTCGGCGCGCTGTGGGTGATGGGCACCAACCCCGCGGTGTCGCTGCCCAAGGGCGACGCGATGCGCGCCGCGCTGGGCCGGGCGCCGTTCCTGGTGGTCTCCGAGGTGTCGCGGCTGGCGGAAACGGTGGACTACGCCCACGTGCGGCTGCCGGCGCTGGGCTGGGGAGAGAAGGACGGCACGGTCACCAACTCCGAGCGCGTCATCTCGCGCCAGCGGCGCTTCCTGCCCGCGCCCGGCGAAGCGCGGCCGGACTGGTGGATGATGGCGCAGGTGGCGCACCGGCTCGGGGCCGGGGCGGGCTTCGGTTGGTCGGGGCCGGGCGACGTGTTCCGCGAGCACGCCGCGTTGTCGGGGCTGGGCAACGCGGGGGCGCGCCGGTTCGACATTTCCGCGCTCGCGGCGCTGGACGACGCCGGCTACGACGCGATGCCGCCGACGCGCTGGCCCTGCCCGGCCGCCGGGCCGCGCCCGGAGCGGCTGCTGGGTCCCGGCGACCCGCACCCGCAGCGGCTGCGCTTCGTGGCGACGCCGTTCCGGCCGCCGGCGGAAGCGCCGATCGCCGCGTACCCGCTGCGGCTGCTCACGGGGCGGCTGCGCGACCAGTGGCACACCATGACCCGGACGGGCACCGTGCCGCGGCTGATGGCGCAGTACCCGGAGCCGTTTCTGTCGGTGCACCCCGATGACGCGCCGGTGCCGGAGGGAGCGCTGGTGCAGGCCGAGAGCGGCTACGGCCGCGCGGTGTTCCGGCTGAGGCACGACCTGGGCCTGCTGCCGGGCACGGTGTTCGCGCCGATGCACTGGACCGGCCGCTTCGGCGCCCTGGGGCGGGTGAACACCACCATGGGCGGGGCGCCGGACCCGGTGAGCGGGCAGCCGGAGCTCAAGCACGTGCCGCTGCGGCTGCGCGCCTTCGAGGCGTCCTGGCACGGCTTCCTGCTGGCGGGCGCAAACCTCGGCCCCGACCTCGCGCCGTGGTGCGCCGTGGCCCCCGTGGCGGGCGGCTGGCGCCACGAGATGGCCGGGCGCGAGGCCCCGGCCGACGCCTTCGCGCGGCTGCGGGCGCTGGCCGGCGGGGCGGAGGCGGCGTGGCTGCTACTGGAGGACGCGGCGGCCGGCACCCACCGCGCCGCGCTGGTGGAAGGGGACCGGCTGGTGGCCGCCCTGGCCGTGGCGCCGTCGCACGCGCTGCCGCCGCGGGAATGGCTGGCGTCGCTGCTCGGCGAAGCGCTGCCGGATGCGTCGCGCGGCGCGGCGCTGCTGGCGGGTCGGCTGCGCGGCGGGCCGCCGTCCTCGCCCACGGTGTGCGTGTGCCATTCCGTGCGCGAGGACGCGATCCGCGCCGCGGTCGAGCGCGGTGCGGGCAGCGTGGCGCTGGTGGGCGAGGCGACCCGGGCGGGCACCAACTGCGGCGCCTGCCGGCCCGAGATCGCGGCGCTGCTGGCGAGGGTTCCGGTCCCTGCCTGAGGCCGCGGCGACCGGGGGGCGCGCGACGTCGGGGCACCTCGCGGCCGGCGCGGGCCGCGGGTTCCCTGGCCGCCCTTGCGGCGCCGGTCGCGCCGTGCACCCATCCGCGCCGTCACGCCCGGCCGCGGCGCGCGGGCGCGACGTTGCCGGATGAGGAGGAACGCATGGCCGTGAGCAAAGTCCACCCCGACGCCGCGTCGGCGCTCGCGGGGCTGCTGCGCGACGACATGCTGATCATGTCGGGGGGGTTCGGGCTGTGCGGCATCCCCGACGCCCTGATCGCCGCGATCCGCGACAGCGGCGTCAAGGGGCTGACGGTGGTGTCCAACAACGCCGGCATCGACGGCGTCGGGCTGGGCGTGCTGCTCGAAACGCGCCAAGTGCGCCGGATGATCTCGTCCTACGTGGGCGAGAACAAGACGTTCATGAGGCAGTACCTGGCGGGCGAGCTGGAGATCGAGTTCAACCCTCAGGGCACGCTGGCCGAGCGCATCCGGGCCGGCGGCGCCGGCATCCCCGCCTTCTTCACCCGCACCGGGGTGGGCACCGCGGTCGCCGAAGGCAAGGAGGTGCGGGAGTTCGACGGCGCCCGCTACGTGATGGAGCGCGGGCTGTTCGCCGATCTGGCCGTGGTGCATGCCTGGAAGGGCGACACCGAGGGCAACCTCGTCTACCGCAAGACGGCGCGGAACTTCAACCCGGTGATGGCCACCGCGGCCAAGGTGACGGTGGCGCAGGTGGAGCACTTGGCCGAGCCCGGCGAGATCGACGGCGACCACGTCGTGACGCCGGGCATCTTCGTGCAGCGGATCGTGCGGCTGGAGCATCCGGACAAGCGCATCGAGCAGCGCACCACGCGCGAGCGCGCCTCCGGCACGGCCCGCGAGCGCACGGCCGCGCCCCATCCGGCCGCGGCCGGCACCGATCCCCTGCCCGCCTGAGAGAGTCCGGCCGAGAAGGCCCACCCGAGGAGGAGAAAGCCCGCATGGCCTGGAACCGCGACCAGATGGCTGCCCGCGCGGCGCGAGAGCTGCGCGACGGCATGTACGTGAACCTCGGCATCGGCATCCCGACGCTGGTGGCGAACTTTATCCCTCCCAGCATCGAGGTGCAGCTGCACAGCGAGAACGGCATGATGGGCATCGGCCCCTTCCCCTTCGAGGGCGAGGAGGACTCCGACCTGATCAACGCCGGCAAGCAGACGGTCACCGAGCTGCCGGCGACGTCCTACTTCGACAGCGCCATGTCGTTCGCGATGGTGCGCGGCGGGCACATCGCGATCTCGATCCTGGGCGCGCTGCAGGTGGCGGAGAACGGCGACCTCGCGAACTGGATGATCCCGGGCAAAATGGTGAAGGGCATGGGCGGCGCGATGGACTTGGTCGCCGGCGTGCCGCGCGTGGTGGTGCTGATGGAGCACACCGCCAAGGGCGAGCCCAAGATCCTGCGCCGCTGCAACCTGCCGCTGACCGGCCAGGGCGTGGTGAACCTCGTCGTCACCGACCTGTGCGTGTTCGACGTCAACGCCCCCGGCGCGCCCGGGCTGACCCTGGTGGACTTGGCGCCGGGGGTGACGGTGGAGGAGGTGCGCTCGAAGACGGAAGCCGGGTTCGGCGTCCACCCGGACCTGGCCGCCGCCTGACCGGGCGGGGCGGATTCCGGTACGCGCCGCCGGAACCGGTGCCGGGAGCGGGCGTTGAGCAGGGATCGGGGAACCGGGCGCGAACGCCCCGGCGCCCGGCCGTAGTTCGGAGACACGGGATGGCAAGGTCGAGCGATAGCCGCCAGGTGCCCAAGGGGGAGCAGCCGATCCCCGACGACTACGGCTACAACCTCGACCGCGCGCTCTCGGCGGTGGTGTCGCTGCGCGCCCGGGCGCCGGACGACGCCCACACCGCCGAAACGCTGGGGACGGAGCGGGTCGGCAACGCGGTGCTGATCCGCGACGACGGCCTGCTGCTCACCATCGGCTACCTCATCACCGAGGCGGAGGAGGTCTGGCTGACCGCGTCCGGCGGTCGCGTGGTGCCGGGCCACGTGCTGGGCTTCGACTACGGCACCGGCCTGGGGCTGGTGCAGGCGCTAGGGCGGCTGGAGGTGCCGGCGCTCCCGTTGGGCGATCCCCGGCGGCTGCGGACGGGGGCGCGGGTGGTGGTGGCCGGCGCCGGCGGGCGGCAGGGAGCCGTGGCGGCGCGGGTGGTCGCCCGCCAGGAGTTCGCGGGCTACTGGGAGTACCTGCTCGACGACGCGATCTTCACTGCCCCCGCGCACCCGCACTGGGGCGGCACGGCGCTGATCGGCCCCGGGGGCGACCTGCTCGGCATCGGCTCGCTCCAGCTCGGGCACGAGGTGGAGGACGGGCGCACGGCGCCGATCAACATGGTGGTGCCGGTGGACCTGCTGGAGCCCGTGCTGGACGACCTGTTGACGCTGGGCCGCCCGCGCCGGCCGCCGCGGCCGTGGCTGGGGGTGTTCGCGGCGGAAGGCGAGGGCCGGGTGGTCATCGCCGGGCTGACGGGCGACGGGCCGGCCAAGCGGGCGGGGCTGCGCGCGGGCGACGCGATCCTGGCGGTGGCGGGCACGGCGGTGTCGGAGCTGGCCGGGCTGTTCCGCCGCACCTGGTCGCTGGGCGAGGCCGGGGTGGACGTGCCGCTGACCATCGACCGCGAGGGCGACGTGTTCGACGTGCGGATCACCTCCGGGGACCGGCAGGCGTTCCTGAAGTCGCCGCTGCTGCATTAGGGCGCGGCCCCGGGCGGAGCCGGAGCGGCGCCCGAGGGCTGGACGATGGCAGGGGTGCGACGCGCCCGCCCCCGCCCGCAGTCGCAACAACCCGGACGAGGAGCTGCGGCCATGGCCGGTCCTGACCACCCCACCGTGCGCGACGTCGCCGTCGGCATCGCGGCGTCGGGCAAGCGGGCGGAGTTCGACTCGATGGGCACCGTGGAAGTGCCCGCCGACCGCTACTGGGGGTCGCAAACGCAGCGCTCGCTGCACCACTTCTCCATCGGCGACGACCGCATGCCCAAGGCGGTCTACCACGCCTACGGGGTCGTCAAGAAGGCGTGCGCCCTGGTCAACGCGGAGTCCGGGCACCTGGAGCAGTGGAAGGCGGAGGCGATCGTGCGGGCGGCGGACGAGGCGATCTCGGGCGCGCTCGACGACCATTTCCCGCTCCACGTCTGGCAAACGGGCTCGGGGACGCAGTCCAACATGAACGTCAACGAGGTGCTGTCGAACCGGGCGATCCAGCTCCTCGGCGGCGCGCTGGGATCGCAAGCGCCGGTCGCCCCGAACGACGACGTCAACATGGGGCAGTCGTCGAACGACACCTTCCCGACCGCGATGCACGTCGCCGCGGTGGAAGCGATCGACGGTCGGCTGCTGCCGGAGCTGGACGCGCTCGCGGGCGCGATCGAGGCGAAGGCGGACGCGTGGATGGACGTGGTCAAAATCGGCCGCACTCACCTGCAGGACGCCGTGCCGCTCAGCGTCGGCCAGGAATGGTCGGGCTACGCCGCCCAGATCCGCGCGGCGATGGCGGCCGTCGGGCAGGCCCGCGACGGATTGTACGAGCTGGCGGTCGGCGGCACCGCCGTCGGCACGGGGCTGAACGCGCCGAGGGGCTTCTCCCGCGCGGTCGCCGCCCGGATCGCCGCGCTGACCGGCAAGCCGTTCGTGACGGCGCCGAACAAGTTCATGGCGCAGGGCTCGCTCGATCCGATGGTCCGCGCCAGCGCCGCGCTGCGCGGCGTGGCGGTGGCGCTGATGAAGATCGCCAACGACATGCGCTGGCTCGCTTCCGGCCCGCGCTGCGGGCTGGGGGAGCTGAAGCTGCCGGACAACGAGCCGGGCTCCTCGATCATGCCGGGCAAGGTCAATCCGACGCAGTGCGAGGCGGTCGTGATGATCGCGATCCAGGTGATCGGCGAGGACACCGCGACGGCCTTCGCGGGCAGCCAGGGCAACTTCGAGCTGAACGCGATGCGCCCGATCATCATCAACAACTTCCTGCATTCCGCGACGATCCTGACCGACGGGTGCGAGAAGTTCCGGCGCTTCTCGGTGGAGGGGACCGAGCTCAACCGCGCGCGGATCGACGGCCATATCGAGAACTCGCTGATGCTGGTCACCGCGCTCTCGCCGGTGATCGGCTACTCCGCCGCCGCGCACATCGCCGAACGGGCAACCGCGGAGGGCACGACGCTGCGGGAAGCGGCGCTGAAATCCGGCAAGGTGACGGGGAAGCAGTACGACGAGATCATCGTGCCCAGGGCCATGATCGGGGAAGGACTCGCGGGCGCCTGACGCGGACGGCGCCGGGATGCAGCCGGTCCCGGACGGGCCCGCGCCCGGTGCTCCGCTCCCGCTGGTCCGGCTTCAGGGCCAGGGGCGCTGCCCCCGGATCCCGCCGGGGCCCGTGGAGGGGGCCACCGGACCTCCGCCGATGGTTCGCCCCGCGTGGACGGGGAGTGCGCGACTCGCGGAGTAGCCGCGGGGATCGCGCATTCCCCGTCCACGAGGGGTATCTCCCTCGCGGACGAGGGGTTCGGGAGCCTCGGGGGCTGTCCAGAAGGGCGGCACCCCTCCGGTTTCGCGTCCGACCGATGCGGACAGGTTGGTCCGTCCGCGTCCGCAGCCCTCGGCACTGCGGGCGGCGCTCCCCATCTGGGGGGCTGCCCTGGAAGCGTCCACGTCCGGAAAACCCTCGACATGCGCCCATTCCCCGCCTTCCTCGATCTGCGCGCCCGCACCGTGCTGCTGCTGGGCGCGGGCAACGCGCTGGACAACAAGGCGGCGCTGCTGCGCCCGACGGGGGCGGTATTCCGGGAAGCGCCGGCGTTCTCGCCCGAGCTGCTGGACGGCTGCGCCGCCGCCTTCGCCGCCGGCGCGCCCGAGGCGGAGCTGCGCGCCCTGTCGGCCGCCGCCCAGGCGCGCGGTATTCCGGTGAACGTGGTGGACCGGCCGGAACTGTCCTCCTTCATCGTGCCGGCGATCGTGGACCGGCATCCGGTGCTGGTGGGCATCTCCACCGGCGGGACGGCGCCGGTGCTGGCGCGGCTGATCCGGCAGAAGATCGAGTCGCTGCTGCCGCCGGGCCTCGCCGCGCTGGGGGCATTGGCGGAAAGGATGAAGGAGGCGACGCGGCGGGTGCTGCCCGACTACGGCGAGCGCCGGCGCTTCCTGGAGCGGGTGCTGGGCGGGCCAGTGGCGGAGTTGGCGCTGGCTGGGCGGGCGGCCGAGGCGGAAGCGGGCTACGCGGCGGCGCTGGACGCGCCCGGGGCGGTGCGGGGCGGCTTCGTGCACCTCGTGGGCGCCGGGCCGGGGGTCGCCGACCTGCTGACGCTGCGGGCGCTGCGGGTGATGGGCGAGGCCGACGTGGTGGTGCACGACCGGCTGGTGCCGGCGGAGGTGCTGGAGCTGTGCCGGCGCGACGCGCACCGCATCTTCGTGGGCAAGCAGCGCGCCAATCACTGCGTGCCGCAGGACGGCATCAACGACCTGCTCGTGGCGCTGGCGCGGGAAGGCAAGCGGGTGGTGCGGCTGAAGGGCGGCGATCCGTTCATCTTCGGCCGTGGCGGCGAGGAAGCGGAGGCGCTGGCCGCTGCCGGGGTGCCGCACGCCGTGGTGCCGGGGATCACCGCCGCCCTGGCCTGCGGGGCTGCGGCCGGCATCCCGCTGACCCACCGCCACGCCGCGCGCGCCCTGGTGCTGGCCACGGGGCACACCCAGGACGGCGAGGTGGGGTTGGACTTCGCCGCGCTCGCCCGGCCCGGGCACACGCTGGCCGTGTACATGGGCGTCGTCACCCTGCCGCGGGTGCGCGACGGGCTGGTGGCGGCGGGGCTGGACCCGGCGACCCCCGCCGCGCTGATCGAGGACGGCGGCCGGCCCGGCCAGCGCGTGCTGTCGGGCACGCTGACGGAGGTCGCGGCGCGGGCGGCGAGCTGGACGCGGGGCGGTCCCGCGCTGCTGCTGGTGGGCGAGGTGGTGGGACGGCGCATCGAGGGTGCGACGCCCGCCCTCCCCGACGCGGCCCTCCCCGGCGCGGCGCTGCCCAGCGCGGCCTGAGGCGGCCGCCGGTTTCGCGGCGGTCGGAACGCGGGGCGGCCCGAACGTGAAGTGCCCGGATGCGGCGCGGTCCGAGCGCGGTGCGGTCCAGGCGGGCAAGGATGGCCGGCCGGGGTCGCGGGCGGGTCGGGGAACCCGTACGGGGGTCGGTCGGCAGCGGGTCCGCGCGGGGAGTTCGCCCCGGAACGGTCGCCGGGGCAGGCGATCCGGCGGGGCGGGGATCGTCCGCCCGCGGATTCCCGGGAGCTTCACGGGGCGGGCGTGCGGAATTGCGCCTACGGCCACCTCGAATTCGTGTATGTTGAGGCTTGACGGGTGACTGCGCGTTCCTCGAGTAGGGGCTCCTCGATGCTCACTTCCCTCCACGACGGCCGCGTCGCCTCCGATCCCGCAGCGAGCGCGGACATCCCGCTCTGCGTCGACCTGGACGGCACGCTGATCCGCTCGGACCTGCTGGCCGAGGGCCTGCTGGCCATGGGCACGGACTGGCGGCACTGGCCGGAGTTGTTGCGCCTGCTGTCGGGCGGTCGCGCCGCGCTGAAGCAGCGCGTGTCGCACGTGGTCCCGGTCGACCCGTCGCTGCTGCCCTACAACGAGGCGCTCCTCGCCTACCTGCGCGAGCAGAAGGCGCGCGGCCGAACGCTGGTGCTGGCCACCGCGGCGGACGCCGTCTCGGCCAACGCGGTGGCCCGGCACCTCGGCCTGTTCGACGCTGTGCTCGCCTCAGACGGGACGCGCAACCTCAAGGGCGTCCACAAGGCCGAGGCGATCAACGCCCATTTCGGCGGCCGGCCCTTCGCCTACGCCGGCGACGCGCGGGTGGACCTCACGGTCTGGGCCGCGGCGCGCAAGGCGGTGGTGGTGAACGCTTCCGCCGCCGTGCGCGCCGCGGTGCGCCGCACCACGCCCATCGAGGTCGAGATCGACGACCGGCCGCCGCTGCCACGCGCGGCCATAAAGGCGATGCGGCCGCACCAGTGGGTCAAGAACCTGCTGGTGTTCGTGCCCTTGTTCACCGCGCACGCCCTGGGCGACCTGTCCGCCTGGCTCGGGGCGCTGGCCATGTTCGCCGCCTTCTGCGCCACCGCGTCGAGCATCTACCTGGTGAACGACCTGTCGGACCTGCCCTCCGACCGGCGCCATCCCCGCAAGCGCAACCGCCCCTTCGCTTCCGGCGCGCTGCCGATCCCGCACGGGCTGGCGCTCGCCGGGCTGCTGCTGGTGGCGGGAATCGCGCTGGCCGCCGTCGCCGGGGCGCCGGGGGTGGTGCTGGCCTACGCGGCCATGTCGATCGGCTACTCGCTCCAGCTCAAGGAGAAACCGCTGGTAGACGTGTTCATGCTGGCCGCGCTCTACACCATTCGCCTATACGGCGGCGGCGAGGCGACCGGCTACTCGCTGTCGCTGTGGCTGCTGGGCTATTCCGGCTTCATGTTCCTCTCGCTCGCGCTCGTGAAGCGGGTTGAGGAGGTCAACGCCGTGGCCCGCCAGCCCGACCGCGTGATGGGCCGGCGCGGCTACGGGCCGGCCGACGCCTCGATCCTGCAGGCGTTCGGCTGCGGCGCCGCCTTCGCGTCGAGCCTAGTGCTGGCGTTGTTCGTGCAGGCCGAGGCCGCGGCGGGGCGCTACAGCTCGCCGATCCTGCTGTGGGGCACGGTGCCGCTGCTGCTGTTCTGGCAGTGCCGCCTGTGGCTGGCCACCGCGCGCGGCCAGATGCACGACGATCCGATCCTCTTCGCCGCGCGCGACCGGGTGTCCTGGATGGTGGCGGTGCTGGTCGTGGTGCTGCTCACGGCGGCGAAGTCGGGCCTGCCGTGAGCCCTCCTGCCGCGAGTTCGGGGAACGAACATTGGCCCTGACCACCCTGGCGCTGATCCTGGTCAGCGTCACGCTTTCCGCCTTCGCGCAGATCGCCTTCAAGTTCGGCGTCACTTCCGCCCGGGCCGCCGGGCCGGCGGCCTCGATGCCGGCCACGCTGCTGAGCTACCTCCTGGCGCCCGGCGTGATCGCGGGGCTGGCGTTGTACGGCGTGGGCACCCTGCTGTGGCTCAACGTGCTGTCGCGGGTGGAGGTGTCGCAGGCCTACCCCTTCGTGGGGCTTGGCTTCGTGCTGACGGCGATCCTGGGCGCGGCGCTGTTCGGAGACACGCTGACGCTGCCGCGCATCGCGGGAACGGCGCTGGTGATGCTGGGCATCTTCCTGATCGCGAGGGGCTGAGGCCGTGGGGCCGGCGACGGCCGCGACCGCGCGGAAGGACGCGCGCTGGGCGCTGCGGGGGACCGCGGTTCTGCTGGGGGTGAGCTTCGCGGCGGCGGTGTTCTCGCTGGTCATGCAGGGCACCATGATCGGCACCAACAACAACACCTTCCACCTGCCGATCCTGCTGCGCTTGTACGACCTGCCGCAGTTCGCCGACGACGCCTTCATCCAGTCCCTCCGCCGCTTCGCTTCCTTCGTCTACCCCCTGCTCTCCGCGGTCGCCACCGAGCGCAACGTCGAGACCGTCCTCCTCGCCGCCCACCTCCTCACCCGCACCCTCAACATCCTCGCCCTCCTCCTCCTCGCCCGCGACCTCCTGCCCCCGCTTCCCCGCGCCCTGCCCCTGGCGCTGGCCGTCATCATCCTGCCCGGCACGCTGTACGGCGGCACGCCGCTGGGGGCGGCGGGGCTGTTCCCGTCCACCTTCACGCACTCGGAGCTGTCACAGGCGATGGGGCTGCTCACCCTGCTCGCCGCCGTGCACGGGCGCTTCCTGCTCGCAGCCCCGCTGTGGGCGCTCACCTTCTCGCTCAACGCCTTCGTCGGCGCCTGGTGCCTCCTCCCGCTCGCACTCCTCGCCCTCGACCTCCTGCGCGCCCGCCGCGGCCCGGCCCTGCGCACGCTGGCGCTGGCCGCGGCGCTGGCCGCCCTGCTCGCCCTGCCCAACCTGCTGTGGCTGCTCTCCCTCCTGCGCGGCCAAGCCCCGCTCGACTTCGACTACGTCACCTTCCTGCGCGAGTACTTCCCCAACCACTTCCTGATCGACGAGGCCAAGCCCCGCAACGTCGCCATCCTGTCACTACACGTCGCGGCGGGGATCGCCGGCCTGTGGGTGCTGGGCTGGCCGCGACGCTGGTGCCTGGCCTACGCGGGTTTCCTGGGCATCTTCGCCCTGGGCATGATCGCGCCCTTCCTCACCCACGCCCCGGTGGTCCTCAACCTCCATCTCCTGCGCGTCGACGGCATGCTCATCCTCCTCGGCACCGCCTTCTCCGCCGCCGCCATCCCGCTGCTCGTCCTGTCCCCGGCCACGCCGCCCCCTGCCCGTGCCGCCGCCCTGCTCATCCTGCCCAGCCTTTTCCTGGGCTACTGGCCCGCCGACATGGACCGCGCCCAATCCGGCGTGCTCGCCGCCGCCCTGCTGCTGGCCGCAGCCTCGGCAGCCTTCTACGGCACCGCCTGCTTCCGCCTCGCCCGCGCCCTGCCCGACGCCCTGCGACAGCCCCGCGCCGTGCTCCCCGCCCTGCTGCTCGCCGCCTGCTGGCTCCTCCTGCCCTTCCAGCGCGGCCGCCTCGTCGAGCCTTCCCTCAGCTTCCTCCTCGCCGCGGCCCTCGCCACCGCACTCGCCGCGGCACTGGCCTTTCAGGCGCGGCGCGGCCTCGCCGTTCCGGTGATCGTGGCGCTCGCGGCGCTGTTCGGCGTGCACGCGGCGATCGCCGACCACGACAGCATCCTCCGCCGCGTCGGGGCCTTTCCCACGGACTCGCAGCTGATCGCGATCGACCCGGTCTCGCCCGACTGGAACGAGGTCGCCGAATGGGCGCGCGAGAACACCGACCCGCGCGCCGTGTTCCTGATCCCGCCGAGCCTGACCGGCTTCGAAACGACCGCGCGACGACGCGTCTGGTACGACACCCGCCAGGGGGCTGCCGCCATGTGGGCGCCCGGCTTCTACGACCAGTGGAAGGCCAGGCGACGGGACGTGGGCGAGCTGCACACCCTGGCCGACGCCCTGCGGTACGCTTGCGGGCGCGGCATCGGCTACGTCGTGGCGGACCTGCGCCCCGACGACGTCACGACGAAGCTGGCCAGCGGCCAAGCCGCCCCGGGACGCATAAAGCCCGATGCCGGGCCGGGCGGTCCGGAGCCGGTCTTCCGCAACAGGTCCTTCCAGGTCTTCGCCACCCGGCCCTGCCCCGCGGGCTCCTGACCCGCGCCTTCCCGCTGGGCGGGAAGCCGGCGCCTCCTCGCCGAGCGACGAGGCCGCGGCGTCGCCGGGATGCCGGCCGACGCGCGGCGCAGGCCGCGACGCTCAGCGGGGGCCCAGGACGCCCTCGGCGAGGCCCTGGAGGAAGATCAGCGCTTCGCCGAAGCCTTCCAGGCGCAGGGGCCTGCCGGCCGCCTCGCCCGCCGGCGGGGCGGCGACGCGGTCGCGCAGCAGCTCCGCCTCCGAGAGCCTGCCGTCGCCGTCGTAGTCCAGGCTGTCCACCAGCAGGCGCGCGGCGGCCAGCCCGCCCAGGGAGCCCACGCCGAGCGCCAGCGCGTTGGCCCGCTCGGTCGCCGACTCCTGGATCGCCAGCAGCCAGGACAATCCGCGCAGGATCCGGGCGATCTCGGCCGGGCTGAGCAGCCCGTCGCCGGACACGTCGGCCTCGGCGAGGACCGCGCGGACGCACCCCCGCACCGGGGCGCCCCGCCCGCAGGCCGCCTCCAGCACCTCCAGCACCCCGAGCAGGGCGATCCCCTCGCCGTGCGGCAGCATCCAGCGCGCGGGCGCGGGATCGCAGCGGCGCCAGGCCGTCACCGGTACCTCTCCGGGCAGGCGATCGTCGCGGGTCTTGTTGTCGGGCTCGGCGGTATCCAGCGCGCCCTCGCGCTCGCGCAGCATCAGCCGCGGCGCTTCCGGCCCGCGCGAGGTGCCGAGCAGCCAGCCCGACAGCTCGCGCGCCTCGACGAAGCGGTCGAGGCGGGCGGGCCCCTGCGCCGGCACGCGGGCCACCGAGCGGGCGGCGACGGCGAGCACGGCATCGGGCGCCTCGCAGCTGCCGGAGAACCAGGCCCCGCGCAGTGCTTCGGGCACTGGCCGGATGTCCTGCGCGGGCGCCGGCGGCGCGCGCAGCAGCGCGGCCGCGAGCGCGGCGGCCGGGGCGAGGAGCGCGCGCCTCACGGCAGGGAAACCTCGCGGCCCTGGCAAAGGTCGAAGGGCTCGCGCAGCACCTCACCGCCGTCGCGGAACACCGCGCGCAGCGCGGCGGCGCAGGCGCTCGGCTCGGGCGGCGACAGGTCGAGGGTTTCGCGCACGCCCAGCACGTTGCTGCCCAGGCGGTCGGGGCCGCGCGGCGCGCCCGGCGCGTCGACGTACAGCTCCACGATCGGCGCGCGGGCGACGTTGCGCAGCCGCACGCTGCCCGGGCGCGGCTCGGCCGGGGGCGCGCCCTCGTCCAGCCGCTCGGCCACGGTCCAGCCGGGGCGCAGCACCAGTGTTCCCGTCGCGCACAGGTCCAGCGCGCGCCGCTCCTCGATCGCGCCGTTGGGAAACACGATCCGCAGGTCCGCGGTGCAGTCCACCGCCACCGTCAGCGCGTGGCTGGCGCCGCGCTCCAGCACGATCGGCAGCCGGTCGGGTCCCCAGTCGCGCTCGGAGGCGGCCGACACGTACAGCTCCTGGATGGCCGCGGCGTGTCGGTTCACCAGCAGCAGCGCGATCTCCGCCGGGGCGGGGATGCCGCTGCCGTCGAACACCGGGCCGGAGGGGCCGCAAACGTCCACGCCGCGCTTCTCCTCGGCGGCGGCGTCCTCGTACACGGCGCGCAAGTCCGCCTCGCAGCCGGCGACGCGCAGGCGCAGAGCGAAGGCGCCGCCGTCGGGCAGGACCTCCGAGCCGAGACGGTCCGCACCCCAGGCGTCTTCGCCGGCGCGGCCGGCGGGCACGGCGTGGAGGTTGACGATGGCGCGACCCGAGGCGTTGCGCACGGACACGCTCCGCCGCGGCACCGAGGCATCGCCGAACACCACGCGGGGGTTGCGGCACAGGTTCAGGCGCTGCCGGGTTTCCTCGGAATCGTCGGCGAGGACGGCCGTCACGTCGAAAAGGCACTCGCGCGTGCGGCCGAGCCGGAGGCGGGTGGTGGCGCCGGCGGCCAGGGTGTCGGCGCCGAGGCGGTCCGACCCGCGGCTCGCGGCGCCGGGCGCGCGGGCGTAGAGCTCGCGCAGCGGCAGGTCCGTCTCGTTGACCACGCTGGCCTCGCGCTGCGGCGCGCCGGCATCGCCGAACAGCACGCGCGGCTGCCGGCACACGTTCACCTCGCGCCGCTCCACGACACCGTCGTCGGGCAGCACGGCGCGGAAGTTGAAGACGCAGGGCTGGTTGCGGCCCAGGGAAAGGCGCAGCGTGGCGCCATTGGGTAGGGTGTCCGCGCCCAGCCGGTCCGGCCCCGGCTCCGCCTGCCCAGCCGGCACGACGTAGAGCTCGCGGATGGACAAGCCGAGCTCGTTGGCCACTACCGCGTCGCGCTCGGCCGGCGGCGGGGACGCGCCCGCCGGCCGCCCCTGGCGGGGCTGCCCCAGGGCTGGCGACGCGACCGCGAGCATGCCCAGAAACGCCAGCAACGCTCCGCGCATACCCGCCCCGAATCGTGGTTTCCCGCAACAATCCCCCGCGCGGGGTCGCGCGCGCAAGCCGCGCCGCGCCCGGGCCGGGGTTCGCCATCCCGGCGAGGCCCGCGCGCGACGAGGTCCGCTGCGTCGAGGATTGTCTACCGCCCAGGTCGGTGCCTTTAGTAGTGATGTACAAGACCACGAGGCGCCGGCGAAGCCGGCCGGGGGAAACGATGCCCAACCGACGCACCCTGCTCGCCGCCGCGCCCGCCGCGGCGGCGCTCCTGTCGGGCGCACGCCCGCTCCGGGCGGCGGAGCAGATCTTCCCCAGCCTGTCCATGTTCATCCCCGCGGCCCCCGGGGGCGGCTGGGACGGGCTCGGCCGGGCCGTGGAGCTGGTGGCGCGGCCGGCCGGGCTGGTGGGCTCCATGCAGTTCGAGAACGTGGGCGGCGCCGGCGGCATGGTGGGCCTGCCGCGCTTCATCTCCTCGCGCCGCGGCCGCGCCGACGCGCTGATGATCGGCGGCAGCGTCATGGTGGGTGCCGCGCTGACCAACAAGGCACCCTACGGCCTGAAGGACGTCACCCCGGTCGCGCGCATGACCGGCGAGGCCGCCGTGCTGGTGGTGCCCGGCGACAGCCCGATCCGCGACGTGGGCCAACTCGTCGCCCTGCTGCGCAGCGAGCCGCGCGCGGTCTCCGTCGCGGGCGGCAGCGCCGGCGGCACCGATCACATCGTGCTGGGGCTGGTCCTCAAGGCGCTGGGCCATTCGGCGCGGGAAGCCAACTACGTGGCCTTCGCCGGCGGCGGCCCGGCCCAGGCCGCCATTATGGGCGGGCAGGTGCGCGCCGGCATCTCTGGCTGGAGCGAGTTCTCCGAGCAGGTGAAGTCGGGACGCATCCGCGCCCTGGCCACCAGCGGCGAGCAGCGGATCGACCCCGGCGTGCCGACGCTGCGCGAGAGCGGCGTGGACGTGGTCGCCTCCAACTGGCGCGGCGTGTTCGGCGCGCCCGGCATCAGCGCCGAGGCGCGCGCGAAGCTGGTCCGCTTCGCCACCGAGCTGCACGCCCTGCCGGCCTGGGGGGAGGTGCTGCGGACCCGCGGCTGGGACGACGCCTTCCTCGCGGGCGAGGCCTTCGACGCCTACGTGCGCGCCGACGCCGACGCCACGGAAGCCGTGCTCAAGGATCTGGGTCTCGCGGCGTGAAACCGGAGGCCCGCTCCGACCTGCTGGTCGGGCTCGGGGTCGTGGTTCTCGCCCTGCTGGCGGCGTGGCAGGTGCTGGTGGTTCCCACCGGCCCCGCCTACGCGGTGGTCGGCCCCACCTTCGTGCCCTGGCTGGTGGCGGCGCTGCTGCTGGCGCTGGGCGTCGGGCTGTGCGCTTCGGCGCTGCGGGGGGGATGGAGCCACGGGCTGGAGGAGGTGCGCGACGCGCCGCCCACCAACTGGCGGGCGCTCGCGCTGCTCGGGGCCGGGCTGGTGGTGCAGGTGGCGTTGATCGGCTGGCTGGGCTTTATCGTCGCCTCGACGGTCCTGTACGTGCTGGTCTGCGCCGCCTTCGGCTCGCGCCGGCCGGCGCTGGACTTGGCGATCGGCGTCGCGGTGACGCTGGCGGCCTACCTCGCCTTCGACCGGCTGCTGGGGGTGAACATCGGCGCCGGCGTCCTCGAGGGAATCCTCTGAGGCCGTGAGCGTTTGGGAAGGGCTCGCGCTGGGGTTCGGCAACGCCCTCGGCCTCACCAACCTCGGCTGGGCGCTGCTGGGGTGCTTCCTGGGCACCGCCATCGGCGTGCTGCCCGGCATCGGCCCGGCGCTGACCATCGCGCTGCTGCTGCCGATCACCTTCCAGGTGAGCGCGACAGGGGCGTTCATCCTGTTCTGCGGCATCTTCTACGGCGCCATGTACGGCGGCTCGACCACGTCGATCCTGCTCAACACCCCCGGCGAGAGCGGCTCCATCATCACCGCGCTGGAAGGGGCCAAGATGGCGCGCAACGGCCGCGCGGGGCCGGCGCTGGCCACCGCCGCCATCGGGTCGTTCGTGGCCGGCACCATCGGCACGCTGGGCATCTCCTTCCTCGGACCCGTCGTGGTGGACCTCGCGCTCAAGCTCGGCCCGGCCGAGTACTTCTGCCTGATGCTGCTGTGCTTCGTGACGGTCTCGGCGGTGCTCGGCGGTTCGGCGCTGCGCGGGCTGACCTCGCTCGCCTTCGGGCTGATGCTGGGGCTGATCGGGGTGGACCTGCAGACCGGGCAGGCGCGCATGACCTTCGGGCTGGTGGAGTTGCTCGACGGCGTCAACGTGGTGCTGGTGGCGGTGGCGCTGTTCGCGGTGGGGGAGACGCTCTACCTCGCTTGGCGCTACGTCAGCGGCGCGCCGGTGGTGCGCGAGGTCGGCGACATCATGATGAGCCGCGAGGACTGGCGGCGCTCGATCTGGCCGTGGCTGCGCGGCTCGGCGCTGGGCTTCCCGTTCGGCGTGATGCCCGCCGGCGGCACCGAGATGCCGACCATGCTGAGCTACTACGCCGAGCGCCGGCTGGTGAAGCCGCAGTACGCCCACGAGTTCGGCACCACCGGCGCCATCGAGGGCGTGGCGGGGCCGGAGGCGGCGAACAACGCGGCCGCCGCCGGCATCCTGGTGCCGATGCTCACGCTGGGGCTGCCGACCTCGGCCACCGCGGCGATCATGCTCAACGCTTTCCAGTCCTACGGCATCCAGCCCGGGCCGCTGCTGTTCACCTCGCAGCCCGAGCTGGTGTGGACGCTGATCGCCTCGCTGTACGTGGCCAACGTCATGCTGGTGGTGCTGAACCTGCCGCTGGTGGGGCTGTGGGCGCGTATCCTAAAGGTGCCGCAGCCGCAGCTCTACGCCGGCATCCTGGTATTCGCGACCATCGGCACCTACGGCATCTCCAACAGCGTCGTGGACCTGATCCTGCTCTACGTCATCGGCGCCATCGGCATGTTCATGCGCCGCTTCGACTTCCCCACCGCGCCGGTGGTGATCGGCATGATCCTGGGTCCGATGGCCGAGCAGGCGATGCGGCAGGCGCTGACCATCAGCCAGGGCGACTGGAGCGTGTTCGTGACGCGGCCGGTGTCGCTGGCGATCCTGCTGCTGGCGCTGCTCGCCCTGGCGGGGCCGCGCCTGTACGGGGCCTGGGCACGGCGGCGCGGCCTGGCCGTCGGCTGAGCGGCGGAGGCACCGCGCCGCCGCCCGAGGAAGCCGCCGAGCGACCCGGGGCGCGCAGGGCGGCTTTCCTCCTCCTCTGCCTCGCGGTCTCGGCGGGGCTGCTGCACCTGCTGCTGCGGGTCCTGGCGCCGGGCGGCTGGACCGGCTGGGAAGCGGTGATCCTGCTCGCCTACCTCGGCACCCTGCCCTGGACGGCGATCAGCGCCGCCAACGCCCTGCTCGGCCTCGCGCTCCTGCTCGGCGCGCGCGACCCGGTGGCGGCGGTGATGCCGCAGCTGCGCGCCGCACCTCCCTCGCCGCCGCGGCTGCGCACGGCGTTGCTGGCTTGCGTGCGGGACGAGGACGCGGCGGTGGTGCTGCCGCCGCTCTTGCGGCTGCTGGACGGGCTGGAGGCGGCCGGTGCGGGGGACCGCTTCGTGGCCTGGGTGCTGTCCGACACGCGCGACCCGGCGCTCGCGGCGCGGGAGGAAGCGGCGGTCGCGGTCCACGCGGCCGTGCGGGCCGGGCGCGGGCCGGCGCTGCGCTACCGGCGCCGGGCGGGCGGGGGCGGCTACAAGGCCGGCAACGTCATGGAGTTCCTCGACCGCCGCGCGGCGGGGCTGGATCTGTTCGTGTGCCTGGACGCGGACTCCGCGATGTCGGCCGCCGCCGTGCTGCGGCTGGTGAGGTGCATGGAGGCCGACCCGCGCTTGGCCGTGGTGCAGCCGCTGATTGCCGGGCGGCCGGCGCGCGCCGCGTTCCCGCGGCTGTTCCAGTTCGGGATGCGGGCGGGGATGCGCGCCTGGGCCACTGGGCAGGCGTGGTGGCAGGGCGACGAGGGACCGTACTGGGGCCATAACGCCGCGCTGCGGATCGCGCCCTTCCGCGCCCACGCACGGCTCGGCCCGCTGCCGGACGGCGACGCAGTGCTGTCGCACGACCAGCTGGAAGCGGTGCGGTTGCAGGCGGCGGGGTGGAAGGTGCGCTGCCTGCCCGACGACGAGGGCAGCCTGGAAGGCAGCCCGCCGGCGATGCCGGAGTTCCTTCGCCGCGACGGGCGGTGGGCGGCGGGCAACATGCAGTACCGCCACCTGCTGCGCGCGCCGGGGCTGCGGCCGATGGGGCGGTGGCAGCTGGCGCAGGCGATGCTGCTGTTCGCGGGCGCGCCGTGCTGGGTGCTGCTGCTGGCGGCGGCGGTCGGCAACGCCGCGACCGGGGATGGCGCGGTCACACCGGCCGGGGCGCTGCTCGCGGCGACCGTGGCGACTTGGCTGTGCTACTTCGCCCCCAAGCTGGCGGGCTACGCGGCCGTGCTGCTGTCGCGCCGCCGCGCGGCGCGACACGGGGGGCGGGTGGCCTTCGCGCGCGGCGCGGCGGCGGAGATCGCCTTCACCCAGCTGTTCGAGCCGGTGAGCCTGCTGAACAAGACCTTCGTGCTGGTCGCCCTGGCGCTCGGGCACGGCGGCGGCTGGGCGCCGCAGCAGCGGGGCGAGCGCGGGGTGCGCTGGGGCGACGCCGCGCGGCTGCTGTGGCCGCACACGGCCGTGGGGCTCGGTTGCGCGGCGGCCCTGGCGGGCGCGTCCGGCACCGCGCCGCTCTGGGGCGCGCCCTTCCTGCTGGGGTTGCTGCTGGCCGTGCCGCTGTGCGTGCTCACCGCCAATCCGGGCTTCTCCGCAGCTCTCCGCGCGCGCGGGATCGCCGCGACGTCGGAGGAGTTGGCCGGAGAGCCGGCCTAGACACCGCGTCCGCTTCGGCCCAGGGAGGCGACCAGGGCGGGGCGCGAACGCGCGCCGGCGGGCGTCGCGGATCGGGCATCTCCCGGTCCCCCGGCGACCGGCGGCGGACGTTCCTCGCCCACGCGATACGCATCGGGAGTACCAGACCCTTGTCGAACCTTCATCGCCGTGTCGCCCTCGGGACGCTCGCCGCACTGGGCATCGCCGCGCTGGGCGGCCCGGTCGCCCTGGCGCAGGCCACCGCCCCGACGCGGGTGCGCGGCACGGTCGCCTCGCTGGAGGGCAACGTCCTGACCGTGTCCACCCGCGAGGGCGGCCGCGCCGTGGTCAACCTCGCCGAGCCCCTGACGGTCGCGGCGCTGCGGCGCGTGACGCTGGCCGACATCACGCCCGGTACCTCCGTCGGCGTGGTGGCCGAGCCCGACGCCGGCGAGGGTCTGCGGGCCGTGGCGATCACCGTCCTGCCGCCCGGCGTGCAGATCACCGAGCGGCAGTTCGCCTGGGACCTGGCGCCGAACACCTCGATGAACGACGGCCCGGTGGAGGCCGTGGTGGAGAGCGGCGGCGGCCGCGAACTGACGCTGCGCATCCAGGGGCGCAGCGTGAAGGTGCGGGTGACCCCCGAAACGCCGCTGGTGATGCCGATCCCGGCCGCGCGCGCCGACCTGGTGCCCGGCGCCGCCGTGTTCATCAACGCGATGCCCGGCGCGGACGGGCAGCTCTCGGCCGCCCGGGTGGTGGTCGGCAAGGACGGTGTGGCGCCGCCCACCTGACCCAGCCGGGCGGGCGGGGTCCCGGCGGGTCGACCCGGACCGATCTCGGGAGCGGCCTTCGGGCCGGCCGCCGCGCCGTCGCGCCGCCGCGCCGCCACCGGGTGACCCAGCGAATCGACGCGCGCCGCGGGGCGATCGCCGTCGGCGCCCCCGCGGCGGCGCGCGAGCCGCCACCCCGCGACGCGTGATGATCGACCCGTGGCATTCCGCCCTGAACCTGCTCCAGGTGCTGGACGCCGTGGCGCGGGAGCGGCACGTCACCCGCGCCGCCGCCCGGCTGCGCCCGTCGCGGCCCACGGTGTCCGGCACGCTGGGCTGGGCCGCCGGCGCGCGGCGACGGGCCATTCTGTGGGCGCCGGAGGGCGTGGAGCCCACGGCTTTCCCCTTCGCCCCGACCGGTCCATTAGCCGAGATGCTCGACCGGCAGCGCGGCACGCTGGTGGCCCAGCTCCTTATCTTTACCCGCCGCCGCGCGATCCCGACGCGAGCTGGCGCGGCGGGGGTGCCGCGGGAAGCGACTTCATCGGGTCCCGACCGGCCCCATATCCCCCAGCATGACCGACGAACCCACAGTCAGACCCGGGCTTCCCCCGGTGCCCGCCGTTCCCGGCCCGCCGCGTGGTGCGGCGGCCACCCGGGAGGAAGCGCGATGCGGCGAGCCCCTGCCCGCCCCCGTGCCGGGCGAGGTGGGAGGGCCCAAGGGACCGGAGCCGACACGCTACGGCGATTGGGAGAGCAAGGGCCGGGCGAGCGATTTCTGAAGCGCCGGTCGATCGGGCGCGTCGCTCGGAACATCCGCGAACGCCGTGGTGTTCCCGAGACCCCGGGGACACCAGCCCTAGGTATGCTCGCGCGGATCGCGGGGCGCGGGTCGTTCCCACGCGAATCGCTCTAGACCATTGCTCTCGTTCGTTACCTCGCGCCGATGTTCATGCCGCGTTCAGTTCGCGAATCGGAGTCGGGGCGGGCGGCGGGCGCGAGCCCAGCCACAACCCGAGCAGCGCCGTCCCGGCGGCGCAGGTCGCGAGCGCGGGCACAGGCCCGAAGCTGCCCTGCAGGAGACCGAAGATCGCCGGCCCCAAGGACTGCCCCATGAAGAACGAGAAGGCGTGCAGGGCCACCGCCGAGCCGCGCGCCGTGGGCGACAGTTCAGTGACCCGCACCTGTATGCTGTTGTGCATGGTGAAGTAGCCCAGCCCCAGCAGCAGGCTGGCCGCGACGAGCGCCCAAACGCCGTCGGCGGCGGCCACCCCCAGCAGCCCGGCCGCGGCGGTGCCGCCTCCCAGGCGCAGCATGTTGGCCTGCCCGAAGCGTCGCAGCAGCCAGGGCGCCAGGGCTGCGTAGGCGAAGCCGCCGATCCCGAAGCAGCCGAGCGAGAGCCCCGCCTCCGCCGTGCCGCCCACGCCGCGGGCGAGGAGCAGGACGGCGAGGAAGGGGAACATGCCGAACACCAGCGCGCCCTCGACCGCCACCCCCGAGAAGAGCGGCCAGGCGGCCGGGTTGCCCAGGATCTCGCGGTAGCGCAGCAGCGCCGTGACGGGATCGACCCGCACCGCCGGCCGCTCGGGCGCCCGGCGGCGGTCGCGCCACAGCACGAGGCCGCCCGCCAACGCCGCCAGGGCGCAGACGGCCATCACGCCGCGCCAGCCCACGTACCCCGCGGCGAGGCCGGCCAGGGCGCCGCCCGCCACCTGCCCGCCGATCGCCCAGGCCAGGATGCGGCTCATCGCCACCTGCCGCTGGGCCAGCGGCACCGCGTCGCCGAAGGTGGCCAGCACCAGGGGCATGATGCCACCCGCCGCCAGCCCAGCGATCACCCGGCCCGCGAACAACGCCGGCAGCGAGGGCGCGAGGGCACAGCCCAGCAGCGCCATCGCCAGCACCAGCGCGCAGGCCACGATCACCCGCCGCTTGCCCAGCGCGTCGCCCACCGGGCCGAGCACGGGCTGGATCAGCGCGTAGGGCAGGGCAAAGGCGGAGGCCAGCAGCGCCACGCGCCCGGCCGTTGCCTCGAACTCGGCCGCCACGCCGACCAGCAGCGGATCGAGGGCGCGGAGCGTGAGGGCCGAAGCGAAGGCGGTCACCCCGAACACCAGGATGAGGCGGGCGGTGTCTACCGGCGGGGCGTGTTCGGACATCGGGCCGCATGGTGCTCCGCTGCCGGCGGAGCGCAACCACCCCTGCCCCCTCGCCGCGCTGCCGGAACGGGGGAGCGCTCCGCGCGGACCCGTCGCCGGGACCGCGCCCGTCGACGGGTCCGCGCGGCCTTCGCCGTGCCGGCACGGCGGGCCGTTCCCGGCGCAACGCCCGGATGGGAGCCGCTCAGCCCACCCGGTTCCCGATCAGCTCCTCCACCACGGTCGGGTCGGCGAGGGTGGAGATGTCGCCCAGACCCTCGGTCTCGTTGGCCGCGATCTTGCGCAGAATGCGGCGCATGATCTTGCCCGAGCGGGTCTTGGGCAGGCCCGGCGCCCACTGGATCGCGTCCGGCGCGGCGAAGGGGCCGATCTCCCGGCGCACCCAGGTCACCAGCTCGCGCTTCAGGGGCTCGGACGGCGCTTCGCCGGAGTTCAGCGTGACGTAAGCGTAGATGCCCTGGCCCTTGATGTCGTGCGGCGTGCCGACCACCGCGGCCTCGGCAACCTTGGGGTGCGCCACCAGCGCGCTCTCGATCTCGGCGGTGCCCATGCGGTGGCCGGACACGTTGATGACGTCGTCCACGCGGCCGGTGATCCACCAGTAGCCGTCGGCGTCCCGGCGGGCGCCGTCGCCGGTGGCGTAGGTGCCGGGGAAGGCGGAGAAGTAGGTCTGCACGAAGCGCGCGTGGTCGCGGAACACGGTGCGCATTTGGCCCGGCCAGCTGTCGGTGATCACGAGGTTGCCCTCCGCCACTCCTTCCAGCCGGCGGCCCTCGTTGTCCACCAGGGCCGGGAACACGCCGGGCAGCGGCAGGGTGGCCGAGCCGGGCTTGAGGTCCACCGCGCCCGGCAGGGGGGCGATCATCAGGCCGCCCGTCTCGGTCTGCCACCAGGTGTCCACGACCGGGCAGCGCTCATCGCCGACCACGCGATAGTACCACAGCCACGCCTCGGGGTTGATCGGCTCGCCCACCGAGCCGAGCACGCGCAGCGACCTGCGGGAATGCTTCCGCACCGGCGCGTCGCCGTCGCGCATCAGGGCCCGGATGGCGGTGGGCGCGGTGTAGAAGATGTTCACTTGGTGCTTGTCGACGACCTGCCAGAAGCGGCCGCTGTCGGGCCAGGACGGCACGCCCTCGAACATCAGCGAGGTCGCGCCGTTGGCGAGCGGACCGTACACGATGTAGGTGTGCCCCGTCACCCAGCCGACGTCGGCGGTGCACCAGTAGACCTCGCCGGACCGGTAGTCGAACACCAGCTCGTGGGTGAAGGACGCCCACACCATGTAGCCGCCGGTGGTGTGCAGGACGCCCTTCGGCTTGCCGGTGGAGCCGGAGGTGTAGAGGATGAAGAGCGGGTCCTCGGCGCCCATCGGCTCGGGCTCGCATTCCGCGCCCTGCGCGTCGCACAGCGCGTCCCAGCGCAGGTCGCGGCCGTCCTGCATCGGCACTGCGGCGCCGGTGTTGGCGGCCACGATCACGTGCGCGACGTTCGGGCATGAACGCAGCGCCTCGTCGGCGTTGGCCTTGAGCGGCACCGCGCGGCCGCCGCGGCGGCCCTCGTCGGCGGTGATGAGCAGGGTGCTCTCGCAGTCCTGGATGCGCGACGCCAGGCTCTCGGCCGAGAAGCCGCCGAACACCACGGAATGAATGGCGCCAACGCGGGCGCAGGCCAGCATCGCCACCGCGGCCTCGACGATCATCGGCAGGTAGATCGTGACCCGGTCGCCCTTGAGCACGCCCAGCGCGCGCAGGCCGTTGGCCAGCCGGCACACCCGCGCGTGCAGCTCGCGGTAGGTCACGCGGCCGTCCCGCGCCGGGTCGTCGCCTTCCCAGATCAGCGCCACTTGGTCGCCGCGGGTCGCGAGGTGGCGGTCGAGGCAGGATACGGAAGCGTTCAGCACGCCGTCCTCGAACCAGCGGATCGCCACGTCTCCGGTGAAGGAGGCGTTCTTGATCCGCGTCGGCTCGCGCATCCAGGCGGCGCGGTGCATCTCGCCGCGCCAGAAGGCGTCCGGGTCGCGCGCGGCGGCGTCCACCATGGCCCGACGCTTCGCCGCATCCACGTGCGTGCCGGCCGCGACGGCGGGCTTCACGACGATCAGGGCGTCGTCGGACATCGCGTTCTCTCCCGGCGGGCGGGGTTCTCCGCCTCGCCTCGATTGGGACCGCCCGCGGGAGACGCGTCAAGCGGACGCCGCGGGGTTGCCCGCCCGCGCTCGCTCAGCGGCGGTAGTAGCGGCGCGGCGACGGGCCGTAGGGGCGTTGCGCGTAGGGTCGACCGCCGTAGTAGGACCGCCCGCCGTAGGAGCGCCCGTCGTAGTAGCGGCGCGGCGGCGGGCCGCGACGGTACTGGCGCGGCGGCAGATCGCGCCGGTAGTACTGCGCTTCCAGCAGCAGGGGCGCGGCGTCCGGCGCCGGCGCGACGGCCGCGGGCGGGGCGGCGACGGCCGCGCCCGGGGGAATTACGGCGCTCCCGAGCAGCGGTGCCAGCAGCGCGATCAGGAGAAGCTTCCGCATCTCAACCTCCTTGGGGGAACCTTGCGGTCCGAAGGTCAGGGGACCATCGCGCCGCGGCGATCTCGCGTCGCGAATGCGGCGCCGCCGCGGCGGCCCGGGGCGCTGCCGCGGGCCCGCCGTCGCCGGCACCGCATCCGGCGCGTCGCCGCTGCACGGACCGGCGAAGCGGTCGCGTCCCTCACCGCGAACAGCGCCCCGCGCACGCCGCACGCCACCGGGCCGCCGGCCGCGTCGAGGAAGCGGCCGGGCACAGCGTCCGGGGGCAGGCCGGGGTGCGGGCAGCCGTCGAGGAACACGCGCACCCCGCCGCCGCGACGCGCCGCGAACAGGCCGGTGTGGCCGGCCGGCGCCGCGGAAAAGCCGCGCGCCTCGCCGTCGGGCAGGTCGTCCAGGCGGCACGGGACGCGCTCGCCGGCCGCCGTCACGCTCCTTCCTCCCAGCTGCCCATCGCAGCGAGGATCGTCCAGTGCTCGTCGCCGACTGGCATCACCGAGAGCCGCGACTGCCGGATCAGCGCCAGGCCGGCGAGGCGCGGCTCGGCCTTGATCGCCGCCAGAGTCACCGGCCGCGGCACCGGGCCCACGGCGCGGACGTCGACGCAGCACCAGCGGCCGCTCGCGTCGGTGGGGTCGGGGTAGGCGGCGCGGGCCACCTCGACCACGCCGACGATCTCGCGGCCGGCGATCGAATGGTAGAAGAAGGCGCGGTCGCCCAACGCCATGGCGCGCAGGTGCAGGGCGGCCAGGGCGTTGCGCACGCCCGTCCAGGGCTCGACGCCGACGCGGACCTGCTCGGCCCAGGAGAAGGCGTCGGGCTCGCTCTTCACCAGCCAGCGGGCCAAGGCGTGCGGTCTCAGCCGATCCGGGCACCGTCCTTGAACACGCCGCGGAAGGGACGGATCGTCGTGGCCGCGAACAAGCCGGCGGCGGCGTAGGGATCGGCGGCCGCGAAGCGCTCGGCGGCCGCCTGGTCCGTCGCCTCGATCACCAGCAGGCTGCCGCAGGGCTTGCCCTCGGCGTCCAGCACGGGGCCGCCCAGCACCAGCATCCCGACCTGGCCGTCCAGCCAGGCGAGGTGGTCGGGTCGGGCGGCGAGGCGGGTCTCGAGCGCCCCGGGGCGGTCCTCGCACTGGATGGCGAACAGCATGGCGGCTCCGGCTCCCTCGGTCTCGCGCGGCCGCGCATCCAAGCCCGGATGCCCGGGCGCTTCAATCCTGGGCGGGTTGCCCCTAATTAGCGGGCGTGAGCGCTTCCTCCAGCCCCATCCCCCCCGGCGGCCGCCCCGCGTCCCGCGCCGGACGGTGGCACCGCCTCGCCAACCCGGGCCGCTTCCTGCGGCTGACGGCGCGTGCGATGCCGTGGCTGTGGGCGACGGCGCTCCCGGTGCTGGCGCTCGGGGCCACCTGGGGGCTGCTGTGGTCGCCGCCGGACTGGCAGCAGGGCGAGACCGTGCGGATCATGTACGTCCACGTGCCGATGGCTTGGCTGGCGATGGGTGGCTACGCGGCGCTGGCCGCGTGCTCGGCCGCCGCGCTAGTGTGGCGGCACCCGCTGGCCGACCTCGCGGCGCGCGAGCTGTCGCCGGTGGGGGCGGCAGTCACCGCGCTATGCCTGCTCACCGGCTCGCTGTGGGGCCGGCCGATGTGGGGCGCGTGGTGGGTCTGGGACGCGCGGCTGACCTCGGTGCTGGTGCTGTTCTTCTTCTGGGTGGGCCACGCCGTGCTGGTGCGCGCCTTCGAGGACGAGGAGCGCGGCGCGCGCATGGGAGCGATCCTGGCGCTCGCGGGGGCGGTGAACCTGCCCGTGGTGAAGTTCTCGGTGGACTGGTGGAACACCTTGCACCAGCCGGCCTCGGTGGCCCGGCTGGCGGCGCCGGGGCTGCACGCGGACATCCTGTACCCGCTGCTGGTGAACGCGCTGGGCTTCACCCTGCTGGTCGCCGCGATCGTGCTGTCGCGCACCCGGGCGGCCGTCATGGAGAAACGCGTCCGATCGCAGCACCTCGCGCGCGCGCGGCGGCTGGACGGGGCGCCGGCATGACCCCGCACTGGTGGCACGTTTCGGTCGCCTGGGGCGCCGCGGCGCTGGTGCTCGGCGCCCTGGTGGCGGGCGCGGCGTGGCGGCAGCGGGCGGCGCGCCGGGCGCTCGCCGCCCTCGGGGGAAACGCGCCGTGAGCCTGTCGCGCAAGCGGCGCCGGATGTGGGCGCTGGGGCTGTGCGCCCTGGGCCTGGGCAGCGCCGCCGCCCTGGCGCTCGCGGCGTTCCGGGACAACCTCGTCTTCTTCCGCTCGCCCAGCGACGTGGCGGCGCACGCGATCGGCGCCGACGAGCGTCCCTTCCGGCTGGGTGGGCTGGTGGAGAACGGTAGCTTGGCGCGCGGCCACGCGGAGGACGGCCGGCCGGAGGCGAGCTTCCGGGTGACCGACGGCCGCAGCGTGGTGCCGGTCTCCTACGTCGGCGTGCTGCCGGACCTGTTCCGCGAGGGGCAGGGCGTGGTGACGATGGGCCGGCTCGGCGCCGACGGCACGTTCCGCGCATCGGAAGTGCTGGCCCGGCACGACGAGAGCTACATGCCGCCCGAGGTCGCCGACGCGCTCAAGCGGTCCGGGCACTGGCAGCCCGAGCAGGGCGCGCCGCCGCCGGCCGCCACCTGGAACACGCTGAACCCCGCCGATGCCCCTGCTCCCGTTCGGGGCGGCTGAGGAACTTCTTCCCGCATGATCGCCGAGCTCGGACACTTCGCGCTGGCCATGGCCTGCATCCTGTCGCTCGCCCAGGCGGTGCTGCCGCTGGTGGGCGCGCAGCGCGGCGACGCGCGGCTGGTCGCCGCCGCACCGGCGCTGGCCTGGGGCACGCTGCTGGCGGTAGGCGCGGCGTTCGCGGCGCTGCTGTGGTGCTTCGCCGCGAACGACACCTCGGTGCTGTCGGTGGTGCGGAACAGCCATTCCGCCAAGCCGATGCTCTACAAGCTGTCCGGCGCATGGGGGAACCACGAGGGCTCCATGGTGCTGTGGGTGCTGATCCTGGCGCTGTGCGGCGGCGCCGTGGCGCTGTTCGGGGGCGAGCTGCCGGGAGCGTTGCGGGCGCGGGTGCTGGCGGTGCTGGGGATGATCGGCCTGGGCTTCCTGTTGTTCGTGCTGATGACCTCCAACCCTTTCTCGCGGGTGTGGCCGCCGCCGCCGGACGGCCAGGGACTCAACCCGGTGCTGCAGGACCCCGGCCTCGCCTTCCATCCGCCGCTGCTCTACGCCGGCTACGTCGGCTTCGCCGTCACCTTCGCCTTCGCGGTCGCCGCGCTGATCGAGGGCCGGGTGGACGCCGCCTGGGGGCGCTGGGTGCGGCCCTGGGCGCTGGCCGCCTGGAGCTTCCTCACCGTCGGCATCGCGCTGGGCTCCTGGTGGGCCTACTACGAGCTCGGCTGGGGCGGCTACTGGTTCTGGGACCCGGTGGAGAACGCTTCCCTGCTGCCGTGGCTGGCGGGCACGGCGCTGCTGCACACCGCGGTGGTGGTGGAGAAGCGCGAGGCGCTGAAGGTGTGGGCGGTGCTGCTGGCCATCCTGGCCTTCGGCATGTCGCTGTTGGGCACCTTCCTGGTGCGCTCGGGCGTGCTGAATTCCGTGCACGCCTTTGCCAACGACCCGGCGCGCGGCGTGTTCATCCTGGCGCTGCTGGCGGTCTACCTCGGCGGCGCGCTGGCCCTGTTCGCTTGGCGTGCGCCGGTCATGGCACCGGCCGGCCGCTTCGCGCCGTTGTCGCGCGAAGGGGCGCTGGTGCTGAACAACCTGCTGCTCTGCTCGATCGCGGCGGTGGTTCTGATGGGCACGCTGTACCCGATGTTCGCCGACCTCGCCTTCGGCACCAAGATCTCGGTCGGGCCGCCCTTCTTCAATTCCGCGCTGCTGCCGCTCGCCGCGCCGCTGGTGGCCGCCACCGCCGCCGGGCCGCTGCTGTCGTGGAAGCGGGCGCGCTCCTGGCCGGTGATCCAACGGCTGTGGTGGGCGGCGCTGCTGGCGGCGGGCGGTTTCCTGCTGTGCCTGGCGCTGGCCGGGCAGCGCATCGGGCCGGCTCTGGGCTTCGCCGCGGCGTTGTGGCTGGTGGGCGGGGCGGTAGCCGACCTCGGCGGCCGGCTGGCGCTGCGGGCGCGGCCGCGCGAGGCGCTGGGCCGGGCGCTGGCCCTGCCGCGGGCCGCCTGGGGCGGCGCCGTCGCCCACGCCGGGCTGGGGCTGCTGGTGGCCGGGCTGGCGGGGATGGGGCTGGCCACCGACCGGCTGGTGGCGCTGCGGCCGGGGATGTCCACGACGCTGGCCGGCTACGAGTGGACGCTGACCGGGGTGCGCGACGTGATCGGCCCCAACTGGACCAGCCGGCGGGCCACGGTGGTCGTGACGCGCGACGGCGCGCCGGTCGCGGTGCTGGAGCCGGAGCGGCGCTTCTTCCCGCTGGAGCGGACTAACACTACGGAAGCCGCGATCCACACCACGCCGGCCTCGGACCTGTACGCGGTGCTGGGCGAGGAGGGGATGGGCCGCGCCGTGTTCCGCTTTCACCACAACCCGCTCGCGCCGTGGATCTGGCTGGGCGCGCTGGTGATGGCGCTGGGCGGCGCCCTGTCGCTGTCCGACCGTCGCGCCCGGGTGGCGGCGCCGGCACCCAGGCCGCGCGCGGCGGCGGCGGCGGCATGACGCCGGGGGGAGACGGCACGGCGGCGTCCGGCGGGGAGCCGGTCGCGTCGGATGCTCACGGGTCCGTGCCGCCGTCGCGGGCAACGTCGCCGGCCCGGCGGCGCGTCCTGCTACTGGCGCCGCTGGCCGTCACGGCCGCCGCCGGGGTCGGCTTCTGGGCAATGCTGCGCGGACTGCGCGACGGCTCCTACGACCCGCGCGGCGTGCCCTCGGCGCTGATCGGGCAGCGGGCGCCGCCTTCCGCGCTGACGCCGGTTCCCGGCGTGGACGCGCCCGCGCTCGCCGATGCCGGGCTGCGCGACGCCGGGCGGCCGGTGCTGGTGAACTTCTGGGCGTCCTGGTGCGTGCCCTGCGTCATCGAGCACCCCGAGCTGATGCGCCTGTCGCGCGAGGGCGTGCCGGTGCTCGGCATCAACTACAAGGACGAGCCGAAGGCGGCGGCCGAGTTCCTCGCCCGGCGCGGCAACCCCTTCGCCAAGCTGGGGGCGGATACCACCGGCCGGGTGGCGATCAACTGGGGCGTATACGGCGTTCCGGAAACCTACCTGCTGGACCGGGCCGGCGTGATCCGCTGGCGCTGGGCCGGGCCGGTGACGCCCGAGGTCGTGACCCAGGACCTCGCGCCCCTGTTGCGGCGCCACGCGTGACGCGCGCCTTGCCCGCGCTGCTGCTCGCGGCGGTGCTGGCCGGCGGGCCGCTCGCCTCCCCCGCCCTGGCCGCGATCGGCCGGCCGGAGGAGATGTTGGCCGACCCGGCGCAGGAGGAGCGCGCCCGCGGGATCGGCCGCGACCTGCGCTGCATGGTCTGCCAGAACCAGTCCATCGAGGACAGCGACGCCGACCTCGCCCGGCAGCTGCGCGTCGTGGTGCGCGAGCAGGTGGCCGCGGGAGGCTCCGACGCCGCGGTGCGCGAGTACCTGCACGCGCGCTACGGCGACTTCGTGCTGCTGCGCCCGCCCTTCAACGCGGCCACCGCGCTGCTGTGGGCGACGCCGCTGCTGGCGGTGGGGAGCGGCGTCGCGGCGATCCTCCTGTCGCGGCGGGGCCGGCGCGAAGCGCTGCCGGCGCTGACCGCGGCCGAGCGCGACCGGCTCGCCCGCCTGGAGGACGCTGGCGTCCCGTGACCTGGGCCGCGTTCCTGGCGCTGGGAGCGACGTGCCTGCTGCCGCTCGCCTGGTCGCTCTGGCGCCCCGCCCGGCCGCGCGGACGGCGCGAGGCGGATTTGGCGCTGTACCGCGCGCAGCGGGCGGAGCTGGACGGGCAGCTGGCGGAAGGCCGGCTGGAGGCGGACACGCACGCGCTCGCCCTGCTGGAGGTGCAGCGCCGGATGCTGTCGGCGCCCCAGGACCCGGCCGGGGGGAGCCACGGCCAGGGCGCCGCCGTACTGGCATCGGCGCTGCTGCTGATCCCGGCGGCGGCGCTGGGCCTGTATCTGTGGCACGGCACGCCCGGACTACCCGACGCGCCGCTCGAAGCGCGCGTCGCGGCGGCCGCGCGCGACGAGGCCCTGCTGGAGCAGCTGCGGTTCCGCGTGCTGGCGCTCGACCCGGCGAGCCCGCAGGCGCGCCAGGGCTGGCTGCTGCTGGGCGGCGCGGAGCGCGCGCGCGGACGGCTGGACCGGGCGGCGGCGGCCTGGCGGACGGCTCTGGATCTGCGCTTCGAGCCGGGGCTGGCCGCGGATGTCGCGGAACTGGAGCTGGAACGAGGCGAGGACCCGGCCGCGGCGGCGCTGGTCGCCCGGGCCCTGGCCGAGGCGCCCCGCGATCCGCGCCTGCGCTTCCTGGCGGGCGCGTTGGAAGCGCGCGCCGGTCGGGTGGGCGAGGCGCGTTCAGCGTGGCGGGCGTTGCTGGCCGAGGCGCCAACGGACGCGCCCTGGCGCGCCGCAATCGAGCGGGAGATGCGCGCCCTGCCCTGACGCCCGCGCCGACTCAGCCCGGGGTGGGGTCGTTGCTCACCCGGCGCAGGCGGAACGCCAGCCCGATCAGCAGCGCGCCGCCGACCGCCGCCTGGATGGCCACCAGCCAGATCAGGGCCAGCAACCCCGGGCCGGGCGCCGCGAGTAGCCAGCCGCCCACCAGCACGCCAAGGGTCCCCAGCAGGCCGAGCAGGACGTTGCCGGCGCGGAAGGCCAGCACGATCCGGAAGATGCCCGAGACGATCGACCAGGCACCCGCCACGAGCACCAGCGCCAGCGCCGACGTGCCCGGCGAGAGGATCAGGAAGGCGGCCGCCGCGAGCGAAGCGAGGCCGTCCACCCAGAACCAGACATCGTGACGCTCCTTGGGGCCGGCGATCGCCTGCCAGAGGGTGAAGGCGCCGTCCACGGCCAGCCAAGCGGCCAGCAGGGCGAGGATGATGGCCAGACCGGCGCCCGGGAGCAGCAAGGCCAGGACGCCGAACAGGATGCCCGACAGGCCGCGCAGCCCGAACAGCCACCAGCCGCGCGCCATGGCGCGGATCACCCCAAAGCGCGGCGAGGGGGACGACTGGGCGATGGTTCCGGACATGGACGGCGCTCCGCGCTGACGCGTCCCTAGAGCGGTGAAGGGTGTTCGGGGTTTCGTGGGGCGGGGATGCGGCTGGGGGAGAACCCGGGCGCCGTCACCGCGGGCGGGCGTTGGATGCGGGTTCGATGGGGAAGGTCGAGACGGGCCCGTGCCCGGAGTTCACCCGACGTCGCGGGCGGGCCGGGTCGGCGGCCCGCTCGATCACCGAAGGCCGAAGAAGGACAGCACCGCGACCACAACCACCACGAGACCCACGATGTAGATGATCTGGTTCATTTCGATCGGCTCCTTGATAGGTCCACGATGCGGATCGTAACAGGCGCTGCGGGTCAAGGTTTCGGCTCGGGATGGCCGCTGCCGGTTCGTGGAAACGGATCGACGACGACGCGAGCGGGCCGGCATCGCCCGACGGGGATCACCGCGATACGCCCCGAGCAACCGTCCGACCACCCCACCGCCGCAACCACCCTCGTGGCGACTGCTCGACTGATTGCGGAAGAACCTGCCCGGAGGCCGCGAAGTACCGCGAAGCGGACCACATCGACCTGCGCCGGGACAACCCGCAACTCCCCGCGGGATGGGCCGAGGCGCGTGAGGCTGGGATCGTGACGGCTTCGCTGTCGAGCTCGCAGCCGGGGACGGCGACGAAGACATCTGCCACCCAGACGTGAGGGAGCCAGAGATCGGAGGCACGTGGGATCTTTCCGCCCCTCGACCTATCTCAAACTCTTGTTCTAGGTAGAGAAAGCACGCGGGACGGTGGTGGAGCTGAGGGGAGAACCCCAGCCGAGCCGTATCAGCAACTTAGGGCGGAAACCGCCCCTCACCTGTCCCGTGCAATTCCAGGGGCTTACGAGCCGGCTGGAAACCTCACGGGGTGTATCGGAAGTGTAGCGCCGGACGCAGCCGAAGGCCAGCACGAAGGCGTCACCCTGGCGCACTTGGCCGCCCTGCCCCGCTGGGTCGCATGGCAGACCGAAGGCCGCGGGACCGAAGGGAAGCCGACGAAGGTTCCCTACGCGCCCGATGGACGGAGGGCCCGCGCAGACGCGTCCGGCACCTGGGGGACCCGCGAGGCGGCCGAGGCGCGAGCCGGGCAGCTGCCCCGCCCGTTCGGCGCCGGCGGCGTCGGGCTGGAGCTGGGCGACCACGCCGGCCGCGCGATCGGCGGGATTGACCTCGACACCTGCCGAGGCGAGACGGGCGACCTCGCACCCTGGGCGGCCGAGGTGGTGCAGCGGTTCGCCTCCTACGCCGAGGTGTCGCCCTCCAGCACCGGGGTGAAGGTGTTCTTCCTGTTCGACGCGGCGGACCTCCCTGCCCTGCGCGCCATAATGGGCACGGAGCACGGGAAACAGTTCAAGCGGAAGGGTGACGGCGATCACCCGCCGGCGATCGAGCTGTACCTGGGTAATCGCTACTTCGCGGTGACGGACCAGCCGCTCAACGGTTCCCAGACCGGGCTGCGTAAAGTGGACGCGGGCACGCTGGAATGGCTGCTGACCGAGGCGGGGCCAGCCTTCGCCGCCGATGGCGCGGCCGGGCAGAAGAGCAGCCGGACCTCGACCGGCACCGACCGCAGCCGCAGTGCCGCAGCCTTCAAGATGGCGGCCGACGTGAAGCGTGCGGGAGGTGCCTATCCTGACTTCCTGAACGCCCTGGACGGCGAACCGCAGACCGCCGCGTGGAAGGCCGAGAAGGGCGGCGTGGACGGCGAGCGCGAGCTGCGGCGTGCGTGGGACCGGGCCGGGAAGCTCAAGGCCGCCAACGACGAGGTGGAGCTGACCGAGGACGGCGCGGCGCTCGCCTTCGAGGCCAAGCACCGCGACGGGCTGCGCTACTGCCACGACGCCGGCGCCTGGTACGCCTGGTCGGGCACGCACTGGCGGCCAGACGGCACCGGCCTGGCCTTCACCTGGGCACGCGACCTGGTGCGGGAGATGAACCGCGGCGCCGACCTCGCGGGTCGCGCCATCACTGGCCGGGCCGCCTTTGCCGGAGCCGTGGAGCGATACTCCCGCGCCGCCCGCGCCTTCGCCGTGCGGGCTGATGCCTGGGACAGCGACCCGTTCCTGCTGGCGACGCCCGGCGGCACCGTGGACCTTCGCCGGGGCGCGCTACGGCCCGCACGACCGGGCGACATGATGACGCGCACCACTGCCGTCTCACCCTCGACCGCGGCCCCGCCCGACCGCTGGCTCGCCTTCCTCAACCAAGCCACCGGCAAGGACGACGAGCTGATCGGCTTCCTCCAGCGATGGTGCGGCTACTGCCTCACGGGCGACACCCGCGAGCACGCGCTGCTGTTCGGCTACGGGCCGGGCGGCAACGGCAAGTCGGTGTTCCTCAACACCGTGTCGCGGATCATGGGCGACTACGCGGCCGTGGCCGCCATGGACACCTTCACCGCCAGCCAAGGCGACAAGCACCCCACCGACCTCGCCATGCTGCGCGGCGCCCGGCTGGTGTGCGCCACCGAAACCGAGGAAGGCCGGGCCTGGGCAGAGTCGCGCATCAAGCAAATGACGGGCGGTGATCCCGTCTCGGCGCGGTTCATGCGGCAGGACTTCTTCACCTACCGACCGCAGTTCAAGCTGACCATCATCGGCAACCACAAGCCGGTGCTGCGGAACGTGGACGAGGCCGCGCGGCGTCGCTTCAACATCGTGCCGTTCACCCGCAAGCCCGACGTGCCCGACCGGGAGCTGGAGGCCAAGCTGGAGGCCGAGTGGCCGGCGATCCTCGCGTGGATGATCAAAGGGTGCCTAGCGTGGCAGCGGGACGGGCTGACGAAGCCGACCGCGGTGGCCGAGGCGACGGCGGACTACTTCGACGCGCAGGACGTGTTCGGACAGTGGGCCGAGGAGCGGTGCATCCGTGATCCCAGCCTTGCCGAACGGCCGGGCAAGCTGCTGGCAGACTTCAATGCATGGGCAGGCCGCAACGGCGAGCAGGAGGCGAACCGCAGTCGGTTTCGGGGGTGGGCGGAGCGGCATGGCAGCCTCCGCTACAAGACCGTGAAGGGTTCGGACTACCTCCAAGGGATCGGGCTTCGCCCGATCGAGGGTGCCCAGGGTGCCCAAGGGTGGGCACGCTAACCCATGATGCACCACGCGCGCACTCGCACATGTGGAGCGAGAACAGAAACCCTCGGCACCCTTGGGCACCCTGGGCACCCTTGGGAACTGGACGCCCTAGCGGAGCGGGTCCGTCGCCTCGCCCCGTGCCATCGCAATCCGCACCGCTTCCACGAGGAGAAGAGCGAGGTGGCCGCCGAACTGCGCCGCCTTGCCCGTGCCTGGAGGGCGGCGCGATGAAGCTGAAACGACGCCTAGCGCCGTCGCTCCTCTTCCTCTTCACGGAGGATCTCAGCCAAGAGTGCGGCGTAAGCCTTCGCATCTTCGGACCAGAAGAGATGCTCGGGATCTCTCGCAGATGCTTCCGCAACTCTCCAATCCGGCAGCATCCACGGGAGCCATGGACCGCGCCAGGCACGATTTTCGTCCGGTCGAGCCGTCATCGTCGTCTCCAAGGCGCTGGGGAACAGCACCTTGGGCTTGGAGACGGGCCGTTGTTGCTCAACCAGGTTAGGACGTGGCCCTCTAAGTGGCTTTGTCTCGCAGCGCTGTCTCGCTCAGAGATCGCTCAGGGTTGGGGGGGCTCTGACCGCCTGGGGGTCGAGCCATCATAAATCGCAAGAGAGAAAGTTCGTGGTGGAGGCCGGGCCGCTACCCCCCCCCTTCGCTTTTTGCTCCACGCACAAAGTGACGCCCTAAGCAGTCCCGGCCCATGCCAGTTGAGAGCGATTTCCAGCGGGCCAAACATCGCTCAGGGCTATGGGGGTTGCTGACCGCTGGGGGCATTCGCGTGCAGCCCCACAATTCAAATGTTGACCCCTCGGCAGCTCCCCGGCACCGGCCCCGTCCGCCGGCATGGGGACTTTCATCCTCTCAATTCGCGGCAGTGTGCGTTGATGCCCCCAGTGGTCAGGAGCCCCGTAGCGGGGAGCGATTTCTACAGGAGCATGCAGTCATGAGCGTCGACTACATCCACGAGAAGCTCATGACCTCGGTGGACATCCTCGCGACTAGCCGGGGCACCCTTCGTCAGCGATTGGGCTACGCCTACGATCAGTTCAGCCGGCTCAGTAATCCAGATATCGGATGGCTGAGCGACGATCACAGGCAACGATTTTGCGACATCATGCGTCGTATGACAGCGAAGGGAAACGTCACTGAAACTCTCGCTCGGATGTCCGCCAAGGAGGACAGAGCGATCGCGGAAGGCTTGTTCAGTCTCTTCCTGGCATATGCGGCTGTGTACCCATCAAGAGGCTAGTGGCTGCTGGCCGACTTCGGGCTGACGCCGCGGGGGCGTCAGGCGGTGGATACGAAGCCGGCAACCGCGCCGATGACGGCGGACTCATACACGGAGTTCATGACGCCGAGGTGACGCTCAGTTCCGCGCCAATGGTTAAAAAAGTTTCCAAGTAAGACCGTGAATCACCTAGTGAGACTCGTTCCGGACAGGGTATTGGAGAGGTGATCAAACCGCGAACAGCCGGGGATTTGGCCCCCCGGCCCTCGTGGCATCCGCAAGCGTTGGAACCGCCTGCGGTACCGCAATGTGCGTGCTCGCAGTTAGCGAGTGATTCTTCGCGGGGTCAAGGCGGTTCTTCACCTCCGTTCCGGAAAGGGACGACCGACCATGGCTACCTATAAGTACGACGCGTATGTCGCAAAAAGCACGAGCACTGCATTTGATGGGGCGCTGTCTCCAGGGAATGCAGCGTCACATTCAGGCATCTACCGGTGCTTAGGCTGCGGCCGGGAGGTTACTTCTGAGGAGGGAAATCCTCTTCCACCGCAGAACCACCACCAGCATTCGACGGACGCGAAAATCCTCTGGCGGCTGATTGCTTACGCCGACCACAAGCCCAAAGCCTAACTGCTAGGCGACGCCTCCCAGGAGGCGTCCCTTCACCTTGCCTATGTGGCCGCCCCCCAACCTCGCGTTCGGCCTAGCCACCCAAGCCATAGTAGACGTGCCACAACCACGACGTGCGCGTCTGGACGTGCTCCAGGCAGCGCCAGTCCTTTGGCGCGCACCTCCCCACCTGCATCGCGTACCGCTGGTTCTCCACCACGGCCAGTCGATAGGCGAACAGCGCCAGAGCGCAGAGTAGCAAGGCCACGGTGGCCTTCACTGTGCGGGCTGCGATAGGAAGCCTCGCTCTTCCAGCCACGCTCGCAGGATGCGCTCCACAAGGTAGGACACGCTGCGGTCTTCGGTGGCCGCCGCTCGGTCTAGAGCCTCCCGCGTCTCCGGGTTGATCCGCAGCGCCAGCATCGCCGATTTCACCATGTTTGCATCTGCTTACATTTCGCTTGACCAGAATGCTTGCAGTGTAAGAAGATGCAAGCGGCCGAGCAAGAAGTTCGTACCTTCCCACCCGGCCTGACCACCACCCGAGCGCAGGATGCCCGGACTATGGCTGACGTCGACCCTAACGCGCCCGCACTGTCGGGGCGAACCGAACCTTGCTGGCCGACCGTGGCCGAGGTCGAAGACCTCATTGGCCCATTGGTGGAGAGCGCCACCGCCCTGGGCATGGTCGCGCGGTACGCCGGCGCCAACGACCTCAACGCCGCTGAGAGCCAAGCGGTCGAGTGGCTTGCCGACTACGTTGACGACCGAGCGGAGGAGATGCGCGCAGTGCTCGGGGCGCGGGCCCCGCGGTGGCTGACGCAGTTGACCGAAAAGGACCGGCACAAGGTGCTGGACCGCTTCACCGGAGAGGAAGCATGAGCGCCGCCTCCGAGGTGCTGATTGAGGTGGACCGATGCCTCATGGAAATCCGCTGCGGGCTCTACGCGATGCAAGAACTGGCGCGCACCGGCGAGTTCCGCCGCGGCGAGTGCCCGGAAGCCGACAACGTACAGCAAGCGGTCCAATGGATCGCTGACCGCTTGGCTGAACAGGTGGAGGCCGCGACCGCCTACGCCGAGAAGCAGGAGCGCGCGTTGCGCTGAGGGGAGGGCAGCCGGGCGGGCGCTGTATCTCGGGCCCGTCCGGCCGTGCTGTGGATGGTCCAAAAGGACAGCAACCCCTAAACGTCTTACACAAATACCTTGTTATAATCGCACACTGGTCTTACCTTGTGGATAGCCTAGGATGCTGTCCATGCAGAACCCCCCCGTCCGTACCGCTGATGCCCTGCGCTTCACCCGCCTGGATCGTGTTGCGTTCAACGACGCCGTGGCGAAGGGCTACTACCCGTGCGCGCCCAAGGCACCCCGCGGCACGGCGCGTATGTTCGACCAGCACGACCTGGAGGCGCTGTTCATCTTCGCGCGCAGCCTGGAGCAGGGCGTGCTGCCGCGTATCGCTGGCCCGCTGGCTTGCTCGATCCGCGAACGCCTTCCCAGCGCCGACGGCGAGGAATGGCTGGTCGTGGTGCGGGGGATCTACAGCGGGCGGGTCGTGCTGGGCAGCAAGTACAACTTCAGCCGGGATAAGGACGACTTGGGCGAGGTGTTCTTCGTGGAGCACATCAACCTTCGCGCCATCCGCGATCGGATTACCGCCGAGGTGGAGCACTATCGGAGCATCCACACCAACGCCGGGCTTGCCTGGACGCCTGGACCGGGCGCCGACCCAAACGACGAGTGAATTCCTCTCGGCAAAATCGCGAGGCCGCGCGGCGCGGCCCACCGCACCGGGACGCCGGGAGGATGGCCCGCGTCGGGGCACCTTCCCCGGTGCGGACGCCGCAACCACGACCGTCGCGAGGACGGCCGATCCCTCTTGATGGAGCTTTCCTGTGACCCTTCGTGAACTGCTAGAGCGCCGCGCGGCGCTGGCCGCCGAGATGCGTGCGCTGAACGACAAGCCGACCGGCGAGAGCGGCGACCTGAACACCGAACAGCGTGCTCGCTGGGATACCCTGAAGGGCGAGCTGGACACCCTGGAGCAGCGCATCGCGCGCCAGTCTGTTCTCGACGACGCCGAGCGCCGCGCCGCCGGCACGCCGATCGGCGGCACGGGTGACCGCGACTTGGACCGCGCCTTCACCGACGTCGGGCTGCTGGACACCATTCGCGCGCAGATGGGCAGCACCGATGCCGGCGCCGGCCGCGCCCGCGAGCTGTCGGCCGAACTGGAGCGCCGCAGCGGCCGCAAGGCCGAGGGCCTGATGTGGGACATGCGCTTGGCCGGCGGGATTGAGCGCCGGGTGTTGACCACAACCACGCCGGCCAGCGGACCGGGCGGCAACCTGATCGCGGAAGACTACAGGGCCGAGCTGTTCATCGATCGGCTACGCGCCGCCAACGTGGTCCGTCGGCTGGGCGCGCGAGTGCTAGGCGGGCTGACGGGCGGCAACGTGATCCTGCCCGGCCTGAGCAAGTCTGTGGTGGCCGGGTGGACTGCGGAGAACGCGCCCTTCCCAGTCAGTGACCCCGAGTTCAACGGTACCACGCTCGCGCCGAAGCACCTCGGCGTCATCACCGAGCTGTCGCGCAACATGCTGCAGCAGACCAGCCCGGACGCCGAGCAGCTGGTGCGCGACGACCAGGCCAAGGTGCTGGCCGAGGGGCTGGACCTCGCCGCGATCGCCGGCACGGGGGCGAACAATCAGCCCCGCGGCATCCTCAACACGCCGGGCATCGGGTCCGTGTCCATCGGCACCAACGGCGGCGCGCTCACCTACGACGCGGTGGCCGACCTGATCGGGGCAGTGGACGACGCCAACGCCACGGGCGGCAACATGGCGTTCCTGAGCAATACGAAAGTCCGCCGCGCGGTTGGCAAAATGAAGGACACGGCCGGCAACCCGCTGGGCCTGCCCACGGTGTTCCAGAACACCCCCGCCGCCTTCACCAGCACCGTGCCGGGTAGCCTCATCAAGGGCACGGGCACCAACCTCTCGGCCCTGATCTACGGCGATTGGTCGGACCTCATCATCGCCTTCTGGTCCGAGCTGGACGTACTCGTGAACCCGTTCGCGGAAGGCCCCTACTCGCGGGGCAACGTCATGGTGCGAACGGCGCTCACCTGCGACATCGGCGTGCGGCACCCGGAGTCCTTCGCCGCCATCCGGGACGTGGCCGCGTGATGTGCGCCCTGGTCCAGCTCTCAGGGAACATCCCCGTAGCCGCTAAGCGGCCCCTCTTCGCTGAAACGGTGTTCCGGGGCTCCCCCATCTTTTCGCGTATAGAGCTGGTGCCCCGGCGCTGTCGGGAAGGTCTCGTACAGGCATTCCCAAAAAACTTCGGCGGCCGTTACTGCGGAAGCGTTCGGCCTGTGCGCCAGTATTCCGGCCGCCAGAGTGGCGGCGACTTGGTACAGGGCCTCTCGCGGCAGCCCCTGCACAGCCTTGTAGCTCATTCCAATCCCTCCACCGGTGCCTCGACAACCTCAAGGATGGACAGCGCCGGGGAGTCGGGCAACCGCTTCTCCCAGGCGCAGGTTGGGTGGGTGGCATGATGTCCCCGGCGCGCTTCCCGGACGGGCTGGAGCGTCGTGCTGCTGCCGAGGTGCGCGCCGCCGGCCGCCGGCTGGAGGGCTACGCAGCGGTTTACAAGACCGAAGCACGGATTGGCAGCTTTACCGAGACGATCGCCCCCGGTGCCTTCCGCACATCCTTGGCCGCCAAGGGCGACGTGCTCGCGCTGGTGGACCACGACCCCGGCCGGTTGCTGGCCCGCACCAGCTCCGGCTCCCTGCGGCTCGCGGAGGATGCACGCGGGCTGCGCTTCGACCTCGACGTGCCGGACACCCAACTCGGCCGCGACGTGCTGGCCCTGGCCGAGCGTCGCGACTTGGGCGGCATGTCCTTCTCCTTCCGTGTGAAGGACGAAGCGTGGCCAGCCCGCGACCGGCGCGAGCTGCGAGCCGTGGAGCTGCTGGAGGTGTCCGTGGTTCACGCCTGGCCCGCCTACGCCTCCACCAGCGTGGAGGCGCGCCACCGTGGCGCAAACCTCGCCGCCCTGGCCCGCGCGCGCTTCTTGGAAACGCTGTAGTGGCCGCGCGCATCATGCGGAGGGGCGAGGCGCGCTCCGCCCTGGCATCCTCGCCGCCGGGCTTCGCGGCCGCCTTCGGCCTCGCCCCCACCAGTTCCGGCGCCTACGTGTCGCCGCGCTTGGCCGAGAACCTGTCCACCGTCTCGGCGTGCGTCGGCGCCATCGCCTCCACCATGGCGAGCCTGCCCGCCTACGTGTACCGGACGACATCCACCGGCCGGGAGGAGTTGCGCGACCATCCCGTAGCGCGACTCACGCGCCGCCCCAACGACTGGCAGACCTGGCCGGACCTGATCGAGTGGGTGATGGCGCAGGCGTTGCTCCACGGCAACGCGCTGTGCGTTGTGGGGTACGACGGCGCGGGGCGGCCCACGGCGTTGCTGCCGATCCCCTGGGGCAACGTCCAGGTGTTCCTGCTCCCCTCCGGGCGGCTGGCCTACGATGTCGCGCGCTACGTCGCGCCCTGGGGCGGCACGGGACAGCCGCGGCGCTACCTCGCCGGCGAGGTGCTGCACCTCAAGGACCGCAGCGACGACGGGCTGGTGGGACGCTCGCGCATCTCCCGTGCCCCGGACGTGCTGGGCAATGCGGCTGCGCTTCACGAGTGGTCCGGCGCGCTGTGGAAGAACAGCGCAACGCCGAGTGGCGTACTGAGCGCGCCGGGGGCACTGAGCCCCGACACCTTCAACCGGCTCCGGGCGCAAGTTGACCAGAACTACGCGGGGCCGAGCAACGCGAAGAAAATCATGGTGCTTGGTGACGGGCTGACCTGGGCGCCGATGAGTGTCAGCCCCGAGGACGCCGAGGTGCTGGCGTCACGGCGCTTCACGGTGGAGGAGCTGTGCCGGCTTTTCCAGGTGCCGCCGCCGATCGTGCAGGACTACACGCACAACACCTTCACGAACTCTCAGCAGGCCGCGCTGTGGTTCGCGCAGTTCTCCCTCACGCCCTGGGCACGCAAGATCGAGGCGGAGTTCTCCCGATCCGTGTTCGGCGCCAGCAGCGCCGACTGCACGCTGGAGGTTGATCTGTCGGGCCTCATGCGCGGTGATTACGAGGCGCGCTGGAAGGCGCACGAGATCGCGGTGCGGAACCAAATCCTCGACGCAAACGAGGTGCGCGAGGTGGAGGGGTGGAACCCGCGGCCGGCGACGGCGCAGCAGCTGGCCAGTGACGCGTGAAGGGCTCCGCAGTCTACCCCTACTGGCCGCGCGTCATGCGCCGGGAGAAGGCTGCGGCGTACCTCGACCTGAGCGTGTCCCTATTCGACCGCGAGGTGGCGGACGGCCGCATCCCCGGTCCCATGCCGATCACGGCCAGCGTGAAGGGATGGGTCCGGGACGATCTCGACACGTGGATAGACAGCCGCCGCGACGCGCACTGTGCGCCCCCGAACGAATGGGATGCCGCGCCGTGACGAACCTTCCCCTGCCCTACGTTCACCGCGTGACCAAGAAGGGCCGGACCTACCACTACTTCCGCCGCCCCCTGTTCCCCAGCAGCAGGCTCCCCGGCCTGCCGGGCTCGCGGGAGTTCATGGCCGCGTACCAGACTGCGCTCGAGCAGCAGGCGCCGCCGATCGGCGCGGACCGCGCGGCACCGGGCAGCATGGCGGCCGTCGCCGCTGCTTGGTACGGCTCGCATCGCTTCACGACCCTCACGCCCACCAGCCAACGGACCTACCGGCGCTTGCTGGAGGGCTTCCTGGTGGGGCGCGAGGTCCGGCCGATCGCCGGCATCGAGGCGCGGCACCTGCTGACGATCCTGGACGATCGCAGCGCCACGCCGGCGCAGGCCAACGCCCTGCTGAACGTGCTGCGGCTCCTGCTGCAGTTCGCCTTCGAGCGGGGCTGGCGGCGCGACAATCCGGCCCGCGACGTGAAGCGGCTGCGCTACGTCAAGAAGCCCTACGCGACTTGGACGGAGGCCGACATCGCCGCGTTCGAGGATCGCTGGCCGCCGGGCACCCGTGCCCACCTAGCGCTCGCGCTGTTGCTCTACACCGGCCAGCGACGCGGCGACGTGATCCGCATGGGGCCGCAGCACGTGCGTGACGGCAGCGTGGACGTGATGCAGGGCAAAACAGGCCGGCGCCTCGCCATCCCGTTGCACGGCGCACTGCGGACCGCCATCGCCGCGTACCCGGTCGGGCACCTCGCCTTCCTGGTGACGCAGCACGGCGACCCGTTCACCGGGACCGGCTTCTACAACTGGTTCACCGACTGCGCGGAGAAGGCCGGCATCGCCAAGGGCCTGTCCCCGCACGGGCTACGCAAGGCGGCCGCGCGACGGCTGGCCGAGGCGGGATGCACCCCCCACCAGATCGCCGCCATCACTGGCCACCGGACGCTGGCGGAGGTGGAGCGGTACACGAAGGAGGCGAGTCAACGGCACCTAGCGAGAGCCGCAGTGACGCAGCTTGGGCGCCCGCCTGAGCGCGAACCGTGAACAGCGAGTGGAAACCGGGTGGCTCCGGTTTCCACTCTAAGGAGAATTACTGTGCAAGATCAGTATGCTACGCGGGTAGGTGGTGGAGCTGAGGGGAATCGAACCCCTGACCTCCTCATTGCGAACGAGGCGCTCTCCCATCTGAGCTACAGCCCCGTACCCGCGAGCGGGTGGGCTTATCCCGCGCGAACCCCGCCCCGTCAAGCGAACCGCGCGGGCGGGCCGTGTGGCCGGCCGGCGCGCTTGCCGGCGGCCCGCCCGCCCCATACACCGCGGCAGCGCGGCGGGGCTCCGCGCGGAACCGCCCCGGACCGGGCCGCAGGAAGAACACGATGGCAGCATTGTTCTGGCTGATCGACCAGCTGATCGGCCTCTACATCTGGGCGCTGATCCTGGCGGCCGTGGTCAGCCTGCTGATCTCCTTCGGGGTGCTGGACAGCCGCAACCGCTTCGTCTGGACCGTGGCCGACTTCCTGGAGAAGATCACCGAGCCGGCGCTGCGCCCGATCCGCCGCTTCCTGCCCAACTTCGGCGGCATCGACATCTCGCCGGTGATCCTGATCCTGCTGCTGCAGGCCCTGCGCATCTTCATCGGCACCACGCTGTACCCGGCCCTGCTGTGATCGCCTGGCGCGCCGTCGCCGAGGGTCTGGAGGTGCGGGTACGGGCCCAGCCCCGGGCCCGGCGCCCGGGCATCGTCGGCGTGGTGCCGGGCGTGGACGGGCCGCGGCTGCGGATCGCGGTGTGCGCCGCGCCGGTGGACGGCCGCGCCAACGCGCAAGTGATCGCGGCGCTCGCGGCGGCCCTGGACGTGCCGCCCTCGGCCGTGACGCTCACCGCCGGCGCCGGCGCGCGCGAGAAGACCCTGCGCGTGCGCGGCGAGGCAACGGCGCTGGCCGCCGCCCTGGCGCGGGCGGCGTGACGGCGCGCCTGCTGGACGGCCGCTCGCTGGCCGCCCGCCGGCGCGCGGTCCTGTCGGCGCGAGTGGCGGCGCTGTCGTTCCGGCCGGGCCTGCGCGTGGTGCGGGTGGGCGAGGACCCGGCCAGTGGCGTCTACGTCCGCAGCAAGGACCGCGCGGCGCGCGAGGCGGGGCTGGACAGCGCGACCATCCACCTGCCGGCCGCAATCTCCGAGGCCGCGCTGCTGGCGCTGGTGCGGGGCCTGAACGACGACCCGGCGGTGGACGGCATCCTCGTGCAGCTGCCGCTGCCCCCGCACATCGGCGCCGACGCGGTGATCGAGGCCGTGGACCCGGGCAAGGACGTGGACGGCTTCCACCCTCTCAACGTCGGCGCGCTGGCAGCCGGGCGGCCGGGGCTGGTGCCCTGCACCCCGCGCGGCGTGATGCTGCTGCTGGCCGAGGCGGGCGTGACCTCGCGCGGCGCCCGCGCCGTGGTGCTGGGCCGCTCGGCCATCGTCGGCCGTCCGGTCGCCGCGCTGCTGCTGGCGGCGGACGCCACCGTGACGGTGCTGCATTCCCGCTCGCGCGATCCGGCCGCCGAGTGCCGGCGGGCCGAGATCCTGGTGGTCGCCGCCGGGCGCCCGGGGCTGGTGCGCGGCGATTGGGTGGCTCCGGGTGCGGCGGTGATCGACGTCGGGATAAACCGCGGCGATGACGGCCGGTTGTTGGGCGACGTGGCTTTCGACGAGGCGCGCGCCGTGGCCGGGGCGATCACGCCGGTGCCGGGCGGGGTCGGCCCCATGACCATCGCCTGCCTGCTGGAAAACACGGTCGAGGCCGCCCTCGCCCGCCGGGGCGGCTGAGCGCGCGCGTGCCGGTCGCCGACGCGGCGCTGGTCGGGCTGTTCGTGTTCCTGTGGGGCTCGGCCTTCAACGCGGCCAAGGTGGTGGTGGCGGAATGGCCGCCGCTCTGGGGTCTCGCGCTGCGCTTCGCCGCCACCGCGCCGCTGCTCTACGGGCTGATGCGGTTCTCCGGCCAGCGGCTGCCGCGCGGCGGCGATCTCGGGCGCGTGGCGCTGATGGGGCTGCTCGGCACGGGCGGCTACCTCGCCTTCTCGTGGATGGCCATGGCGCGGGTGCCCTCGGGGCTGGTCGCGATCATCGCCGCCACGGTGCCGCTGTTCGTGGCTTTCGGCGAGGTGGCGCTGCATGGCCGGCGCTTCGCGGCGGCAGCCTGGGCGGGTCTGCTGCTGGGTTGGGCGGGGGTGGCGCTGCTGGGGAGCGCGCGGGTGGCGGGCGGCCTGGGCGCGGGCGAGGCGCTGGGCTTCGGGCTGGCGCTGCTCGGCGCCGCTTCGCAGGCGGCCGGGCTGCTCGCCTTCGCTCCCGCGCGCGGCCGGGTGCCGCTGTGGGCCGCGTCCTTCGGGCAGAGCGCCGTGAGCAGCCTGCTGCTGCTCGCGCTGGCCGCCGCGTTCGAGGGCGCGCCGCCCACCCAGGCCGGGACCCGCACGCTGCTCGGCTTCGCCTACTCGGTGCTGGCCATCGGCGTGGGCGGCTACGCCCTACTGTTCGTGATGCTGCGCCGCTTCCCCGCGAGCACGGCGTCGGCGCTGCAGCTCCTGGCGCCTCCCGTGGCGGCGCTGATCGGCTGGGCGCTGCTGGGCGAGCGCCTGGGCTGGGCGGACCTGTCGGGCGGCGCGATCACGCTGGTCGGGTTGACGCTGCTGCTGCGGGCGCCGCGCCCGGCGGGCTGAGGGTGGGTCGCCGCGTCTCGCCCTCCCCCGCCATGGCGCCCGCCACTTCGCGGTCCCGGGGATCAGCGCTGCTGCCGAGACCGGCGAGCACACCGGCCCGGTCGGCCTCCGGCCGGTTCTGCGAGAGCTTGCGCTTGCCGGCGAGGCGCTCGATCCGCAGCCGGACGCCGACGATGCCGCGGAGCTGGGCGTCGAGGAAGGCCGGCGGCGCGTCGTCCACGGACCAGGGCGCGGTGCGTCCCGCCTCGTGCCGGGCGGTCAGCAGTGCCACCGCGTCGCGCAGTCGGGCGGGATCGTCGAACACCTCCACCGGGCCTTCGGCGTGCACGGCGACGTAGTTCCAGGTGGGCACCACCCGCCCGTGCTCGGCCTTGGACGCGTACCAGCCCGGCGACACGTAGGCTTCCGGCCCGGAGAACACCGCGACCGCCCGACCGGCGGCGGCCAGGGCGCGCCAGTGCGCGTTTCCGCGCGCGACGTGGCCCAGCAGCGCGTCGCCGTCCAGCAGCAGCGGCAGGTGGGTCAGCACCGGCGCGCCGTCGGCGCCGTTGCAGGCCAGCAGGGCCAGGCGCGCCCCCGCGACCAGCGCGCGCAGGGTGTCGGGATCGTCCTCGCGGAAGGCCGGCGGCGTGTACATCAGGTGGAGAATAGGGCCGGCGTCCGCGCCGCGGAAGCGAGGGGTCGGGAAGGTAGTGTCTCAGTTTGAAATTAGCGGGCTCTGCGCTTATCGCTCGGGCCAGTGAGCTTTCACGCTCCGTTCAGGTTGTTGGCCTAGCGAGCCCGTGATTCTCTTCCGATGAGACGGGCCAGCCGGCCCCAGGGAGGCCGGGTTGTCCAACGCGCTCTACTACGGCGACAACCTCGAAGTGCTGCGGCGCGACATCAAGGGCGAGAGCGTTGACCTCGTCTACCTAGACCCACCCTTCAATTCCGCTGCCAGCTACAACATGCTTTTCCGGGCTCCATCCGGACAATCCTCCCCCGCTCAGCGGCAGGCGTTCGAGGATACTTGGCACTGGACGGAAGAGTCTGAGCAGGCGTTTGGTGAAGTTCTGAGGGGTCCAAGCACCAAACTATCCGACCTACTGGACGCCTTGCGTAAGGCGCTCGGTGAAAACGACATGATGGCCTATCTCGCCATGATGGCAGTTCGCTTGATTGAACTCCATCGCGTGTTGAAGCAGGACGGAGCCCTTTATCTGCATTGCGATCCCGCCGCGAGCCATTATCTCAAAGTATTATTAGATGGCGTATTCGGGGCTGAGAACTTTCGCAGTGAAATCGTTTGGCGTAGGAGTTCTTCGCACAATAGTGTTACGCGCCAGTTTGGCCCTGTTCACGATATTATTCTGTTCTACGCGCGATCTACGATGCATAAACTGCGGCCAGTGCTGGGCCCGCATATTAAGAGCTACATCGAAGGCGAGTTCCGCTTTACCGATAGACGTGGTGCATATCGCCTGAACGAAATTATGGGGCCGGGTGTTCGCATGGGCGAAAGCGGAAAGCCGTGGCGGGGGTACGATCCGACTTCAAGGCAGCGGCACTGGGCCATACCGGATTCCTTGAAACAATTGCTTCCTAGCGGCGGCGCAGGCTTGCAGCTACATCAGCAGCTGGACGAACTTGATAAATTAGGTGAGATACACTTCTCTTCCTCTGGACGGCCGAAATATAAGCAGCGGCCAACATTAGGCGTTCCATTGCAAGATGTTTGGGCTTACCAACCAGGCACGGAGGGTACAGTTAATAATTCTCAACTAGCCATAGATCGTGATGTGAAGTGGCTCGACAATGATGCGGAAAAACTTGGCTATCCAACCCAGAAGCCTGTGGGACTCCTCGCGCGAATTATCAAATCGTCCAGTGACGAGAACGGTGTCGTGCTCGACCCATTTTGTGGTTGCGGAACGGCTGTGCTCGCTGCGGAAGGGCTTAAGCGACAATGGATCGGTATTGACGTAACACACTTGTCCGTTGACCTAATCGAGCGTCGGTTACGAGAGACTTTCGTCAAAGCGCGCTTCAAGGTGCATGGCACTCCGCGCGACCACGATGGTGCACGGGACTTGGCGAGGCGAGACAAGCACGAATTTCAGCTATGGGCGGTTGCGCGCGTTGGCGGCATTCCGTTCCAAGGGGGCAAGAAAGGCGCCGACAGTGGTATAGACGGGTTGATCTACTTCCGGCCGGATGGGCGCACCGTAGAGCGGGCCGTCATTTCTATTAAGGGGGGAGAGAACATCAGTGTGGCCATGGTTCGGGATTTCGCGCATGTGGTGGCGCGTGAGAAGGCGAGAGTAGGAGTTTTCGTTACGTTAACGCCCCCGACGAAGCCGATGACAACCGAAGCCTATAAGGCTGGCTTCTACGAGAGCGAGCACGGACGGCATTTGAAAATCCAGATACTCACCGTGGAAGATCTGATGGCGGGCAAAAAGCCCGATATACCGCTCGTGGACACGTCAGTCTTCCGCCGCGCATCGGCGCACCGCCCAGAGCAAGGCAGCCTGCTGCTGTAACTAAAACAGGTCCAGTCTATGCCGCCTTCGGCTGGCGCGGCTTATACGGCCCCCGCTTCGCAACCGGCGCCTCACGCGCGTCAATCAGCGCAACCACGTCCTCCATACTCCACAGCCGATCCGTGAGACCAGCAGCCATCGCAGGCGTCACGCGCAGCGTCTTGTGGATGCGGACAAAGTTATACCAGCAGGTGTAGAGCGCGACCATGTGAGCATGGTTCTCGAACTTCTTGGAGAACGCGTTGGTCAGCCGTGTGAACCGCCGCATGTGCATCCTCATCGTGAGGTTCTGACGCTCGACGTAGGACGTGGAGACGTGCGCCGGGTCGGGGCGGCCTTCCACGCGGGATTTGCGGATGCCGATGCACTCGGCAGGGCTGTAGCGGCCTCGCGCGCTGTCAGGCGACGTGCCGTAAATCTTCTCCAAGGTCGCGTAGTCCACGTCCGCCCCGAACGCGCCCTCCACGGCCGCGAGATAAGGCTTGTGCCCGTCGGTGGTGAGCTGCACTCGCGTCGCCAGCCGGCTCGCCACGTCGTCCATGAAAGCGTGCGCGTAGCCCGCGTCCCGGCCGCCTACGAGGTAAGACACGATAAGCTTGCTGTCGGCGTCCAGGGCGGTCCACGTCCAGGTGTCACCAGCCTCTTCCGGAGCGGCCTTAGCAGTCGCGACGTTCTTCGCCTTGGCATAGGTAAACGACCAGATTTCGTCGCACTGGACGCGCTTAGCCTTAACCCCGCGCACCGCCTCATCGTGGTGAGCGTCGCAAGCCTCGCCCGCGTCCACCAGCAGCTTCGCAACCGTGTTGATGGACATGTCGGCCAAGCGGGAGATGGACCGCATGGACGCTCCCTCGCACAGCAGGGATAGGACCTGAGTGCGCTTGGCGAGGGAGAGCTTGTTCATGGCGAGCATGGTGTGAACTTTTATGCTTAGCGTCAAGCATTAAGTTACAAGGCGGAGGTGTGCCCCGGGCCGTGGGTCAGGAGCGCCCATCGTTTCTACACCATACATCTGGTCAAACTCAGCAGGGAGAAGGTCTAATAACATCGCCATATCTTTGTGAGTGTAGCCCAAATCCTTAATAAAATACTGAACCATGCGCTTAAGAAACACTGGATATTCCCGTGCCGGTTCGTTTGGCTCCCGCTTCCGATACCCCAAGCGGCTCATTTCCATCCAGAACGTCCGACTTTGATAAGCCGTGATTAGGCCTAGTCGATCAGCACGCACCGCAATAGCCGCCATTGAAACTTTCCAGTACCCTTTCATATTCGCAAGCTGCCTAAGGTCGAACCTGCGAAGCTGTGGTTTGACTTCTTCTGCTGGCAAAAGGAAGGCGCCTGCGAAAGCATCAGCTTCAGCCTCCATTGCAGCGTCATCCTGCAGAGCAATAGTGTGGAGTACCATGTGCCCTAGCTCGTGCGCTAAAGTATGTCGCACTCGATCAGCAGGTGCGTGTATGTTCACGAAGAACAGCACGGGCATACCATCAATGCGCTGGCTCATAGCATCAAGAAGGTCCGTGCCAAAGTCGCACGGAATGACAATACCTCCATTTTCTTCAAGTAACTCGATCATGTTCTCGATAGGACCGCTTGGCACCATCCATGCCTCACGGACAACACGAGCAACATCCTCTACATCCAAATGCCCTTTCTTCGAGCTGCTGTACTCGTCACGGTCAATCTCTGGAATAAATCGATTCGTTTTTAGAGAGTAGGAAGGAAGCATCTTGCGGACGTGCATCCGACGAATATTCATTTCCGCTACGATACGGCCAAGGGCTTTAGCCGATAATTTCTTGCGCTTACGATAATGAAAAGGAGGGAAGCCGTAGGGTCGATCTGGCTGATAAAAGAAAGACTTTGGAAAACCCAGTGCATTTCCCGCTATATCGGCAAATTCATCAGGAGGGAGCTTTACTCCCGTCTCATACTTTGAGAGCGTGCCTTGAGTTATAGGAAGAAGTGCTGTCAGCTCAGGCTGGGTCAGACCTCTTGCGTCCCGCGCGAGCGCGAGCATGTGTGGGTTAAAGCGTTCCATGACACCGAAAAGTCATTTCAGCCGAAGCCGCGTTGCCGTGTGACGTCCGCCCAACGTCGGCCGCCAGTAGCGGGCGAGGCCGGAACAATTGCGGCGCACCATTCGATTGTACGCCCACGTGGCTTGGATACTTGAACACGTACAATCTCGGTCTGAGTGGGATTCAGAAAATAACCAACTGTCACCCGTTCCGCCGGCTCAGGAAGCCCTGGTAATGTTGCGCCACGGTCATACTCTTTATCCTGTTTGGTCGGGTAGTTGCGCGCACGTCCGTCCTCATCAGTCTTCTTCATCCGCACAACTATGTCTGGACCAACCACCCATACCTTACGCCCTTTGATATCAAGTGGCTTAACGCCTGGTAGATTTGCCCAGCGCCGGACAGCCTCCTCGTACATGTGGCAGTAAGTGCAGGCAGCCGCAGCACGACTATCGTGCTCGAGCAGGTCTGCTGCGGGATAACGGCGATACCGAGCGTGCCCCATCCGGCAAATCTCGTCGAAGTCGTCCAGCATCCCTGAGGGGAACGAGGACATCACGTCGTCCATGCTTCGTTTGGGCATTGGCGCGCTTCCTTGCGGTTCCGGGTAGCCTCGAAACGTGCCCTGTCATCGCATAGAGAGCAAGCAGAATATTCCCAAAATTATTCCTGTGGGCGTTCCCACCGCTTCGCCGCTGCTGCCTTGGCGATCTCCGCCCTCCGCTCAGGCGTCATCCCCTCCGCCCGAGCCTTCCCGCCCCGTCGCCCCATCGACACGGCCGCCTCGTCCTTGCCAGCCGCAGCCGGGTCCGGCCCGTCCTCTGCCTCTCCAGTGGCGATCCGCATGACGTGGACGGCGTTGCCGATCACGTCAGCGGGGCGCTTCTCCCCGCGTGGTCCCTTAGGCATGAACCTTCTCCGCTCGCCGTTGCGTAGCAGCGTAGCCACGCCATACCGCACGAGCCGCTTTGATCGCCTCGGGAGCTGCGCGATGCTGCCGGAGGTGCTTTTCGAGTTGTGCCCACGTTTGAGCGTCGGGCAGGGCACTATCGCGCTTGGCGTCACTCACGAAATCGCCGGCTGGCGTTTCGGTCACACGGCGCTTTGCCACGTAGTCACGGAACGACATGCCTTCTCCCATGCTAGTGCTTGGCGTCAAGCATATCGGGATGGGACGGCCGGTGCGACCGAACTATCTGCAATCAGCCGATTTCAAACTGAGACACTACCGTCGGGAAGCGCGCCGCGACGGACCTCGAATGGGCTCGCCGAAGGTCCGGGCCGATCCCGGCGGCGGGGAGATGCGGTTCGGCGCTTCGCCTCCTCATCTTCCGGACACGATCTCGAACGTCCTGAACGCCCAGGCGAGCGTGCTGCCGTCCTCGTTGATGCCGATCCGATTGGGCTGCGCGGCGTCGGGGAACTCGAAGCCCAGGACCGCGAGCTCCCCGTTCTCGAACGTGCCGGCCGGTATCTCGATGGAGCGGATCATCGACGGGTCTCCCGCCCGGAACTCCCACGTGCCGAGCGTCACCCCGTTCACGCTGACAACCGCTCGCTGCGAGGGATGCACCGGGCTGACGAGGACCATGCCGAAGTCGGCCCGGAGGTGGAGGGCATCGGCGTTGCTGAACGCCGGTCGGAGGTACACGCGCGCGGACCTGTCCATGGACCACAGCGACGGCGCGCTTCCCGGCTGCCATCCTTCCAGGACCGCCTCCCTCGCGGGGTCCTCGGCCCGGATCGCGGTTCCCAGCCGGTAGGACGGGACCATGGACACGAAGGCCGGCCTCGCGCGCGCCGCGGCCTGCGGATCGAAGGTGCAAAGATTGAACGCGTCCACCGCGCGGCAGAAGTGGCGATTCCCCGGCCGCAGGGCGATCCGCAGCATGCCGGCATCATCGACGACGACCGCGGTGTCGTCGGCGGGTCCCTCGCCGAAGAGCGTCCTGGGCATGGTCGAGCAGTACGTCTGCACGGACGCGGGCGACGGCCGGGTGCCGTAGAAGCTGTTGACGGTCATGCCGGTGCGCGCGGCCAGCCGGGCGAACCAGTACCAAGCATCCGCGCCGCCCGGAGTCCGGGTGGGACCGCACTGCCAGGCCGGCAGGACGACCAAGTGCCGGTGCGCTCGCGGAAGCCGTTCCCACTCGCCGGAAGCGAGCGGGTCGGCGTGGCTCGCCGCTCCCCGGGCCGAGACGGCCGCGCGCAGCGGCACCGTGTCGAGGATCTGCAGCCCCAGCGCGCCCAGGAGCAGCGCCCGCGCCGTCCACGGGCGCGGGAACGCGGCGCAGGCTCCCGCCACGGCGAAGAGGATGACGAGGTAGTGAACCGGCCAGAACAGCCGGCCGGAGGCGCGGAAGCTCGCTAGTGCCCGCACGACGGCCTCGGGCGCGGGGATCACCGCCACGACCTGCTGCCCGACCGTCACCTTGGTAGACAGGGCGAGAATGGTGAGCAGCAGGCCCATGATGGCGAGGGGGAGGATCGAGGGGTCCGCCATCCTCGACAGGATGCGCGGCCGTCGCGCGACGACGATTACCGAGAGCGTGATGACGCCTAGTCCGAGGTAGTTGTAGCCCTCGTACTGGGACTCGAACGTCGGAAGCGTCGGAAGGACGAGGGAAGGAAAGCCGCCCGGGTCGATCGGCGACAGCAGGTTCATCGAGAATTCCGTGTACCCGCCTCCCGAGAACTGGGTCGTGCTTCCGGTCGAGATGAAGCCGAAGACGAGGAGGGACAGCAGCGTGACGCCCGCCACTACCGCGCCGCCGCGGCAGGCCGCGAGGACGGAGGACCGCTTCTCCAGCAACGCGCGCAGGATCGCCGCTCCCGAGATGGCGACCGCGAAGAGGGCGATGTAGGGGGTGATGCCGCCGGCGAGGAAGCAGAGCGCGACGAAGGGCGCGAGGTAGCGTGCCAGGTCCGTATGCAGCTTCGGGCTGAAGTAGAAGTAGAGCCCGGCGACGATCACCCACTGGCTCGACAGGGCGTAGTGGCCGAACAATCTCCAGGTCAGGATCGGCGCCATCAGGAACATCAGGCTTCCGATGGCGGCCAGGATGGCGTCGTCGCGGAAGCGCGCGACCAGCTTGAACCCGAAGTACGCTTGCAGCACGTGGCAGGCGAGCGCGAACGGGCCGAGGTACTGGAAGTCAGTCGGCAGCCACCTCGATACGAGGCTCAGCGGGAGCGCGACCAGGGGATTGACGTCCAGGTACGACGCCGAGACCCCCAGCGGGTAGCCCAGGCCGTCCAGCCAGGTGAGCGGCCAGCGCCAGCCCGCCGCGTGCCTCAGGAACTCCCAGGCCACCTGAACCTGCGCAGGGTCGTTGGCCATCCACGAAACGTCGGATGGGTCGAGCCGACGAGCGCCGAGCAGCAGCACCGCGTTGGTGCAGCCGGCCAGGCAGGCGAAGGCGAGGATCAGCATGTCCGACGCGACGGGCGCGTTCGCGGCGCGCGGGATCGCCGGACGATCCGCGGGCCGGAAGGAACGGCTCGGCGATCCCGTTGCCGGCTGATCGATCATCTCGGCTCCGCGCCGCGGCCGCGGCCGCGGACCGGGAGCGGGTCCGGCGACGGATCAACGGAGGCCGCCCCGGCCGGTGCGCACCGAGGCCCGGCCATTCACAGCGCCCCGCCGCGCCGACCCGCCATCGCGCCGAGGCGGAGGCGCAGGGCGTTGAGCTTGATGAATCCTTGGGCGTCGAACTGGTCGTAGGCGCCCTGGTCCTCCTCGAAGGTGACGTGCTTCATGGAGTACAGGCTGTCGGGGGAACGGCGGCCGGTGACGATCGCGTTGCCCTTGTACAGCTTCAGGCGGACCTCGCCGGAAACGCTGCGCTGGCTCTCGTCGGCCAGGGTCTGGAGCATCCGCCGCTCTGGCGAGAACCAGAAGCCGTTGTACACCAGTTCGGCGTAGCGCGGCATCAGGCCGTCCTTGAGGTGCGCCGCCTCGCGGTCGAGGGTGATGCTCTCGATGGCCCGGTGCGCGACGTACAGGATGCTGCCGCCGGGGGTCTCGTAGGCGCCGCGCGACTTCATGCCGACGAAGCGGTTCTCCACGAGGTCGAGGCGGCCGATGCCGTTGGCGCGGCCCAGGGCGTTGAGGCGGGTCAGCAGCGCGGCGGGGGACAGGCGCTCGTTGTTCAGGCCCACCGCGTCGCCGCGCTCGAACTCGACGACGATCTCGGTGGGGGTGTCGGGCGCGTCCTCGGGGCGGATGGTGCGCTGCCAGACCGCCTCGTCGGGCTCCTCCCAGGGGTCCTCCAGCAGCTTGCCCTCGCTCGACGAGTGCAGGAGGTTGGCGTCGACGGAGAAGGGCGCCTCGCCGCGCTTGTCCTTGGCGATGGGGATCTGGTTGGCTTCGGCGAATTCGATCAGGCGCGTGCGGCTGGTGAGGTCCCATTCGCGCCAGGGGGCGATCACCTTCACGTCGGGCTTGAGGGCGTAGTAGCTGAGCTCGAAGCGGACCTGGTCGTTGCCCTTGCCGGTGGCACCGTGGGAGACGGCGTCGGCGCCGACGGCCTCGGCGATCTCGATCTGGCGCTTGGCGATGAGCGGGCGCGCGATGGAGGTGCCCAGGAGGTAGCAGCCCTCGTAGAGGGCGTTCATGCGGAACATCGGGAAGACGAAGTCGCGGGTGAACTCCTCGCGCAGGTCGTCGACGAAGATGTTCTCCTCGCGGATGCCGAGCAGCAGGGCCTTGTCGCGGGCGGGGCCGAGCTCCTCGCCCTGGCCGAGGTCGGCGGTGAAGGTGACCACCTCGCAGCGGTAGGTGGATTGCAGCCACTTGAGGATCACGGAGGTGTCGAGCCCGCCGGAGTAGGCGAGCACCACCTTCTTCACGTCCTTCACAGCCATCGCGGGGGCGCCTTCCGGAGAAACAGTGCGTCCGGATGTGCCGCAGCGCGGCGGGGCGGGCAAGGCGGGGGCGGCGCGTCACGGCCAGGCGAGGCGGACGGAGCGGGGGATGCGGGCGCGGCCGAGGGCGGCGCGGCCGAGGGCGAAGAAGCTGCGGGCGTAATCCCGCGCCGGGCCGGGCCGGCGGGGGATTTCGGCGGGGATCGGGGCGCGGAGGAGGGTTTCGGACAAAAGGGGATCGGGGAGCAGCCAAGGCGGGCCGTTGAGGGCGGCGCGGAGGCCGGGGCGGCGGATCAGGACGAGGAGGGCCATGCCGCCGAGGCGCGCAGCAGGCGGGGCCAGAGGCCGGCGTGGGTGAGGCGGCGGAAGAAGCGGGCGACGGTGTCGGGCTTGCCGTAGGCGGCGGGGAGGTCGCGCCACGGGGCGCCGGGGGTGGAGGCGAGGTGGAAGATGCCGTCCATGCGGCGGCGCAGGTCGGAGACGCGGCGGCCCTGCGGGGCGCGGGGGAAGACGTAGGGGAGGAGGGCGAGCCAGGCGTCGTCGGAGAGGGGGGTGTAGGGGCGGGGTGGGGTGAGGGCATGGGGGCTCCCTGGCTGGGTGCCTCGTGTTGTAATAGGAATATCATCCTTGGTCAAGATGGCCGAACGGCTGCGCTGGCCGCTGCCCGGAGCGAGGAGTCAGGTGAGGCCGTTCTTGGCCGAAGGCAAACGGACAGATTTCGCGGCCTGACCGGGCAGGAGCAAACCTACGCTGGTCGGTTGCCGATATACTAATGCGACTCCGGGCCGAGTTGATTTTTGCGCCGTCATGGTTAGTGAACGGCTTGTTCCAGCAATATCGCCTGCTTGTCTAAGATAACTTGTTAGACTGCATCACTTTAGGGTATTTGAAGTGCTTTGGATGAAGTTCGCCTAGCCTTTCGAGACCTAGAAGAGTTGCCGAGGCGCCTGACGCTGAACCTCTTAAGGCAGCACTATAGGAGCCAAGGTATTGACGGACAATCGCAGAAACTTCTTTGTCCAGATTTTCGAAGAACAGTTGATCATTGCAAAACCAGTAATGTTTAGACCATCCTTGAACCGTTCCATCCATCCTACGCAAGGTGTTGATGAGTGCATCCGGCTTCTTGAGCTGCTTTCCAGCCTTGAATCCGCGAAAAGATTTCGAGCCATGATCCGCTATCACCCGAATCTTCCTTAACAGCTCAGCGCGCGCTTTGCTGCTGGGCCTAATTATACCGGGGCAAATCTCGATGCCCAGAAATTCTATTGACCCACTCAAGGGAATCGGCTCCGCTGAAGTTTTATCAGAAGCGAAATCCATTTTCAGTCCGTTCAAAATGGATTTGGCTTTTTTCAGACGCGCTCGCACCGTGGCGGCCGTAGGTCCCAGGATGATGAAATCGTCAATATAACGAAAGCATCGGCAGTCGCCTTCGTTCATCAGGCAGTCGAATTCGTGCAACACAACATTGCCGAGTAGCGGAGACAAGGAGTTCCCCTGCGCAACACCGATGTCTTCTATGGGGAAAGCAGCAGCCTTCTCACGGAGTTCGGCAAGGTTCTCCAACTCGACCTTAATGGCTTCGTTGAACAGCAACATAAAGTCCGGAGACGTTGTCGCACGTCCGACAATCTCTGCTACCTGCGATTTAGAAATCCTAGTAAAAAAACTTGATATGTCGGCGCAGGCAGCAAACTCCGCGCCTGCGGCTACGGCGGTCAGAACGCAGTGAATTGCGGCTGGAACCGCGGCGAAGTCCTGATCGTCCTGCTTTTTTATGCCGCCGAAACTATACGGATTTAGGAAGTAGGGCTTTAGGTCCTCTACGTTCAACAGCACATTCAGAACAGCGCGTTGAACAATCCGAGCGTCAACTTTCGCCAGAACCGTTGGCCGGAATCCCGGTTTCCCTTTTTTCTTCGCTGGGATCCCAATCGAGGGTTGGAAGACAAAGCTTCCATGCACAAGCTTCGATTGAATAGATTTCAGGTTTTTGAGTTCTGTGTCCTCGAACAGCTTTATGTCGTCACGAATAGTTTCCGACTTCGAGGCTTTTCCGCTTGCGCGGACAACCCGCCAAGCGGAATACAAGTTCCCGAAACGTCTGACCTGCTGAAGTAACGATGACGTCACAAGCGGTCCATTGGGTCCTGTCTATTAGCTCTAACCCGCCCGATACGGCGCTGTGCGCCCCGGAGGTGCCCTGCGGCCCTTTCCGGACATGCGCTGCGACGAACGATGCCGTCGTTGCGATGCTGCATCTTCCCCACGTCCCGCCGGCTACGCCGACTGCCGTGGTTCCGAGTGCAAAGGCTAGCCCCACGGCCATCACCCCCTGGCTTGGGCGGTTCTGTCCGCACCGTGCCGCTTTGGCACGTTTTTGCTTGGCGTCCGCATCACTGTCCTTCCCTTACAAGCTTACCGTTTTTAGGCGGTGTGGAAAGCGCAGCTTCGCGGCCGGCCTCCCCGCCCCACCCTCGAACAAAAAGCGACTAGCCATCCGACAGGAACCCTCAAGGCTTAGAGTGGTGGCGTAGTCATGCACTTCGAGCGGGTCGGAGCTGTGCGCCCCGGAGGTGCCCTGCGGCCCTTTCCGGACATGCGCTGCGACGAACGATGCCGTCGTTGCGATGCTGCATCCTCCCCACGTCCCGCCGGCTACGCCGACTGCCGTGGTTCCGAGTGCAAAAGCACAGTACAATCAGTAAAGATCACTCTGCAGGGACCTTGCAAGGATTCGTTGAGGGGTCGGTACATGTAAGCCGGCACTAAGGTCGTGGGGCTCGTCTACTTCAGCGAAGTTTAAGGTGCCGGGTTCATAGCCGAGATGGGCGCAAAGCAGAGGTGGAGACCGCACGTGATGGTATCAGGGCTCCGGCTACCATGATTTTTACTCGCTGATCCTCAGCATACTATCACGTGACCATCACGCCCGCCGCGCACGGGGCCTGCTACCAGCGCCGCCGCCCGCTATCCCGGAACTCTCTATGCCCCGCATCGCCGCCTCCGCTCTACTGCTCTCCCTCACTGCCTTGCCCGCCCTCGCTCAACCGCAGATCACCATCCTCGACAGCACCGACCCCAACCTCCGCCTCGGCGAAGTCACCTTCCCCGGCGGCAACACCCTGCGCCTCACCGTCGGCATCGGCTCCGCCGCGCACCGCCGCCCGACCGACCCGGCCGACGTCGTCCACACCCTGTCCGACCGTGGCCCGAACTTCACCTGCGCCGAGGCGCCCGCCATCACTGGCGTGCCGCGCGACCGGCTCTGCGCCGCCGACCGGAACGGGCGCGTCTACCCCGTGCCCGGCACCGCGCCGACGCTGTACGGCGTGCGGCTGGACGAAGCGAACCGGACCTTCCGCGTGTTCGACGCCATCGCGCTGAGGGACCGCGACGGGCGGCCGCTCACCGGCCTGCCCAACCCCCTGCCCGGCCGCAGCGAGACGCCGATCGACGCGGGCGGGCGGCGGCTGGAGCACGACGCGAGCGCCATCGACGCGGAGGGGCTGTTCCGGGCGCCGGACGGGTCGTGGTGGATCG